>QKYL01000064.1 GCA_003255745.1 Paracoccus saliphilus
CGGAGCTGGGAGGGGGAAGGAGATCAGCCAGGGGTTGTGGTTTATTAAATAAACTTTGGTCTGAAGATAGCCATCTTCCACAATAACTTACAGGAGATTTTCCGTGCGTTTACGTTCTTACTTATCAGCTGCACTTCGAAAAACACACCTCATAAGTTTGCGCAGGAAAATCATGTCCCGGCGCCAAACAAGTCCCACTGGTAAGACAGTTTTTATTCATGCTGGATTTCGAAAAACCGGCACCACAACCGTACAGTCGCTGCTTGAAGACAATCAAAGAATTTTTTCAAGTGAAATTGGAATTATAACCAGAAATACAAGCCCTAACACTAATGCTTTGCACCTTGCTGGCAGGGACTACGCAAAGAAAGAAAGTGCGCAAACATCTGCAAGACTTAGGTATGCTGCACGTGATATTGATAAAGAAATCCGAAAAATGCCGCAGAGCCGCATTATAATTTCTGAAGAAAATATGATTGGCCTTAGCATTGTATGTCCGGGAGGAGATATTTTCGATGTTGCCGCAAGGTCTCTGAGCATTATAAAAAACGAATTATCAGGTCATAAATTGGTATTTATTTTTAGCACCCGCCATCGCACTAGCTGGTTGCGTAGTTGCTATAATCAGGATGTAAAAGTACACAAGTTCACGGGGGAATATTCAGAATGGTTATCGATAAACGGCATTTGCCGAAACTGGGATGAAGGTCACGCAGCTATCGAAGCAACACTACAGCAACCCATAATTTTTTATCCTATGGAGGAGGACTTGTCAGAAGATAGATTTCTCGGCCAGAAACTCTTAGAAACTGTAGGAATTAATAGCAAAACTATGCATATTGTAGAAAAACCAATACTTAAAAATGCTAGCCTTAATGACGTAGAGCTCGAGTTCATGCGTGAAATAAATAAATTAGACCTTCCCTTTTCGATTACGCATAAGATTAGAAAAGCTGTACAGAAGCGACCAGATCTTTTTGCAAATAAGAAGCTGTAGTTTTTATTACACTACTTAGGCTCGCGTGCAAATAGGACCAGAGCTTCGCCTGCTCTTGAAGCGCCTTCCCTATTTTTCTCGGATGTCTTGGCGGCTTGATTTAGGATGGGCTTCTTTTCTTCTTCGCCAACGCAACGCTAGCCCCTCCGAAGGAAGGTTTATGTGTCCTTTCCCCGCGTTGTGGGGCGAGCGATCAATTTTGCCTTGTGCCAAATTGTCTAGTGAGTACACA
>QKYL01000065.1 GCA_003255745.1 Paracoccus saliphilus
ATGGCCTTCTGACCGTCCGGGCGGCTTGCCCACTGCCGTTTTTGGCATGTCACCGTTCTAGCTGCCGTTGATTGACAACTCGTAAACACGCGCCTTTCCCGGCGGCTGAATATGCGCGCATTTTAGCGATGTCGCTGCGGTACTTGCTTTAGTTGTCCAGTCAGCGTTGGCGGCTCGCAATTCAGCCGTGAAAGCGCCGGCTGCGGCTCATTCCGGCAGCAACTGATAGGCATGTTAGATGGGCGCCCCACAAGCTCCGCTGGAGAACACCTCCACAAGAGGAGCGAGGAATGCTAAGAGTGCAGCTGCCATCAGAGTTGCCCGCTCATGAACCGGGACTCGCAACGGATTTTTCAGCGCACCCGCCTCACTCGAGGTTGAGCGGCTTTAACTCGAATGCCGCAAATGCGTAGGGATGTTCTTTCTCAAACTTGCGATTTTGAGCAGAAGCGTGCTCGGCATCGTGGATTAAGCGCTGAACCGACGTCCCGCAGCGGAATGTCAGCCGGCTTCCCCCCTCCACCATTTACACGGCCAGTAAACCTGAACTGCAGCAGAGAAGCCGCCGGGCCCCGAGGAACAATAAAGCTGCTTGTGGAAGCTGAACAGACCGAGGTGAGAGCGTAAGCCACCTGGGCGACGGCTACCACGCGGAAAGAGCAAAGAAGTAGAGCCTGCTACCGAGGCGCATGACTTCTGCCAAGAGCAGGGGAACGCGATCGCGGCATTTGCCCGAAGGACCTGTTCCAGCTTGCATATAGGTCGGCGGGCGCGCAAGGCGCCCGCCCGTATCATCAGCGGAACAGCGACAGGACGGCACCCGGCGCCTGGTTGGCAATTGACAACGCTTGGATGCCCAGCTGCTGCTGCGTCTGCAGCGCCTGGAGGCGAGCCGAGGCTGCTTCCATATCGGCGTCGACCAGCGAGCCGATGCCGGCCTTCAGCGAGTCAGCCAGCTTGCCCACGAAACTGGCCTGGTCGGTGACCCGTTTACCGGCCGAACCCAGTTGGGCGGCACCGTTCACCGACGAGTTGATCATCCCCTCAATGGCGGTCACCATCGATGCAGCCGTGGTCGTGTCAGTGATCCCCGTGTAGGTTGCCGACGCGCCCGTCGTCAGATCCAGGCCGAGCGAGGCCTGCAGATCGACTGTCGCTACCGTGATGGTGTTGGCGGTGGTGGTTGCGACCCCGCTCGTGCGGTCCAGAGAGCCGACGACACTCAA
>KZ836038.1 GCA_003255745.1 Paracoccus saliphilus
AGATTAGCGGCTTAACCTGAGCAGATTCAGCGAGGTCAATACAGCTGATTAGTAAACAAGTGAAAGCACAATATTCGCTATGCCCCTCAGGATCGGAACTACGATCAGAAGGAAAAACGCCGCCCAGCATACCACGATGAATGTGATGGGAACAATCGGCTTTGCATAGATCACCAAGAGGTACTTCCGAAGTCCGTTATATGCTTGATCAGCACTATAGCTTAACTGAGATCGGACAGTTGTTGGTGGAATTATCAGCTGCCGCGTATGCGGGACCAACTCAACCTCTTCATTGGGAGCTAAGTTATTATTCGCAGCGAACGCTTTGCAATTGACCAGCTTGCTCGAGGCAAAACAGTAAGCTAGGCAGATTTTTTTTTCAAACAATATACAGCCTCGCGATGACGACAGAGAGGGGCGCTGGATGCTCCAGTGAAGATGTATGGAAGACGGTCAAGCGACGCTATGGTCAAGGATCCAGAGAGCTTCCGATATCCACATTTGTGACGCGTGTTATCTCACGTAGCAATCAGCTATCTATCATCAATCTTGAAATCGGGAGTTTTAAAACAGTCTGACATTTATTTTTCGTCATGACCGCTACATTATTTCCGGCAAGGGGGTTAGCGGGGCGCAGCCGGATTNCCGGATTAGATAAACAAGGGCCGCTCATGCTCTGAATTTCAGTTAGGCTGCTGCTTCCTGTACTGTCGTCGACTCCGTTCACAGCCCGCAGTTCCCGCCAGACAAGAGCTTGCCGGTTTATATGCTTCAGTACCGTCTCAAGCTCACAGAGAGTTGTCGAAACGCGGGACCTGATGAGCATCACATCGGCCTCTTCGACACTAATACGGCCGACACTTTGACGGCATGCGGTCACTACCGATGCCGCATGTGCTAGGTGGTGGGCTAGTTCTCTACTGCTTCGTATGCGGTGGTCCATCATGACCTCACTTTACTTTAAGCTGTTACTAAAACACAAAAATATTAAAAAAAAATTAACCACGTGAACTGCACCCGGTGCAGTCATGGTCTTGCCCCCATTTCACCGGATACTCAGGCGGCTACGGTTTGAGCTGCAATGAACTCGCGGGGCGAGCGCATCTTCAGCCCTGAACGCGGGTAGTTGTCATTGTAGTCCTCGATCTGATCAGCCCCACCTGAGTGGTCCAGGTTG
>KZ836039.1 GCA_003255745.1 Paracoccus saliphilus
CTGGAAGTGGCGAAGCCGGGACAGCGTCCATGACCGCAGCCACACCCCTCATCGGTTGCAGACCACGCTGACGCCGGCGCAGGAGGCGATGGCAGTAGCGCTACGCCGAACGCTGCTGCTGCCGCTGGACGACCTGCTGCCGGTGGTGCGCGAGTTCCTGAACCCGCACGTCTCGCGCTCCGGGCTCGACCGCTGCTTGCGTCGGCATGGGGCGGCTAACCTGCGCGCACTGAGGCCTATTGTGGCGCGGCCTGCGCACAAGCCGTTCAAGGCCTACGAGCCAGGCTACTTCCATGTCGACGTGAAATACCTGCCGCAGATGGCAGACGAGGACCGCCGCCGGTATCTCTTCGTCGCCATCGACCGCGCCACGAGGTGGGTCTTCGTGCGCATCTATCCGGCAAAGACGGCGGCCAACGCCCGCCGCTTCCTGCGCGACCTGGAGCCCGCCGCCCCGATGCGGATCACACGGGTGCTCACGGAGCGAGCCATTGAAGGCACCGGGCCAGTGGCTAGAGCGACGACGACGGCACCCATACCTGCGATCTTCTTGAGTTCGATGGTCATGTTGCGTCTCCTTTATTCATGTTAGCGCCTTTGCGCTGCTGGCGACCGAAGACAGAGCGGCCCGCGACGTTTCGCAATTCGCGGCAAGGTGAGGACTTCTGACCAAAGCGCGAGCTTCAACCAGAAGGCACTGTTCCTGCGAGATGAGTGCTATGCGGAGGAGCCGGGACGGAGGGGCGTAGCACAAGGTCCCTGCACCGTTGCCGCTAATAGGTCTCCAACACGACCGCTCGGTTCAAATCATAAAAAAGATAGCACCAAAATAGGGCATGCAGTATGGCTTGTTGAACCTTTCTGTCCACAACGAAGCCAGCTTGCAGTTCTACGTCGTTTTACCTNCTGTCCACAACGAAGCCAGCTTGCAGTTCTACGTCGTTTTACCTGCTGTTTGCTAGTAATAGAGTTTGTCATGAATAATAGCACATATTACCCCGCACTGGACGGTGCTCGCGGAATCGCAGCCCTTGCCGTTTTTATCTACCATCTCGACGACTATTTCGGCGGCATAGGCCTGCTCCAAAGCTCATTCCTAGCCGTGGACATGTTCTTTCTTATGAGTGGCTTTGTCATAGCCCTCTCCTATGAACAATCGTTACTCA
>KZ836040.1 GCA_003255745.1 Paracoccus saliphilus
CCAGTTCGTCGTGCGGTAGCGGACAGGCCCAAGTTCGCTCATGCAGGCACGCTAACCCCACCAGCCAGCCCGCGTGAATTCTGCAGCAGGCTGGAGTTCTGCAACAACGCTGACTGGGGCTCCAGCGGCTGCGCCGGTCCGCAGCCGCATCCACCGGCGGGTGGTCGAAGCCGCGCGGGCTAAGGGCTGGCCCGCTCCATCCTACACCGCCGTGCATACGATCTTCGCCACCCTCGATCCGGCGATGGTCACCCTGGCGCAGGACGGGCCAGCCGCCTTCCGCGATCGCTTCGAGCTGTTCCACCCCCACCGGGCGGAGGCGCCGAATGCCCTTTGGCAGGCCGACCACACGCTCCTGAACGTCCTGATCCTGGACCAGAAGGGCAAGCCCGCGCGGCCGTGGCTCACGACGGTCATCGACGATCACTCGCGGGCGGTGACGGGCTACATGGTGTTCCTGGGCGCGCCCTCGGCGCTCAACACCTCGCTCGCGCTGCGGCAGGCGATCTGGCGCGAGGCGGACGCTGCTTGGACAGACTGCGGCATCCCCGACATCCTCTACGTCGACCATGGCTCTGACTTTACCAGCGTCCACCTTGAGCAGGTTGCGGCCGATCTGCGCATCCGGCTGATCCACTCGGTCGTGGCTCGCCCTCAAGGCCGGGGCAAGGTCGAGCGCCTCTTCGGCACCATCACGACCCAGCTCCTGCCCGAGCTGCCCGGGCACCTTGTCGGGGGTCGGCCGGCCAGCGCGCCGCGGCTGTCGCTTGCCGAGCTCGACCGCGCGATCGGAGCCTTTGTGGTTGGCACCTATAACCTGCGCCCTCACTCGGGGACCGGGCAGGCTCCGCACGAGACCTGGGCCGCGGGCGCCTTGCTGCCGCGCCTGCCCGATAGCCTGAAGGAGCTTGACTTGGTTCTGGTCCTGCACGCCAAGCCCAGGATCGTGCAGCGCGACGGAATTCGCTTCGAGGGCCTGCGCTACGCAAGTCCGACGCTTGCCGGCTTCGTCGGCGAGGCGGTCACAGTCCGCTTCGACCCGCGCGACCTGTCGGAGATCCGGGTGTTCTACCGCGACCGCTTTGTCTGCCGCGCCATCAGCGAGGAGCACGCTGGCGAGGCGGTCACGCTCATGGACATCGAGGCGGCGCGGCGCGCGCACCGCCTGGCCCTGCGGGCAAACTTCGGCGAGCGGATCGCGCGCGTGGCCGATTTCCTGCCCATCTCTGGTGGCCCCGCCCAGACCGCGGCTCCGCCGGAGCCGCCTTCGCACGCTCGCACCAGGCTGCGCCTTTGCGAGGAGGACGACTGATGGCCAACCTGACGGAGGTCGAGCGCGCGGGCGCCTTCATCGCCACCAAAGAGCACCGCCGCTTCGTCGAGTTCGCCACCGCCGTGCGCCGACACCGCACCATCGGCCTGTGCCTCGGGCCCGCAGGCGTGGGCAAGACCCTGTCCGCGCGCCGCTACGCCCACTGGGACGAGGCCGAGCCAATGATCAAGGGGTGGGGCCTGAGCGTGGACGCCTGTACAGCCCTCGAGGAGAAGCTCACCCGCACGCGCACGGTGTTCCATACTCCGACCATCACCGGCACGCTGCGCGATCTGCGCGACACCGTGGGTCAGAGCCTTGTCCTGGTCGGCGCCTGTATCGAAACGCAGATCGGGCGTGAGGGCGGCACAGTCCTTCGCCGCGACCGGAACCGCTTGGTCGAGCTCATCATCATCGACGAAATCGAGCGGATGCAGACTGCAGCGCTTGAGCTCGTGCGCGATATCTTCGACCGCACCAGCCGGGGTGTGATCCTGATCGGCATGCCCGGCATGGAGAGGCGCCTCGCGCGCCACCCCCAGCTCTGCAGCCGCGTGGGCTTCGCCCACCATTACCGCCCCCTCACGGGCGACGAGCTCAGTTTCGTGCTCAACCGCCACTGGCGCCGGCTCGGCCTCGAACTCGACAAGGCCGACTTCACCGACGCTCAGGCCATCGCCTCCATCGCCCGCATCACGGGAGGCAACTTTCGCCTGCTCCAGCGCCTCTTCGTCCAGATCGGACGCATCCTGAAGATCAACGACCTCAGCGCTATCACCGACGACGTCGTTCACGCAGCCCGCGCCACCCTCGTCATCGGTGCCACCTAACCCTGAAGAAACTCCGCCACAAAGCGATGGAGGTCACAGCGCCGGGACTGCTATTTTTGGTTGTTAAAGGGTTAGGTTGTGGCCTGCAAAGTTGGCTCTATGGTTGTCGTTACATAAAAACTGACGTTGCTCAGCCGCCGCACTTCGAATGGCCGCAGCTTGGGCAGGTCATGCAGCCTTCGATCATCCGCATGCCGTATTGGCCGCAGGATGGGCAGGCCGGACCGCGTGGGGTTTCGCCCACGGCCATCAGTTCGGCTTTCGGATCGGATTTCAGGCCGAGGCCCTCGCCGGCCAGGAATCCGGTCTCGATCAGATGACGCTCGATGACTCCGCCGATGGCCGCAAGGATCGACGGAACGTAGCGACCCTGCATCCATGCACCGCCGCGCGGATCGAAGACGGCTTTCAGTTCCTCGACCACAAAGCTGACATCGCCGCCGCGGCGGAACACGGCCGACACCATCCGCGTCAGCGCGACGGTCCAGGCATAATGCTCCATGTTCTTCGAGTTGATGAAGATCTCGAACGGGCGGCGGTGATTACCGTGGATGATGTCGTTGATCGTGATGTAGATCGCGTGTTCGGACCCCGGCCATTTCAGCTTATAGGTTGCGCCCTCCAGCGCCGCGGGACGGTCCAGCGGCTCGGTCAGGTAAACGACGTCGGCGCCCTTGTCGGCCTCGGGGGCCTTTTCGGTCTTTTCGCTGACCGACAGCACAGATCCGGTCACGTCATTCGGACGATACGTCGTGCAGCCCTTGCAGCCCAGATCCCAGGCCGCCAGATACACGTCCTTGAAGTCGTCAAAGCTGATATCCTCGGGGCAGTTGATCGTCTTCGAGATCGAGCTGTCGACCCATTCCTGCGCAGCCGCCTGCATCGCGACATGGTCCTTGGGCGCCAAGGTCTGCGCATTCACGAAGTAATCCGGTAGTTCGGCATCACCCTTGAGGTCGCGCCACATCTGGACAGCGTAATCGACGACCTCCTCCTCGGTGCGCGAGCCGTCCTTCTGCAGGACCTTGCGGGTGTAGGCATAGGCGAAGACCGGCTCGATCCCCGACGACACGTTGCCCGCATAGAGGCTGATCGTGCCGGTGGGCGCGATCGAAGTCAGCAGGGCGTTGCGGATGCCATGGGCGGCGATGGCGTCGCGAACGTCATCATCCATCTTGGACATGAAGCCGGAGGCCAGGTACTTTTGCGCGTCGAACAGCGGGAAAGCGCCTTTTTCCTTGGCAAGATCGACCGATGCCAGATAGGCCGACCTTGCGATGGCCTTCATCCAGGCACGGGTCTGCGCGACCGCGTCATCGGCGCCATAGCGCAGGCCCAGCATCAGCAGCGCGTCGGCAAGGCCGGTGACGCCCAGGCCGATGCGACGCTTGTTCTGCGCCTCCTGCGCCTGTGCCTCCAGCGGAAAGCGCGAGGCGTCGACCACGTTGTCCATCATCCGAACGGCCGTGCGGACCAGGTCGTCCAGCGCCTCGGGGTCAAGCTCGGCCGCGTCGGTAAAGGGGTTCGTCACCAGCCGCGCCAGGTTGATCGATCCCAGCAGGCAGGCGCCATAGGGCGGCAGGGGCTGTTCGCCGCAGGGATTCGTCGCGGCAATCGTCTCCACATAGCTGAGGTTGTTGGACTTGTTGATCCGGTCGATGAAGATCACGCCGGGCTCGGCGAAATCATACGTGGCCTTCATGATCTTGTTCCACAGGTCCAGCGCCTGCACCGTGCGATAGACCTTGCCGTCGAACTTCAGCTCCCACGGGCCGTCGGCCTTGACGGCTTCCATGAAGTCGTCAGTCACCAGCACCGACAGGTTGAACATGCGCAGGCGGGCGCTGTCCTGTTTGGCTTCGATGAAATGTTCCACATCCGGATGGTCACAGCGCATCGTGGCCATCATCGCGCCGCGGCGCGAGCCTGCGGACATGATCGTGCGGCACATCGCGTCCCAGACATCCATGAAGGACAACGGACCCGAGGCATCGGCCGCCACGCCCTTCACCGCCGCCCCGCGCGGACGCACGGTCGAAAAGTCATAGCCGATGCCGCCGCCCTGCTGCATGGTCAGCGCGGCTTCCTTCAGCATGTCGAAGATGCCCGACATGCTGTCGGGGATGGTTCCCATCACGAAGCAGTTGAAAAGCGTGACCGAGCGACCCGTCCCGGCGCCTGCCAGGATGCGGCCGGCGGGCAGGTACTTGAAATCTTCCAGCGCGGAATAGAACTTGTCCTCCCACTTGGCGGGCTCTGCCTCGACGCGCGCCAGATCGCGTGCCACGCGGCGCCAGCTGTCCTCGACCGAACTGTCCACCGGCTGACCATCGGCGTCCTTCATCCGGTATTTCATGTCCCAGATCTGTTCGGCGATGGGGGCAGCGAAGCGGGTCATACGCTCATTCCTTAGTGGTTTGTTTCGAATTTAGCACCAGATATAGCGTATCTTGGCAGCTGGCAAGGCCTTGACAGGGGCCGGCCCGGCGCTTTCAGAACCCAAGTTCGGACCGCGCGAAATCAGCAGCTATCGCAGAATAGCATGCGGCTGAAAGGGACTTGCGGTCATTTCCTGACACGGGAATCGGAGGGTGAAGCTTGACTGCAACATGACCGTGTCGCTTTGCCGCAAGGACGGTCAGCAGGTGGGGCCCCAGATCCATGTCGGACCACCAGCCATAGAATCGCGGGTCCTGCTCCGGCGGGGCGACATAGCGCGCCGAGATCGGCTGGATGGCCAATCCCGCGGGCAAGGTGGCATCAAGGAAGCCCTGAAACAAGGTCGGCTTGAAGGGCAGCACGCGGCGCCCGTCTGTCGAGGTCCCTTCGGGAAAGAACAGCAGCCGGTGGCCTGCGCGGACGCGCTCGGCGAATTCCGCGGCCTGGGCGCGCGCCAGCTTGGGATCGCGGGTCACGAAATGCGTATCGGTGACGCGGGTCAGGATGTTGATGCCGGGCCAACCCGCAACCTCGGCCTTGCTGACGAAGAAGACCGGCATCGCCGCGTTCAGGACCAGGATGTCCAGCCAACTGGAATGGTTCGCCACAACCGCGCCCGGACCGCGCATGGGCCGACCCTCCCGATGCCAGCCG
Organism: Paracoccus saliphilus; assembly: GCA_003255745.1. Lineage (GTDB taxonomy): Bacteria > Pseudomonadota > Alphaproteobacteria > Rhodobacterales > Rhodobacteraceae > Paracoccus > Paracoccus saliphilus_A. The sequence continues at coordinate 5,236 of KZ836040.1, forward strand.
ATCCCCAGGCACAGCAGGACCAGCCGGCAGACGACCTGCACATGAGGTCCAGTCCAGGGCCGGCGGCGGCCGTGAAACAGCCGTTCGACCCCGCGCAGCGGCAGGATCATCACGACGCCCAGCAGCAGGATCAGGATGGCAGGAACCCCGCGCCGGATGACCCGCAGCCAGCCCGCCGGGCCTTGCGGCCCCGGCAGCGGCGGCGGCGTTCCCTCGCGCCAGGTCGCGCTGCTCATGTCGCCTGCCAGCGGCTTTCGTAGAACTGGCGGTGCTTGGCCGACATCGCGGCCGTGTCCATCAGCAGGAACACATCCGTGGTGTTGAAGTCGCGGTCGATGAAGGCCCCCTCGCCCACCTGCCCGCCAAGGCGCAGATAGGCCTTGATCAGCGCCGGCATCCCTACCAGCGCCTCGCGCCGGTCCAGCAGCTCGGGCGTGATCAGGTCCATGCGCTGATATCCCGCATCCCGCGCACGCGGGCGCAGCTCGGGCGGCGCCAGGTGCCTGTGGTGCAGCCAGCTGAGCGAGGGCGCCAGCATCTGCACGTCCGTGCCGTGAAAGCTGGCAACGCCGAACAGGATCTCGATCCCGTGGTCCAGAACGTAATCGGCCAGCGCGTTCCACATCAGGAACATGCCCGAGCCGCCGCGATATTCCGCATCCACACAGGAACGACCCAGTTCCAGCAGTGGCCGCCCGCAGTCCCGCAGGGGCCCAAGATCGTATTCGCCGTCGCAATAGAAGCGCCCAAAGGACGCCGCCCGGTCGCCCGGCAGCAGGCGATAAACCCCCACCACATGGTCCAGCGCGCCTGCGTCGCGGCGCGTGTCGATCAGGCACAGATGGTCCACGAAGGGATCAAACTCATCCCGCTCCAGCCGGTCGTCGTGATCCACCATCGGACCGGTGCCGCCCAGTTCTTCAACGAAAACCCGATAACGCAGGCGCTGCGCGGCCAGCAGGTCCTGCTCGGTCGCGGCAAGGCGGATCTGGAAGAAGGCGGGATCGGCGCGGTTCACGAGGCCTCGGGAAAATGACGGAGCGGTCGGCGCCTGTCTAGGAAACGACCAGCGGCATTGCAACAACACAGCGTCTCCAGTGGCAGGTTTCACTTGCACGCGACAACCCGAGGTTGCACATTCGCCAAGGAAATCTCTTGAGGTTACATGCCGTTGAAGCGAACGATCTCCAGCGTGACGCGCTTGCCGTCGATCACCTGCTTGCCGGCCTCGGCGAAATTCACGGTGATGCGGTCGCCGATCCGGGACTGGACCTGCCCTTCACCCCATTCGGGCGCGCCCGGGTGACGCACGATCATGCCGGGTTCCAGGATTTCATTCACGGCAACACCTCCATCGGACATCAGGGAAGGTAACAAGACATGACGGCTCATACAACGCGCATCGCGCCCGGAGACCTGGCTGCGCTGCTGGGGTCGCGGCTGTGTCACGATCTGGTCTCGCCCCTGGGGGCGATCGGCAACGGGGTCGAGCTGCTGGAGATGTCGCCCGATTTTCCCGGCCTGTCGCAGACGCCCGAAATGCGCCTGATCGCCGAAGCGGTGGTTTCGGCCCGGCAGCGCATTCAGGGCTATCGCATGGCTTTTGGCCTGGCGCAGGGCGATCAGCGGGTCGCCCGCCCCGAGCTGGCGCGCCTGGTCGAGGGCATGGCGGCGCAGGGCCGCTTGTCGATCACCCTGGACGCCGAAGGCGACTTTGCCCGGCCCGAGGTGCGGATGGTCATGCTGGCGCTGATGTGCATGGAAAGTGCGATGCCGTGGGGCGGTCGTGTCATCGTGCTGCGCGTCACACCGGGGTGGCGTTTGGTCGCGGAATGCGACCGCAGCCGCGTCGACCCCGATCTGTGGGCCTGGCTGGACGGCGGGGCGGCGCGCACCCCTGCCCCGTCCGAGGTGCATTTTCCGCTGCTGGCCGAAACGGTCGCAGCCAGCGGCCGCAGGCTGCAATACGAATTCGACCACACAGGGGGCGAAATCGCCTTCTGATCAGGCCCTGATCGTCCCGTCGCCGGTTACCAGATACTTGAAGGTGGTCAGCTGCTCGGCTCCCACGGGTCCGCGCGCGTGCATCTTGCCCGTGGCGATCCCGATCTCGGCGCCCATTCCGAATTCACCGCCGTCCGCGAACTGGGTCGAGGCGTTGCGCATCAGGATGGCGCTGTCCAGCCCGGCAAAGAACCGTGCGGCGGTGGCGTCGTCCTCGGTCAGGATCGATTCGGTGTGCTGGCTGCCGAACTGGCGGATATGGGCAATGGCACCGTCGACCCCGTCGACCAGGCGGGCTGCAATGATCATGTCCAGAAATTCGCAGCCGAAATCCTCGGGCCGCGCGGGCATTGTTCCGGCAATCCCGGAAAGCTCACCCTCGGCCCGGACCTCGACCCCCGCCTCGACCAGGTCCCGGATCAAAACGTCTCCGTGGCGCGCGTAAAAGGCGCGGTCGATCAGCAGGCATTCCGCCGCTCCGCAGATGCCGGTGCGGCGCGTCTTTGCGTTCAGGACGACCCGGCGCGCCTTTTCAAGATCGGCGCCGCCATCCGCATAAACATGGCAGATGCCTTCCAGGTGAGCGAAAACCGGCACGCGCGCCTGATCCTGCACCAGCCCGACCAGACCCTTGCCGCCGCGCGGGATGATGACGTCGATCAACCCCTGGGCTGTCAACATGGCGCTGACCGCAGCCCGGTCGCGGGTCGGGACCATCTGAATCGCTTCTTGCGGCAGACCGGCTGCGCGCAGCCCCTGAACCATGCAGGCGTGGATCGCCGCGCTGGAATGCAGGCTTTCCGATCCCCCGCGCAGGATCACGGCGTTGCCCGACTTCAGCGCCAGTGCCCCGGCATCGGCGGTGACATTGGGGCGGCTTTCATAGATGACGCCGATTACCCCGATGGGGGTGCGGACGCGCTGGATGTGCAGACCAGTGGGCCGGTCCCATTCAGCGATAACCTGCCCCACGGGATCGGGCTGCTTGGCCACCTCGCGCAGGCCCGTGGCGATGGCGGCAATACGCCCTTCGTCCAGCCGAAGGCGGTCCAGCATCGCATCGCCAAGGCCCTTGTCGCGCCCGGCTTCAAGATCAAGGAAATTGGCCCTCAGGATGGCTTCGCTCCCGGCTTCGACCGCATCGGCCGCAACCAGCAGCGCCTGGTTCTTGACCTCGGCTGGTGCCTGCGCCAGCTCGATTGCAGCCAGGCGCGCGGCCTTGCCAAGCGTGTCGATCAACTGCTGTGCCTGCGCCATGTCCGTCATCGTTTTCCCCTGCGTCTGAAACTGCGGACGACTGCCATCGTCCGCGCCCCTCTCGGCGGCTACCGGCAGACCGGAAACGTCATGTGACAAGAAGGGGGAAAGGGAAGAAATGGCGCGGTTGACGGGGCTCGAACCCGCGACCCCCGGCGTGACAGGCCGGTACTCTAACCAACTGAGCTACAACCGCGCATTTCCTTCGGCGACTGATGAGTTGTGGCGCGGTTGACGGGGCTCGAACCCGCGACCCCCGGCGTGACAGGCCGGTACTCTAACCAACTGAGCTACAACCGCCCAACTCATCCCCCAGCTGATCGCCGCCGGGGTGAAGCGGGGTTTACGCAGGGCGCGCGCCCCCGTCAAGGGCGCGCGCGATGTTTTTGGAACAATTCAGTCAAGTTCCTGATACGGCGCGTTTCCGCAACCCATCAGGATCATTCCGAAGCCTCATATGCGGGAAGATCGTCCACCTGTTCGCTTGGGATCGACACATAGGCGCGCATGACGCCCTCTCCGTCGCGCTGGAACGACAGATCCGACAAGGGCAGCGCCACGTCGTGTTCGCCCAATCCCAAAAAGCCGCCCACAGCCACGATGGCGGTTTCGGCTTGCGCGTCAAAGCGGGAAATCTGGCCGATCTCCTCATCATCCGCACTGAACACTGCCACGCCCTCCATGCCGCCGGCCATGACCTCATCAGCCGCCACCACGGAATTTCCTTCTCGCAGCGCGATTGCATTCGCGGCAGGAACCGCCCCGTCCATGGCAGGTGACATGCCGGGCGCAGAGGCATCGACCGTCGGTCCGTCAGAGTCTGCGACAGCGGTCGCATCATCGGTTTCGGGCATCTCGGCCGGGGCCGCCGTGTCGCCAGACGGCGCAACCAGATCCGACGATGTGGCCTCGTTTCCGAACGGCTGCACCTCCTCGGCGATCGAGGCTTCCGGCATCTGGTCGGTGTTTTGCGTGTTCTCGTCTGAAAGGGTGACCTGCGATGGCTGCGCCTCGGCCTCAGGCAAATCCTCTGCGGCATCGGCCGCCCGGCCCGTCTCAATCGGGCCAGGCTCGGTGGCCGGCCGACCTTCCGGGTTTTCCGCCCGATCAGGCAGCGGCTCTACCGAAGGAACCGCAGGCTGACGCACGGCTGCGGGTTCCTCGGCCGCCTGCTGCGATGGGACCGATGCCACCGATCCGCCCATGCGGCTGATTTGCAGTTCGGCCGTCTCGGCCGCCCGAATGGCGACCTCCGGCTCTGCCTCGACCAGCTGCGCCTGCATCTGCGCACCGTCCGCGCCAGCCAGCGTCGGCGGGCACATTTCCACCGACACGTCCGGAGGGGCCTGGGTGACCGTCACCTGCGGTTCCTGTCCAGGCTGCTCGGGCAAGGTCACCATCACAGTCGGCGGGGTCTGCGTGACCGTGATCACCGGGGCGCATTGCTGGATGGTCATGACGTCGCCCAAAGGGGCCGGGGCCTCGGTCGTCTGAGCCATTGCCGGTCCGCTCAACAAAGCAAGCGTCGCAGCAGTTCCCAACAGTTGTCTGGCCATCAGATCCTCCTTGATGGAATGAACATCGCCCTTCGGGCGCCACTCTTCCAACCGTGCAGCGAAGGCCGGGTTCCGGAAAGGCCCGATCACCCATGAAAAAACGGGGCGCCCCAAGGGCACCCCGTTCCGCGGCAACAGCCTGTCGCAATCAGTCGCGAACGCTGTCCATGTCGAATTCCGGCAGGGCTTCCAGCTCTTCCTGCGAATAGTTGGTCGCCATGACCACATCATCGCCGAATTGCGCCAGATGCAGCGCGTCACGATCCAGCAGGACCGTATGGGCGCCGATGCCCAGGAAACCGCCGATATCGGCAATATAGCCGATCAATTCGCCGTCCGGGGTCATCACCAGGTCCGAGACGTTGGCGATCTCGTTCCAGTCGCCCGGCACGGCATCACCGGTCACATCGGTCCATGCGGTGGTGGAGGGCTGGTTGGTGGTATAGATCGCCCGGCCCTCCAGCCAGGACGACGTGATGCCCTGGTTTTCGGCGGACAGCGCAACTTCAAGATCTTCGTCCATCCGGGTCGGGACCGCCGTGGTCATGGTGCCGTCGGTTACAACGGTATCATCGCCCGTGACGATGGTCCCTTCGGTCACAACCGCTTCGTCGGTGGTCAGGACTGCGCCGTCGGTGGCCATCGTACCGCCGGTCATGGTGCCGTCGGTGGTGGTCATCGGCGCGCCTTCGACCGGCATCGTCTCGGCATTCTCGGCGGGAACAACTTCAGCAGGCATTGCATCCGTCGCGGGGACCGTGGCGTCCTGGGCAAAAGCAGGGCTTGTCGCCAATGCAAGTGCCGCAGCCGTGATCATCAGGTTCTTCATGTGGAATCTCCGCGTAGATTTATGTTTTGACAGCGTTTTGCCGTCTCCGACCACCTAACGTGCCTCACACTCCCGCGTTCCCTTGGCCTGCGAAAAAGAAAAATCTGAGCTCCGCCGAGGTCATCCCTTAGGATGGCTGATGCGCCCGCCGCAGCAAGGCGCGGGCACGCCCGTGGTGGCCGGACCCGAAATCGGCAGACCCCGCAGCACGCGGACGCCAAGCCAGGCAAAGGCCTGGGCCTCCAGCATGTCACCATCCAGACCCACCTCCTCGACCGGCGCCACCGGCATGGGCAAGGCGCGGCCAAGGGCCGCCATGATCGCAGAGTTGTGACGGCCGCCCCCGCACACCAACACCTGCCTAGGCGGCGCGGGCAGCCATTGCAGACCCGCCACCACCGAAGCGGCCAGCGCCGCGACAAGCGTCGCCGCCGCATCCGCCACGGTCAGTGCCGCGACGGCCTGTGACAGGCCGGTGAACTGGTCTCGGTCCAGCGATTTCGGGGCCGGGCGGGCGAAATAAGGATGATCCAGAAACTCTGCCACGATTCCCGCGTCGGCCGTGCCGGCCAGAGCCTGGCGTCCGCCGTCGTCCCGCGTCACGTGAAGGCGCGCACGCACAAGGTCGTTTATGGGCGCGTTCGCAGGTCCGGTGTCGAAGGCCAGGCAGGCGCCGACAGCTTCGGGGGCGGTGGTTCGCGGATCAACCCAGCTGATATTGCCCACTCCGCCCAGGTTCAGAAATGCAACCGGCGCGGGCGGCAGATGCCCCTGCCCCACTGCCCATTCGGCGCAGGCCCAATGAAAAAAGGGAACCAGCGGCGCGCCCTCGCCGCCCTGCCGAACATCCTCGCGCCGGAAATCCCACACGACCCTCCGCCCGGTCGCGCGCGCCAGCGCCGCGCCGTCGCCGGCCTGATGGGTGCCCCGCCCGCGTGGATCATGCGCCAGGGTCTGCCCGTGAAAGGCGATCAGCTGCGCTTCGGGGAAGCTGCGCGCCAGATCGGCATGGCTGGCCTCGATCAGGCGGGCGGCCTCGGGCACCCCGGCCGCCTCCGGCCATGACCCCAAGGCCGCGTGCAGCACCGCTGCTTCGTTGTCGGAATAGGCGCGAAAGGCGTGCCGGCCAAAGCCGCCGATGCGAACCCCGTCGGTATCGACCAGTGCCGCGTCCACCCCGTCCAGCGAGGTTCCCGACATCATCCCCAGAGCCCGGATCATCGCGCTTTTCCTTTGTGGCCTCAGCCTGTATATCCCGCCCGATCACAAGGATGAAGCCCATGACCTACCAGCCCAAATCCGATTTCCTGCACATCATGTCCGAACGCGGCTATCTGGCCGACTGCACGGATTACGAGGGGCTGGACCAGGCGCTGCTGGCGGGGCCCGTCACGGCCTATATCGGCTATGACGCGACTGCGGCCAGCCTGCATGTCGGCCACCTTCTGAACATCATGATGCTGCGCTGGTTCCAGAAGACCGGCAACCGCCCGATCACCCTGATGGGCGGCGGCACGACCAAGGTGGGCGATCCGTCCTTCCGAAGCGACGAACGGCCGTTGCTGGATGACGCAGCCATCCAGGCCAACATCGACGGCATGCAGAAGGTCTTTGCGCGCTATCTGGATTACGGCGCTGACGGCGCCATGATGCTGAACAACGCGGAGTGGCTGGACGGGCTGAACTACCTGACCTTCCTGCGCGACATCGGGCGGCATTTCAGCGTGAACCGGATGCTGTCGTTCGAATCGGTCAAGTCACGGCTGGACCGCGAACAGTCGCTGTCCTTCCTCGAATTCAACTACATGATCCTTCAGGCCTATGATTTCCTGGAGCTGAACCGCCGCTATGGCTGCCGGCTGCAGATGGGCGGGTCGGACCAGTGGGGCAACATCGTCAACGGCATCGACCTGACGCGGCGCGTGGACGACCGGGTGATCTGGGGCCTGACCTCGCCCCTGCTGACAACCAGCGACGGGCGCAAGATGGGCAAATCGGCGGGCGGTGCCGTCTGGCTGAACGGAGAGATGCTGTCGCCTTATGAATTCTGGCAGTTCTGGCGCAACACGACCGATGCCGATGCGGGACGGTTCCTGAAGCTTTACACCGAGCTTCCAGTCGAGGAATGCAACCGCATGGGCGCGCTGCAGGGGTCTGAGATCAACGAGGCCAAGGTGCGCCTGGCCAACGAGGTCACGACCCTGCTGCACGGCCCCGAGGCCGCCGCCCGCGCCGAGGCGACCGCCCGCCAGGTCTTTGAACAAGGCGGCGCGGGCGGCGATCTTGAGGTCGCCCTGCTGCCCGCGGCGGCCTTGGCCGAGGGCCTGACCGTGGCGCAGGCGCTGGTGCAGTCGGGTCTGGTGGCCAGCGGCAAGGAGGCCAAGCGCCTGATCGCCGAGGGCGGATTGCGCTTGGACAATGCCCCTGTCACCGACCCACAGGCGCCGGTCGACCGGGCGGCACTGGAGCAGGGCATCAAGGTTTCGATCGGGAAGAAAAAGCACCGGATGTTGCAGATCAACGGCGTCGGCGCCTGACCTGTCCCTGACGCCTGACCTGTCCCTGGCGCATGCCAGCCCTGCAGCCGCCCTGACGCCACGTCAGGGCGGTGTTCTTTTCCCTGCCGCACGCCTACATCATCGGTATGGGAGGAAAATTTCCTGACCCGGAGTTCCGATATGTTGAATGAACAAACGAAACCGCTGAGCTTGGCCGCGCGCAAGCGCAGCATGGAGGCCGATGCCGCACTGGACCAGATGTTCGGCTATTTCACCCGCCAAGAGACGCCTCGTGCGGTGATCACCGAACTGGACGCGCGGAAAGCCGCCTGATCGACAGCGACCAGTTATGCGAAAACAGGGGCCCATCGGGCCCCTTTCATATCAGGCGGCTTTCTGCGCGCCGGCATTCGTGAAGCCGGTTGATGTTGCACCTGACGTGCTTGCGGCGTTCAAGCGGCAGAACATAACAGGAGCCGGACATGAACCTTGGGATTCGCTTCACCCTGACGCTGGCGCTTCTCGCCACCTCTCTCTCGACCGCGGCCCTGGCCGAGCCTAGACATGCCCGCCACGACAACCAGCCCCGCGCTGCGGCGGGACATTGCCCGCCCGGACTGGCCAAGAAGTCGCCGCCCTGTGTCCCGCCGGGCCAGGCCAGGAAGCAGCGCCAAGAAACTTTGCAGCGGGGCGACCGCTTTGAACCGGGCCGGTACAGCATCATCGACGACCCACGGCGCTATGGCTTGGACGGTCGGTCTGGCTGGGATTATTACCGGGACGGCGAACGCGCATACCGCGTTGATCGTGAAACCCGGCGGGTGCTGGCGGTAATCAACCTGATCGACGCCTTCACGAACTGAGGGGGGAGGGGCGCGACAGGCCGGTCGTGCACCAAGGGCCTGCCAAAGCCAATGGTCGGGGCGATAGGATTCGAACCTACGACCTACGGTTCCCAAAACCGCCGCGCTACCAGACTGCGCTACGCCCCGACGCCCCGGCTTTAGACCATTGCCGCGGCCATGGAAAGCCCTAGCTGCAAGGCCAAGCGGCCCGCGCGTCATCAAGGGCCGGATGGGCCATCATCTGCCCAGGCTTCAGGCCAAGACGTGCGGCCTCACCGCCGGCAATTTCCAGAACCATCAGGCGATTGGGTTCAGGATCACCCGGCAATGCGCCGGGAATGGGCGTTTCGTCCAAGGGTTGTGCGTTACGATGGATGTGGCGAATGAGGCCCGACTCATCCAGAAAAACCATGTCCAGAGGGATCAGCGTGTTGCGCATCCAGAAGCTGACCTTCTGCGGCGTCTCGTAAATGAACAGCATGCCTTGGCCCTTGGGCAGGTCCTGGCGATGCATCAGGCCCGTGGCGCGTCGTTCGGCAGTGTCGGCGACCTCTACCATAATATCCACGACCCCCGAAGGAGTCTCGAGCAGAACGCGCCGGTCATGGCACTGGACCGCAGGCATCGGCTGCGCCACTGCGGTGCCGGTTCCGGCTTGTCCCGCAAGGGCGAAAACCAGAAAAACTGACGCGACGGTGTTATTCCGCCACATGCTTCACATAATCGCCGTCTGCGCCACCATCGGGACAACCGGAATCGCACCCTTCTTCAGCAGCGGGAATGGAGCTGGACCAGGCAAGGATCTGCGCTGCCATCAACCCGCGGGGTCCTTCGACCACGCGAAGACAGATTGCTTCGCCGATCGCAAGGTCTGCAAAACCGGAATGGCGCAGCACTTCGATGTGTATAAAGACGTCGGCAGGATGTCCGAAGATGTTGGCAAAGCCGAAACCCTTGCCCTTGTCGAACCACTTCACGCGCGCGGGACGCAAGGGAAGCGTATCAAGATGTTCGATGATCTCGATATCGATATCCGCGATGGGCGGCTGGCCGTCGTTCTGTGGGGGCACGATAGACACGACCTCGGCGGCCTGCACTCCGCGCCGGGTTTCCTGGACCAGCACGGAGACACGTGACTGGTCCGCCACAGAACTTCGGCCAAAATTCCGCAACACATTGGCGTGAAGCAGAATATCGGTTCCGCCAGCGTCGTTGACGATGAAGCCGTAGCCCTTGGTCGGGTCGAACCACTTCACCACCCCGGTCACCAGCGTCAAGCTGCCGTCATCGCTCATCTCGTTACCACGTCCGCGCGCCTCACATAATGTATGGACATTACTGGCGCCCATTACAAAGAACAATACCGTTCAGTCGGTGCGACAACACCGCCCTGATCCTTCAGTGTGAGTGTCACTTGACCTACAGTCAAGTTTACGGTGACAGGCGATGTGCCTGCCAGGTCCCGGATGCGTCTTTCGACCAAACAAACCGGTCATGCAACCGAAACGCGCCGTCAGCCCAGAATTCCAGTTGCACGGGATGCAGTCTGAAACCACCCCAAAACGGTGGACGGGGCGGATTGGTTCCATGTGCCAGCCCGACCTTTGCGACTTCTGCCATCAGGACCGAACGCGAGGACAGCGGCTGAGACTGCCGCGAGGCCCAGGCCCCCAGCCTGCTTTGCAGCCCCCGGCTGGCGTAATAGGCGTCGGCCTGGGGCCCGTCCTCGCGCGTGATCGTGCCGCGGACGCGAATCTGGCGGCGCAGCGATTTCCAGTGCATCACAAAGGCTGCCGTGCCGCTGGCCGCGATCTGACGCCCCTTCGCGCTGTCGTAGTTCGTATAGAACACGAACGACCCGTCCGCGCCCTGCCCGTCGATGTCCTTCAACAGGACCATCCGCACGTCAGGCATGCCGTCCGCATCAACCGTGGCCAGCGCGATTGCGTTGGGGTCGTTCGGCTCGGACATCTCGGCCTCGACCAGCCAGGCGCGGGCGATGTCAAAGGGATCGTCGCCCGCGAAGATTCCAGTCCGGTCATTCATCCCCGTGTTCCTTGTGCTTGATGCGGCATGGCAGTTGCCCTAATCACCGGTTAAACGTTTGAAAGCGCGAGGGACGGGACATGTCAAGCGACCAGAGGTCTGGCCTGATGGCCGGAAGGCGCGGACTTATCATGGGGCTGGCGAATGACAAGTCGATCGCTTGGGGCATCGCCAAGGCGCTGGCCGCCGAAGGTGCCGAACTTGCCTTCAGCTATCAGGGCGAGGCGCTGAAAAAGCGTGTTGGTCCGCTGGCCGCGCAGCTGGGATCATCGCTGGTCCTGCCCTGTGATGTCGCGGACGAAGCCTCGATCGACGAACTGTTCGCGGGACTTGCGGCGCAATGGGACGGGCTGGACTTCATCGTCCACGCCATCGGCTTTTCCGACAAGGAGCAGCTGCGTGGCCGCTATGCCGAAACCACCCGCGACAATTTCATGATGACAATGGACATTTCGGTCTATTCCTTCACGGCAGTGGCGCGGCGCGCCGCCGCCATGATGTCGCGCGGCGGATCGATGCTGACGCTGACCTATTATGGCGCCGAACGGGTGATGCCCCATTACAACGTCATGGGTGTGGCCAAGGCCGCGCTGGAGGCCAGCGTGCGCTATCTGGCCGAGGATTTCGGCAAGGACGGAATCCGCGTGAACGCCATCAGCGCCGGCCCCATCAAGACGCTGGCCGCCAGCGGGATCGGCGACTTCCGTTACATCATGAAGTGGAACGAACTGAACTCGCCGCTGCGTCGCAATGTCACACAGGAAGATGTCGGCAAGTCGGCCTTGTACCTGCTTTCGGACCTGGGGTCCGGGGTTACGGGCGAAACGCATCATGTGGACGCGGGCTATCACGTCGTCGGCATGAAAGCGGTCGACGCCCCCGACATCGCCACGGTCAAGAAGGACTGACCCCGTGCTGACGGTCACGGCCGAACAGCTGGGCCTGTTCGTCGCCACCCTGGCCGTGGCCATCCTGTCCCCGGGCCCAGGTGTCATCGCCGTCAGCCAGGGCGCCTTTGCCTTGGGCCGGCGGCGGGCCCTGACCTATGGCTGGGGCCTGGCATTGGGCGCCTCGGTCTGGTGTCTTTTTGCCCTTTTAGGGTTGACCGCGCTGTTCCGCGTCGCGCCCTGGACGCTGATCGCCATGAAGATGGTGGGGGGCGCCTATCTGGTCTGGGTCGGGATAAAGATGTGGCGGCATGCCGCCGACCCGCTGCCCGACCCCGGCAGCGATGCCCCCGGAATGGGGCTTTGGGGAGGTATGGTGCTGAACCTGTCAAATCCCAAGCCCGCCCTCTTCTATTCAGCGGTGCTGTTGTCGATCTTTCCCGCCCTGCTCAGCGCCGCGGACAAGGTGTCTATCTATGCTGTGGCCTTGTCGGTGGAACTGTTCTTCTATACCGCACTGGCCAGCCTGATGGCGCTGCCCTGGCTGCGGCGCCGCTATTACGGTGCAAAATTCTGGATCGACCGGGGGGCGGGGCTGGCCATTGGGCTGCTGGGCCTGTCCCTGGTCCTGCGGCCCTGAAGGAGAGACCACGTGAACGACCGCCTGCCCCACGAGAAGGGTTTCCATGTCAGCTGGGACCAATTGCACCGCGACGCACGCGCCCTTGCCTGGCGCCTGGACGGCACGGAATGGCGCGCGGTTGTCGCAGTAACGCGCGGTGGCCTGGTGCCCGCCATGATCGTCGCGCGTGAGCTGGACATCCGCACGATCGACACGATCTCGATCCGTTCCTACAAGGGCGTCGGGACCGAGGCGGGCCAAGGCAAGCTGGAGGTTCTCAAGCGTCCCGACGCCGAACTGATGCGCGATGGCGAGGGCATCCTGGTTGTCGATGACCTGGTCGACAGTGGCCGCACGCTGGAACTGATCCGCGAAATGTATCCCAAGGCGCACCTGGCCACCGTTTATGCCAAGCCCAAGGGAAAGCCGATGGTCGCAACCTATGTGACCGAAGTCAGCCAGGACACCTGGATCTTTTTCCCTTGGGACATGGCGCTGCAATATGTGCAGCCCTTCCGCGGCGAAGACTGATCTGATCTTCAGCCACTTGACGTGAATGTGCGCCGCCGGGGTTCTCCGGCGGCGGAACCATGTCCTGATCCGCGCATTATGCCGTCAATCGCAGGGTGTAGATCATCCCTGCGTCAGACACAGGAGAAAGACATGCGTAAGCTTCTTTTGACCACCGCCCTGGCCCTGCCGATGTCCTTTGGCACCGCCTTCGCACAGGACACGCCGCCGGCCGATCCGGCGATGGAACCCGCCCAGACCGAAACCACGACAACCGAGCCGGTCGCGGTCGAGACTGAAACTGCAGCGGAAGGCGAGGCCGATGAATCAGCCGCTGCCGCCTCGGCTGCCGAAAAGGTCGAGATGGAGCAGGCAGCGAACGAATGGCGCGTCGACTGGATCACCGGCACCAATGTGACCTCACCCGAGGGTGAGAGCATCGGGTCGATCAGCGACCTGATTCTGGACGGCGACACCGGCCAGATGAAGGCCGCCATCATCGGCGTCGGCGGCTTCCTGGGCATTGGCGAAAAACAGATCGCGCTGCCTTGGGCCGAGCTGGTCATCAACTCGGACGCACAGCAGATCAGTACGGACCTGACGCGCGAGGAAGCTGAGGCTGCGCCGGAATACGTGTTCCGTGACCGTGAAACCGCGTCGGGCGACATGGTTTCCGATCCGGCTGCCTCGGGCGACACGACTGCGGCAGACCCAATGGCTGCAGGCACGGAAACGGCCACCGAGCCGATGACCACCGAGACCACGACCGACGCCATGCCCGAGGCTGAGACCGAAACCGAGATGACCGAAACCTCGTCGGATCCGGCCGCAGCCACCACCACAATGGAACCGGCGGATTCTTCGACCTCGAATGTCGAAGTGACGACCGTGCCGGCCGACGAAGCCTCGTCAGAGATGACGGAAGAGATGCCGCCGATGGAAGGCGCCGAGGCTGAAATGGAAACAGAGGTCGAAACCGAGACTGAAACCCCGGCCAATTGATCCGACACAGATCGTGACAAAAAGACGGCGGCCCTTTGGCCGCCGTTCTTGTTTCAGCCGTTTCCGCGTACGAATCGTGCGGCACCTTCGGCGGCACGTTGCAGGGCGCGGCTCTTGTTCACGGTTTCCTGGAACTCTGCCTCGGGATCGCTGTCATAGACCACGCCTCCGCCTGCCTGGATGTAAAGCGCGTGATCCTTGACCACGCCAGTTCGCAACGCGATGCACATGTCCATCTCACCATTGGCTGCGAAATAGCCGACAGCACCACCATAGATGCCCCGCTTTTCGGGCTCCAGCTCGTCGATGATCTCCATCGCACGAACCTTGGGCGCGCCAGAGACGGTGCCCGCCGGAAGACCCGCCAGCAGGGCCGACAGCGCGTCCTCACCCTCGCGCAGCTCGCCCACCACGTTCGATACAATATGCATCACATGGCTATAGCGTTCGATCACGAACTGTTCGGTCGGGCGCACCGTGCCGGGCTTGGCCACGCGGCCAACATCGTTGCGCCCCAGATCCAGCAGCATCAGATGCTCGGCCAACTCCTTCTGGTCCGACAGCAGATCGGCCTCCAGCGCGCGGTCCTCGGCCTCGTCGGCGCCGCGCGGGCGCGTGCCCGCGATGGGGCGGATCGTGACTTCGCCATCGCGCAGGCGCACCAGGATTTCTGGGCTGGCGCCGACGATCTGGAACCCGCCCATGTTCAGGAAGAACATGAAGGGTGACGGATTGGTGCGGCGCAGGCTGCGATAAAGCGCAAAGGGCGGCAGCGGAAAGTCCATCCGCCAGCGCTGCGACGGCACCACCTGAAAGATGTCGCCCGCGCGGATGTAGTCCTGTGCCTTGCGGATCGCAGAAAGGTAGTCTGGCTTGGCAAAGTTGGAAACCGGCGCGCCGATCTGCGCCTCCTCGCCCAAGGCCCGCGGCTCGGAGGGCTGTCGGTCCAGCGCCCGCAGCGCATCCATCACGCGTTCGGCCGCGCGTGCATAGGCGGCGCGTGCATTGTCGGTGCCGTCGTGCCATGCGGGGGCGCAAAGCGTGACCTCGCCCTTGACGCCGTCCAGAACCGCGACGACCGAAGGTCGCATCAACATTGCGTCCGGCAGGTCCAACGGATCGGGGTTCACATGGGGCAGATGCTCGACCAGGCGGATCATGTCATAGCCCAGATAACCGAACAGGCCCGCCGCCACCGGCGGCACGCCATCGGGCATGCTGTCGATCCGGCTTTCGGCGATCAGCGCCCGCAGACTGTCCAGCGCGGGCCGGGCGTCGTCCTGGAACTCCTGCGAAAAGCGCGCCTCGCGATTGGTCCGGGCGCGCCCATCGCGGCAGTCCCAGATCAGGTCCGGCTTCATCCCGACGATCGAATAGCGGCCCCGCACCTCGCCGCCCGTCACCGATTCCAGCATAAAGCTTTGTGGTGCCGCCTCGGCCAGCTTCAGCATCAGGCTGACGGGCGTATCCAGGTCAGCGGCCAGCCGGATCGTCACCAGCTGGTTCCGGCCAGTTTTCCATTCCGCCTCGAAGGCCGCGAAATCAGGAAACAGCTGCATCACTGAACCTGAGCGTTGATGGCGTTGATCGCCTGCTGGTCGATCGTGATCGAGGCGTTGCGCTGCACGTGGCGCAGGTAGTAATCGAAGATGTCGGCCTGAAGCGACTGGTTCAATCGCGCCTCGACGCCGTCCAGAACCTGAGCCGCCTCGTCTTGCGCCAGATCGGCATCGTTGATCCCGTCCAGGCGCACCAAAAAGACGCGGTCGCCGGCATCCACCACCTCGACTTCGCCGGGCTCTTCCAGCGCAAAGGCCTGGCTCAGAAGCTGCGGTGGCAGCTCGCCCATCCAGTCGTTCCGGGAAATGCCGGTTTCGGTGTTCCACGCCTGCTCCGGTGCGATCGGCGCGGTTTCCGGCTGATCCTGGGCGTCGGCCTCACCCGCAGGCGCGGGATTACGCACGACGCCGTTCGCGCCCGCAGGCGTCTGCACACGTGCCACGGGGGCGGTTTCGGCGACGGCCGCCAGACGCTGTTCGGCCGCCAGTTCCAGCAGCTGGCGTTGCAGCTCGGCGCTGCGCCAGTCGGCCAGCACCTGGTCGCGGACCTCGTCGAAAGGGATCAGCGTGGGCGGCACGACCTCGTCCAGGCGCAGCGCGAAAACGCCGCCATCGGCCAGCTCGAACAGCTGCGGGAAATCGGTTGCCGAAATGGTACCGGCACGTTCGCGGAACGCCTCATATCCGGCGATGCTGCCTTCTTCCGCGGCCAGCTCGCTATTCCAGTCCACCTGGCCCATTTCAAGCTCGGTTTCCTGGGCCAGATCCTCCAGCGTCGCGCCCCCGGCCAGCAGGTCCTCGTAATCGCCGGCGCGGTCCTGGATCTGACGGGCGGCACGGCTCAGAGCGGCTTCGCCGCGCAGATCTTCGCGGGCCTCCTCAAAGGGAATGTCGACCGGATCCAAAATCGCGTTGACGGCGAAAAGCGCGGGTCCAAGGTCGGTCTGAACCGGACCGATCACACCCGGCTGTTGCAGCGCAAAGGCCTCTTCGCCGGCGGTACCCAGTTCGGCCTGCGTGACCTCGCCCAGATCGACGTCGTCCAGGCTTAGCCCACGTTGCATCACATAAAACTCAAAGGGCTGCTCGCCGGCCTCGATTGCCGCGCGGGCGGCCTCGGCCTCGGCCTGGTTGGGGAAAACCAAGCGGCTGACCATGCGGCGCTCGGGCTTCTGGAACTGTTCGATATTTTGATCATAGACGGCGCGCAGCGCGGCCTCGTCCACCTGCACTTGCGACGACAACATGTCGGGCGTCACCCAGGCATAGCTGATGCGCCGCGTCTCGGGGGCGGTAAAGCGGTCGCCGTTGGCCTCGTGCCACGCGCGCAACGTCGCGTCATCGGGTTCGGTCACCGACGCTGGCAGGTCGCTTTCGACCAGCTCGCGCCAGCTGAAATCACGCGTCTCCAGCAGCCAGCGGGCAGTCTGATCAACCATTGGCGCAGGCGCGGCCACGCCACCCGCCACGGCGCGCTGCAGCAGCATGCGCGCCTCGTCCTGGCGGACGGTGGCCTCGAACTCGGCTTCGGTCAGCCGCTCGCGGCGCAGGATCTCGCCATAGGCGGTGCGGTCGAAACTGCCGTTCGGCCCGCGAAATGCGTCGGCCTGCAGGATCGTCTCGGCCACCTTTGCATTGCCAACCGAAACGCCGATTTCGCGCGCCTGTTCGGCCAGGGCGGCCCCCGCGATCAACTGCGACTGGACAACCTGCGGCAGGCCGATCTGCTGCGCCTGCGCCATCGTGACAGGCTGGCCCGTCTGCTGCGAAAATGTCCGCAGCTCGGATTGCAGGGCGCGAGCATACTCATCGGCGGTAATCTTGGTTTCGCCCACCGACCCCACCTCGGTCGTGCCGCCCGAGAAGCTGGTGATCCCGAACCCCCCCAGACCCAGAACCATCAGACCCATCAGGATCCAGACGACGGTCGATTTGCCCTTGGTTCGCAGCTGTGACATGGCGCGGCCTTCCTCGTGGTCGTGTCGCTGCCGTCTTTAGGACGACCCGGCCCGCGCCACAAGTGGATCAGGGCGCCAGCTGGCCAAGGCGCTGTGCCAATTGCGCGATTCCGGCGACGTCCACATTGGCAAAGGCCAGGCGAAGATGCCGGTCACCTGCCGGATCGTCGATGGGCGTGAACATCGACCCGGGCAGCGCCAGCACGCCAATGTCGCGCACCATGCGCCGGGCCAGCGCGGCACTGCCTTCGGCGAACGGATGCTCGATCCACGCGAAATAGGCGCCCACGCTTTTCAGCTTCCACCCCGGCAGCGCGCCCATCGCGGCCTCGGTCGCGGCGCGGCGGGCCAGGATCTCGGCCCGTTCGCCGGCCAGCCATTGCGACAGGTTCTCCATCCCCCAGACCGCGCCGATCTGCCCCAGTTGCGACGGGCAGATCGCAACCGTGTCCAGGAACTTTTCGACCTGGGCCATCCGGTCAACCGAGGCGACCATGGCCCCGACCCTGTGCCCAGTCAGCCGGTATGCCTTGGAGAAGCTGTAAAGCTGGATCAGCGTCCGGTCCCAGTCCGGCTGCATCAGCAGGTCGTGGGGAGCGGCCGTGCGGCTGTCAAAATCCCGATAGGTTTCGTCCAGGATCAGCGCCAGACCGTGGTCCTGCGCCAGCCTGAAAAATCGCCCGACCAGTTCGGCAGGGTATTCCGCGCCCGAAGGGTTGTTAGGCGTCACCAGCACGATGGCACGCGTGCGCGGCGTGATCAGGGCGCGCGCTTCCTCGGGGTCGGGCAGCATCCCGGCACGGCAGGGCAGCGGCAGGGTCTGGACACCCGCCATGTCCAGCCACATCTTGTGGTTGAAGTACCAGGGCGTCGGCAGGATCACCTGGTCGCCCTGCCCCGCGATCGTGGCCATGGCGGCACAGAACGCTTGGTTGCAGCCCTGCGTGATCGCCACTTGGTCGTGGTGGACGGTCCCGCCATATGCTTGAGAAAACTGGTGCGCCACCGCCTCGCGCAGGTCAGCGTTGCCTAGGACCGGCCCATACAGATGCGCCTCGGGGCGCGTCAGGGCGGCATCGGCGATGGCGCGCCGCAGCCCTTCGGGCGGCGGATCGACCGGGGCTGCCTGGCTGACGTTCATCAGCGGGCGATCGGCCGGAAAGGTCACGCCGGAAAGCCAGCGCCGCGCCTCCATCACCGGCGGCGAGAATGTGGCGCCAAGCGCCGGATTGAGGGGGGCAAGGGTCATGTCAGTTCCGTTCCATTCGGCGCAGGTCGGTCAGGTCGGGCGGCAGCGACAGGTCCAGCGCAGGCGCAGGCAGGGCGGGCGCCGGGGCGGGGTTGGCATCCTGCGTCCAGGTGATCGGCGGCAGGTCGTCCCGGGGCGCCTCGACGGCCATCATCGGCACCGCCAGGGGCTGGCTGCGGGGCTGCGCCACGGGCTGGGCGGGCATGTCGACGTCCGGGGCGTCCTCACCTGCCGAGGGCGATGACTGGACAGGCATCTGGTCGTTTGCGGCAGCTTCCGGACGGATGTTGTCCCTTGTGCGGGCGGCCGGGGCGGGCTCGGTCCGGGGGGGCGGCACGGCTGCAGGGGCGCGGCTGTCGCGCTGCAGTGCTGCACCGGGGTCTGGAAGAACCGGGGCCTGGTCGGCGCCGCGTCCGAATTCAGAGCCCACGGGCAGGTCAATGGCATCTGGTTGCGGCGCGGGGTCGGCAGGCACGGCTTCGGGTTCCGGCAGGTCGACGGCGGCAGGCTCTGCCCCGTCATTGGGTGGCGGCATCAGCACCGCGGCCGTTGTCAGAACGGCGGCACTCAGCAGCCCACCATGGACGATGCCCGTCAGAAATCCCCGCGCCATTCCCTGTCCCGCCCGTTCCGCGGCCTTTCGGCCACCATTCCTTGCCGGCCGGTCTTGACCCCCGACCACCCTATGCCCCATCTATAGCGGACGCTTTTTCCGGGGGAAACCGCCCCCATTCCCCGCCTCCTTCCTGGTCCCAAGGTGCCTTCGATGATCCTTCTGATCGACAACTACGACAGCTTCACCTGGAACCTGGTCCATTACCTGGGCGAGGCCGGGGCCGACGTCACCGTGCGCCGCAACGACCAGCTGACCGTGCAAGACGCGCTGGAGCTGAACCCCGAGGGGATCGTGATCTCTCCGGGTCCCTGCGATCCGGCGCAGGCGGGCATCTGCCTTGACCTGATCCGCGCTGCGGCAGACCGGCACATCCCGATCCTGGGGGTCTGCCTGGGACACCAGTCGATCGGCCAGGCCTTTGGCGGGAACATCGTCCGCGCGAACCGCATCCTGCATGGCAAGGTCGATGCGATCAGCCATGACGGCACGGGCGTCTTTGCGGGCCTGCCCTCGCCGCTGAAGGCCACGCGCTATCATTCGCTGACGGTCGAGCCGGAAAGCCTGCCCAACTGCCTGCGCGTCACCGCGACCTCGGATGACGGCACGATCATGGGGCTGATTCACGAGGACCTGCCGATCGAGGGCGTGCAGTTCCATCCGGAATCCATTGCATCGGAACATGGACACGACATGATCCGCACTTTCCTGGCGCGCTGCACCCGGCACGAGGCTGCCGCATGACGGACATCCGGCCGCTGATCGGCATCGCCGCCACCCGGCCGCTGTCCTCGGCCGAGGCCGAGGCCGCGTTTTCGGCGCTTTTTGACGGTGCCGCGACGCCGGCCCAGATTGGCGGTCTGCTGATGGCGCTGCGCGTCCGGGGCGAGACGGTGGACGAAATCGCGGCGGCCGCCCGCGCGATGCGGGCGCGGATGAACCGCGTGACGGCCCCTGCGGGCGCCATCGACATCGTAGGCACGGGGGGCGATGGCAAGGGTACGCTGAACATCTCGACTGCGACAGCCTTTGTGGTGGCGGGCGCGGGCGTGCCAGTGGCCAAGCACGGCAACCGCAACCTGTCGTCGAAATCGGGGGCGGCGGATGCCCTGGTGCAGATGGGGATCAACGTCATGGGCGGCCCGACCGTGGCCCAGCAGGCCCTGGACCGTGCGGGCATCTGCTTCATGATGGCCCCCATGCACCATCCCGCCATGCGCCATGTCGGGCCGCCGCGGACGGAACTGGGGACGCGGACCGTCTTCAACCTGCTGGGGCCGCTGACGAATCCTGCTTCGGTCCGGCGCCAGCTGACGGGTGCCTTCAGCGCCGACTGGATCCGGCCGATGGCCGAGGTCCTGCGCGACCTGGGCAGCGATGCGGCCTGGCTGGTTCACGGCGGCGACGGCACGGACGAGCTGTCCATCGCGGCCGAAAGCCGGGTCGCCGCGTTGAAGGATGGCCACATCACCGAATTCACGATCTCGCCCGAGGATGCCGGCCTGACACGCCACCCGTTCGAGGCGATCATCGGCGGCGAACCCGCCCATAACGCCGCTGCCTTCCGCGCCCTGCTGGCAGGCGAGCCGGGGGCTTATCGCGATGCGGTCGTGCTGAACGCGGCGGCGGCACTGCTGGTCGCAGGCAAGGTGGCCGATCTGCGCGAAGGGGCCACCTTGGCCGCGCAATCGATCGACAGCGGCGCCGCGCGTGGCCGGTTGGACGCGCTGGCCCTGGTCACGGGCGCGCCCGAGGCATGACACCTCCGGCAGCCTGGGCGCATCTGGCGTTTTTCCGCGACGCTTGGCCTGCCATTCAGACTAGGCTTAAAGACCAAGAATTCCTGCCCGGACCGGACCGGGTCTTTGCGGCGCTGGAGGCAACTCCACCCGAACGGACCCGCGTGATTATCTTGGGCCAAGACCCCTACCCGACGCCCGGCCACGCGGACGGGCTGGCTTTCTCGGTGACGCCGGAAACGCCGCTGCCACGGTCGCTGCGCAACATCTATGCCGAGCTTGAGGCCGATATAGGCGCCACGCCCCCGACCGGCGATCTCTCGGGCTGGGCACGACAGGGAGTGTTACTGCTGAACAGCGCGCTGAGCGTTCAACCCGGTCAGGCGGGTGCCCATGCGTCCTGGGGCTGGGACCGGCTGGCGCGCGAGGCCGTGGCCGAGGCGCAAAATCACGGCCCGCTGGCCTTTCTTCTTTGGGGCAATCATGCGCGCAAGACGCTGGCGAACCTGCCGCGGCCACAGGATCTGGTCATTGCCACGGCACACCCCTCGCCCTTGTCCGCGCGGCGCGGCTTCTTTGGCAGCCGGCCCTTCAGCCGGATCAACGACTGGCTGGCGCGTCAGGACTTGGCTCCTATCGCCTGGACGGCGGGCTGACCCGCGCCCACCCCCTTCCCACACCACCCCCACAAGGTTAGAACCGGGTCATGGATATTCTCGACAAGATCAAGGCCTACAAGCTGGACGAAATCGCTGCGGCCAAGGCCGCGCGCCCTCTGGCCGGGCTTGAGGCCGCCGCCCGTGCGGCTTCGGCTCCGCGGGGATTCGCTCGCGCCCTTGACGCTGCGGCCCTGGCAGGCCCCGCGTTGATAGCCGAAATCAAGAAAGCCAGCCCCTCCAAGGGACTGATCCGCCCGGATTTCGATCCGCCGGCGCTTGCCCGTGCCTATCAGTCCGGGGGCGCCGCCTGCCTGTCGGTGCTGACCGACGGCCCCAGCTTCCAGGGCGCGCCGGCCTTTCTGACCAGCGCCCGGGACGCCTGCGACCTGCCTGCCCTGCGCAAGGATTTTCTGTATGACACATATCAGGTGGCAGAGGCGCGGGCTTGGGGGGCCGACTGCATCCTGATCATCATGGCGTCGGTCGATGATGCCTTGGCGGCCGAACTTGAAGATGCCGCGCTGCACTGGGACATGGACGTGCTGGTCGAGGTGCATGACGCGGCGGAACTGGACCGGGCGCTGCGCTTGAAATCTCCCCTGATCGGGATAAACAATCGCAATCTCAAGACATTCGAAGTTACTCTTGACGTAACGCGAGAGCTTGCCCCCCGCGTCCCCGGCGACCGGCAGATAGTCTGCGAAAGCGGGCTGTTCACCCCGCAGGACCTGAACCTGATGATGCGAACGGGCGCGCGTCGCTTCCTGATTGGCGAAAGCCTGATGCGCCAGCAGGACGTGGCGGCCGCCACCCGCGCCATTCTGGATGTAGCTGCATGACCCTGACGCATTTCGACAAGGCTGGTCAGGCACATATGGTCGATGTCTCGGCCAAGGAGGAAACCGCGCGCGAGGCCGTGGCGACCGGCTGCGTGATCATGACAGCCGAAACCCTGGTGCTGGCGCAGGGGGGTGCCGCCAAGGGCGACGTGCTGGGGGTGGCCCGCCTGGCGGGCATCATGGGAGCCAAGCGGACATCGGATCTGATCCCGCTTTGCCACCCGCTTCCGATCGCCAAAGTTGCGCTTGACCTGCAACCTGATCCCGCTTTGCCCGGCATACGCGTGACCGCCACCGTCCGCACCACGGGCCGCACCGGGGTCGAGATGGAGGCGCTTTGTGCCGTCAGCACTGCCTGCCTGACGATTTACGACATGCTCAAGGCTGCTGAAAAGTCCATGCGCATCACCGATATCCGCCTCTTGCGCAAGGAAGGTGGCAAATCGGGCCTCTATGAGGCCGAGGCATGATCACGGTCGCCGAAGCCCTGTCGCACGTGCTGGCGCTGGCCCCGACGCCGCGGCCTGAAACAGTTCCGCTGGCCGAGGCACAGGGCCGCGCGCTTCTTGAGCCGGCGGTGGCCCGCGTGACGCAGCCCCCCTTCGATGCCTCGGCCATGGACGGATATGCGCTCCGGTCGCAGGACCTGCCGGGGCCGGTCCGGGTAATCGGGACAAGCGCGGCCGGCCATCCCTGGAGCGGAGAGGCGCGTGCGGGCACCGCTGTCCGCATTTTCACCGGCGCGCCCGTTCCTGCGGGTTACGATCACGTGGAGCTGCAGGAAAACGTGCTGCGCGAGGGGGACGATATCACAGTTGCCACGCGTTCGGGCGGCAGCAACATTCGCCTACGCGGCAACGACTTCACCAAAGGCGACGGGGTCCTGCCCAAGCGGCCGCTGTCTGCCGCAGACATCGGCCTGCTGGCGGCGATGAACGTACCCTTCGTCACGGTCGCCCGTCGGCCCGTTGTTGCCATCCTGCCGGGCGGCGACGAATTGATTTCGCCGGGCGCAGACCCCGCGCCGGGGCAGATCATCAGTTCCAACGATCTGGCGATAGCAGCCTTGGCACGGGATGCAGGCGCCGAAGTCCGTGTTCTTCCCATCGCTCGGGACACCGAAGAAAGCTTGGCTTTCGGCTTTGAGGCCGCCAAAGGGGCCGACCTTTTGGTGACGATCGGCGGAGCGTCGGTCGGCGACCATGATCTGATCGGGAAAATTGCAAAGGATCGGGGTCTTGAACAGGCTTTCTACAAGATCCTGATGCGCCCCGGAAAGCCGCTTCTGGCAGGCAGGCTTTCTGATGCGGCGATGCTGGGCCTTCCGGGAAATCCCGTTTCCGCAATGGTTTGCGGGATTATCTTCATGCAGCCTCTGATACGGGCGATGTTGGGGCTTCCTGCCCAGCAACCAGCCCGGTGGGCGCGGCTGTCCCGGGATCTGCCACCCGAAGGGCCCCGCCAGCATTACCTGCGCGCTGCGCTTTCGTGCGGAGGCGACCTTCCGCTGATCGACCCATACGCGGATCAGGACTCCGCGCGCCTTTCCCTTATGTCGCAAGCCGACGCCCTGCTGGTGAGGCCACCACGCGATCCTGCCCGGAGGGCGGGGGATTTGGTTGAATACATCGCGCTTCATCGCTGAGAATTAACCCTCTGTTCATCCAGGGATGCTCAACTGATTGACGCGATTCGGCCAATCGGCTAGAACATTCGTGGAACATATCGACAAGAGGCCGGGCCATGCTGACCAGGAAGCAGATCCAACTGCTCGAGTTCATTCAGAATAGAATGCTGCGCGACGGCGTTCCCCCCTCGTTCGACGAAATGAAGGACGCCTTGGATCTGCGCTCCAAGTCGGGGATCCATCGGCTCGTGACGGCACTGGAGGAACGCGGTTTTATTCGCCGGCTGCCGCACCGCGCCCGTGCGCTGGAAGTGCTGCGCCTACCCGATGCCTTGTCCCATCTAAAGGAGGCTGAGACCGCGGCAGAGAAGCCGGGCTTTTCGCCGCGGGTGATCACGAACACACGTGCCCCCCGGCCCCGCAGTGCGCTGACTGTCGTTGACAGCCCAGCCGTGCAACTCCCTCTGATGGGCAAGATTGCAGCGGGTGTTCCAATCGAGGCCATTTCCGAGGTTTCCCACCATGTGGCCGTTCCCGGAACAATGCTTTCGGGGCGGGAGCACCACTATGCCTTGGAAGTCACGGGTGATTCGATGATCGAGGCGGGGATCAATGACGGCGATGTCGTGGTCATCCGCGAACAAGACACCGCCGAGAACGGCGACATCATCGTCGCTCTTGTGGACGATCAGGAAGCCACCTTGAAACGGTATCGCCGCAAGGGCGCGATGATCGCGCTGGAGGCAGCCAATTCGGCCTATGAAACTCGGCTGCTGCCTGAAGGTCGGGTGCGCATTCAGGGACGACTGGTCGGGCTTATCCGCAGCTATTGACCGGAACCGGCGGCGCGGGGCCGCCGGTGCTCAGGGTCGCATCAAAGCGTCATGAAGCCCGGCCCTGCCCGTGAAAGCAGTTCACGGGCCAGATCGTCCCCCATGTCGGCGCCGTCCGAGGTCAGCCCTTCCCGAACGCCCCCGATGACAGCACTGCCATCGGGGCGCAGGATCTCTCCTCTCAGAGTGATACGGTCATCCACCAGTTCGGCCAATCCGGCGATGGGTGTCTGGCAAGAGCCATCCAGCCGCGCCAGGAAAGCGCGCTCTGCCAAGACCCTGTGACCGGTGGGAACGTCATGTATCGCCGACAGCAGATCGGCCATGTCCGCATCGCCTTCACGACGCTCTACCCCGATTGCGCCCTGCGCGACGGCGGGCAGCATCTCTGCCGGGTCGATGGCGCTTTGCGCCACATGGCGCATGTCGAGGCGGCTCAGACCCGCCATTGCCAGGAAAGTCGCAACCGCTACTCCGTCCTCCAGCTTTTTCAAACGCGTCTGCACGTTGCCGCGGAATTCCACCAATTGCAGGTCCGGCCGCCGATGGGCCAGCTGTGCCCGCCGCCGCAAGCTGGAGGACCCCACCACCGCCCCCTGCGGAAGGTCGGCAATCGACGCAACTTCCAAGCTGACAAAAGCGTCGCGGACATCCTCGCGCGGCAGAAAGCAGTCGATCACCAGCCCCTCTGGCTGCAAAGTCGGCATGTCCTTCATCGAATGCACGGCAATGTCGATAGAACCGGCGGCCAAAGCTTCCTCGATTTCGCGCGTGAACAGGCCCTTGCCGCCAATCTCCTTCAGCGGCCGGTCCAGCACGCGGTCGCCCGTGGTCTTTATCACGACGATTTCGAAAGCCTGAGCCGGCAGGTCGTGAGCCGCCATCAGCCGATCGCGCGTCTCATGGGCTTGGGCAAGTGCCAGCAGCGAGCCGCGCGTGCCGATCTTGAGGGGGCGGGAGGGGTCGGGCATCTGTTTCATGGGCCCGCAATAGCGGCCGGGCGCGCGCTTGACAACGTCTGTCGCCTCGCCTTCAAGGGTCGCAGGAGGCCCCATGACCAAACTGATGCTGCGCGCCCTTGCCGGCGAGACACTGCCCACGCCGCCGATCTGGATGATGCGCCAAGCGGGGCGATACCTGCCCGAGTACCGGGCGACCCGGGCGCAGGCGGGGGATTTCCTGTCGCTCTGCTATAACCCTGATCTGGCTGCGGAGGTGACGCTGCAGCCGATCCGCCGATATGGTTTCGACGCGGCCATCCTTTTTGCGGACATCCTGCTGGTGCCCCAGGCCTTGGGTGCCGATCTGTGGTTCGTGACGGGCGAAGGTCCACGCCTGTCGACTATCACCACCGCGCAAGACATGCAGCGACTGCGCCCTGCCGAGGCCATCCACGAGCGTCTTGACCCGATCTATCAGACAGTCCGCATCCTGTCGCGCGAACTTCCGGCGGACACGACCTTGATCGGGTTTGCAGGTGCGCCGTGGACCGTGGCGACCTACATGGTGGCCGGACGCGGAACCAAGGATCAGGGCCCTGCGCACGCGCTGAAGGATGGGGATCGCGCCACCTTCACCGCGCTGATCGACCGGATCACCGACGCAACGATCCTGTATCTGTCGCGCCAGATTGAAGCAGGGGCCGAGGTCGTCAAGCTGTTCGACAGCTGGGCCGGCAGCCTCAAGGGCCGCGATTTCGACGACTTCGCCCTGGCTCCTGCCAAGCGGATCATCGCGGCGCTGAAGGACCTGCACCCCGGCATTCCGGTGATCGCCTTTCCGCGCGAGGCGGGCGACCGGTACGTGGGCTTCGGCGCGGCCGTGGGCGCGGATTGCGTGGCGCTGGACAATTCCATCTCGGCCGAGTGGGCGGCGCAGCATGTGCAGGTCGACGGCTGCGTGCAGGGCAACATGGACCCGCGCCACATGGTCACCGGTGGGCCTGAACTGGTGGCCGAGGCGCAGCGCATTACGCGCGCGCTGCGCGGCGGGCCGCATGTCTTCAACCTGGGCCACGGGATCACGCCCGATGCCGATCCCGACAACGTGGCCCGCATGATCGAGGCCGTCCGCAGCGCCTAGCGCGCCACGGCGGCTGGATAGCCGTTCGCCCGCAGGTCGTTCAGCGCCGTGATCAGCGACTGCCGGTCCGCGAAGGGGCCCGCCATGATCACGCGGGGGGCCTTGTCCTGCCCCTTGGTTCGGGTCTGGCCGGTCTTGTAGCCGCGCGCCGACAAAGCGCGCAGCACGATCAGCGCGTTCTCCTCATCGGTATAGGCGCCCACTTGGACGTAACGGGCCGAGGGTGGGATCATTTCGGCTGCGGGCGGGGTCGCGGTTTTTTGGGCTACAGGGGCGGAAGCGGACCGGCTGGCCACAGCCGCAGCCGGCGCCTGCCCTGCACGCCGCGTCGCCTGCGCAGGCTTCTGATCAGCCTTGGGCGGTGCCGCGCGGGCAGGCTTTGCGGCAGGCGCGGGCTTGGCCGGGGTGGCCGACGCGGTCCGCGTCGGGCGGGAGGCGAGGCGCGGCTCTGAAACCGCTCCCGGACAGAGGCCCCCCCCGTCCCCCTGGCCCTGACCGCTGTATCCAAGTTGCGCGCAGACCTCGGGCGAGAGCCTGATCCCGCCCGCAGCCTGCAGGGCCGGTGCTACGGCAACCGCATCCCGCAGGGCAAGTTCGACCGGATCGGTACGCCGCGCGGGTGCCGGATCGGCCCGGATCTCGGCCTGCCGCGGATCCGCCTTCCATTCGCCCGGCCGCAGATCGTCCGCCAGCTGTTCAAGCAGCAGCGTTTCCGGATCGGGCCGGGGTGGTGGTGTCAGGGGCAGCACGCGATCCGCCGTGGCATCCTGGCGGCGGGCTTCCAGGCTTGGGGGAAAGCCGCAGATCTGTTGGCCGCCCACCATGCGCGCCACCCATGCCGAGCCCTCCCGCGCAAAGACACAGCCGCTGGCGTCGATATACTGGCTGCCCGCAAAGCCGTCGGGCGGAGGCGGGACCGGCGCGCCCCAGGCCGCCCCACCCAGCATCAGAAACATCACCAGCGACCGTCTGCCGTTCATTCGTCCATCCTCAGGTTTCGCGGCCCAACCTAGGGGGAAACCGTGAAATGGCCGTTAATGCGCGGGCTATTTGGTGCCGAACATCCGGTCGCCGGCATCGCCCAGGCCCGGAACGATATAGCCGTGATCGTCCAAACGCTCGTCCAGGGCGGCGGTAAAGATCGGGACGTCGGGATGGGCCTGGCGCATCCGCTCGACCCCTTCGGGGGCGGCCAGCAGGCACAGGAACCGCAGGTTCTTGGCGCCCCGCGCCTTCAGCATGTCGATGGCCGCAACCGAGGAATTGCCGGTCGCCAGCATCGGGTCCACCACGATCGTCATCCGCGCGTCCAGTTCCTTGGGCACCTTGCAGTAATATTCAACCGGCAGCAGCGTCTGAGGGTCGCGGTAAAGGCCCACAAAGCCCACCCGCGCGCCCGGGATCAGTTCCAGAATGCCATCCAGAAGCCCGTTCCCGGCCCGCAGGATCGAGATCAGCGCCAGCTTCTTGCCCTCCAGCGTGGGGGCGTCCATCTCGCACAGGGGGGTTTCGATCCGGGTCGTGGTCAGTTCCAGCTCGCGCGTGACTTCATAGGCCAGCAGCAGGCTGATCTCGCGCAGCAGGCGGCGAAATCCCGCGGTCGAGACGTCCTTTTGCCGCATGATCGACAACTTGTGCTGAACCAGCGGGTGATCGACGAGGGTCAGGTGGGGCATCAGGCGAATTCCTTTTTCAGCCGGTCGCGGGTGTCCGTGTCGCAAAAGGCAGCCTCGGCGGCCCAAAGGTTGATCTGCCGGAACTCGGTATCGCCCCAGCCAAAGGTCGTGGCAAGCCGGTCGTATTCCGTGCGCATCGTCGTGTGGAAAAAGGGCGGATCATCGGTCGAAACGGTCACCCGCACCCCCGCATCCGCAAGCCGCGCGATGGTATGGGCAGGCCAGTCGGGATATACGCCAAGCGCGATGTTGGACCCCGGACAGACCTCCAGCGTCACGTTTCGTTCGACCAGGTCGCGGACCAAAGCCGGATCCTCGATCGCCTGGACGCCGTGGCCGATGCGGGTGCAGCCCAAAGCCAGCGCCTCCCGGATGCTGGCGGGGCCGCCCCATTCGCCTGCATGGCAGGTCAGCCCCAGCCCAGCCTCGCGCGCGCAGTCGAAGCTCCAGGCAAAATCGGTGGCCTTGTGCATCTGCTCGGCCCCGCCCATGCCAAAGCCGGTGATCCAGCCGCCGGCGGTCTCGGCAGCACACAGCGCCGTCCGGCGCGCCCGGTCAGGGTCAAAATGCCGGATGATGGTCACAATGCCCCGGCTGTCGATCCCCTGCGCGCGCGCGGTGTCGGCGACCTCGGTCATGGCGGCAAGATAATCACGCCAGGCCGAAAGGTCGCCGCCGCCGCAGAACTCGGGTGAGACGAAAAGCTCGGAATAGATTACGCCCTCCTCGGCGCCGCGTTCCAGCACCTCGGCCAGCAGGCGGGCATAGTCGCGCGGGCTGCTCAGCACGCTCGTCGCCGCCTCATAGCAGCGCAGGAAGCCGGGAAAGTCGTCATAGACATAGGCGCCGCGCTGGTCGAAGACGCCCGACAGGTCCAGGCGCTTTTCCTTGGCGATGCCGCGGATGAAGTCAGGGGGCGCGGCCCCTTCCAAATGCAGGTGCAGTTCGATTTTCTTCATAGAAAGGATGTCCCGTGTTCCGGCGCGGGCAGGCCCAGATGGGCCATGACCGAGGCGCCGATGTCGCTGAAACCAACCAGGCCGATGCTGCCGTGGCCCGCGCCGTGGACCAGCACGGGCACCCGTTCGCGGGTATGGTCCGTGCCGGCCCAGTACGGGTCGTTGCCGTGGTCGGCGGTAAAAATCGCAATGTCGCCGGCCCCGAGTGTCGCCAGAAACCGGCCCACGACCGTGTCGAACCACTCCAGCTGCCGTGCATAGCCTTCGACGTCCCGCCGGTGGCCGAAATTCGTGTCGAATTCGACAAAGTTGGCAAAGGTCAGGCTGCCCGTTTCGGCATGCTGCCCCAGGGCGATCAGGTGTTCGGCCAGATCCACATCCGACTTGCCCTTGTGCAGCTGCGTGATGCCGCGATGGCTGAAGATGTCGCCGATCTTGCCAATGGCATGGGTCGCGCGCCCTGCCCCGGCGGCGATGTCCAGAATCGTCCGGCCCGGCGGGGCGATGGCGAAATCGCGGCGGTTGCCGGTGCGCTGGAAAGACCCGATATGCCCCAGGAAGGGACGCGCGATCACCCGCCCGACGCGCATGTCGTGCAGCATCGGCGCCAGGTCGCGGCAAAGCGTGATCAGGCGGTCCAGCCCAAAGACCTCTTCATGGGCCGCGATCTGCAGAACGCTGTCGGCCGAGGTATAGCAGATCGGCCAGCCGCGTCTCAGGTGTTCCGCCCCGAAATCGTCGATGACCTGCGTGCCCGATGCGTGGCAGTTGGCTAAAATGCCGTTCGTGCCGGCCAATTCGCAGATGCGGGCCGTTACCTTGGGTGGAAAGGCCGGCTGGAGGTTGGGGAAATAGGTCCAGTCCCAAGGCACGGGAACGCCCGCGATTTCCCAATGACCGGAAGGCGTGTCCTTGCCCCGCGATACCTCGGTCGCGGCGCCCCACAGGCCCTGCGGCGGCACCATCAGCCCCGGCGCCTCTGCGCCCGACGCCAGCCGCACCGCCGCGCCCAGGCCCAGGCCCGCCAGCACGGGCATCGCCAGCGGCCGCGCCTGCGCGATATGCCCCACGGTATTGGCACCCGTATCCGGCAAGCCGTTGTTGAAAAACGCATCCGCATCCGGCGCGCCGCCAATGCCCACGCTGTCCATCACGATCAGGAAGGCGCGGCTCATGCGGTGATCCTGTCGCGGACCAGCGGGCCGGGATTGGCCGGTTCCCCCACGATGTAGGCTGCCTGAACGGCGGCCAGGGCCACCTCGGCGGCGGTGTCATCGGCGGCATGGATCATGGCCAGCGGGCGGTCGGGGCCGACAGGCTCGGCCAGTTTGGCCATTCGGTCCAGGCCGACGCGGTGGTCGATCTTTTCGCCCGCCCGCACACGCCCCCCGCCCAGGGCCAGCACCGCATGGCCAAGCGCCGTCACGTCGATACGCGCCACATGGCCTTCGGGTGCCGGCACGGCACGGATGACCGGCGCACTGCCCAGATGCACGGCGGGACGGTCCAGCAGGTCGCGCGGCCCGCCCTGGGCCGCCACCATGCGGCCAAAAACTTCGGCCGCGGCGCCGCTGTCCAGCGTCGCCTCCAGCCCGCCTGCGGGCTGCCCCGCCAGTGCCAGGCATTCGGCCGTAAGGGCCAGCGTCAGGTCGCGCAAGGCGCCGGCTTCGCCCCGCAGGACACGGATCGCCTCGGCCACTTCCAATGCGTTGCCGGCGCTGCGGGCCAGCGGCTGGTCCATGTCGGTGATCAGCGCCGCGGTCCGGCAGCCCGCACCATTCGCGGTTTCGACCAGCGCGCGGGCCAGACGCTCGGCACTGTCGGGCTTTTTCAAGATCGCGCCCGAGCCGGACTTGACGTCCAGCACCAGCGCATCCAGCCCGGCGGCCAGCTTCTTGGACAGGATCGACGCGGTGATCAGGTCGATCGATTCGACCGTGCCGGATTCGTCGCGGATGCCGTAAAGCCGCCGGTCGGCGGGGGCCACATCGCCGGTAGCTGCAATGATCGCGCAGCCGATCGTCCGGACGATGCGGCGAAAATCATCCTCGGGCTGGTCGCAAAGAAAGCCGGGAATCGCCTCCAGCTTGTCCAGCGTCCCGCCCGTATGTCCCAGCCCGCGCCCCGAGATCATCGGCACGAACACCCCACGCGCGGCCAACAGCGGCGCCAGGACCAGGCTGACCGTGTCGCCGATCCCGCCCGAGGAATGCTTGTCCACCACCGGCCCCGACAGGTCCCATTGCAGGACATGCCCCGAATCGCGCATGGCCCGCGTCAGCGCGACGCGGCCCTTGGTCCCGACGCCCTTGGTCAGCACCGCCATCGCAAAGGCCCCGGCCTGCGCATCGCTGACCGAACCGTCCGCCAAGCCCTGCGCGATCAGCGCGGCGCCCGGACCGTCCAGCCCGCGCCCGTCGCGAACGGCTGCAATCACCGGACGCGGATCGGTCATGTGCGCGCCATGTGGCCCGTGTCGAAGCGGCCGGGCAGCAGTTCACCAACGGTGGTTTGAACGCTGGCGCCGTCGGTGGTGGCCATCAGGACAGGCGTATCCCCGGCCCCGAACTCGGCCAGCTTCTGCCGGCAGCCGCCGCAGGGGGTCACCGGGCTGGGGCTGTCGGCGATCACGGCGACCTCGACCAGCCGCGTCTCGCCGGCGGCAACCATGGCGGCGATGGCGCCCGCCTCGGCGCAGGTGCCCTCGGGATAGGCGACGTTCTCGACGTTGCAGCCGCGATAAATCGCGCCCGAGGCTCCTCGGATGGCTGCGCCGACCTTGAACTTGGAATAAGGCACATAGGCGCGCTCCCGCACCTCGCGCGCCGCCTGAAGAAGGGACATGGTTTTGCCTTTCATCTGCATCACCCGCATTTCTGCGCCCACGCGACAGCCTGCGCAAGCCACCTGCGCTTTGGCGGCCGGAAGAAGCCTGCTGTTCGCCGGGCACGATATGGTTTAACGGTAAACCAATTCCGAACCGGAGGGGCAGAGATGGAAGACCGCAGGCAGGACAGCGCGCGTCAGGCGGCATTGGATTATCATGAGTTCCCACGGCCCGGGAAGCTGGAGATCCGTGCGACGAAGCCCATGGCCAATGGCCGCGACCTTGCCCGCGCCTATTCCCCCGGCGTCGCCGAAGCCTGCCTGGAGATCAAGGCCGACCCGACCACGGCTGCACGCTATACATCGCGCGGGAACCTGGTCGCGGTGGTCAGCAACGGGACCGCCGTCCTGGGACTGGGAAATATCGGCGCGCTGGCCTCCAAGCCGGTGATGGAGGGCAAGGCGGTCCTGTTCAAGAAATTCGCCAATATCGACTGTTTCGACATCGAGGTGAACCAGCCCGATCCCGAAAAGCTGGCCGAGATCGTCTGTGCGCTGGAGCCGACCTTCGGCGCGATCAACCTGGAAGACATCAAGGCGCCCGACTGCTTCATTGTTGAAAAGATCTGCCGCGAGCGGATGAACATCCCGGTCTTTCACGACGACCAGCACGGCACCGCCATCGTGGTGGGCGCCGCCGCGACCAACGCGCTGTGCATCGCCGGCAAGCGGTTCGAGGACATCAAGATCGTCTCGACCGGCGGCGGGGCGGCGGGGATCGCCTGCCTGGACATGCTGCTGAAGCTGGGTGTGCGGCGCGAGAACGTGTGGCTGTGCGACATCCACGGGCTGGTCCATGAGGACCGGACCGTCGACATGAATCCGCAAAAGGCCGCCTATGCCCAGGCCACCGACCTGCGCAGCCTGGGCGAGGTCATCGACGGCGCCGACCTGTTCCTGGGCCTGTCCGGCCCCGGCGTCCTGACGCCCGAGATGGTGTCGCGCATGGCGCCGCGCCCGATCATCTTCGCGCTGGCCAACCCCAACCCCGAGATCAACCCCGACCAGGTGCGCAGCGTCGCCCCCGACGCGATCATCGCCACCGGGCGCAGCGACTTTCCGAACCAGGTCAACAATGTCCTGTGCTTTCCCTTCATCTTCCGCGGCGCGCTGGACGTTGGCGCGACCACGATCAACGACGAGATGAAAATCGCCTGCATCGAGGGGATTGCAGCCTTGGCCCGCGCCACCACCGCCGCCGAGGCCGCCGCCGCCTATCGCGGCGAGACGCTGACCTTTGGCGCCGACTACCTGATCCCCAAGCCCTTCGACCCGCGCCTGGTGGGCGTCGTCAGCAGCGCGGTCGCCAGGGCCGCAATGGAGACCGGCGTCGCCACCCGCCCGCTGGACGACCTGGAAGCCTACAAGCGCAAGCTGGACAGTTCGGTCTTCCGTTCGGCGCTGATCATGCGCCCGGTCTTCGAGGCCGCCGCGACCGCCACGCGCCGCATCGTCTTTGCCGAGGGCGAGGACGAGCGTGTGTTGCGCGCCGCCAATGCCATGCTGGAAGAAACGACCGACGTGCCGATCCTGATCGGCCGACCCGACGTCATTGCCATGCGCGCCGAACGCGCCGGCCTGCCCATCCGCCCCGAGCGCGACTTCGAGATCGTGAACCCGGAAAACGATCCGCGCTATCGCGACTATTGGG
Source organism: Paracoccus saliphilus (assembly GCA_003255745.1). GTDB lineage: Bacteria > Pseudomonadota > Alphaproteobacteria > Rhodobacterales > Rhodobacteraceae > Paracoccus > Paracoccus saliphilus_A. Next base: position 39,622 of record KZ836040.1, read on the forward strand.
AAACCTATCACGGGCTGATGGCCCGGCGCGGCGTCAGCCCCGACATCGCGCGGGCGATCATGCGCACCAACACCACCGCAATCGGCGCGGTGATGGTGCACCGGAACGAGGCCGACAGCCTGATCTGCGGCACCTTCGGGCAGTACAGCTGGCACCTGCAATATGTCCGCCAAGTGCTGGCCCGCGACGGGCTGCATCCGGTGGCTGCGCTGTCGATGATCATCCTGGAAGATGGTCCGCTGTTCATCGCCGACACCCAGTGCCACAATGACCCCACCCCACAGCAGGTGATGGAAACGGTTGAGGGGGCGGCCCGTCATGTCCGCCGCTTTGGCCTGACGCCCAAGATCGCGCTGTGCAGCCATTCGCAGTTCGGCAACACCGACAGCGATTCCGGTCGCAAGATGCGCGCCGCGCTGGCACTGCTGGATGCCCGCGAGCCCGATTTCATGTATGACGGCGAAATGCATGTGGATGCGGCGCTGGACCCCGAGCTGCGCGAACGGATCTTTCCCGGATCGCGGCTGGAAGGCGTCGCCAACGTTCTGGTCTTTGCCGGCACCGACGCGGCATCCGGCGTCCGGAACGCGCTGAAGATGCGCGCCGGCGGGCTGGAGGTCGGCCCGATCCTGATGGGCATGGGCAACCGCGCGCATATCGTGACGCCGTCGATCACCACGCGTGGCCTGCTGAACATGAGCGTGCTGGCCGGAACCCCCGTCACCCACTACGGCTGAGGCGAATCGGCCCGGGCAGACCCGAGCCGGAACGGTTTGCAAATTCTGCAGCGCAGCAAACCCATGTTTTGCTCCGCTGTGCCCTTTGCAGAACCCGGCTGACCTGATTTGCCGAAACCTGCTAATCTTCCCCCGCCGGGGCAGTCCGCTCCCGCTAACAAGGTTGCGCCAAGCCCGGCTTCCTGCGTAACAAACCGTTATCTTGGGAGGGGATCAGCATGGCATATCAAGACCTTTACGCGGCCTGGAAGGCGGACCCCGAGCGGTTCTGGACCGAAGCCGCCCAAGCGATCGACTGGACACGTCCGCCAAGCGCCGCCCATTTCGACCAGGGACCGGCGGGCGAATGGTTCGCCGACGGGCTGGTCAATACCTGCTGGAACGCCATCGACCGCCATGTCGAGGCCGGTCACGGCGACCGCATCGCGATCATCCATGACAGCCCGATGACGAACAGCGTCTCGCGCCTGACCTATGCCCAGCTTCAGGACCGCGTCGCGCGGCTGGCCGGGGTCCTGGTCGCACGCGGCGTCGGCAAGGGCGACCGCGTCATCCTTTACATGCCGATGATCCCCGAGGCGGTGCAGGCGATGCTGGCCTGCGCCCGCATCGGCGCTATCCATTCCGTCGTCTTTGGCGGCTTTGCGGCGCATGAACTGGCGGTGCGGATCGACGACGCGCGCCCCAAGGCAATCATCGCCGCCTCCTGCGGGTTGGAGCCGGGGCGCACCGTCGCCTACAAGCCGCTGATGGACCGCGCCATCGACGAGGCGCGCCACAAGCCGGACTTCTGCATCGTCTTTCAGCGCCCGGAATGCACGGCCGCAATGACCCCCGGCCGCGACCTGGACTGGGCCGAGGCGACCGCCGCTGCCACCCCCGCCCCCTGCGTCCCGGTCGAGGGGAACCACCCGGCCTATATCCTCTATACGTCCGGCACCACGGGCCAGCCCAAGGGCGTCGTGCGCCACACCGCAGGGCACCTGGTCGCCCTGGCCTGGAGCGTGCGTCACATCTATGACATCGGCGCAGGCGACGTCTTCTGGGTCGCCTCGGACGTGGGCTGGGTCGTGGGCCACAGCTATATCGTCTATGGGCCGCTGGTGGCCGGCGCGACCACGGTGGTCTTCGAAGGCAAGCCCGTGGGCACCCCGGACGCCGGCACCTTCTGGCGCGTCATTGCCGATCATGGCGTGAAAAGCTTCTTCACCGCGCCCACCGCCATCCGCGCCGTCAAGCGCGATGACCCGTCGGGGGCGATGGTCGGCCAATACGACCTCTCCAGCCTGAAGGCCGTCTTTTTGGCCGGAGAGCGGGCCGACCCTGACACGATCACCTGGACCGAGGACCGGTTGAAGGTGCCGGTCATCGACCACTGGTGGCAGACCGAGACGGGCTGGGCCATCGCGGCCAATCCCCTGGGCGTCGGCCTGCTGCCGATCAAGAAGGGCAGCCCGTCACTCCCGATGCCGGGCTATGACGTGCAGGTGCTGGACGAGGCGGGGCACCCGGTCCCACCCGGCACCCTGGGCGCCATCGCGATCAAGCTGCCGCTGCCGCCCGGCACCCTGCCGACGCTGTGGAACGCCGAGGCGCGGTTCCGCAAATCCTATCTGGACCATTTCCCCGGCTATTATGAAACCGGCGATGCGGGATACATCGACGACGACGGCTATGTCTATATCATGGCCCGCACCGACGACGTGATCAACGTCGCGGGCCATCGCCTGTCGACGGGTAGCATGGAGGAGGTCCTGGCCTCGCATCCGGCGGTGGCGGAATGCGCGGTGATCGGCGTGGCCGACGCGCTGAAGGGCCAGGCGCCGCTTGGTCTCCTGTGCCTGAAGAAGGGGGTCGAAACCGATCACGCGCAGGTCGCGGCCGAGGTCGTGCGCATGGTCCGCGACCGGATCGGCCCCGTCGCCGCCTTCAAGACCGCCTGCGTGGTCGACCGGCTGCCCAAGACCCGGTCGGGCAAGATCCTGCGCGCCACCATGGCCAAGATTGCGGATGGCGAAGAGGTCAAGACCCCCGCCACCATCGACGACCCCGCCATCCTGGACGAGATCCGCGCGGCCTTGGCCGGCGTCGGCTATCCCGTCCGCAACTGACCGCGCGCGGGGACCTTTCAACGTCCCCGCACGTCACGGCGTCAGTCGAAACTGGCGCCAAGCCGGGTCATCAACGGCACGAAGTCGGGGAAGGAGGTCGTGATCGGCCCCGCATCGTCGATGCCGACCGGATTTTCGGCAGCCAGCCCCAGTATCAGGAAGGACATGGCGATGCGGTGGTCCAGATGGGTCACCGCGCTGCCGCCGCCGGGGACCTGCGGCATGCCGTGGACGGTCATGCTGTCGCGCGTCTCCTCGACCGGGACGCCATTGGCCTCCAGACCGCGGGCCATCGCGTCGATGCGGTCGCTTTCCTTCACGCGCAGTTCGGCAACCCCGTTCATGACGGTCGCGCCTTCGGCAAAGGCCGCGATGACCGACAGGATGGGGAATTCGTCAATCATGCTGGCGGCGCGTTCGGCCGGAACATCGACGCCCTTCAGACGGCTGTGGCGCACCAGCAGGTCGGCCACGGGCTCGCCGCCCTCCTCGCGCGGGTTCTGGAAGGTGATGTCCGCGCCCATCTCCTGCAGGGTCACATAAAGGCCGTCGCGCGTCGGGTTGCGGCTGACACCCGGCACGCGGATCTCGGACCCCGGCACGATCAGCGCGGCAGCGACGGGAAAGCCCGCGCTGGACGGATCGCGCGGCACGGCCACGGGTTGCGCGCGCAACTCGGGGCGGCCGGTCAAGGTGACGCAGTGGCCATCTGGCGTGGTCTCGCTGCGAACCTGGGCGCCAAAGCCTGCCAGCATGCGTTCCGAATGGTCGCGGGTCGGCTCGGGCTCGATCACCACCGTGTCGCCGGGCACGTTCAGCCCGGCCAGCAGCAGCGCCGACTTAATCTGCGCGCTGGCGACGGGGGTGCGATAGGTCAGCGGCACGGGATCGGTCGCGCCTTCGATGGTGATCGGCAGACGGTCGCCGTCCCGCGCGGTGATCCGGGCGCCGAACTGCGACAGCGGGTCGGTCACGCGCGCCATCGGGCGGCGCGACAGGCTGGCATCGCCGGTAAAGGTTGCGGTGATCGGCGTCGTGGCCATGGCCCCCATGATCAGCCGCACGCCGGTGCCGGAATTGCCGCAGTCGATCACCCCTTCGGGCGAACGAAAGCCGCCGACACCGACGCCATGCACCGACCATTCGCCGGGACCGTGTCGGGTCACCTGCGCGCCGAAAGCCGCCATGGCCTTGGCCGTGTCCAGCACGTCCTGACCCTCCAGCAGACCGGTGATCCGGGTTTCGCCCACGGCCATCGCACCAAGGATCAGCGCCCGGTGGCTGATCGACTTGTCCCCCGGCACCAACGCCTCGCCCGTCAACGGGCCGCTGCGGCGAGAGGTCATCGGACGGGGTTCGGCGGAATGCGACATGGGGCTACCTCGTGATTGCGCGGGTCTTTTATCCTGCCCCACCCCCCGCTGCCACCACCTTCTTGAGGCCGGACCGGGCCGCGCTTACAAGGGGCCAACGAAGGAGATCCCGATGCAGGAACTGGACCAGCTGCGCGCCCTGGGCGAGCCCGAGCGGGCCGCGCGACTTGCCGCCCGCCACAAGACCGGACGCGAGACCTTGGGCGTCACCCCCGCCGACCTGGATGCCGCCGTCGCGGGCTGGCGCGAGGCGCTGGATGTCGACGGACGCGTGGCACTGGCCCGCGCGCTGTGGGACAGCGACATCCACGACGCGCGCCTGGCCGCCGCCCGGCTGCTGGTCCAGGCGCGGATGCGACCCGATGCCGATGCATGGCAGGCCATCCTGGATTGGACCCCGCAGATCGACGGCGCCGAGATTGCAGATGCTGTCATGGCCGCCGCGTCCCGCCGCCTGCTGGCGGACCCGTCCCGCCTGGACCAGATAGAGCCGTGGGCCGAAAGCACCAATCCCTGGCTGCGCCGGTCCCTGATGATCGCGACCCTGCGTTGGGCCAAGATGAACCACCCGAAGCCTGCCGATCTGGAACAGCGCGAGCGCGTCCTGGACTGGGCCCACCGGCTGGCCGCTGACCGGAACGGTGCCGTGCGCCAGGCGGTGGAGACCTGGCTGCGTGACCTGGGCCGCCATGACGCAGCCCGGGCGGCCGAATGGCAGGCCGCACAGGCCACCATGCCTGCCCAAGATGCCCCCGAAGCCGACCCGCAGCAGGAGGAGGGGGCTGACCCCGACCTATCCGCCCCTGACCTATCCGCCCCTGACCTGCCCGCCCCCGACCTGCCCGATGACGGCCAGCCCGATCAGGAGCGGTAGACCTCCAGCGTCGGCAGGTCAGTCAGCGGCACGCCCAGCAGCTGCAGCGCGGGCAGCGACACCTGGCTGCCGCTGCCACCGCCGGTCAGGGGGCGCAGCTCGACCTTGGCGGACTTGCCCGTGGCCGGGTTCACGATGCGGCCCATCGCATTTTCCCTGACCAGCGGCGTCTTGATCCAGAATCCCCCCTCGGACGGACTGCCAAGCGATCCGATCGTGGTGCCCAGCCTGGTCTCTCCACCGCTGACGGGGGCCTGCGCTGCGGCGGCGCGCTGTTCCGGCGTGGTTGTGTCCAGCTGCGCCGGGGTCGCGCGGGCGGCCGGACGCGGAGCCGGCGCGCGGGTAATGGCGGTGGCGGCCGCGGTCTGTTCGGGCGTGGCGGTCGGCTGCGTTGCCGCGACCGGCCGTTCGGTCTGCGCCATCTGCGTGCAGCCGGCCAGCGTCAGGCCAAGGGCGGTCGTGGCCGCGACAAGGGGGATCAAGCGCATCTGGGTCTCCTGCAAGGTCATTTGCATCAGCTTATCCGCCGCGCGTCGGAAAGGTCCACTGGCGCTTGTGTGATCGCGCCGCTTGTGAGCGGGCGCCTGCGCGCCTAGATTAACGGCATGGACAGCCAAGCCCCCCTTATTGACCCGTTCGCCCGCCCGATCAGCTACCTGCGGGTTTCGGTCACCGACCGCTGCGATTTCCGCTGCGTCTATTGCATGTCCGAGCACATGCAATTCCTGCCCAAGGCCGAGCTGCTGACGCTGGAGGAGCTGGACCGCCTGTCCACCGCCTTTGTGCAGCTGGGCGTGCGCAAGCTGCGCATCACCGGGGGCGAACCGCTGGTCCGGCGCGGGATCATGGGCTTTTTCCGCCGCGCCTCGCGCCACTTGGGCCAAGGGCTGGACGAACTGACGCTGACCACTAACGGCAGTCAGTTGGTTCGACATGCCGCCGAACTGGCCGATTGCGGTGTGCGCAGGGTAAATGTTTCGCTGGATACGCTGGACCCGGACAAATTCGCCCGGATCACCCGGTGGGGCCGCCTGCCCCAGGTTCTTGAAGGCATAAAGGCTGCGCAGGACGCGGGTCTGCGGGTCAAGATCAACGCCGTCGCGCTGAAGGGCGTCAACGACAGCGAATTGTTCGACCTCGTGCGCTGGTGCGGTGATGAAGGACACGACCTGACCTTCATCGAGGTCATGCCGATGGGCGATCTGGGCAACGAGGATCGGCTGGACCAGTACTGGCCCCTGTCGGACCTGCGCGACCGGCTGGCCGAACGGTTCACCCTGATCGATCTGGCCGAACGCACCGGTGGTCCGGCCCGCTATGTGCAGCTGGCCCAGACCGGGCAGAAGATCGGCTTCATCACGCCGCTGACCCATAACTTCTGCGAAAGCTGCAACCGGGTGCGCGTGACCTGCACGGGTGAACTGTTCATGTGCCTGGGCCAAGAAGACCGTGCCGACCTGCGCGCACCCTTGCGCGCTAGCACCGACGACGAACCCCTGCGCCAGACGATCCGTGCCGCCATCGCGCGCAAGCCCAAGGGCCACGACTTCGATTACTCCCGCCAGAAGATCGACGGCCAGATGCCTCGCCACATGAGCCACACGGGCGGCTGACGGCCGGCTTCTTCGTTGCCGAAATACCCTCGGGGGTGCAGGGGGCAGACGGCCCCCTGCGGTGCCGGCCGCGAATTTACTCGGCGGCTTCGACCGCTGCGGCCTCGGCGTCAAGAACTTCGGCCCGTTTCTCGACCAGTTCGACAATGTGGTCGATCATCTGCTCGTTTGACATCTTGTGGCTCTGGCGCCCCGCCATATAGACCATGCCGCTGCCCGCCCCGCCGCCGGTAAAGCCGATATCGGTCATCAGCGCCTCGCCGGGGCCGTTCACAACGCAGCCGATGATCGACAGGCTCATTGGCGTCTTGATGTGCTCCAGCCGCTTTTCCAGCGTCTCGACTGTCTTGATCACGTCAAAGCCTTGGCGCGCGCAGCTGGGACAACTGATGATCTGGACGCCGCGCGTGCGCAGGCCAAGCGACTTGAGGATCTCGAACCCGACCTTGACCTCCTCGACCGGGTCGGCAGACAGGCTGACGCGGATCGTGTCGCCGATCCCGGCCCACAGCAGGTTGCCCAGGCCAACGGCTGATTTCACCGTGCCGCCGACAAAGCCGCCGGCTTCGGTAATGCCCAGGTGAATGGGCGCATCCGTCACCTCGGCCAGCTGCTGATAGGCCGCCGCCGACAGAAAAACGTCGCTGGCCTTTACGCTGATCTTGAATTCGTGAAAATCGTTGTCCTGCAAGATCTTGATGTGATCCAGGCCCGATTCCACCATCGCATCCGGGCAGGGTTCGCCGTATTTTTCCAGCAGGTGCTTTTCCAGGCTGCCGGCATTCACGCCGATGCGGATGGAACAGCCGTGGTCCTTCGCGGCGCGGATCACCTCGCGGACCCGGCTTTCGTCGCCGATATTGCCCGGGTTGATGCGCAGACAGGCCGCGCCCGCCTCGGCGGCTTCGATGGCGCGCTTGTAGTGGAAATGGATGTCCGCCACGATCGGCACCGGGCTTTCCCGGCAGATCTCGCGCAGTGCGCGCGTCGTGTCCTGGTCAGGGGCGCTGATGCGCACGATATCAGCCCCGGCATCGGCCGCCCGGATCACCTGGTCCAGCGTCGCACGCACATCATGGCCATTGGTGTTGGTCATCGTCTGCACGCTGATCGGCGCATCGCCGCCGACAGGGACCTTTCCCACCATGATCTGGCGGGATTTCCGGCGCTCGATGTTGCGCCAGGGACGGATCGGGTTCAGCGACATGCAGGCAGCCTCCGGGGGTTCCCCCTTCAGATAGGCGATGCGGCAGGCTTCGACAACCGGCTGCGCGTCAGCGCGAGGGTCGCTGCAGGGCTGTCAGTGCGGTTCCCAGGCAGTCGCGCGGCAGCATGACCAGCATCGGCCCCTCCATGCGAAGCGTGACCAGACCCGTTGCCCGGTTTGATGTGCCGACACGGCCACCCGGCGCAAAGACGATCCCCTCGATCGGCCATTCAAGGCCGGTGCTGGTGCCCTGCGCGGGTCCCATCGGGTAAAGCGACACCCGTGTTCCGGGCATCAACGGCAGCATAAGGCGCGGGGGGCAGGCAAAGATCACGTCGTCCGAAGCCAGCATCACCACGCAGGGCGCCTGCGGCTGCACCATGGCGGTCAAGGCAGCCAGGGTGTGATCCAGCCGCAAGCCGGCGAAACCCACCGCCATCACCACCGGCGCGTCGATCCGGCTGAGGCATTTGACAAAATCGGTGCTGTCCTGTTCGGCCACATGCATGACCCGGGACACAGGAATCCGACGGCGCGCTGAATGCGAGATGCTGTCCAGGTCTCCGATGACCCAGTCCGGCGCCCGGCCAAGCGCCAGGGCCTGGTCCGCCCCGCCATCGGCTGCCACCAGAACCGGGGCCACGGTCAGGGCCTGGGTCAGGTCAGCGTCGTTGACGGCGCCGCCCCCGATGACAGTAACTCCTTGCCGATCCCGGACTGGCCGAGAGGTCATTCCCCTTTGCCGACGCCGCGAAAGACCCGCTTGAAGGGCAGCGCCCAAAGGATGCCCAGCAGAAGATAGATCACCACCTCGACCCAGATCGGCTGCCGGCCGAAGCGGCCGTCCAGCCAGTTCATCAGCGACACGGCCACGACCACATAGGCCGGCATCAGAACCACGAGGACCAGGATCGAAAGTCTTTTGCGGGTTTTCAGGTCCACGGGGCGCTCCTGCTTTTTGGGGTGGCAGACGGGTTCTGCCAGGCCGAAAGGTTCCTCCGGCCTGGCGAAATGCGGATCAATCTGCGAAAGGATCGGTCACAAGGATGGTATCGTCACGTTCGGGACTGGTCGAGAGCATCGCAACGGGGCACTGGATCAGCTCCTCGACCCGGCGAACATACTTGATGGCGGCGGCGGGCAGGTCGGCCCAGCTGCGCGCGCCGGCGGTGGATTCCTGCCAGCCGTCCATCTCCTCGTAGATCGGCGTCACCTTGGCCTGAAGCGCGGCGGCCGTGGGCAGGTAGTCGTATTTGACCCCGTCGATTTCGTAGCCGGTGCAGATCTTCAGCGTCTCGAACCCGTCCAGCACGTCCAGCTTGGTCAGCGCAATGCCGTTCACGCCGCTGATGGCGCAGGTCTGGCGCACCAGGACGGCGTCGAACCAGCCGCAGCGGCGCTTGCGCCCCGTGACGGTGCCGAATTCATGCCCGCGTTCGCCCAGGCGCTGGCCGTCGCCGTCATGCAACTCGGTCGGGAACGGACCCTCGCCCACGCGGGTCGTATAAGCCTTGACGATGCCCAGCACAAAGCCGATGGCGCCCGGCCCCATGCCGGTCCCCGATGCCGCTGCGCCCGAAGTCGTGGTGGACGACGTGACATAGGGATAGGTCCCGAAGTCGATGTCCAGCAGGCTGCCCTGTGCGCCTTCAAACAGGATGCGTTTGCCGGCCTTGCGGGCATCCGCCATGATTTTCCAGACGGGCTGGGCATAGGGCAGCAGCTTGGGCGCGATTTCCAGCAGCTTGGCCTTAAGTTCGGCGCGGTCAATGGGCGTGGCGCCCAGCCCGCTGCGCAGCGCGTCGTGATGGGCCAGCAGGCGATCGAGGCGGCTGTCCAGCGTTTCCTCGTCGGCCAGGTCGGCGACGCGGATCGTACGGCGGCCGACCTTGTCCTCATAGGCGGGGCCGATGCCGCGGCCGGTGGTGCCGATCTTGGCCTTGCCGGCGGCTTCCTCGCGCAGCTTGTCCAAATCCTGGTGCAGCGGCAGGATCAGCGGCGTGTTTTCCGCAATCATCAGGTTCTCGGTCGAGATCCTGACCCCCTGCCCCGCCAGCTTGTCAATTTCCGCAAACAGCGACCAGGGGTCCAGCACCACGCCATTGCCGATCACGGCCAGCTTGTTCTCGCGCACGATGCCGGAAGGCAGCAGCGACAGCTTGAACACCTTGTCGCCGATGACCAGCGTGTGGCCGGCATTGTGACCGCCTTGAAAGCGCGCGATCACGTCGGCGCGTTCGGAAAGCCAGTCGACGATCTTGCCCTTGCCCTCGTCACCCCATTGGGCTCCGACAACCACAACATTGGCCATGAGCGATCCTTTTCGTTGTCCGAAGTTCTTTTCGTCCCGCCTCTAGCGCATCGCGCCCGGCGGGGAAAGCGGCTTTGTCAGGGGCCTGGCCGGGGGGCGGCGTCCGGGGGCGCGTCGCCCCAGGACCCCCAGAGGGTACTTTTACAACAAAGAAGCTGCAGCCCTAGTAGTGCGGCGGGCGCTGGTCCGCGATGGCCACGCTGCCGGCGGCGTCGGCCTGGCGTTCCGCCTCGGCCAGCAGCAGCCGGTCCAGGCGGCGCGTGACGCGGGCCAGGTCGCGATCCTGGCGGGCAATGACCTCGGACAGGTCCTCGGTCACGCGGGTCAGATGCGCCACCGTTTCCTCGAGCTGTCGAAGCCGGTCGCCCTGCTGCTTGTCCATGTGCTTGCCTTCCGTTACAGCGGCGCCTGGATATGGCCCTCAAAAGGCACGAGACACCATGGCAAAAGATCAAAAGAAACAGCCCCGGCCCAAGGCCGAGACGCCCAAGGGCTTTCGCGACTATTTCGGCGCGGACGTGACCGAACGCAAGGCCATGCTGGACCGCATCGCCGGGATCTATCACCGCCATGGCTTTGACCCGCTGGAAACCAGCGCCGTCGAGACGGTCGAGGCCCTGGGCAAGTTCCTGCCCGACGTGGACCGCCCCAACGCGGGGGTCTTTGCCTGGCAGGAGGAGGCGGTTCCGGGCGGCGGCACCGCCGGCGACTGGCTGGCATTGCGCTATGACCTGACGGCGCCCCTGGCGCGGGTGGCGGCGCAGTTCAGGAACGACCTGCCGACCCCCTATCGCCGCTATGCGATGGGGCCGGTCTGGCGCAATGAAAAGCCGGGGCCGGGGCGGTTCCGGCAATTCTATCAATGCGATGCTGACACGGTCGGCTCGGCCTCGGTCGCGGCGGATGCCGAGATCTGCGGGATGCTGGCCGATGCGCTGGAGGGTGTGGGCATTGCGCGCGGCGATTACCTGGTGCGCATCAACAACCGCAAGGTGCTGAACGGCGTGCTGGAGGCGGCGGATGTGGCGCAAGGCCAGGCCGACGACGTGCTGCGGACCATCGACAAGTTCGACAAGGTCGGCCGCGACGGGGTCCTGGCCCTGCTGACCACGGGGCGGCGCGACGACAGCGGCGCGCAGATCGACGGCGTCGGCCTGTCCAATGCGCAGGCGGCGCCCGTGCTGGCCTTCCTGACCTCAAAAGGCTCCGACAACGCGGCGACGCTGGACAACCTGGCGGCGGCGGTGGGCGCATCGGAGATCGGCGCGGAAGGCGTGGACGAGCTGCGCCAGATCGCCGCGATGCTGGCCGCAATGGGCGTGGCCGAGGATCGGGCCGTCATCGACCCCTCGGTCGTGCGGGGCCTCGGCTATTACACCGGCCCCGTCTTCGAGGCCGAGCTGACCTTCGAGATCCTGGACGACAAGGGCCGCACGCGGCAGTTCGGGTCGGTCGCGGGCGGTGGCCGCTATGACGGGCTGGTGGAACGCTTCACCGGCCAGAAGGTCCCGGCGACGGGCGTCAGCATCGGCGTGGACCGGCTGCTGGCCGCGCTGCGCGCCAAGGGGCTGGCAGGGACGCAGGACACAGGCCCGGTGGTCGTGACCGTGATGGACCGCGACCGCATGGCCGATTACCAGGCCATGGCGGCGGAACTGCGCGCCGCCGGCATCCGGGCCGAGGTCTATCTGGGCAACCCCAAGAACTTCGGCAACCAGCTGAAATATGCGGACAAGCGTGCCGCCCCGGTGGCGATCATCCAGGGCGGGGACGAAGCCGAACGTGGTGTCGTGCAGGTCAAGGACCTGGTGCTGGGTGCCCGGATCGCGGCCGAAGCGTCGCTGGACGAATGGAAGTCCCAGCCTGCCCAGACCGAGGTGCCGCGCGCCGACCTGGTGGCCGAAGTGCGGCGGATCATCGGATGATCCCCAAGCAGGAGAAACAGGCCGTGGGCCAGCGGCTGCTGGCCGAATTCCGCGCCGCCGGCGCCGTCGAGGTCGCGCCCGACATCCTGCTGCCGGCCGAAAGCCTGCTGGATCTTTACGGCGAGGACATCCGCGCCCGCGCCTATGTGACCAGCGACCCGATCCGGGGCGAAATGATGCTGCGCCCCGATTTCACGGTCCCCGTGGTCCAGGCGCATATGTCGAACGGTGCCGAGCCTGCGCGATATTGCTATCTGGGCGAAGTTTTCCGCAAGCAGGACATGGGCGACACCCGCCCCGCCAACCCGCGCGACAACGAATACCTGCAATGCGGATTCGAGCTGTTCACCCGTGACCCCGGCGCCGATGCCGAGGTCTTTGCGCTGTTCCACCGCGCCCTGGCCCCCCTGGAGCTGCGGGCCGAGATCGGCGACATGGGGTTGCTGCTGGATGCGGTCGCCGGCCTGCCGCTGACGCAGGTGCGGGCCGAGGCGCTGATGCACCACATCTGGCGCCCTGGCCGTTTCGCCCGGCTGCTGGCGCGGTTTTCGGCCCCTGCGGTGGCGCGCGACTTTCCCCCCGGCACGGGCGCCTGGTCGGGGCTGCGCTCGGATGCAGAGATGACGCGCCGGATCGTGCGCCTGCAGGCCGATGCGGCCGTGCCGCCCCTGTCGCCCATCTGGACCGAACGGCTGGACAGGCTGTTCTCGCTGCGCGCACCCGCGACCGAGGCGCTGCCGGCGCTGCGCGACTTGGCCGCCGACATGCCGGCCATCGCGGATGCCGTGACCCGGATCGAGGCGCGGCTTCGGGCGATCGCGGCGCAGGGGATCGACCTGTCGCAGGTCGTCTTTGATGCCAGCCACGGGCGCGACACGCTGGAATATTACGACGGCTTCACGTTCAGCTTCCAGGCCGGGCGGCAGGGCTGGCCGCCGGTCGCCTCGGGCGGGCGTTATGACGCGCTGACCCGCGTCCTGGGCAAGGGCCGCGAAATCCCCGCGGTGGGCGGCATTGTGCGACCGGGCCTTGTTGCCGAACTGGAGGGCGCGCGATGATCCGCCTTGGCGTGCCGTCCAAGGGGCGGCTGATGGAGCAGACCTTTGACTGGTTCGCCGGCCGCGGCGTGCGACTGTCACGCAGCGGTTCGGATCGCGAATATGCCGGCCGGGTCGAGGGGGTCGAGGGCGTGCAGCTGGTTCTGCTGTCGGCCGGAGAGATCCCGCGCGAACTGGCCGCGGGCCGGATCGAACTGGGCGTGACCGGCACCGACCTGGTGCGCGAAAAGCTGGCCGGCTGGTCGTCGGACCTGATCGAACTGGCGCCGATGGGCTTTGGCCATGCCGACCTGATCCTGGCGGTGCCTGACTGCTGGCGCGACTGCCGCGACCTGGACGATTTCGCGGCCATCGCGCGGGATTTCCGGGCTGAGCACGGGTTCCGCCTGCGCATCGCTACAAAATATCACCGCCTGGTCCGGGCCTGGCTGGCCGCGCACGAGGTTGCCGATTACCAGCTGGTTGACAGCCAGGGCGCGACCGAAGGCACGGTGGCGAACCTGACCGCCGAGGCAATCGCCGACATCACCTCGTCGGGCGAGACGCTGCGCGCCAACAACCTGCGCATCCTGGACGAGGAGCCGATCCTGCGGTCGCAGGCGACGCTGTTCGCCAACCGCGCCGCGATGGGGCCGCAGATCGAGGCCTTGGCAGCGCAGTTGCAGATCGCCCTGCCCTAAACCGTGGCCTGTCAGTCGCGACTTGGGGGCGGATCCTGACGGGGGTGGTCGTCCCAACGGTCGGACAGGACCCGCTGGCTGTCGCCCTTGGGATCTTCGAACTGGCAGTTCCTGAGCGCCCAGATAAAGGCGCCAAGTCCCGCGGCCCCCAAGCCAAGCGACACGGGAATGAGGATGGTCAGGATTTCCATCAGCGGGTCTTTCCGGACAGGCGCAGGGCGTTCAGCGTCACCGTGATCGAGCTGGTGGACATGGCCAGCGCTGCGATCAGCGGCGTGGCAAAGCCCGCCAACGCAATGGGCACCGCCAGCACGTTGTAGCCGAACGAGATGGCAAAGTTCTCACGGATGCGCCGGGTGGCGCGGCGGGCGATCACCAGCGCCTCGGCCACCGGGGCAAGGTCCTGCCCGGTCAGCACCATGTCGCTGGCCACCCGCGCCGCGTCCAGCGCAGAGGCCGGAGAGATCGAGGCATGGGCCCGCGCCAGCGCCGCCGTGTCGTTCAGCCCGTCGCCCACCATCAGGACGCGGGCGCCCGCTTCGGCCAGGCGGCCGACATGTTCGGCCTTTTCGGTCGGGCCGACGCCGGCGTGCCATTCGGTGATGCCCAACTGGCGCGCCAGCGCCGCGACCGGGGCCGCGCGATCGCCCGACAGCAGGATCACCCGCCGCCCGTCGGCGTGCAGGTCCGCGACGCAATCCTCGGCCCCCGGACGCAGGCGGTCGGTGAAATCCAGGCGCAGTGGCGGCTGCCCCTCGATCCCCAGCCAGCTGGACAGGGTGGCCGCGTTGTCGCAATCCGGCGCGCCCAGCCAGTCACCCCGGCCAAGCCGAACCACCCGGCCCTGCCAGCACCCGGACACGCCGTGGCCCGGCTGTTCGGTCAGCTGATCCAGCACCGCCGGGGGCGTTTCGGCCAGCGCCTCGGCCAAGGCGCGCGACAGCGGATGGGACGACGCCTCGGCCAGCGCCCGGGCGACGGGGCGCAGGTCGGGCGGGATGGCGCCTGCATCGACAAGGCGCGGCTGGCCCATGGTCAGGGTGCCAGTCTTGTCGAAGACCACGGTATCGACCTCGGCCAGACGCTCCAGCGCGGTGCCGTCCTTGATCAGCAGGCCGCGCCGGAACAGCCGCCCCGAAGCCGCCGTCGCCACCGCAGGCACCGCCAGCCCAAGCGCACAGGGGCAGGTGATGATCAGCACGGCAGCCGCGATGTTCACCGCCAACCGCAGGTCGCCCGTGGCCCAGAACCAGCCCAGGAAACTGCTGAAAGCCAGCAGATGCACGGCCGGGGAATAGCCCCGCGCCGCGCGTTCCGCCAAGGACGTATAGCGGCCCCGCGCGCTTTCGGCGGCCTCGACCAGCGCTGTCAGCCGGGCAAGCGAACTGTCCTGCCCGGCGGCGGTGACGCGCAGGACCAGCGGCCCGGTCAGGTTGACCTCGCCCGCCGACAACGCCAAGCCGGGGGCGGCAGGCATGGGCATCGTTTCGCCCGTCAGCAGGGCGCGGTCGATCTCGGAGGCGCCTTCGGCGACCACCCCGTCGGCCGGAATGCGCCCGCCCGGACGGACGCGGATCAGGTCGCCGGGGCGCAGGTCGGCAACGGCCACCACCTCCTCGGCACCTTCGCGCAGCAGGGTGGCGCGCGGCACCTCCAGCGCGGTCAACTCGGCAGCGGCGGACCGGGCGATCGCGCGGGTGCGGTGATCCAGGTAGCGCCCGATCAGCAGGAAAAAGCACAGCATCACGGCCGCGTCGAAATAGGCATGATGGCCCGAATGCACCGTCTCGAAGACGCTGATGGCCGACGCCAGGACCAGCGCCAGCGAAATGGGCACGTCCATCCCCAGCCGCCGCGCACGCAGCGAAGCCCATGCGCTGGCAAAGAAGGGCTGGCCCGCAAAGGCCACAGTGGGCAGCGCGATGGCGCCGCTGATCCAATGGAACAGGTCCCGCGTCGCGGCCTCGGCGCCCGACCAGACGGCCACCGACAGGATCATGATGTTCATCATCGCAAAGCCTGACACCCCGATCCGCATCAGCAGGTCACGGCCCGCGCGGTCGGCGGTGGTCGCTGACAGGGCCTGCGGGTCCAGCTCGTGCGCCTCATAGCCGATGCGCGCCAGGACCGGGACCAGGTCCTCGGCCGTCAGGCCCGGCGCATCAATGGTCACGCGGCGCAGCGTCAGGTTCACCCGCGCGCCCCGGACGCCCGGATGGTTGGTCAGGGCGCGCTCGACATCGGTGATGCACAGCGCGCAATGCGCGCCCGGCAGCGACAGGATCAGGCTGGCGGGGCGTTCGGCTTCGGCCCGATCCGCCAGGCGCTGCGCCAGGGGCGCCGCATCGCAGGCGGGACAGGCCCCAAGGCGGGGCTGATATCCGGCAGAGGCGGTCAGGTCGGCCATGGGTCAATCCTTCAGATGCAGCGGCAGGCGCTGGCGAAAGGCAGTGCCGTCGACGGCTGCGGCAGTCAGGTCGGCGTTCCAGTTGCCAGGCGCTAGGTCGGCCGTGATGCGCCACTGGCCCGGCCCTTCGGGAACAAGGCGGGGCTGCTGGTCGGCGCGCTGGTGGGTGGGCCGGCGCAGCATCAGCTGCAGCGCGCCGGGGGCCACGGCCGCGCCCGCCCCGTCGCGCAGGCTAAGCATCAGGTGATCGCCCTCCACGCGCAGGTCGGCGTGCCAGTCCAGCCGCTGCTGCGCGTCGCGATCGGCCTGGAAGTGCTGCGACGCGATATAGGAACTGCGGGTTTCGACCCCCGGAAAGCTGCTGATGGCGTTGAAGGCCATCACCAGGTTCACGGCAATGATCGTGCCGAAGGCCGCCAGCGTGATGGCCAGCACATGCACGCCCTTGAGTTCGCCTTTCATTGCGAGGTTTCCTTCCCGTGGAAGACGGTGTCGATGCGCGTGCGGGCCTGCCCGTCGATCTGGGCGGCGGTCAGCGCGATCTGGCTGCTTTCGATCCCCGACATGTCCGAACCGGCGGGCGCGGTCAGGTAAAGGCGCTGCGTCAGGGTCTGGTCGGGCGCGACGGTGATCTGCTGCGCGGGCGCACCCTCGACCGACAGGATCAGTTGGCCCGGCGCCTCGACGCCCAGCTGGAAAGTCACGGCCTCGTGCTGCTTGTTGCGCAGGCGCAGCTCATAGCTGTTGCGGATCGCGCCGTCCGACAGGGTGACATACAGCGGATTGCGGACCGGGGTCACGTTCATGTCCACCTCGGACCGCATCACCAGCGCCAGCGACAGCAGCACCCCGATGGCTGACCACATGGTGAAATAGAGCAGCGTCCGGGGCCGCAGCACATGGGCCCGGACGGACCGGGGTGTGGCGCCCGTCCGCTCGGCCTCCTCGTCGCGCAGCGCCATGTAGCCGATCAGGCCGCGCGGCTTGCCGGTGCGGTCCATGATCTCGTCGCAGGCGTCGATGCACAGGGCGCAGGTGATGCATTCCAGCTGCTGGCCGTCCCGGATGTCGATGCCCATGGGGCAAACGTTTACGCAGGCCATGCAGTCGATGCAGTCGCCCTTGGGCGCGATGGCAGGCATTGCCGCGGGTTTCGCGGCGGCCTTGCCCCGCGGCTCTCCGCGCCAGTCGCGATAGGCGACGGTCAGCGTATCCTCGTCCATCATCGCGGCCTGGATGCGCGGCCAGGGGCAGGCATAGATGCAGATCTGTTCGCGTGCAAAGCCGCCAAAGGCGAAGGTGGTGGCGGTCAGGATGGCGATGGTGACCCAGGCCACCGGATGGGCATTCAGCGTCAGCAGGTCGCGCGCCAAGGTCGGCGCATCGGTGAAGTAGAACACCCAGGCCCCGCCGGTCAGCAGCGCGATCACCAGCCAGGCCGTCCATTTGGTCAGCCGCAGCCGCGCCTTTTTCAGGTCCCAGCCCTGCCGGTGCAGGCGGATGCGGTTGTTGCGGTCGCCCTCGATCCATCGTTCGACCAGGATGAATAGATCGGTCCAGACTGTTTGCGGGCAGGCATAGCCGCACCAGACCCGCCCAAGCGCCGAGGTGAACAGGAACAACCCCAGCCCCGCCATGACCAGAAGCCCCGCGACGATGTAGAATTCGTGGGGCCAGATCTCGATCCAGAAAAAGAAAAAGCGGCGGTTGGCCAAGTCCACAAGAACCGCCTGGTCGGGCATGAGGCTGCCGCGATCCCACCGGATCCAGGGCGTGACGTAGTAGATCAGCAGCGTCACCGCCATCACGACCCATTTCAGGTTGCGAAACCGGCCGCTGACCCGCTTGGGAAAGATCGGCTCGCGCGAGGCATAAAGGCTGGGCTGATCCAGCTGGGGGGTGGACATGGAAAGGCTCCTGTTGCGCGCCCCCGGGTCTAGACCCGAGGCCGCGCAACGTCCTTGACCTGAGTCAAACGCCGCCCCGCCCGCCTGCGGCGTGCCGCCGCAGCCCTAGAGCAGCAGTCCTGCCGAAATGACCGCAATCAGCGCACCCGCCCCCAGCTGCATCGCGCCGGGCAGCCAGCGCGCGGCTTGCGCCCAAGGGCCGGTGGCGGGCATCAGGGCAAAGCTGCCGCGCCGCGCCCAGACGGCAAGGCCCGCAACGGCCAGAGTGACGGCGGCCGTTCCCAGCCCCATCGCCACGGTTCCCAGAACACCCATGCCAAAGATCCCCATCCGCCATGTCAGCAGCAAAAGGAACATCGCCCCCGTGCAGGGCCGCGCCGCGATGCTGCCGATGACCAGAACGGCATCGCGCAGCGACCGGGTCTGCGCGACCTGCGCGGGCGTCGGCCCGTGCGCATGACCGCAGCCGCAGTCGTCGCCGTGATGATGGTGGTGGTCGTGGTGCCGCGCCGTCGCGATCAGCATCCGCAGCCCGCGCAGGCCCAGCCACAACCCGACCATCGCGATCAGCACCGCGCTGATTTCGGCCATCCGCTCCTCGGTCAGCTGGGTCAACGCCTGTCGGCCCAGGTCCATGAAGGTGATCCCGCCCCAGACCAGCAGGATCGCGGACCCCGCCTGCGCCAGCGAGGCCGCCACCGACAGGCCCGCCAGCCGCGCCAGCGGCACAGGCGTGCCAAAGCCATAGCTGCCGATGACCAGCTTGCCGTGGCCCGGCCCGACGGCGTGAAAGACGCCATAGCCGAAGCAGACCAACAGCAGCGCCATGACAGCGCCCGGTTCCGCATTGCGCAGGGACCGCAAGGCGCCCGCCATCAGGTTCTGCGCCTCGCGCTGGCGGGCGGCGGCCCAATGCTCGATCCCCGCCAGGCCGCCTGACAGCCACAGGGCCGCGACGACCAGCCCGACCGCCAAACCGGTCAGCGCCAGGACGCGCAGCAGGCCCGCGTTCATGGCGCTGTGCCGCACTGGATGCGCACCTCGTCCGCGCCGGCCCCGCCGATATCCACCATCAGCATCTCCTCGGTCATGCCGGTATCGTCGTCCTCCAGCGCGGCGGCCACGGCCTGGGCATAGGCATCGGCGGCGGCATAGGGATCACCCGGGCGCTGGCGGATCTGGCAATTCCGGCCGCCGTTGGTCACGGGCGGGTCAGGCAGGCTGAACTGGACGTAATATTCCGGATCATAGACCTGGATCAGCAGGGGTGCCGCACTGTCCAGTGGCTGATCCAGCGGCCGCACATGGCGCGAGATCAGCCGTCCGTCCTGATACCTGGCGCTGAAGTCGCGTGGCGCCTGCAGGGGGATGCGCCGCCCCTCGACCCCCAGATACAGCCCCCCCTGCGATCCCGGCGCCCAGTCCGCATCGAAGCCCTGCAGGCTTGCCTCCTCTTCGGCGGTCAGCACACCATCGCCATCAGGGTCCAGTCCCATGTCCTCGATGATCAGCAGGGAATAGAAATCGTCATAGGCCCATTCAACCGCAACCTGGTTCAGGCGGCCATCCCGGTCATAATCCAGCTGCAACGCAGCATCGATGAAGACGTGCGGATGCGCCGCCGCCGCGGCAGGCATCAGCATGACGGTCAGAAACAGAAGCGACGGTCGGACAGTCATCGGGACACCTCGGACGGCTTTGCCGCCTGATACGCCCAAGCCGCCGCTGTTGCAAATCACCCCGCCGCGTGGTCCGAGCGGAGGTGCGGCCTGGGGTCCAGGCGATGAGTGCAACCGGAACCGCTCTTCGGCCGTGTCTGTTCGACAGGAAAGCCAAGGGGAACACTGGATGACATGGGTGAAACTGCTGCTGACGGCCCTTGGGGTTGCGGTTCTTCTGGGCGGCTGCGCGGCCTATGTGGACCGGAAAGCCGCGGCCCGCGAAGCCGCTTTCGAGGCGCGCTATCCGCCCACCGGGCAGTTGCTGCAGGTCAACGGCATGACCGTCCATGCCCATGTCGAAGGTCAGGGTCCCGATCTGGTCCTGCTGCACGGCGCCAGCGGCAATACCCGCGATTTCACCTTTGACCTGGTGGGGCGGCTCACCGACCGCTATCGGGTGATCGCTTTCGACCGCCCCGGCCTTGGCTGGACCGACCCGATCGGCGCGCCGACCGAAGATCCGCGCGCCCAGGCCGACCTGCTGCGCGCCGCGGCCGACCAGCTGGGCGTGGACGATCCCATCGTGCTGGGGCACAGCTATGGCGCCGCGGTGGCAATGGCCTGGGCCTTGGGCGATCCCGCGGGCACCTCGGCCCTGGTGCTGCTGGCCGGGGCCACGCACCCCTGGCCGGGCGACCTGGGGCCTTGGTATCCTTTCATCAACAGCGACCTGGGCCGGCGTGCGGCGGTGCCGCTGATCACCGCCTTTGTGCCCGAGGACCGGGCCGAGGAGATCATCGCGGGGATCTTTGCGCCGCAGGAAACTCCGCCGGGCTATGGACACTATATCGGGGCGGGGCTTTCGGCCCGGCGCGACAGCCTGCGCGCCAACGCGCTGCAGGTCGGCAACCTGAAACCCTATGTGGCGGCGATGGCGCCCCACTATTCCAGCCTGACCATGCCGATCGAGCTGCTGCACGGCGACCGCGACACCACGGTCTATCTGGACATCCATGCGCGCCGGATGGCGCGTGAGGTGGCAAGCGCGCATCTGGTGGTGATGCCAGGGATGGGACACATGCCGCATCACGGCGATCCGCAGGCCGTTGTCGATGCGATCGACCGCGCGGCGGCGCGGGCCGGGCTGCGCTAGGGGTTGCGGCCGGTCGCGGCCTCGCCCAGTCTGGGCGGCAGTCCAAACCTTTGGGGTTCCCATGCTGATCATCCACGGCGTCACCCGCTCGCGCGCATCGCGCGTCATCTGGCTGTGTCACGAACTGGACCTGCCCTTTCGGCAGGTGCCCGTGATCCAGGCCTATCGCATCGCCGATGCCGACGCGCCCGGCGCCCCCTCCAATACCCACAGCCCGGACTTTCTGGCGCTGTCGCCCGCAGGTGCCGTCCCGGTGATCGAGGACGAGGGGCTGGTCCTGTCGGAATCGCTGGCCATCACGCTGCACCTGGCGCGCAAGCACGGCACCAGCGTCGGGCCGCAGGATTATGCCGAAGACGCGCTGATGGGCCAATGGTCCTTTTATGGCGCCACCGCGATTGAACCGGACGCCCTGACCATCCTGATGCTGCACAATCGCGGCACGTTGCAGGACGCCGATGACGCGGGCATCGTGGCCCATGCCGCCGAACGCCTGGTCCGTCCCCTGAAGGTGCTGGAGGAGCATCTGGCGATCCACGCCTATCTGGTCGGCGGGCGCTTTACCGTGGCCGACCTGAACATGGCCGAGATCATGCGCTATGCCCAGGGCCACGGCGCGCTGATGGAGCCGTTTCCCGCGATCCGCGCCTGGCTGTCGGCCTGTCAGGACCGGCCGGCCTTTAAAGCCATGTGGCAGGCGCGCCTGGCCGAACCTGAATAGCCTTGGCCCCATCCTTTGGGCTGGGGCGCCCCCTGCCCCACAAGCCCTTGCCGCCGGGCCCCGGTGCATGAGATAACCGCGCCGACAATCAGACAGAACGAGCAGACCCGATGGCCGACGACCTTCTCTCCGGCAACGCCGCAAGCGACGCCTATTCCGCATCCTCGATCGAGGTGCTGGAGGGGCTGGAACCGGTGCGCAAGCGCCCCGGCATGTATATCGGCGGCACGGACGAACGCGCGCTGCACCACCTGGTCGCGGAAATCCTGGACAACTCGATGGACGAGGCAGTGGCGGGCCATGCCAGCCGCATCGAGGTCGAGCTGCTGGCCGATTACAGCGTCGTGGTGCGCGACAACGGCCGGGGCATTCCCATCGACCCGCATCCCAAGTTTCCCGGCAAGTCGGCGCTGGAGGTGATCCTGTGCACGCTGCATGCGGGGGGCAAGTTTTCGGGCGATGCCTACCAGACCTCGGGCGGGTTGCACGGGGTCGGCGCCTCGGTCGTGAACGCGCTGTCGGACCTGATGGTCGTGCAGGTGGCGCGGAACAAGGAACTGTTCGAACAGCGGTTTTCGCGCGGGATCCCGCAGGGGCCGGTGGCCAAGATCGGCGCGGCGCCCAACCGTCGCGGCACCACCGTAACCTTCCACGCCGACGAGGAGATCTTTGGCCACCACCGCTTCAAGCCTGCGCGGCTGATCAAGATGGTGAAGTCCAAGGCCTACCTGTTTTCAGGGGTGGAGATCCGCTGGAAGACCGAGATCGACGACGGCGAAACCCCGCGCGAGGCCGTGTTCCGGTTCCCCGGCGGCCTGGCGGATTACCTGTCGGAAACGCTGGAAGGCGCCTCGACCTATTCCGACCGGCCCTTTGCCGGAAGCATCGACTTTCGTGAAAAGTTCGGCGTGCCGGGCAAGGTGGACTGGGCGATCAACTGGACGCCCGCGCGCGACGGCTTCATCCAGTCCTATTGCAACACCGTCCCCACCCCCGAGGGCGGCACGCACGAGATGGGCTTCTGGGCGGCAATTTTGAAAGGCGTCCGCGCCTATGGGGAACGCGTCAGCAACAAGAAGGCCACCCAGATCACCCGCGAGGATCTGACCATCGGCGGCTGCGCGCTGGTCAGCTGCTTTATCCGCGAACCCGAATTCGTGGGCCAGACCAAGGACCGGCTGGCCACGACCGAGGCCGCCCGCCTGGTCGAGGGCGCCGTCCGCGATCATTTCGACAATTGGCTGGCCGCCGACACGAAATCCGCCGGGGCAATCCTGGACTTCCTGATCCTGCGCGCCGAGGAACGCCTGCGCCGCCGCCAGGAAAAGGAAACCGCCCGCAAGACTGCCACGAAGAAGCTGCGCCTGCCCGGCAAGCTGGTCGATTGCAGCGCCACCAATCGCGAAGGGACCGAACTGTTCATCGTGGAAGGCGACAGCGCGGGCGGATCGGCCAAGATGGCCCGCGACCGCACCAACCAGGCGCTGCTGCCCTTGCGCGGCAAGATCCTGAACGTGCTGGGCGCAGCATCATCCAAGATGGGGGCCAACCAGGAAATCAACGATTTATGCCAGGCGCTTGGCGTCGGGATGGGGTCGAAATTCAACGTCGATGACCTGCGCTACGACAAGGTCATCATCATGACCGACGCCGACGTGGACGGCGCGCATATCGCTTCGCTGCTGATGACGTTCTTCTTCACGCAGATGCGGCCGATGATCGACAAGGGGCACCTGTACCTGGCCTGCCCGCCGCTGTACCGCCTGACGCAGGGGGCGCATCGTCTTTACGTCTCCGACGATGCCGAGAAAGAGCGCATGATGGCCAAGGGACTGGGCGGGCGCGGCAAGATCGACGTGCAGCGCTTCAAGGGTCTGGGCGAGATGGACGCCAAGGACCTCAAGGACACGACAATGAACCCAAAGACGCGCAAGCTGATCCGCGTCAGCATCGACGACGATGAGGGCGGCGAGACCGGCGACCTGGTCGAGCGGCTGATGGGCAAGAAGCCCGAGCTGCGTTTCGAATACATCCAGGAAAACGCCCGTTTCGTCGAGGAACTGGACGTCTGATCAGCTGGCGGTCGCCACCAGCAGCCAGACCGCCACCAGAGCCAGCAGCACTGACAGCAGGCGACGCACCCGGCCCTGCGCGGCCTCTTGTCCCAGAACGCGATGCCAGGAGGCCGCAGCCAGCACGATGGACATGTGGATGGCCGTGGCGATCGCGACATAGATCGCGGCCATCATCAGAAAGCGCGCCGGATCGCCCGCGGCATCGGGCACGAAGGCCGGCAGCACGGTCAGGTAGAATGCGAAGGCCTTGGGATTCAGCAGGTTGGTCAGCAGCCCGCGCCGGAAGAAGCGCGCCAGCGTCGAACCGCGCGGCGCATGGTCGAGGGCTTCATCGGCACCTTTCCAACCCTGCCATGCCAGCCAGAGCAGATAGGCCGCGCCGCCCCATCTGAGGACCTGCGCCAGCCCTGGCACGGTCGCGATCAGCACGCCCAGCCCCAAGGCTGCGGCGACCCCCACCAGGCTCAGTCCCAAGGCGACGCCGGCCACTGCGGCCAGCCCGGCACGGCGCCCGTCGCCAAGCGCCACGATGGCCAGATAGCTCATGTTCGGGCCGGGCGTGATCTCGGCCAGCACGGCGGCCAGCACGAAACCGGCCAGCCCTTCGGTCGTGGTCAGATCCATTTCGCCAGCGGCGGCAGGCTCATCAGGACCGCATCGGCATTGTGGCCGGTCTCAAGCCCGAATTTCGTGCCCCGGTCATAGACCAGGTTGTATTCGGCATAGAGACCCCGGTGGACCAGCTGCGCATCGCGGTCGGCCTCGTCGAAAGGTTGCGTCATGCGCGCCTCGGCCAGGGGCAGGAAGGCAGGCAGGAAGGCCTCGCCCACGGCGCGGGTGAAGGCGAAATCAGCCTCCCAATCGCCGGTATTCAGGTCGTCGTAGAAGATCCCGCCCACGCCCCGCGCCCGCCCGCGATGGGGGATAAAGAAATACTCGTCCGCCCAAGCCTTGAAGCGATCATAGTAATCCGCCCCGTGCGGCGTGCAGGCGGCGCGCAGCGTGTCGTGGAAATGCCCAGTATCTTCGGCATATTCCAGACAGGGGTTCAGGTCAGTCCCGCCCCCGAACCACCAGGCGCCGGGCGTCCAGAACATGCGCGTGTTCATGTGCACGGCGGGCGCATGCGGGTTCTGCATATGGGCGACCAGGCTGATGCCGCTGGCCCAGAAACGCGGGTCGCTTTCCATTCCCGGCACGCCGCGCGCGGCCATTGCGGCCTGGGCGCGGGGGGCAAGGGTGCCGTGAACCTCGGACCAGTTCACGCCCACCTTTTCAAAGACGCGGCCGCCGCGCAGGACCGACATCAGCCCACCGCCGCCGTCGTCGGCGCGTGTCGTCGGCGTCACTTCGAACCGGCCGACCCGCAGGGGGCCGGGGGCGCGATCCTCCAGCCCTTCAAAGGCCCGCACAATGCGGTCGCGCAGCTCGTGGAACCATGCGGCGGCGCGGCGGCGTTCTTCGTCCATGACGCTCCTCATTCGTGATTTGCCTAGCAGGCCGCCTCGCGGCTAGCATCTGGGACCCGATGTAAAGAGAGCCGACATGCGCCGCAACACCGCCCTTGGCCTTCTGGCCGCCCTGCCCCTGACGCTGGCCGCCTGTGGCACCCCGCAGGAACAGTGCATCAGCCGCAACACCAGCGAATACCGGCAGGTCAGTGCACTTCTGGCCGAGGTCGAGGGCAACCTGGCGCGCGGCTATGCCTGGGAGGAACGCCAGGTCGTGCGGTCGCGCTTTGGCCAATGCGAGGCGCTGCGGCGCGACAAGGACGGGCGGACGGCGGTGACCACATATGGCTGCTGGCGCGATTATGTGGACAATGAACGCTATCGGGTGCCGATCGACCCCCAGGCCGAAGCACGCAAGCGTGACGGACTTGCGGCCCGTCAGGCCACCTTGGCACGCAGCGCCAATGCAGCCATCGACGCCTGCCGCGCGGCCTATCCCGAAGACGATTGAAGGCAGGTCACGCGGTCCGATCCTTGCCGTCCGATCGACCCAAGGGATCTTACAGCACCTGTGCCGTCACCGGATCACACAGGCTGCGGCCGCCATCGACCGTGATGATCTGGCCGGTGACAAAGCGCGCGCCATCGCTGACAAGGTAATGCACTGTTTCCGACAGCTCATCGGCAGGGGCGATGCGGCCCAAGGGCGTTCCGGCAATGATCTGGGCGCGCTTGTCGGGGTCCTCCTTCAGCGCGCATTGCAGTTCGTGCGACATGACGCTGCTGAAGCTGACGCCATTCACGCGGATGCGATGCGGCGCCAGCGCCAGCGCCAGGCCGCGGGTCGCCTGTTCCTGCGCGGCGCAGGCGATGGAATAGCCCAGCATGGACAGGATCGGCCGACGCGCTGCCAGGGTCGAGATGTTGACGATGGCCCCTGATTGTGCCGCGGGGCCCTCTCCCTCGGCCTGCTTTATCATGCGCTTGGCCACCATCTGCGACAGCCGCAGGCCGGCCAGCATGTTCTGGCGCAGCATCTCCTCCAGCGCGTCCATGTCGGTGTCCAGGGGATCGCTGCTGCGCACGAAACGGTGGGCGTTCACAAGGATGTCCACCCGGTCGAAGGCATCCAGCGTCGCCGACAGCAGGTTCGCCATCGCCAGCTTTTCCGACATGTTGCCGGCAAAGCGGCGAACCTGCCCGGCATCGTCCTCATAGTCCGACACGACCGAGTTCAGCGCCGCCTCGTCGCCATCTGCAAACATGACCGAGGCGCCGCGTTCGACGAAATGGCGCGCAATCGCCAGGCCCACCCCGCGGGCCGCGCCGGTCACGATCGCGACCTTGCCTTGGATCGACAAGGTCATCGGCGGCCCCCCTTGCGCTGCGTCGCGCTGCCCTTGCCGGCGGCAGTGGCTTCGATCACCTTGAAGCGGCTGTCGCCGGCGATCTCATGGACCTGACCGAAATGTTCCGACAGGACCGATTCGTAAGGCAGGTGACGGTTCGCGACCATCCACAGCCGCCCGGCCCCCGTCAGCAGCCGCGCGGCCGTGGCGATGAAGGCACCGCCAAGCCGCGGGTCAGCCTGCCGCCCTTCATGAAAGGGCGGGTTCATGACGACCCCGTTCACGGGTTCACGCAGGCGGAAATCGCGGGCATCGGCCCAGTGGTAATGCGCCCGGGGGTCGGTGACGTTGCGGCGGGCGGATTCCAGCGCGGCGTGGTTCGCCTCGACCAGGTGCAGCTCGGTGATGCTGTCGCGCTTCAACGCCTGCGCGGCCAGCCAGCCCCAGCCCGCGCCCAGGTCAACGATGCGCGTCGGCAGGCGGTCGGGCAGGTGATCGGCCAGCATCCGCGATCCCGCATCGACACCATCCGCCGAAAACACGCCGGGACGGGTGACAAAGCCGGGCAGGACCTCGCGCTCGGTCGCGCGCCAGTCGCCGGGCAGCCAGTCGCCGGCCGGAACGGTGACGCGAAAGATCTTGCCATGTGCCTTGCTGATCACATCGCTGACCTGGGCCAGCGTGCGCATCTCCTTCAGGATCGCGTCGATCCCATCCGTCTTCTGCCCGTCGATCCACAGGTCCGCGCCCTGCGGCAGCCGTCCGGCCGCATCCGCGATGCGCGCCCGCGCCTCGGCCTTGGCGCGCGGCAACCGCACGATGGCCGCATCGAAACTGCCGTCGACATCCGGAGCCACGCGGTAGCCGCGCGCGGCCAGCGCATGGTGGTCGGGAAAATTGCCCTGCGCGATCTGCAGATGCTGAGGGTCAAGGGGGGACAGGTCGTCGGCGGCCAGCGCGCCGACAAACAGCACCTCGCCCCCGGGATGGCCATCCGGAAAGGCCAGGTCCAGTCGTGATTGGGTCACGCGATTACTCTTTTTCCATGGTGCATTGCAGGGGATGCTGCTGGCGGCGGGCCAGCTCCATCACCTGGGCGACCTTTGTCTCGGCGACCTCGTGCGAGAACACGCCGACGACGGCCACGCCCTTGCGGTGGACCGTCAGCATGATCTCGATGGCCTGGGCATGGGTCATGTGGAAAAGCCGCTCCAGCACATGCACCACGAACTCCATCGGCGTGAAGTCGTCATTCAGCATCAGCACCTTGTACATGGGCGGGCGCTGCGTGCGGCTGCGGGGCTTGACCGCCAGATCGGACTGATCATCGGGGTTTTCGGGATCGGTCATCCAGTGCGTCATCGGGTCTACGGTCGTTCCTGAATGCTGCGACAAAGCGGCCGCCGCGTGAAATGCGACCGTGCCTGGAAAAATATAGCGCAATCGGCCGCGGATGAAAGCCCCCCTGCCCGCCTGCTTCCCGCAGGGCCCTGTCCGCGGGTGCAAAATTAGNCTGGTGTGCAAGCGAAATTTATGGGGACTGACCCTAGTTCGATTGGCCGGTTTCACGGAATATTCACCCGTGCTATTGTTATTTCATTAACGACGGGGTGCGACAAACGACACACCCGCTTGAGGCAGAGAGACAGCGACAGTGACCCGATTCCTTACCGCTTTCCGGCTGTGGAGCCTTGCGCTGATGGCCGCGACAATCATGGGCCTGCCGGCCGCCGCGGCCCCGTTTGCGGCCTATGTCATGGACGCGCGCACCGGGCAGCCGATTTATCGACAGAATTCCGACACGCGGCTTCACCCGGCCTCCCTGACCAAGATGATGACCCTTTACATGGCGTTCAGCGCCATCGAAAGCGGCCGCGTCCGGCTGGATTCCAAATTCACCATCTCGTCCAAGGCTGCGAACGAGCCCCCTTCGAAGCTGGGCCTGCGCGCGGGCCAGAAGATCGAGCTGCGCTATCTGATCCGCGCCGCCGCGATCAAGTCCGCCAACGACGCCGCCACCGCCATTGGCGAGGGTCTGGCCGGGTCGGAAGAAGCGTTCACCCAGCAGATGACCCAGATGGCGCGCGCGATCGGCATGAACAACTCTCAGTTCCGCAACGCGCATGGCCTGACCCGCGAGGGGCATTATTCGACCGCCCATGACATGAGCGTGCTGGGCCGGCACCTGTTCTATGATTTTCCCCAGTATTACAACCTGTTCTCGCGCCGTTCGGCTGATGCGGGCATTGCGCAGGTCGCCTCGACCAACCGCCGGTTCCTGGATGCCTATTCCGGTGCCGACGGCATCAAGACGGGCTATACCCGCGCCGCCGGCTTCAACCTGACGGCCTCGGCGCAGCGCGGAAACAAGCGGCTGATCGCCTCGGTCTTCGGCGGCACCTCCACCGCGCACCGCAATCAAGTGATGGCGGAATTGCTGGACAGCAGCTTCACCCGCATTCCCGACCGTGTCCGCGAGGTTCGTCCGCAGGCACCCCGTCTGCTGGTCCAGGCCACGACGCGGCGTGCGCAGGTGGCGGCGACCCCCGCCGCCACCCAGCCCGAACCGCAGCGGATGGTCCTGAACGCGTCCCCTGCCCCGGTTTCGCGACCGGCGGCGGCGGCCTCGATCGCGGCGGCCGCGCCCTCTACACCGCAGGTGGACTTGACCGAGGCGCTGCGCCGCGCCACCCAAAATGCGACCCCCGCTGCACCGGCCGGCGCAGCCTTGGCCAGCAGCGCGCGTCCCAGGTCGCGCCCGGGCAGCACCGCGATGGCAGTCGAAGAGGCCATTGCCGCCGCCGTGGCATCGGACCCCGCACCGACCACTGCGGCAGCATCCGCAAGCCTCGCCGCGCCGGTCCTGGCAGCCTCGACCCGTCCCCGCCCCTCGCCCCGCCGCAGTGCCAGCGTGGCGGCGGTCGTGACGACCGATCCCGCCCCGAACCCGGCTGTCGCGGCCGCGACCCAGGCACCGTCGGGCAGCCTGTCGCTGGTCACCTCGCCCGCCCCCAAGCCACGATCCGAAACAGTGATTCTTGCCGCCATGGGCGAAGGCGACCTGGGCGACCCGGCTGCGCTGGAAGTGGTCCGCCGCCCGACCGACAGCGGCCGCAACTGGGGCGTGTCGCTTGGCCTCTACAAGTCTCAGGCCGAGGCTGACCGCCTGCTTCTGGGCTTGGCGCTTCAGGACGGCGGCATCTTTGGAAATGCCCGTCGTCATGTGACCAACACAAGCCGCGGGTTCGAGCCGCGGTTCGTGAACCTGTCCAAGGGCCACGCCGAACTGGCCTGCGAACGAATGATCAGCCGCTCGCAGGATTGCTCCGTCATCAGCAACTGACACGCCCTGACTGCTCAGACGAACACTGCCCCGCCTGCCAGGCGGGGCATTTCGCATTCGTGGCCTAAGGACATGCGACATCCCGCACCATTGGGTTCCCCCATGGCTGATCTATGTCTGTTTCAGAAATTCCTGAAACAACGGAAACGCGCCATGACCATCTCAGCCCTACGACAAGAATTCATCCTCCACTTTGGCGAGATGGGCTCGCGGTGGGGCATCAACCGCACGGTCGGCCAGGTCTATGCCCTGCTGTTCCTGTCCGAGCAGCCGCTTTGCGCCGATGACATCGTGGGCGCCCTGGGCTTTTCCCGCTCGAACGTGTCGATGGCCCTGAAAGAGCTGCAAAGCTGGAACCTGGTCCGCCTGCGCCACCGCCCTGACGACCGCAGAGAGTTCTTCACCACCCCCGATGACCTGTGGGAAATCGTGCGCTGCCTGATTGCGGAACGCCGCAAGCGCGAGATCGACCCGACCCTGACCAAGCTGCGCGAACTGACCATGACCGCGCCGGACCCCGCCGACGCCGGGGCCCATGCCCGAATGGCCGAACTGCGCCAGTTGATCGAGCAGATGACTCGGTTCCACGACGACCTGGCGCATATGGAGACCGAGCGCCTGGTCGCCCTGCTGAACATGGGCGCGCGCCTTGGCCGCATCGTCGACGGCGCCGGCCGGCTGATCCCGATCCGCCGCCAGAAACCCTCCTGACCCGCACCTACCCGCCATCTTGACCGGAGATCATCTGATGGACCCGCTTCTGCTGTCGCGGATACAGTTCGCGGCCAACATCTCGTTTCACATCCTGTTTCCGACCATTACCATCGCCCTGGGCTGGGTGCTGCTGTTCTTCAAGCTGCGCTTCAACGCGACGGGAGCGGAAAAATGGATGGACGCCTATCGTTTCTGGGTAAAGGTCTTTGCGCTGTCCTTTGCCCTGGGCGTGGTGTCGGGGATCACCATGTCATTTCAGTTCGGGACCAACTGGCCGGGCTTTATGGAAGCCGTGGGCAACATCGCGGGGCCGCTTCTGGCATACGAAATCCTGACCGCCTTCTTCCTGGAGGCCGCCTTCCTGGGGATCATGCTTTTCGGCTTCCGGCGGGTGCCCAGTTGGCTGCACACGACCGCGACTTTCCTGGTGGCCTTCGGCACGACATTGTCGGCCTTCTGGATTCTGGTGCTGAACAGCTGGATGCACACTCCGGCGGGATACGAGCTGCGCGACGGCGTCGTCCACGCGACCGACTGGTTCGCGATCGTCTTCAATCCGTCGTTGCCCTATCGCCTGATCCACATGCTGCTGGCTTCAGGTCTGACGGTGGCCTTCCTGATCGCCGGCCTTTCGGCGCTGCGCTGGCTTTGGGGCGACCGTGGTGCCGAAGTGCGGGCCACCCTGCGCTTTGGCGCCACACTTGGCGCGGTGCTGATCCCGATGCAGATCCTGGCCGGGGACATGCACGGGCTGAACACGCTGGAACACCAGCCCGCCAAGGTCGCCGCGATGGAGGCCAACTGGGACACCCAGTCCCGCGTGCCGCTGGTGCTGTTCGCGCTGCCCGATGAGGACGCGCGCGAGAACCGGGCCGAAATCGCGCTGCCGGGCGTCGCCTCGCTGATCCTGAAGCACGACATCGACGGGGTGGTGCCGGGGCTGAACGACTTCGTGGCCGAGGACGGCTCACCCCTGCATCCGCCCGTGGCGCCGGTCTTCTTTTCCTTCCGGGTCATGGTCGGGATCGGCATGGCGATGCTGCTGCTGTCCTGGTCCTCGGTCTGGCTGATGCGCCGCGGCCGCGGGATCGAGGGCCTGCCGCGACCCTGGATCTATGCTTTCGTCGGCATGGGCTTTTCGGGATGGGTTGCGACCTTGGCCGGCTGGTACGTGACCGAGATCGGCCGCCAGCCCTGGCTGGTGACGGGCGTGCTGACCACTGAACAGGCGGTCGGGCCGGTGACGGGCGGCATGGTCGCCTCGACGCTGGTGGCCTACCTGCTGGTCTATGCGATGCTGATGCTGGCCTATCTGGCCACCCTGACCTTCCTTGCGCGCCAGGCCGCGCGGCACCGCCCGCTGACCCCGGACGTGCCCACGCCCGATGCCGGCCTGCGCGCCCTTCAGCCTGCGGAGTGATCCCATGATGACGCTTTTCGGCGACCCCGCCACCTGGCTGCCCTTTGCCTTTGCCCTGCTGATGGGGGGCGCGATTCTGGTCTATGTCGTCCTCGACGGCTTCGATCTGGGGGTGGGGCTGCTCTTTCCCTTCGCCAGCCCGGACGAACGCGACCGGATGGTTGCCTCGATCGGCCCCTTCTGGGACGCGAACGAAACCTGGCTGGTGCTGGCCATCGGCATCCTTCTGGTGGCCTTTCCGGTGGCGCATGGGATCATCCTGACGGCGCTTTATCTGCCCGTCGCGGTGATGCTGGTCGGGCTGATCCTGCGCGGCGTCGCCTTTGAGTTTCGGGTCAAGGCGCCCACCCATCACCGGGGCGCCTGGAACAAGGCCTTCTTCGCGGGCAGCCTGGCCAGTTCGCTGGCGCAGGGCTTCATGCTGGGGCTCTATGTCACGGGCCTGCAGATGACCTGGGCAAACCTGGCCTTTGCGCTGCTGACTTCGGTCTTCCTGACGGTGGGCTTCAGCTTCATCGGCGCCACTTGGCTGATCGGCAAGACCGAGGGCGTGCTGCAGGCTCGCGCGATCCTTTGGGCGCGGCGCGGCATCTGGGGGCTGGCGGCGGGGGTTGCCGCGATCTCGGCCGCATCGCCCTTGGTCAGCCCGCGCATCTGGGACAAGTGGTTCAGCTGGCCTGAAATCGCGCTGCTGTCGCCCCTACCCGTCCTGTCGGCCGTTCTGATCGTGGCGCTGTGGCGCGTTCTGCACCGTTTGCCGATGGAAGGGGACCGCATGGCCTGGGCGCCCTTCTGGCTGGCTTCGACCCTGTTCGTGCTGGCCTTCGGAGGGCTGGCCTACAGCTTCTATCCCTATGTCGTCCCCGAGCAGATGACCATCTACGAGGCCGCTGCCGCGCCCGAAAGCCTGATCATCATCCTGGTGGGGGCGCTGGTCGTGCTGCCGATCATCATCGGTTATTCGGTTCTGGCCTATACGGTCTTTCGCGGCAAGGCGACCGAGCTGACCTATTACTGAACGAAAAAGGGCGGGCCACATGGCCCGCCCTTTGTCCGGATGGCCGTGCCGATCAGCCGTTGAACAGGAAATGCAGCACGTCGCCGTCCTTGACCTCATAGGTCTTGCCCTCGACGCGCAGCTTGCCCGCCTCGCGCGCGCCGGCCTCGCCCTTGCCGGCAATATAGTCGTCATAGGCGATCGTCTCGGCCCGGATAAAGCCCTTTTCGAAATCGCCGTGGATCACGCCCGCCGCCTGCGGGGCCAGCGTTCCCTTGGTGATCGTCCAGGCGCGGGCCTCCTTGGGACCGACGGTGAAATAGGTCTGCAGGCCCAGCAGCGCATAGCCGGCGCGGATCAGGCGATCCAGGCCCGGCTCCTCCAGCCCCATCTCGCCCAGGAACAGCTCGGCCTCCTCGGCGTCCAGCTGGCTGATCTCCTCTTCGATGCGGGCCGAGATCACCACATGGCCCGCACCCTGCGCCTCGGCCATCTCGCGGACCTTGTCGGACAGGGCATTACCCTTGGCGGCCTCGTCCTCGGCCACGTTGCAGACGAACAGCACGGGCTTGGCGGTCAACAGCTGCAGCATGTCCCAGGCCCGGCGGTCGTCATCGGACACCGCGATGGTGCGCGCCGGGCGGCCCGCCTCCAGCGCCTCCAGCGCCTGCTTCAGCAGCCGCTGCTGGTCGGCCGCATCCTTGTCGCCGCCCTTCAGCCTGCGCGCCAGGTTCACCAGCCGCCGCTCGATCGACTCCATGTCGGCGATCATCAGCTCGGTTTCGATCACCTCGGCATCGGCCAGCGGATCGACGCGCCCCTCGACATGGGTGATGTCGCCATCCTCGAAGCAGCGCAGCACATGGGCGATGGCGTCCACCTCACGGATGGTGGCCAGGAACTGATTGCCCAGGCCCTCTCCCTTGGACGCGCCTTTTACCAAGCCCGCAATGTCCACGAAGGTGATGCGGGTCGGGATGATCTGCTTGCTGCCCGCGATCTGCGCCAGGCTGTCCAGCCGCGGGTCGGGGACCGCGACCTCGCCCACGTTGGGCTCGATCGTGCAAAAGGGAAAGTTTGCGGCCTGCGCGGCGGCCGTCTTTGTCAGCGCGTTGAACAGCGTGGACTTGCCGACATTCGGCAGCCCGACGATCCCCATGCGAAAGCCCATGACAGCACCCTTTTCCCGTCTGAATTACCGGCGTCTGTTACGCGCGCCAGACGGCCAAGTCCAGCCTGCGCCGCATTGCACACGGGTCCTTTCGCCGCTAGTGCTGGGCGCAAAGGATACGGGGACGGACATGACCAGGATCGACGACCGCTTTGCACAGCTGAAGGCCCAGGGGAAGAAGGCATTCGTGGCCTACATGATGGCATCTGACCCCGACGAAGCGACGGCATTGGAAATCATGCGTGGCCTGCCGGATGCGGGGGTCGACATCATCGAACTGGGCATGCCCTTCACCGATCCGATGGCCGACGGCCCGACCATCCAGGCTGCGGGCCAGCGTGCCCTGGCCCAGGGCGGCAGCGTGACCCGCACGCTGGAGATGCTGCGCGCCTTCCGGGAACAGGACACGACCACGCCGGTCGTGCTGATGGGATATTACAACCCGATCTATGCCCGGGTCGGCGGTGTCGAGAAATTCCTGGCCGACGCGGTCGAGGCGGGCGTGGACGGGCTGATCGTGGTGGACCTGCCCCCCGAGGAGGACGACGAGCTGTGCCTGCCGGCCGCCCGCGCGGGGCTGAACTTCATCCGGCTGGCGACGCCCACGACCGACGAACGGCGCCTGCCGGCCGTGATCAAGAACACGTCGGGATTTGTCTATTACGTCAGCGTCACGGGCATCACCGGCGGCCCCTCGGCCAACGCGGCCGAAATCGCACCCGAGGTTGCGCGCATCCGCGCCTCGGCCGGGCTGCCCGTGGTGGTGGGCTTCGGCATCTCGACGCCCGACGCGGCCCAGCAGATCGCCGGGATCGCTGACGGATGCGTTGTAGGCAGCGCCATCGTCAAGCAGATCGGCGAAGGCCGCCCGGTCGCCGAGATCCTGGAGTTCGTGCGTGACCTGGCTGCGGGCGCGCATCGCGGGTGAGCCTGACCTTTGACCATGTGGCCATCGCGGCACGGACCCTGGCCGAGGGGGCCGAATGGCTGCACGACCGGCTTGGCATCGCGCCCGATCCGGGGGGAAAGCACCCCGCGCTTGGCACCCACAACATGCTGCTGTCGCTTGGTCCGGGCGAATACCTGGAACTGATCGCGGTGGACCCCGAGGCGCCGCCCCCCGGCCGGCCCCGCTGGTTCGGCTTGGACGGCTTCGACGGGCCGCCGCGGATCGCGGGCTGGGTCGCGCGCACGACCTGCATGATCGCACCGGCCGGAACCGCGATTGCCGAGGCCAGCCGGGGTGACCTGCGCTGGCGCATCACCCTGCCCCAAAAGGGGCAGATGCCGCGGGACGGGGCAGAGCCGATGCTGATCGACTGGGGCACGGGCGCCCACCCGTCGGACATGCTGCCCGACCGGGGCCTGCGGCTCAAGCGCCTCAGCCTGCCGTTGGAGCGACTGGATCTGGGCGACCGGCGGTTGATGCTGGCCGGGGCGCGCACGACGATGACCCTGACCTTGACCACCCCAAACGGGGAGGTCAGCCTGTGATCCTGCGCGAAGCCACGCCCGATGACGCGCCCGCCATCGCAGCCGTCTGGAACCCGATCGTGCGCGACACGGTCATCACCTTCTGGCCGACCGAGCGCAGCGAAGCCGAGATCACCGCCTTGGTCCGGGACCGCCAGGCGGCCGGCCACGCCTTTCTTGTGGCCGAAACAGGCGGTCAGGTCGCGGGCTTTGCCACCTACAGCCAGTTCCGGGCCGGGGGTGGTTACGCCCACAGCATGGAACACACGATCCATGCGGCACCAGACCATCGCGGCCGGGGTCTGGGTCGGCTGCTGCTGGGCGCGGTGGAGGGTCATGCCCGCGCCCGCGGCCACCGCCTGATGATCGGCGCGATCACCGGCTCGAATGCTGCCTCGATCGCTTTCCATTCGGCGATGGGCTATGCCGAATGGGGTCGAGTCCCAGCAGTCGGTTGGAAGTTCGACCGTTTTCACGATCTTGTCCTGATGGGCAAGGATCTGCGGGCCTGATCGCCGCCAACGCGTCAAAGCGCCCCTATCGCTGCGATGCAGAAGGCGGTAACGTCATGACATGGAATGCTGCGAAACCCCTGAAAACTGCACAAGCCTGTGTCCCGCCTTGCCCAAGCCCCGCAGCTTCTGGCAGCGGATGGCCGACAGGGTGGTGGCGTTTTTGTGGACAAACCGCCCGGCCACGCCGCCCGAACGATCGGTGGCCTTTACCATCGCGGTGATCGCGCTTGGTGCCAAGCTGGCCAAAGTGGACGGCACCGTTGCCCGGTCCGAAGTCGCGGCATTCCGCCGTGTCTTCATCATTCCCCGGTCCGAAGAAAAGAACGCCGCACGCGTCTTTGATCTGGCGCGGCAGGACGTGGCAGGCTTCGATGCCTGGGCACGACGCATGGCCGGCATGTTCAAGCCCGGCGATCCGGTCCTGATCGACGTCCTGGAGGGGCTGTTCGTCATCGCCGTGTCCGACGGCGATCTGCAAGAAGCCGAGATCGTCTTTCTGGACGAGGTTGGCCGCATCTTTGGCCTCAGCCCGGTCCAGATCGCCGAGATCCGCCGCCGGCAGGACCCCGGCGCCGGCTGCCCTCCCTGCGAGATCCTGGGCGTGACGCCCGAGACGCCGCTGCCCGAAGCGCGAAAGCGATGGCGCCAGCTGGTGCGCGAAAGCCATCCCGACCATGCCATCGGCCGGGGCCTTCCCGCCGAGGCGGTTCGTCTGGCCGAAGCACGGACCCGTCGTCTGAACGAAGCTTGGGACAAGTTTCGGGCGATGCACCAACGCGAGGCCAGTCCCGGAACCGCCTGAGGGGCCTTGCAGCATCGCCCCGCGTGGCCCATCTTTGGATGCATGAGACATCGCATCCTGCCCATCGCGCTGTTGGCCGCCCTTGCGGCCGGTCCTGCCCCCGCCCAACCGGCGGATGAGGCCGACGAAGGCCTGAGCCTGATCGAGCGGGGGATCGGCATGATCTTTCGCCAGTTCTGGCAGGATGCCGCCCCCGAGGTCGAGGGCCTGACCCGCGACCTGTCCGGCACGATGACCCGCTTGGCGCCTGCGCTGCAGGATCTGGCGGTTCTGGTTGACGACATCCGCAACTATGACCCGCCCGAGCGGCTTGAGAACGGCGACATCCTCATCCGCCGCCGCGCCGGCGCCCCGCCGCCCCCGCCCATCGGCGATGACCTGAAAGACCTGACCGAACCCGCGCCCGAGGCTGTGCCGATCGACCCTGACGCGCCCCAGATCTCGCTCTAGGGCGTCAGGTTCGCGTCCTTGATCAGGCTGCGGTGGCGGCGGGCCGCGTCGACGGCCTGCTCGAACCGCTCAATGCCCTTGGCCTCCAACGCGGGGATCAGGCGCAGGAATGCCTCGGCCGTGGCGATCGTGTCGCCCATCGCCGTGTGGCGGGCTTCGGGCGGGATGACGATGCCAAGCCGTTCAGTCAGCGCGTCCAACGTGTGGACCGCCGATTGTCCCCAGACCATGGCCGACAGCAGCACCGTATCCAGCACGCGATTGTTGAAATGCGCGCCGGTTTCGGCGCTGGCGCGGCGCAGGAAGCCCATGTCGAAGGGCGCGTTATGGGCGATCAGCACGCTGTCGTCGCAGAAATGGTGGAACGCGTTCAGCGCGGCCGTCAGGTCCGGCGCGGCGGCCACCATCTCATCCGTGATGCCGTGAATGGCGGTCGAACCGGGTGGGATCCGGCGCCCGGGATTGACCAGGGTTTCAAACCGCTCGCCCGTCAGGCGGCCGCGGGCCAGCCGCAGTCCTGCAATCTGGACAATGCTGTCACCGGGCGTCAGGCCGGTTGTTTCGGTGTCAAAGACCACGCAGGTCAGGTCCGCCAGACGTGACGAGGCAATCCCCCGCCGCGCCAGCGCAAAATCATAGGTGACTCCTGCGGCGTCGGCTTCGGATGCGACGACCCGCAGCGGCATGACCAGCCGCGCGGCGTCGCCCTCGGCCTCGGGCCAGATGCCGGTGCCCTGGGCGGCCAGAATGTCGGCCCCCGATAGTTCCGGCTGGTCAGGATCGGGCGCCTGCGTCAGCCATTCTTCCAGCTGGTCGATGGGAACGGCGGGTCCGGTCCAGCCCAGCATCAGGCGCATCTCGTCTCCCTGGTCCGCCACGACCGAAACGGTGGGCCCATGGCCCAAGGTGCGAAGATGCCGGTCCAGCAGCACCAGAAGCGCGTTCAGCGGTCCGGCCTGGACCTGGAACAGCAGACCGGGAGGTGTCGGGACCAACTGAAGGCCGGTCGTCACCTCCTCCAGCGTGGCGGTGCCGGTGGGCGCCTCGCTGGCCAGCAGTTGCGACAGTTCCCGCGTGGTGGCGGCCAAGCCTTGTCCTTCGGCGCGGATGGCCTGCGCCAGGGCGGGCGGCATCGGGCCGTCCAGGGCGTCCAGCATCGGCACCAACGTTGCCGCATGGCGACGCAGCGCCTCCAGCGTCGCGCGGGGTGCCGGACGCTCGACCGCGCGGTCGCGCAGGATCAGCAGCAGCCCGCCCTCCAGGTTGCGCAGCCGCCCCGACAGCCTCGCCCCTTGGGCGGTCAGGCAGACCAGGTCGGTGGCCGCCACGCCCGTTGCCAACCGCGCCTGCGCCGCACGCAGCGCGCCGGGCCGCAGATAGCGGTCCAGCTGGTGATCCAGCGCCAGTCCCGGCAGCAGCCGCGCCGCACTGGCATTGTAAAAGATCACCCGGTGGCGCGCGTCGAACATCACCGCCCCGGCCCCGAAATCCGCCAGAATTGCCTCCAGGCTGGCCTTTTCGCGCGCCAGTTCGGCGGCGTGGTCCTGCACCGCTTCGGCCAGCGCCTCGGCGGTGCGGGCCCGCGCCTCGGCGGCATCGCGGGCGGCGGAACCCAGGTCGGCCAGATAGCGGGCCTCATCGGGGTCGGGCGCCTGTCCGGTGCGAAGGCCGCCCGCCAGGCGTTCGATCGGGCGCGCCAGGTGAAGGTCGAACAGGTACCACAGCGCGATCACCGCACCCAGCAGTCCAAAGCCCGCGACCATCGCGCCCTGCACAAGCGCGTCCGTGCCCTGTCCTCGCCCCGCGATCCACAGCGCCGCCCCCGAAATGGCCAGCGAAACCCCCGCCAATCCTGCGAACATCAGCAGGACGCGCAGTCGCAAGGACAGCTGCGTCAGCATGGCCCGGCAAGCAGGCGGGCCATCTCGGCCCGCAGCTCGGCCAGCTCGAAGGGCTTGGCGATGAAGCCGTCGGCTCCAAGCGCCAGGCCCTTGCGCCGTTCGACCACCGATCCACGCGCCGTCATCATCAGCACACGCACATCGGCCAGCGCGGGATCGGCGCGCACATCCTGCACGATCTGGTAGCCCGAGACATCGGGCAGCATGACGTCCAGCAGCACAAGATCGGGGCGGGTGTCGCGGATGCGTTCCACCGCGCCCTTGCCGGTGGCCATCCGGTCATGGCTGTGGCCGTCGCGCGTCAGCAGGAAATCCAGCGCCACAGCGATGTTGTCTTCGTCCTCGATGACCAGGATGTCAGCCATGATCCGCCTCCGATTGCCGGGGACAGACGGCCGCGAAAGCAGGGTCGCCCTCGGCCGCAGGGGTCCAGTCGCCGCGCGCGGGCCGGACGCGGCCGCCTGCGCAGTCGAAGTCCTGCGGCACAAGGACGGTCTGGCCGCGACGCTCGACCAGCATGATCGGGACCCGGCGCGTGCCGTCCGACTCCTGGACGATCTGGGCCGGGTCAAGAGCGGCGAAGCGGACCTCGACGGGGGCAAGATAGGTCCAGGGTGCCCAGGGCTGGCTGTCGCGCCCGACCAGCAGAACCTCCGCCCCCTGCGGCAGGCGGTCCACGGCGCGGGGATACCACGCATAGTCGTTCCAGACGGAATAGGCGACCATGGACAGGCCGATCCCCGCCGGCAGCAGCCAGGGCGCAAGGGTCAGCCCGGCCTTGCGGGCGGCGTGAAGCAGCGCATACAGCAGCGCGGCCATGCCGACCCCCACGGCGACGACCCCCAGCAGTTCGGTTCCGATCCCGGTCATCCCAGCATTCCCTTTCCATGTCCGACGGCCGACTGCATGCTGCGCACCACGACAAAGGCGTCGCGAAGGTGGCTGCGTTCGAAATCGGACAAGTCGGAAGGTGACAGATAGTTGTCGGGCTTGCGGCCCGCCTTGACCAGATGCGCCTGATTGTCCAGCCGGACGGTCTGGATCATGTCATAAGCCGCGATCAGGTCGCGCGCCCCGCCGGCCGAGATCACGCCGCGCGTTTCGGCATCCTCCAGCCGGGCGCGGGTGTTCACGGCGCCGATCCGGCCCTGCAGCGCATAGACGCGGGCCAGGTCGGTCACCGGCACCACGCCGTTGTGCTTCATGTCGATATGATGGCGGTATTCGCCCGACCGGATCGTGGCAAAGCCCCCGATCAGCCCCAGGGGCGGCCGATGCTTGAGCGAGTTGGCGATCATGTGAGCCACGAAGATCGAGTTTCGGGACGCCATGTCCAGCGTTTCGCGTTGCAGCCCGTCCAGCAGCCCGGCATCGCCGCCGATCGCGCGCAGGTCGAACATGACGGAGGCCAGCATCTGCGCCTCGGGGCTGGGGCGGGTGATCCAATCAAAAAAATAGTCGCGCCAGACTGGGACCGGCTGGCGCCAGCGCGGGTTGGTGGCCATCATGTCGCCGGGGCAGAACACATAGCCGCAGGCGTCCAGCCCCGCGCAGACGCGCGCCGCCAGTTCGCGGAACCACGGGTGGTCCGGATCGGCGCCGGGGGTCAGGATCAGGCAGTTGTCCTGGTCGCTGACGCCGGTCTGTTCCTGCCGCCCCTGGCTGCCGCAGGCCGCCCAGAGCCAGGGCGCCGGCGCGGGACCCAGGTCCCGCGCCACGATGTCCAGAAGGCGGCGGGTCACGGCATCTGCGATGTCGGTAATCATGCGGGTCGTGATTTCGTGTCGCTGGCGTCCGCGGACCAACTGCACCAGCAGTTCGGGAATGCGGGCGGTGACGGCGGCCATCTGGGCAACGGTGTCGGACTGGGCCACCTCGCGGATCAGGCCCGAGGCGGACACCGCCTGCACCCGCGTCAGGTCCGTTTGGCTGATCATGCCGACGAACCGGCTGTCCGACACAACCGGAAGATGGCTGATCCGCCGCTCCAGCATGATGTTCAGCACATCATAACCAAGCGCCGTCGGCGCCAGCGTAATCGGGTCGGGTGTCATCACCTCGGCCACGGGGCGGCGCATGTCGCGGCCCTCGGCCACGACGCGGTTCGACATGTCACGGATGGTTGCAAGGCCGATCAGCCGGCCGCCTTCGGTGATGCCGATGCTGCTTGCGCCGGCGTCACGCATCAGACGCGCGGCCTCGATGATGGGGGTGCCGGGGGGGCAGCCCAAGGGCTTGCCCGACAGCAGCTCACCCACCTTCAGCATGGCCACATCGGCACCGCGATCCACCGGCCCGCGCCCGCGGTCGAAAAATCGTGCCACGGCCCGGTTCTCGGCGATCAGCCGCGTCACCTCGGCCCGGGGCAGCATCAGGACGACTGCCCCCTCCAGCGCCCGTGCCGAGGTGACGGCCACCCCGTCGCGCAGCAGGCCGCGCTCTCCGAAGGAATTGCGCGGTCCCAGCTGAGAGACGCTGTCGCCGTTCCGGTCGGTAACGGTGATCTGGCCGCTTTCGATCAGGTAGAGCCCCGGCAGGCGGTCGCCAAACTGATAGATCAGCTCGCCGGGGGCGAATTCCCTGCGGCTGAAGGAACCGGCGACCCGCGCCAGCTCGTCCCGCTTCAGGCTGTCATAGGGATGCACGGTGGCGATGAAGTCGACGATGCTTTGCGCCATCACCCGCTGACCTTTGCATGAGGGGTGCCGCGCCCCGGAACAGGGCGCGGCAGGTTTTCAGGATCAGTGCGCGACAGCACTTCCGGCGCCGCGCGGGACGCGGA
Organism: Paracoccus saliphilus; assembly: GCA_003255745.1. Classification (GTDB taxonomy): domain Bacteria; phylum Pseudomonadota; class Alphaproteobacteria; order Rhodobacterales; family Rhodobacteraceae; genus Paracoccus; species Paracoccus saliphilus_A. The sequence goes on from KZ836040.1 coordinate 81,803, forward strand.
TCGATTCGACCAGCTCCTGCACATGGGCTGGCGGGCGCTGCGTCATTGCCGAGACGGCGAAAGCCACGGCAAAGTTGATCAGCGCACCGATGGTCCCGAACGAGGCCGGCGAGATGCCGAACAACCAGGCGTCGGGCGTATCGGGCAGCATGTTGGTCCCCGCGATGAAGAACCAGCCCTTGTAGGCGAAGATGTACAGGATCGTGGACACCATGCCCGCGATCATGCCGGCGATCGCGCCTTCCTTGCCGACCCGCTTCGAGAAGATGCCCATCATCAGCACCGGGAAGATCGAGCTGGCTGCCAGGCCAAAGGCCAGGGCCACGGTCTGGGCCGCGAAGCCGGGCGGGTTGAGGCCCAGCAGCGTCGCCACCAGAATCGAGGCCGCCATCGAGACGCGGGCGGCCATGAGTTCGCCCTTTTCGCTGATGTTGGGGCGCAGCGTGCCCTTGATCAGGTCGTGGCTGACAGCACCCGAGATTGCCAGCAGCAGGCCCGCGGCGGTGGAAAGGGCGGCTGCCAGGCCGCCGGCGGCGACGATGGCGATGACCCAACCCGGCAGGTTGGCGATTTCGGGGTTGGCCAGCACCATGATGTCGTTGTTCACGGTGGTCAGCTCGTTCCCGGCAAGTCCTTGGGCTGCGGCCATCTCCACGGCCGGGCCTGCGGTTGCGGCATCATTGTAGTACTGGATCAGGCCGTCGCCGTTCTTGTCTTCCCAGGTCAGCAGGCCGGTGACCTGCCAGTTGCGCATCCACCCCAGTTCGGGGCTGGTCTGGATCTCCTCCAGCGAGACGGCCGGCTGGCTGTAGGTATCGCCGGTCCGCGCGCCCGGCCACATCGTGGCGGTCAGGTTGAACCGCGCCATCGCGCCGACGGCGGGTGCAACGGTATAAAGCAGCGCGATGAAGACCAGTGCCCAGCCTGCCGACTTGCGCGCATCCGACACCTTGGGAACAGTGAAGAAGCGGATGATGACATGCGGCAGGCCCGCGGTGCCGATCATCAGCGCCATGGTGAACAGCACCATGTCCAGGGTCGAGCGGTGATGCTCGGTATAGGAACTGAAGCCCAGATCAGTGACCAGCATGTTCAGCTTGGTCAGGAACGCCACGCCTGACGCGTCATGCGTGCCAAACAGACCCAACTGCGGCAGGAAGTTGCCCGTCAGCTGCAGCGAGATGAAGATCGCCGGAATGGTATAGGCGATGATCAGCACGATGTATTGCGCGACCTGCGTGTAGGTGATGCCCTTCATGCCGCCAAGCACGGCATAGCAGAAGACCAGTGCCGCGCCGATCCACAGACCGGTGGAATTCGACACTTCAAGATAGCGCGAGAAGGTGACGCCCACGCCGGTCATCTGGCCGATCACATAGGTGATCGAGACGATCAGCAGGCAGATCACGCCGATGATGCGCGCGGTCGGCGAATAGAAGCGGTCGCCGATGAATTCCGGCACGGTGAACTTGCCGAACTTGCGCAGGTAAGGCGCCAGCAGCAGCGCCAGCAGCACATAGCCACCCGTCCAGCCCATCAGGTAGGTCGAGTTGTCATAGCCGGTGAAGGCGATCAGGCCTGCCATCGAGATGAACGAGGCCGCCGACATCCAGTCAGCCGCCGTGGCCATGCCGTTCGTGATCGGACCGACGCCACGGTTGGCGGCATAGAATTCAGCCGTCGACTTGGCCCGGCAATAGATGGCGATGCCGATATACAGCGCGAAAGACGCGCCGATGAACAAAAGGTTCAGGGTAAATTGGCTCATGTCCGGATGCTCCTCACTCGTCCACGCCGTGTTCGGCATCCAGCTTGTTCATGCGCGCCGCATACCAGAAGATCAGCACGATGAAGATCAGGATCGACCCTTGCTGGGCGAACCAAAAGCCCAGGTCGGCACCTCCTACCGGGATGCTCGCGATCAGCGGTCGCAGGACGATCGCAAATCCGTACGATACCAGCGCCCAGATCGCGAGGCAGATGTAGATGATGCGAAGATTGGCCTGCCAATAGGCATTCGACGATGTTCTGTCACTCATGTCCTTGGGTCCCTCCCTGTTCAGACACGTCCCTCGTTCCGCCCTTGCGTTTGGTTGCGTCCCGGTGCCCGGCGGAGAGGCCGGGACGCGTTGCGGGGGATTTGCACCCCCGTCGCATCGTCAGCCGCGGTTCATGCGGTTGGCGATCAGTTCATCGACGACCTCGGGCTCGGCCAGGGTCGAGGTGTCGCCCAGGGTGCCGTGGTCGTTTTCCGCAATCTTGCGCAGGATGCGGCGCATGATCTTGCCCGAACGCGTCTTGGGCAGGCCCGGCGCCCATTGGATCAGGTCGGGCTTGGCAATGGGGCCGATCTCGGTGCGGACCCATTTCTCCAGCTCGGCGCGCAGTTCGTCCGAGGGCTCGACACCGTTCATCAGCGTGACATAGGCATAGATGCCCTGCCCCTTGAGGCTGTGCGGGTAACCGACGACCGCGGCCTCGGCGACCTTTTCATGAGCCACCAGGGCACTTTCGACCTCGGCCGTACCCATGCGGTGGCCGCTGACGTTGATGACGTCATCAACCCGGCCGGTGATCCAGTAATAGCCGTCCTCGTCCCGCCGGCAGCCGTCGCCGGTGAAGTAATAGCCGGGATACTGCTGGAAATACGCCTCCTCGAACCGCGCATGGTCGCCCCACAAGGTGCGCATCTGGCCCGGCCAGCTGTCGGCGATGCACAAGACGCCCTCGGCCGGGTTCCCCTCCTGCACCTCGGCGCTGGAGGCATCAAGGATCACGGGTTTCACGCCGAAGAAGGGCACCGTGGCCGATCCTGGCTTCGTCTCGGTCGCGCCCGGCAGCGGCGTGATCAGATGGCCGCCGGTTTCCGTCTGCCACCACGTGTCGACGATGGGGCAGCGGCCCTTGCCGACATGTTCGTTATACCAGTTCCAGGCCTCGGGATTGATCGGTTCGCCCACGGTGCCCAGGATGCGCAGGCTGGACAGGTCATGCGCCTCGACCGGCTCCGGCCCCTTGGCCATCAGGCTGCGAATGGCGGTTGGCGCGGTGTAGAACTGGGTGACCTTGTGCTTGGCGCAGACCTCCCAGAAGCGCCCGGCATCGGGCCAGGTCGGCACGCCCTCGAACATCAGCGTCGTGGCGCCATTGGCCAGCGGGCCATAGACGATATAGCTGTGGCCAGTCACCCAGCCCACGTCTGCCGTGCACCAAAATACATCGCCGTCGTGATAGTCGAAGGTGTACTGGTGCGTCATGGCGGCATAGACCAGATAGCCGCCGGTCGTGTGGACGACCCCCTTCGGCTTGCCCGTCGAACCCGAGGTGTAGAGGATGAACAGCGGATCCTCGGCCCCCATCGGACGGGGCGGGCATTCGGGGCCGACCTGCGCCATCTGCGCCTTGACGTCGACATCGCGGCCCTCGATCCAGGTGGTCTGGTCGCCGGTGTGCTTGACAACAAGGCAACGCACCTTGTCCGAACAATGCAGCAACGCAGCGTCGGCATTCGACTTCAGGGCGGTGCGGCGGCCGCCGCGGGGGGCGGTGTCGGCGGTGATCAGCACCTTGGCGCCGCAGTCGTTGATGCGGTTGGCCAGCGCGTCGGGAGAAAAGCCGGCAAAAACGATAGAATGGATCGCCCCGATCCGCGCGCAGGCCAGCATCGCATAGGCGGCCTCGGGGATCATCGGCAGATAGATGACCACACGATCACCGCGCATCACACCCTGGCTCAGCAGGACGTTGGCAAAGCGGTTCACGCTTTCGGACAGTTGCGCATATGTGATGTGCTGGGCCGGGGTCTGGGGGTCGTCTGGTTCAAAGATGATCGCGGTCTGGTTCGCGCGCTTGGGCAGGTGGCGGTCCACGCAGTTCACGCTGGCGTTCAGGACACCGTCCTCGAACCACTTGATGCTGACCTGGCCCATGGCGAAGTTGGTGTTCTTCACCTTCGAGAAAGGCTGGATCCAATCCAGGCGCTGGCCTTCGCGACCCCAGAACCCTTCGGGATCGCTGATGGATTCGTCATAAAGACGGCTGTAATCCTCAGGTCCGACATGGGCATTTTCCAACCCTGCCGGAATCGCGTGTTTCCCAATGTTTTCAGCGCTCATGACATCCCCTCCTCGCAGCCATGTTGCAGCCTTGCCGGGCTTCGCCGATCGCACCGATTCATGATGCGGCTGCCTGTGGAGGAATGTTAATCACGAATTACTAAAGAAGTTAAGTCATTTTTTATAAAAGGAAATTTTGTCAATAAATTGACTGAGTAATCACACAAATTGTAAACCGTTCACAGCATGACGATGATCGCGGCGCCGGCGGGATCCTACCATCCGCAGCGCAAGCATCACCCGCAGAATTCCGGAAGGTCGGAAGAAGGATGCGGCAGGGCGACCGGCTGCCGGTCGCCCTGTCGTCTTGTCAGTGCAGCGCTGTCACTGGGGACGATCCATGCGTGCATAGATGCAGACACGTCCGCGAAGCGGCTGCGACCAGTTGAGGCGAAGCTGTCGCTTGGTGGTGCCGATCTCGGTGGTGACGGTGGGCGCGGCATCCACCCGCGTCCCGTCCAGCGCATAAAGCGGCGTTTCGGCCACGACCGATTGCACGGATTTGGCCCAGCTGAGGAAGGGCAGTCCCACCAAGGCCGGCGTGGTCCAGTTGGCGGAGGCCGTGTTCTGGGTCAGCTGGACCATCAGCGGGTTGGCCACATAGGTGTCGATGCCGTTGAAGGTGTTCGCCTCGAACTGCAGGTTGCGCATGTTGTTGTAGTCCAGGTCAGCGATCGAGGTATCCACGCGGTCGATCCGCCGCACGTTGCCATAAAGCGCCTTGAAGACATTGCCGACCACGTTCAGGCCGTGGATGAAATGCCCCGACCCATGCGGCTTGACGCAGATCCAGGCAAACCATGACACCGTGTTCGAACACAGGAAGGTGTTGCCGGTGATGGTCAGTCCGCCAAAACTGTATTCGGCATTGTTGAAGGTCGGATACTCGCTGTGTTCGTTCGTCCATTCGATCGAGGCGTTGTCGATATAGTTCCCGCTGACGGTTGTCTGGACGTTCGGCTGCGTCAAGACCAGACCCGCGTAACGAAGCCCCTGCCCCGAACCGTCCCCCTGAAACCAGTGGTTTCCGGAAATGATGTGCCCGCCTCCGTTCGCCACCATGAAATGGGCAAAGCGGACAAAGCGGTTGTTGCGGATTTTGGCGTCGTTGGCGTTCACGTTGATGGCGATCGTGGTGCGCTGCTGGGCGGGCAGATCCATGTCATTGGACAGGAACTGGCAGTTGTCGACCAGCAGATCCTGGCACCCGCGCCCGATCGAGGTGATCCCCCGGTCCAGCGGGCGGGTGACATAACAGTCGCGCATCTGGATCATTTCGCCGCGCGCGGGCAGCATGACGGCGCTGGCAATGCCGCCGCAGTTGAAGTCGAGGTCGACAAGGTTCAGCCGGTCCAGTTGGCGGATGCCCGACAGGTCCAGAAGATACCGATACCGCTCAAAAGTGTAGGTCCGCGTGGCGGATCCTCCGAACAGCGGCTGCGACAGCGTCAGGGTGCCCGCAATTACGTTCTTGGCGTTGACATAAACCTCGCGGCCCACACCGGTGCCGATAACGCGGCTGCCGATCTCGATTTGCGCGACGTTTGCCACGTTCGAGAGGACCAAAGGGCTGCCCGGGCTGTAGGTGGCCGAGGAGGTCCAGCGGCCGGTGGTCCAGGCTGGGCCCGGATTGGCCTGAAGACCCCCGTTCCGGATCACTCGCCGGTTCGAAAATCCGTCCAGCGTCGGGGCCAGATTTCCCACAAGCAGCGGTTCGTCCAGCAGCACTCGCCGGCCGCACAAATCCAGCGACAAATGGTCGGTATAGCCAAGCAGGGCCTGCAGGGCCTTCTTCATTCCCAAGGTATCGCCGCCAAAAGCATCAGCATAGGTGGGGAAATCGAAACTGCGCACAAAGGCGACCCGGGTTGAGGCAGGCGTGCTGATGCGCCCCTTGAACCGGATGGGGCTGTTGATCGACAAATCACCCGAGATGAAAAAATTGCCCTCGGGCACCACGATCCAGCCGCCGTTGCTGGCCTGATCGGCCGCAATGAAGGCGGCGCGGTCGTTGACGACGCCGTTGCCCACGGCACCATAATCCCGCACATCGACCCAATCCAGCAGCGAAGGCACGAAGGCCGCCGTGATATCTTCGATGCGGATCGACTCGATGCGGAAGGCGCCACCATTCGAACCGACCAGGTCCAGCCCGAAATGGCCATAGACCGGGCGCGTGCCCCAGGGCATGTCGACGCCTTGGCGGGTTCCGATGCCGACAATTGCGCTGACCTCGACCACCTCGCCATAGTTGCGCAGGGCAACAGTGGAGCCCGTGTCAGTGATGCCGATGACCCGGTTGCGCGCGCCGTCTCCGGCCCAAGCCGCGATCTGGACGCTGGCCAAGGCACCGGCCACGGCCTTGACCCGTGCCGATATGCGCAGATAGACGCCGGGGATCATCGGCGTTTCGCCCATGAAGCGCAGGCTGGTGGTGGTCTGCTGCTTCACGATTTCCAGGCAGGCGCCGAAATCCTGATCGGCGGGTACAAGCGCGGCATTATCGGCCGTGGCCCAAGTGGGACTGCCCGAGGTGCCGTCGGTCCGCGACCAGGCCCCCAAACCGGCCCGGAAGGCGGGCGGCATCAGCAGAAGCCCGTTGGTGATCGCAATGTTCATCGACTATCCTCCGTATCGGCATGCGCCGACGCGAATTCGCCGGCGTGATCCTCCGAGGATTAGTTGATAAAGTGTTAACGGGGCCTGAAGGCCCCGTGCGCTGCAACTTCCCGATCGGCAACAGTCACCGGCACCGGTGGCCGCCTGGCAGGATCAGGCCTCGGCCGAGACCAGTCGCCCCGCCAGAGCCGCCTCGATCAGCCGGCGCGTCTCGTCGATGCCGTAAAGGGCGATGAAGCCGCCGAAGCGCGGTCCTTGGTCTGCCCCCAGCAACACCTGGTACAGCGCGCTGAACCAGTCGCGCAGTGGCTCGAACCCGTGTTCCTTACCGATGGCAAAGACCATGGATTGCAGCGCCTCGGCATCGGCGGGCTGGTTCCAGGCCGCAAGGCGGCCGGCCAGGTCCTCCATCGCGCTACGTTCGACCTGGGTCGGCTCGCGGAACGTGCGGGTCGGGGCTACGAAATCGTTGAAATAGCGCAGGGCAAAGCCCGCGGCGGCGTCCAGGTCAGGATGCGTCTGGGGGCTGGCTTCGGGCGCATAGCGGCGGATGAAGCCCCACAGCCCGTCCTTGCCCGTGGCACCCGCGACCGAGGCCAGGTTCAGCAGCATCTGGAACGGCACCACCATGTCCGAGGCAGGCACGGTGCCGCCATGAATGTGCCAAACCGGGTTGGCCAGCTGCTGTTCGGGCGTCTGGTCGGGATAGGCGCGCAGTTGCTGGTGGTATTCGTCGACCGCCTTGGGGATGACATCGAAATACATCCGCTTGGCGGTCTTGGGCTTTTGATACATGAAATAGGACAAGCTCTCGGTGGCCGCATAAGTCAGCCACTCATCGATCGACAGCCCGTTGCCCTTGGACTTGCTGATCTTCTGCCCGTCCTGATCCAGGAACAGCTCATAGGTGAAATGCTCGGGCGCACGTCCGCCCAGGATGCGGCAGATGCCGTCATAAATCGGGGTGTTGGTGCTGTGATCCTTGCCGTACATCTCGAAGTCGACGTCCAGCGCGGCCCAACGCGCACCGAAATCCGGCTTCCACTGCAGCTTGACCTGCCCCCCGGTGACCGGCAACGTAAGTTCCTGCCCGTCTTCGTCAAAGGTGATCGTGCCGTTTTTCGCATCGACATGCTTGATCGGCACGTAAAGAACACGCCCCGTCGTCGGACTGATCGGTAAAAAGCAGGAATAGGTCTGCTGCCGCTCCTCGCGGAGCGAGGCCAGCATCACCTGCATGATTTCGTTGTACTTTTCGGCGGCGCACAGCAGCGTGGCGTCAAAGCGACCCGACTTGTAGAACTCGGTCGCGCTGATGAATTCGTATTCAAAGCCGAACGTGTCCAGGAAGCGGCGCAGCATGGCGTTGTTGTGCCCGCCAAAGCTGCCATGTGTGCCGAAAGGGTCGGGCACCGAGGTCAGCGGCAGTTGCAGATGCGCATGCAGCATCTCTTGCTGGGGAACGTTTTCGGGCACCTTGCGCATGCCGTCCATGTCGTCGGAAAAGCAGATCAGCCGGGTCGGGATGTCGCTGATCATCTCGAAGGCGCGGCGGACCATCGTGGTGCGCGCGACCTCGCCGAAGGTGCCGATATGCGGCAGGCCCGAGGGGCCATAGCCCGTCTCGAACAGCACATAGCCCTTTTCCGGGTCCTTCTTCTGATAGCGTTTCAACACCCGGCGCGCTTCTTCGAACGGCCAGGCCTTCGATTGCATTGCGGCATCGCGCAAGGTGGTCATGTCGCTGTCTCCTGCTGAGGGTCCGGAACGCTTATTGAAAGCACCGGCCATCGTCAATAATCTGCGCCCGAACCCCGTTGGAGTGTGCCATGACCGTCGACCTGCCTTCCCTGTCCCCCTGCGATGCGCTGGTCGCGGTGATGGTCGCGGTTTCCGCCTCGGACAGCACCATCCGGACGTCCGAACTGGTGGCGATCCAGCGCATGGTTGATCATGCGCCGGTCTTCGCCACATATGACGATGACCGCATTCGCGCCGTCAGCCAGACGGTGATGACCCTGTTCGAGGAGGAAGACGGGGTGGACGCGCTCTTTGGCCTCATCCGCGACGCGCTGCCCGAAAAACTGTACGAAACGGCCTATGCACTGGCCTGCGACGTGGGCGCGGCCGACGGGCGGCTTTACGAGGGAGAGGTGATGATGCTGGCCGAAATCCGCGACCAGCTGAACATCAGCCGCCTGCATGCGGCCGCGATCGAGCTGTCGGCCCGCGTCCGCCACATCACCATCTAGGCATCCAGACGCGCTGCAAAGGCACCCAGCAACTCGCGCTGCAGCCCCTTTGCGGCCCGCGTCCAGGTACTGACGCCCGCGGGCAGCTCCTGACCGATGGAAGCCTGCCTTCGCGGCGGGTCGGCACAGAGGATGGTGAACACCCCTTCGGCTCCCGAAGGCGTTTTGATATAGCCCGTCAGGTTGGACACGAAGTTCAGCGTTCCCGTCTTGCCGGTGACAAGATGCCGGGCCTTCGGGTCCCTGCCCAGATCCTCGGACAGCGGATTGACGCGAAGCAGACGGACAAGATCCAGGTCCCGCCCTGGTCCAGCCAATACACGCGTCAGTCCATAGGCTGTCACGCGGCTGTCGCTGGACAGGCCCGAATGGTCCAAAAGCCGAAGCCCCTGCCCCAGGTCGCCCAGCCAGTCACACATGGCTTGGCCTGACGCGAGCAAGTCGGCCGCGCCGCTGGCATGCAGCCCCAGGACCTCTGCCGTCAGGTTGGTGGAGTGGCGCAGCATGTCGCGGATCAGCACCTCCAGCGGCGGACTGTCGTGCTGTGCGACCACCTGCCCCTGCGGCAGCGCGGGGATCATCTCGGCCTGAGGCAGAACCAGGCCGCGCGCGCGGCACAACGTCTGGAAGACATCGGCGGCATAAAGCTCGGGCAGGCGCACGGGCAGCCACCTGCTTCCGTTCTGTCCCAACGCCGCACGCGACACCGTCCAGTATTCGCGCGCCTGATCGTGGCGATAGGTGAACAGGTCGGCGTGGTTCCCCGGCATGGCCGTAACCGTATAGGCGCGTGGGGATTGCGAAGCTGCCCGCGCCTCGACGCTCAGTTGATGGTCCACGCCGACCCGAGTCCAGCCCAGATGCACCCGGTTGAAGTTCAGGATCATCCCCGAGATCGAAGGGTTGTAGGCCAGGTGCCCCGCCTGCTCGGCCGTAATCTGCGGCAGATGCGGCAAGGCCCCGCCCCAGACCGCAAAGCGCCGCGGCGGCTCCTGCCCGCTTGATGCCAGGTCGGCGGCCAGCCGCGCCAGATCGTCCGTCGACAGAACGGGATCGCCGCCGCCCACCAGGATCAACATGTCGCCGGACCGGATGATCCGCGTGCTGAAGCGATGCGCCGGGCCAAGGCGGTCAAGCGCGAAAATTGCGGTAACAGCCTTGATGGTGCTGGCAGGCGCCATCGGCATCAGCGCCTTGCCAAGGGCCAATGGCTTGCGTCCGTCTGACAGCGCGAAGGACACCTGCCCCGGCAATGCTGCGCGCCCGATCAATTTCCAAGGATCCGGTACCGGACGCTGCGGCGGCCGCATATCAAGCGCCCGCCCGCCCGCCAGATCCGGCATGACGGCAGAGGCCAGAAGGGCTGACAGGAACCCCCGCCGGTCCAGCTTCATGTTTTGCCCCCCCTTAGTGCGGTTGAAGACAGGCTGGACATCGGAAGGTTCAGAAGCGTCCAGGCCGGCGGACGACGATCGGCCAGGGTCAAGGCCCGGACCTCGGGAAGCCGAGCCGCGCGCATTACCTGCGCCGCCACCGAATGACGCGCCGCAAGGCGGCTTCCCGGCCGCGCCATCACCGCTATCGGCACGCTGCGGGCGATCTGCTTCCAGCGATCCCAGTGGTGGAACTGCACAAGGTTGTCCGATCCCATCAGCCAGACAAAGCGCACGCCGGAATAGCGCTGCTGTAACGCATGAACGGTATCGGCCGTCAGGCGCAGCGCAAGCCTCGCCTCAATATCGGTAACCAAGATGCGCGGGTCCTGGGCCAGACGCCTCGCTTGCGTCATCCGCGCATCCAAGGGGGCCGGCCCGTGCGCCTTGAGGGGATTGCCCGGCGACACAAGCCACCAGACGCGGTCCAGCCCAAGCCGACGTCGCGCCACCTGGCTGATCAACAAATGCCCCGCATGAGCAGGATCAAAGGATCCGCCCAAAAGGCCGATGCGCTGACCCGGCAGCGCCAAGGGAAAACAGGTCGTCATTTCGAAGACTTAGCCCAGACTTGGGGGCAAGCCAACGGCTGAAGCATGATGCCCGTGCCGAAACTGCTGCCGGCACGGGCGCCAGGTTAGTTCACGGTGATGCGCCCATCAAGATAGGGCACATAACCTTCCGGCCGGGCACTCATGTAGGCCGCGACGACTTCGGCCAGATCGGGGCCGAAATCATAGGCGTTCTGGCCCTTTTCGGCGAAGACCGCATAGCCGTCGCCGCCGCTCCGCAGATAGTTGTTGGTTGCCACGCCATAGGTTGCGGCTTTGTCGATGGGCGCCCACGCTCCATCCTCTGCCACCATGACATCGCTGATCCGCGAGCCCGGCTCGGCCGAAGGATCAAGGATGTACTTCAGACCTGCCACCTGTGCGAACCTGCCTCCGGCCTCGGCATGCTGACTGGCACCGTTTTCCAGCGCCGCGACAATGTCGGCGCCCTTCAACTGGAAGGTTGCAAGGGTGTTCTGGAACGGCAGAACCGTGTAGATCTCGCCCATGGTCACGGCGCCCTCGTCGATCGAGGCGCGCAGCCCGCCGCCATTCTGGATTGCGATGGTGACGCCCTGATCGCGAACACGGTCCAGCATGGCGTCGGCGACCAGGTTTCCCATCTCGCATTCACGCGCGCGGCAACTGGTGCGATCCCCGTCAACAGGCGCATCCGACTGCGCAACGACCTTCTCGCGAAGCTCGAGGATCGGTTCGGCCATCTCGGTCACACGACCGGCGATTGCCTGATCCTCGGGGACCGAGGCATCCAGCAGGATCGGCTGCCCTTCAAGCGCCGTCACCTCGCCATTGTCATCAAAAGTCAGCATCAGATGGCCAAGATACTTGCCATAGCCATATGCCTGAACGATCGGGACGTCCTTCCCCTCAGGGCCTGCCACAAGCGTCGGATAGGCGCCCTCGGCCCCTTCCATGTCCCCAAGCAGCGTGTGCGAATGTCCGCCCACAATGGCATCCAGACCCGGAACCTCCGCAGCCAACTGCTGATCACGGAAGAAACCGACATGGGTCAGGGCGATGATCTTGTTGATGCCCTGAGCCGTCAGTTCCTCAACCGACGCCTTGAGACTTTCCGCATCGTTCTGAAAAGCGACATTCGGCCCTGGTGACGAAGTTTCAGGCGTGTCCATAGCCAAGGCCGAGACGATGCCCACCTTATGGTCACCCACCTCGAGAACGCTGTGCCGGTCCACCTTGCCCGCAAGGACGTTCGACTTCGACACGTCGATGTTGCCGGAAATCACGGGAAACTCGACACCGTCCACAAGCACGGCCAGTCCTTCCGGGCCATCATCGAATTCATGGTTGCCGACCGCCATCGCATCGTAGCCGATGGCGTTCATGAACTCGACCACCTCGGCGCCCTTGTAGGTCGTATAGAACAGCGACCCCTGATACTGGTCGCCGGCGTCCAGAACGATGACGTTCTCGCCCTCGGCCAGGATCTGGTCGCGCAGCTCCGCCACCTTGCCGGCGATCCGGGCGACGCCGCCGAAACATTCATTTGCGGCCGCCTGCTCCTCGTCGCAGGTGCTGTCCGACCCGTTGATCTGTTCGATGCGGCTGTGGACATCGTTGGTATGAAGAATATGCAGTACCATTTCGGCTTGGGCTGCACCGGCGAAAAGTGCAAGCGCCGATGCGGCCCCAAGAAGGCGATGTTTCATGCCTGATTCCCCTGTTGCTGTGCTTGGCCTTCCCGAACAGCTTGGCGCAGTGCTGTCATATGGTCAAACCGCTGCCAGAAGGATGTGGCACGAGTTCATGGCAGTGCGATGACGCCTTGACCCCGGCCCCGGGGCCGCGGCAAATGCGCCATGCTGATTTACAAAGTGCTCCGCAACGCCGAATGGGCCACGATGCAACGGGATGGCGCCACAGCCGGTGCGCCCGTCGATCTTGCCGACGGCTACATCCACTTTTCGACCGCCGAACAGGTGGATGTCACGCTGCACAAGCACTTTCGTGGGGAAGACGGCCTGACGCTCCTGGCCTGCGCCGCCGACACCTTTGGCTCCGAACTGCGGTGGGAGCCATCGCGCGGCGGCGCGCTGTTCCCGCACCTCTACCGTCCGCTGCGGATGGACGAGGTGCAGTGGTGGCGTCCCATCCTGCTGACCCCGCAAGGCCATGATACCGGAGCCCTGTGATGAACCTCGTCGAGAAAATCGGGCTGGCTGCCCTGCACCGCATGGACCCCGAGGTCGCCCACGACCTGTCAATCCGTGCTCTTGAACGCGGACTGGCACCCCTCCCCGGTGGCCCGGCGACATCTGACAGACTGCGTGTTGATCTGGCAGGCATCAGCCTGCCGAACCCGATCGGACTGGCTGCCGGCTATGACAAAAACGGAAGGGTCATCGCGGCGCTGATGAAGTCGGGCTTCGGCTTTGTCGAGATCGGGGCCGCCACGCCCCGCCCTCAGCCTGGAAACCCAAAGCCGAGGCTGTTCCGCCTGACGGACCAACAGGCGATCATCAACCGCTTCGGCTTCAACAATGACGGTGCCGAAGTCATCGGTGCACGTCTGGCCGCCCGTCCTGCAGGCGTGCCGGTCGGCCTGAACCTGGGGGCCAACAAGGACAGCGTCGATCGGGCAGAGGACTTTGCCCAGGTCTTGCGGACCGCAGGGGCATCCGCCGATTTCGTGACCGTGAATGTCTCGTCACCGAACACCGAAAAGCTGCGCGACCTGCAAGGAGCCGACGCGCTGGCGGCTTTGCTGGACAAGGTTCTGGCCGCGCGCGACACCCTGGCGCGGCGGATCCCGGTTTTCGTCAAGATCGCACCAGACCTGCAGGATTTTGAGGTTGTGCAGGTCGCCTCGGTCGTGCGCGAGGCAGGCTTGGACGGAATCATCGCAACAAACACCACCTTGTCGCGCGAGGGGATCGACGGAACGCATGCGCAAGAAGCGGGTGGCCTGTCCGGCAGACCGCTGTTCCGGCGTTCGACCCGGGTCTTGGCGCTGCTGCACCTAGAGACGGCGGGCCGGATTCCCTTGATCGGCGTGGGGGGCATTTCCTCCCCGGAAGACGTATGGGAAAAACTGCGGGCGGGGGCAAGCGCCGTACAGGTCTACTCGGCCATGATCTACCAAGGCCTTTCGCTGGCCCCGCGGCTGGCCCAGGCACTGGATGCGCAACTGGCGCGTAACAAGATCACGCTGGCCGAACTGACGGGCAGCGGCGCCGGCGACTGGATCTAGGTCAGGCGCCGTCCCCTGCACCAAGCAGCTGGTTCATGCTGTGCGACGGTTCAGGACAACCCGCATCGCCGATCACACGCGCCGGAACGCCCGCCACGGTCTTGCAGGGAGGAACCTCCTGCAGCACCACCGAGCCGGCAGCGATGCGCGAATGGTGCCCGATGTGGATGTTGCCCAGCACTTTCGCGCCGGCTCCGATCAGGACCCCGTTTCCGATCTTCGGATGGCGATCGCCATCTTCCTTGCCGGTCCCGCCCAAGGTCACGGAATGCAGCATGGACACGTCGTTGCCGACGGTCGCCGTTTCGCCGATGACGATGGAATGCGCGTGATCGATCATGACCCCTGTGCCGATCCTGGCTGCCGGATGGATGTCCACCCCAAAGCACTCCGAGCAGCGCATCTGCACGAAATACGCCAAGTCGCGCCGGTTCTGCTGCCACAGCCAATGGGCCATGCGATAGGCCTGCAGCGCCTGGAAGCCCTTGAAGAACAGCACCGGCTGCAGCAGCCGGTGGGTGGCCGGGTCCCTGTCATAGACCGCCATCAGATCGGCCCTTGCGGCATCGCCCAGTTCGGGGGTGGTGGCATAGGCCTGGTCTGCGATCTCCCGCAGGATCTGCTCACTCATCTCGCCCGAAGCCAGCTTCAGCGAGAACCTGAACGCAAGCGCCGCCTCCAGGCTGTGATGATGCAGAAGACCCGCATGGATCAGCGCACCCAGCAACGGCTCATCGGCCACGGCCGCACGCGCTTCATCACAAAGCTGGGCCCAGATGGCGTCCCGGTTCAGTGACAGAGATTTTTTCTTGGCATGCAGCATGTTCATCTTGGCCCGCCCGGTCGCTCAGGTCTTTCTCATAAACCAGAAATCGTCATGGGAAAAGCCGGGCGGGCCAATTGCCGTCAAACCGGCAGGCGCAGTTCCAGCCAATGAACCGCAAGGCGGATGCGCCCACTGGAAAAGGTCCCGCCTTCGGCCGAAACGATCAGGGGCGCGGGCTGGTAATAGGTCATCGGGGTTCCCAGGATACCGCGCGACCACGAACCCTGCGGTTTCCCCAGTCCTTGTCCAAAACGCACAAGCGCGCCGGATGTGCCCAATTGCCAACCCGTCGCCGTGCCTGTGATTTCCTCGGTCACCCTTGCCGCAGCGCCGAATACCATCGCGCCCGCCGGAATCAGGACGCTGCTGATCACGCTCGTCTCCGAGGACAGCACCACCTCACCTTCCGCAAGCCCTGCGACAAGGCCAGAGCCAGATGCCCCCAGGGTCAGGGCGCCGACCACCCAGGAAGCCCCGTCATGGATCGCTTCGCTTCCGCGATCGACGACGAAGGCCCGCATCCCCCCTCCAGGCGGCACGAACACCCACCCTCCGTTCGACCCGATGGCGATGGACCCTGCCTGTCCGGCCCAGGCACCTTGAGGCGCGGATGGCACGCCCCAGCACTGCCCGTTCAAAACCGTGTCCGGGGGGATTGAAACGGAAACACTTTGAAGGACCATGTTTACCAAGCCGTCCAGCTGCATAAGCGCCTCGTTCACCGTGACATGCTTCTGGGCTTGTGCCGGTTGCAGCAGGGACATCTGAAAGCGCGTCGTCTCATTCGGCATTGAATTCTCTCCTTGCAAACGGGCCACGCCCGAAGCTCTGGGACAACTGGGCGACTTGGACGGTCAGCG
Organism: Paracoccus saliphilus; assembly: GCA_003255745.1. GTDB lineage: Bacteria > Pseudomonadota > Alphaproteobacteria > Rhodobacterales > Rhodobacteraceae > Paracoccus > Paracoccus saliphilus_A. The sequence continues at coordinate 97,688 of KZ836040.1, forward strand.
GTCCGGGGGAAATCTGCGACCAATCGGAATCTGTCAGGGAATAGGACGGTTGGCTGACTTCAGCTTCCAGAAACAGCCGCCCGTTGCTGCTCAGGCGCAGCAGGTAGCATTCGTGGGTCTCACCCAAGGGAATGTCGGGCCCGTCCCAGCCATCGCCATCAATCCTGCTGCGCCTGATCCAGGTGATCCTGCGCCCGTTCATCCGCAGATGGCAGGGGGCATAGGGGCGCAACCCGATCCCTGGTGCCTCGGTCGTGCGGCTGCGATAGCTTGCATCGTCAGGTGCGCGCAGTGCCGGACCGATCCGCCAGAACCGCTCCTGTCCCCGTGCCGACGGCGCCAGGTCCACCTGACGTGCGCCGCCGTCAAGAAATACGACCAGACTTCCGGCAGGCCAGCTGGGGGGCATCACGGCATCGCTGCCAGCCTGTCCTCGCAGGCGCTGGCTGATCTGCCACTCATTGGGGGCGACCAGCTCTGCCCTTGCGAACTGCATGACCTCCCACCCGTCGATCAAGCCGTCACCGATCGCGACGGCATTCGCTCCGGAAAGCAATGCCCGCGTGGTGACCGAGCGAAGACTGTCGTTCAGCAGCCGCAGCCGCAGCGGCACGCCCCGGTCGATCAAACCCGGCTGCGCCCGTGGCAGTGGCGTCAGGGTTCGCCCGATCAGCGCGCGGCGATCGATCAGAAGGTTCAAGTCGAATCCGCCCTCGGCTTCGGCAGAATGATAAGCGGCCACCGTGCCTGGCCAAGGATGTGCCGCAACGGCCAGATAAGGGGCATGGGGTACCTCGTCGCCCCGCAGCAGAGGCAGGTCCAAAAAGACCGGCTGAACCGGCAGCGGCGGCGTGTACCGGCGGATGCTGTTCTGGTCATGGTGGCTCAGCCGGGCGGTATACAGGCCGGGATCCACCCGAATTGCCTCGACAGTGATTGCGCCGGCACGCTCCACGCGGTCGATGCGCCACCGGCGGGTCTCCTGTCCCGGCATCTGGGAAAGGATCACATCCCCGGGCCCTAGGCTGGCTTGCGATGGGGGCAGGACAAAGCGGGCCGTATCCCGCGCCACCTCGGCCTCGGCGATCCAGCGATCGGCGATTGCGCGACCCTCGGCCCGTGTAAGCACCATCGCGAATTCGCTGTCCGATACGGCATGACGGGTTTCGTCGGCCAGGCTCGACTCGGCGGTGGCCACGCCATAGTCGCCACCCGACTCGACATGGCTCAGGCGCAGCCGGCCCACATTCGCCGCCTCGACCTGACGGGTCGTCTCGAATCCCATCAGCTCGCCAGCCACCGCCAGGTCATTGAACGTGATCTGGGCCTTGGCCAAACCGTCCCGGGCCACGAACGTCAGCACCCCGTCCCGTTCCACCGCGTCGAAACCATGCGCCAGCATCAAAGGCTGCAAAGCCGCCCGGCCGGATTCGGTGCCGCTCAGGGCGTAGCCCCGCACGACCCCCGAAATGTTGGACACGTCCACCGCCGTCACCCCTGCTGCGCGACAGATGTCGCGCACGACTGCACGCAAGGATACGGCCCCTGCCCGGCCGTTCAGCCAGTGCCCGCGCTCCCACGCGGGGCCGTCCGACCACAGGTCGCTGCGACCGGGGAATGCTGGAAAGGGCCGCGCGTCCCAGCACCAGACATGTGCCCGGTCCGTATCCAACATTGCCAAGCCATCCGCATTCCGGGGATTGTTCTGAGGGTCGCGCCAGAAGTCCATTAACGCTTCGACATATGCCGCCTGGATCGCATCGTTGCGGGTTCCGTTCGAGTAATGGGGCAGCGTACTTTCGGAACTCATGGCGTCCAGAAACTTGTTGGGCTGGTTTGTGGCCTTGTCCAAGGCGGCACATCCAATCTCGGTGAACCAGATGGGTTTGGAGCCAGGCACCCATGCCGTCGCCTCGCGCTGGCGCACCCCCGCCGGTCGGTCGAAATGCTGGTTTTGCCACCAGCTTTTCAGGTCCTTGTAACGCCAGACCCAAGCCTCGTCATAAATGCCGTCCGTGATAGGCGTGCGCGCTTGGGCGTCCCGATCTGCATCGCTGGCATAATACCAGTCAAAGCCTTCACCCCCGGCGATGTTGGACTTGAGGTACTCGATGTTGTCGATGCGCCCCCAGTGCGCGTCCAGGTGACTGTCCCCCTCGCGCCAGTCCGACAGCGGCATGTAGTTGTCGATGCCGACAAAATCGATGTTGGGATCGGCCCACAACGGATCCAGATGAAAGAACAGCGCCCCATTCCCAGGATGATGGCCGAAGTATTCCGACCAGTCGGCCGCATAACCAATCTTTACACCCCGTCCCACGATGGAACGCACGTCCGCCGCCAACTGGCGCAACGCCGCGACCGCCGGATAACTGTTCGACGGGCCACGGATCTGCGTCATCGCCACCATTTCGGACCCGATCAGGAAGGCATCGATCCCACCTGCGGCGGCACACAGATGTGCGTAATGCAGGATAAAGCGGCGATAGGACCACTCCTCCGGCCCGTGATAGGAAACCTGATCCCCGTCGCGGCTGAAATGGAAGGGTTGCGCCGTCCCGAAAAAGGCAGCCACCTGATCGACCGCTGCCGTTGTGCCGTCGGTCGTCCCGGTTCGGCCCGGCGCAACGGAGGTGGTAATCCTCCCCCGCCACGGCATGACGGGCTGCTCGGTCGCCCCATAGGGATCCGGCTGCCCGTTCCCGGGCAACTGCTCCATGAGGATGAACGGATAGAAGATTGCCTTCCGGCCCGAGGCTGACAGCGCGCGCAGCCCCTCGATGACCGAACGGTCCGAAGGCGTGCCCCCATAGATAGGCCGACCGTTGACTTGTGCGACCTCATCGGCCTCGACACGGGCAATGCCGCCTGCATACCACGGCATTTCGTCGCCTTCCGAGGCCCTGAACTCCACCTTCGGCATGACCTGGCAGTTTCCAATCCGCAGATCGCTGCCAAACCAGGAGACGACAAGCGAGACCGAGCCGACATTAGGTAGCTCACGTCCCAGCACATCAAGCGAGGCGCTGAAATCCGTGCCCCCCATGGGCGTGTTGACGTTGAAGCTGCGCACCCCGCCCAAATCGTCGGAATGGTGGACGCGTGTCGTTGCCAGAGAGTATTCGCCCGTCCCAGGTATCAGCGCCACGGCCCGCACATCGCGCGACAGGCCGGACCCGTCCCGAGCCGGGCTGGTCACCTCGAAACTCAGCTGGGGCATGCGATTGTTCCACCGCTCCAGGCTGAGATTTTCCAGCACGACATAGGCGGTGCCGCGATAGGCGGGAGCTTCGTCGCCCTCGTGGGCCGCGATGATCGGATCCGGCATCTGCGTTTCGGCGCCACGATAAACGCGCATGTTCAGGTCGTCGGCGGCAATCTCTTCGCCATCCGCCCATACCCTGCCCACGCTTAGGATGCCACCCTCGCACAGCGCCAGCGCCACCGAGAGGCGGTAGCTGATCTGGGTCACGCGCGGCTGCGGCGCCCCCTTGCCGCTGCCCCCGCCTTCGGTGCGGGTAACCTCCTCCAGGGGCGAGGTCCAGATGACGTGGCCCGGCATCCGCATCTGTCCCCAGACGCGGGGAATGGCGATGCCTTCGCCGGCGGTCTGGATGCGCAGGCGGTCGATGCGCCCTGTCTCGACCGCCTTTGCGCCGCCACCCAGCAGGCGCTGGTCGATCGCCCGGCCGATGACGGCCCCCGCCGCACGTCCCAGCACGGCGCCGGACAGGCCAAGTACCGCACCGCCAAACCCCGCACCAAGCGATGCTCCGACCGCAGACAGGACTATCGTGGCCATGCTGGCCTCCTTCGTTCAAGATGGTCAGGGAAATCGGAACCGCGCGACGATCCGGGACCGCCAAGGCGGTGTCAGTGGGCTCTCGATCACGCCATGATAGGTATATGCGTGCAAAAATGTGACTTCAGCGCCAGTGACCGACAGAACACCCAGATGCTTGGCGATGGCCGCTTGGCGCATCCGGAACAACAGCACTTGTCCAGCCGCCCAAGGCTCATTGATCGCAATCGGCACCAGGTGCCGGGTCGCGGCGGCCAACAGCAGTTCCCGGCTGCCGCACTCGGCCCAGTCTGCCGTATAGGCAGGCGGAGTTTCGGGTTCATTGCCATAAATCTCGCGCCAGATCCCGCGGATCAGGCCCAGACAGTCGGCCCCGCAACCCTTGCTGCTGGCCTGATGCACATACGGTGTTCCCAGCCATCCCCGGGCCGCCTCGACCACGCGATCATCCATTGCGCAGCCCGACCTGCGGCGCCATCAGCCAGTCTTCCGAAGGCAGATGCGGAAAGCCCCGGAAATTCATAAAATTCGCGAACTTGAACCGGCAGGTCGCAGCCGCCTTGTCGCAACCCGCAGACAGCCGGACCTGATCGCCCGCCGCAGGAATGATACCCGGCGCCGACCAAAGTTCGATTACCCGACCGCCCCCAGGAAAGGCCGTGTCGTTCTTGATCATGCCGTGCAGTCCCTCTGCAGTGCCCGTCAGCACCTCGATGCGCCCCTGCTCGAACCAGTTCGAGGCGAAGGACGGGAAATCGGTGAAGGTGAAGATCCGGCCCTGCTCCAGGCCCTCGACCTGACGCAGGACTGACAGGGTCGGGGTGGTCAGATCCACCTTGCAGGTTGCGTCGCCCAATCGGGAACTGCATCTGCGATGATACACCCGACCTTGTGGCGCATTCAGCTGCTCGGACAGCCCGCGCAGCTCGGCACGAAAGGCGCCGTTGGCCCGTGCAACCTCGCCCAACGTGCCGCGGAACACCAGCTTGCGGCGCGTCGTGTCTGTCCAGTCGACCTCCCACATGCGCAGCTGCGCATCGTCCCATCGGCCGGCCATCAGGTCGCGTTCGGTGATGGCATCATCGCTCAGCGCGCCCGTCGCTTCCGAGTTGTCTACGGACAGCCCCGTGGCCTGGACCAGGGCCTTCGCCGTCAGACCCTGGTCTGGGCGAAAGGTCACCCCGCCAAAGTCCAGAACGCGGTCATGATCGGTGAACCCCAAGGTCAGGCCGTCAGCCCGGCGCACCGACCAGGCGCGCGCGATCGTTGTCGTTGTCATACGCGCACCTCGATCACTGGGATATCGGGAACCTGCCCGGCCTGGAATGACGAAACCGAAACTGCAATCCTGTCCGTGTCAAAGCGCACCGGCAGGTCGAATTCATAGCCTACGGTGACCTCTGCCCCGACATCCGGCGCCTCGATAAAGGTGATCAGGCCTAGGGCGTGATCGACGCTGTAGTTGATGTCGTAAAATACCTCATTGCCTCCGATACCCGCACGCACGGAGCCGCGCACCGGCTTGCTGATGGGGCGCTGATAGACGCTAGCACCCGATCGATAGGCTTTCGTCAGGGCATAGCTGCGCGTCTGGCCGTCGCCGATGGCGATGACCTGATCCCCGAACCGGGGCACTGCGGACGGAGAGCAGCTTTTGTAATCCGACCAGTCCTTCCAGCGAAAGCCGTGCAGCTGCCCCGACCGCGCCTCGAAAAAGGCGATCACAGCCGACAGGTCATCCAGCGAACGCAGCCCCATCCCTGCATCAAAGCGACGGCGGGAATGAATCCAAGGGGTGTTACGTTCCTCAAAGCCGCTGGCCATCGTGACGATCTCGGTCCGGCGCTCCGGTCCGCCAATCGCGCCAAAGGACAAGTTGGCGGGAAATCTCACTTCGTGAAAGGCCATGAAGGTCCTCCTTTCAGGTGTTGCGGTCGCCGCGCGACAGGACCCGCGACATCTGCGCCGCGATTTGCGATTGGCTGCGCTGGAAACCGGCCACGTCCGGCGTCTGAATGTTGAACGTGACGTGCACGCGGCCCCCGCCACCCGCGGCGGCAACGCCCAGCTTGCCGTCCGCGCCTCGGCGCAAGGGCATGATGGCTTCGGGTCCGGCCTCGCCCATCAGGCCGGCGCCGCCCCGCATGGGAAAACTGGTAGGACCCGAAATCACGCCGCCAGAAGCTGCCCGACCCTGCGAAAAGACGCCGCCTTTCGCAAACGGGGTAAGACCCTGATCCAAGATCCCCCCGCCGAAAAGCCCCGCTATGCCACCCGCAAGAGTCCCGGCCAGCGCGTTCTCGACCGGTTTCATCGCCATGCCATAAACTGTGTCCGCCAGGGATCTGCCGATATCCTTCAGCGCGTCGGACAGCTTGCCCCCGTCCAGCACCAGTCCGTCGATTGCACGCCCCAAGCCACGCTCCAGCCCCGATGACAACGTGCCGACCTCGCGCGCTGTCAGCGCCATGGACTGCCGAAGGCGCCCCAACTCGGCTTGGAACTCGTTTGTCATACGGCCCGTTGGCTCGGGCTCGTCCTCCAGCAGGTCCAAGATTGGACCCGAACCGTCTTGGATTGCCATCTGATCATTCCCCTCCTTGTTCGCAGCCCAAGCCCGTCAGATCGGGCAAGTCGGCATATTCGGCGGCCAATTCCTCCAGGCGGGCTCGGGTCATTCCGGGCCGGGCATGGTTCAGGCCAAGCATCAGGGCCAGTTCTGCCGGTGTCAGCGCCCAAAACTGGTCGGGATGCAGCCGCAGGTCCCGCAGGCCCGCCCGCATCAGCCCTGGCCAGTCCAGCCCGGCGGGTCGGCTCATGCGGCGCCCCTGAACGCCAGGGTCAGCAGCCGGGCCGCGGCGCGCGCCGCCTCCACCGGGCCACCCTGGACCTGAACCGACATCAGGTCGCCCGCATTTCCGGACCAGCCGGCGCCATGCAAACCGGCCACCAGGACCGTCAGGATGTCCCTGCTGCTGAACCGACCCTCCTCCAGGCGCCTGGCCAAGCCAACCAGACCTTGCTCGTCCAGTTCGGCCTCCAGCTCTGCCAAGGCACCAAGCGTCAGGCGCGCCAAATGTGGCTGGCCATCCAGAACCAGCTCCACCTCGCCCCGCATCGGGTTCGCCATCACAGCGCCACGAATGCCAGCGCCCCGGCCGAGGCCAGCGCGATTTCATACGTGGCTTCACCGTCATGGGTGCCTGAATATTCCAGCGACGTGATCTGGAACGGCCCTTCGACGCGGCCAAAGGACGGGATGATGACCTGAAAGCGTGGCACCTCGCCGTCGAAAAAGACCTGGCGCGCGCGCCCGTCGCTGGCCGCGTCGCGAAACACACCCGAACCCGCGATCGAGGCGCTCCGCACCCCCGCCCCACCGAGAAGCTCGCGCCAGCCGCCCTCGCTCTCCAGGCTCGTTACGTCGACCGTGTCGGCGTTGAACGACAGGCGCGACGCCCGCAACCCCGCCACCGTTTCAAACGTGCCGTCACCGATCATGTCCATTCGGATCAAAAGATCGCGTCCGCTTTGCACTGCCATTTTCTATTCTCCTCAGTTCAGGTCGATACGGGCGCGGAAGGTCAGATCGACCTGACGCGCCGCACCATTCTGCATCCGGCGCGCCGACGCGCGCAGAAACCACAAGCCGGCAAGCCGGCCCCTTGCCAGCACCAGGCCCTCCCGCTCCAGCGCCTCGGCCACAGCCGCCGCGGCAGCCTTGACTGCGCCAAAGCCCGCGCCCTCGTCAGTTCCCGACATCACCGAGACGACAAAATCGTGACGTGACCCCTGCCCTGTGCCATCGCTGGCATCCCGGACCTCCTCGGGACCCAAGGCCACGTGGATGCCGCTCGGCACATCAACAGGCATCGCGTCAAAGATCGCGTCGCCCACCAGATCGGCCAGAACGGCATCGGCACGCAGCTGTTGATAAACGGCAGCTTGCAATGCTGCCCCTGCCCGATAACTCATGCCCCCAGCTCCTCGCGTGCAAAACAAAACAGGAAGCGGCCGCGGGGATCGGCCTCGGCAACCGCCTCGATCAGGAAAAGCCGCTGGCCCAGACGCAGACGCTGACCAGGCCGCGGGCGGCGCGGATCGCCGGATGCAGCCGCGCGCACCGCAATTCGCCACTGCGCCACGCTGATCATGCCCGGCCCGCTGCCTTTTTCTCGGGCCGACCGTGCCTCCAGGCCTGCCCACAGCCAGCCAAGCTGTCGCCATTCCTGGCGGTGACCGCCCATGCCGTCACCGGTCCGATCGGGCGTTTCCAAGGCCAAACGGACATTCAGTTCGGGAACCGGCATCAGCGAACCTCCCGGCTGCCGCGCCCGGCCAAGGTACGCACGGCCCGCCACCTTTCGATCAGCGCACTGACCCCAAAGGGCAGCGCGTGTTGCGCGCCGTCATGGCTGCGGTCATCGTAATACCGCGCCGCCAGCAGGATCACCGCCTGCGCAAGATCCGCCGGCACCCCCTCCCAGACATCGGCGAAGCCCGCGACGAAGGTGACCGTCACGCTGCCCAGGCGCGGCACATGGGGCAGCACCACCCCCGTCGGCAAAATCACTGGCCGCTGCCCGTCGGGAACAAGCCGCCATGTTTCCGGTGGAAGCGTCGTGACCGTGCCGGAACCGTCGTCGATCCGGATCGTCTCTACCGCATGGACCGGCGCCAGCGGCAGCGACTGACCCAGCCTGTCGCGCCAGTCGTCAAGCTGCATCTGAAACCGCCGCTTCAGCAGGACCTTGCCAGTCCGGCCCTCGATGGTCGCGATCGCGGCCCGAAGAAAGCCCGCCAGCGCCGCAGTTTCGGCGGCATCTTCCGGCCCGTCAAAGCCCTGGGCCAGACGCAAGTGCCCGCGCAGGGCGGCCACCGGCAGCGCCTCCGCCGCAGGCGCCGTCTCCTCTATCAGCATCATCTCGCGAACCTCCCGTCCTGCCGTCCGCATGTCCATCAGGGGCAGGGCCCCCTCATGGGGCCCTGCCTGCCGTGCCAGGTCAGGGAAAAGGGCGCGCCCCCGCGCCAGCCATCAGCGCGCGCGGACAGTTGCTAAGCCGGCATGACCGACACCAAAGCGCGCCCTTCCCTTCACCTCATCCCAGGCGGGATCAGGCGAAGCGCAGCAGCTTGACGGCGCGGAAGTCGGTGACGCCGCCGCCAACCCGCTTGGTCGCATAGAAAAGCACATGCGGCTTGGCGCTGAAGGGATCTCGCAGCACCCGCAGATCGGGACGCTCAACGATAGTATAGGCCGAGCGGAAATCCCCGAAGGCGACCGCAAAGGCGCTGGCCGCCACGTCCGGCATGTCCTCGCTGATGACGACCGGATAACCCAGCAGCTGCGGCACCTGGCCCACGGTCAGCGGATCGCTCCACAGGAAGCGGCCATCGGCATCCTTCATCTTGCGAACCCGCGCGGCGGTCTTGGAATTCATCAGGAAGGCCGCGTTGGCACGATATTCCGCACCCAGCGCATAGATCAGGTCGATCAGGCAATCCATCGGCGCGGTGGCCGGGAAGTTGCCCGACACGCCGGTGCCGACAAAGCCCACCTGGCCCGCCGTCGCGGTCCCATCCGTGGCGGTGGGATAAGACAGGATGCCCCGCGGCTTGTCCACGCCATCGCCGCGGATAAAGGCGAATGCCTCGGCGCGGGCGAAACGGTCCGCAATCCGCTCGGCCAGCCAGCCTTCGACGTCAAAGGCCGCGTCGTCCAGCAGGCGCTGGCTGGCCTTAGGCATCGCTGACAATTCGTGGACCGGGATCGCGATGCGGTCCAGCTGCGAATTGGCCGTTTCCACCGTGGCCGCTTCGGTGGCCCAGCCGGCACCTGTCTCGCCCCGTTCGACCAGCACCTCATAGACGCTGCCCTCAATGGTGACCACATTCGCCATCCGGCGCAGCGAAGTGGTCGAGAACAGCGTGTTCTGCACCGTCTCCGCTACCTTGGGCGCGGCAAGGAAGCCGCCGTCGCTGACGACCGACAGTGCCTTTTCCTCGATCACCAGGCCGCGCAGCGCGTCATCGTCGCCGCTGCGCAGGTAGGCGTCAAAGGCTTTCTGATGCGGCGCTCCGGTCTCGGCGGCGGCGGACAAAGGGGCGCGGCCACGCAGGGCGGTCTTGCGGTCGATCATGGTCATACGCTCTTCCTGTGCATTGAGCTTGGATTGAATATCTTCACGGAAACCCCGAAGTTCGCTGACGAACCCCATCATGGCCCCTTTCAGATCGGCGGACATGTCCCCGCCGCCCGCGGCTTTCACCTCGGTCATGGTCTTCTCCTCGTCGGGATGAACGGGGCCGCGCCCCAGTTGCCGGATCGCCCTTGGGCCGGTCCGAACGCCTTGACGGACCGGGCGCACCCGGTCCGGAAACTCATGCGCCCCGCAGGGCCTGCGTCGCCTGCGCGAACAGTGCTGCCATCTCGCGCAGATCGTCCGTCTCCTTGCGATCAACCTTGGCCTGGGGCAGCATCGGGAATGTCACCAGCGACACCTCCCACAGCTCGACCTCGGCCAGGGCACGGCGGCCCTTCTGGTCGCGCTCGGCGCGGATGGTGCGGTAACCGATCGACAGCCCGTCGATGGCGCCGGCCTGGATCAGCGCGGCCGCCTCGCGCGCCTGCGCCACCTCGGGCAGCAGGCGGCCCTTGACCCACAATCCCGTCCGGTCCTCGCGGATCTCGTCCCAGACGCCGATGGGCCGGGTCGGGTCGTGCTGCCACAGCATCCGCACCTTGTCGCCCTTGGCCGCCAGCCGCTCCAGCGACGCGGCGAAGGCCCCCGGCAGCACCGCGTCTCCGCCCTGGTCGGTCAGCCCGAACAGGCTGGCATAGCCCTCGATCACCTGGCCGTCAGACAGGGCCGGCGCCCCGCCCGCGAATTTCACCTCTAGCCCCGGAACCATCCTTCAGCCTCCTTTTGGCGCATATTCCAGTATCCCCTGCACGGCCTGGGTCAGGATCACCGCGACGACGCCATAGACCGTCATCCACAGCCGCCGCTCCAGCCCCTCGATCATGGCCTCGATCCGCTCAAGCCGCTTCTCGACCTGGCCGAATTGCAGCGCCATGATCCGCTCCTGCGCCTCAAGGCGCTGGTCGTGCCACAGCCCGTCCTTGACGAAACGCGACCCCTCCACGGCTCATGCCCCGTCCAGCGGCGGCAGCCCCAGCAGGCTGCGCTTCTCGGCGTCCGTCAGGAAACCCGCCGCCGCAATCCGCGCCCATTGCTGGTTGCGCTCCTCGGCAAGCGCGGGCACCTGGTCGGGGTCGGGCCTCAGCTCGACCTCGGCCCCCAGATGCTCGGACAGCCACCACGCGACCGAGGCCGCCACCCGCGTCACCAGCGGCAGCACCGTCAGCCGGTAAAAGGCCCGGTGGGCTTCGGCGTAATTGGCATAGGTCGCATCCCCCGGGATCCCCATCAGCATGGGCGGCACGCCAAAGGCCAGCGCGATCTCGCGCGCCGCAGACAGCTTGGTCTCGTGGAACTCCATGTCCGACGGGCTGAAGCCCATCGGACGCCAGTCCAACCCGCCTTCCAGCAGCATGGGCCGCCCGGCGTTCCGCGCGCCCTGGTGGTTCATCTCGATCTCGCCCACCAGCCGGTCATACTGCTCGGCGCTCAACGTGCCCTGCCCGTCCAGCCCCTTGTAGACGATCGCCCCGCTGGGCCGCGCTGCATTGTCCAGCAGCGCCTTGGACCAGGCCGAGGCGCTGTTGTGAACATCCAGTGCCACCGCCGCCGCCTGCATCGGCGACAGACCATAGTGGTCATCCTGCGGGTGAAAGCTCTTGATGTGGCAGATCGGGTCCGGGCTGCCGGTCATGTCAAAGCGGTGCTTGCGCCCCCCCACCGCGTATTCATAGGCGACGGGCCAGCCATCCGCACCCGGCACCACGCTCATGCGGTCCGACCGCAGCACATGCAGTTCCTCCGGCAGGCCCGCCGGGTCCAGGCCCACCGCCTCCAGATAGCCGTTGCCCGACAGCATTATCTGCCCGAACAGCGCCTCGAACAATTCGGCGCGGCCCTGCCCCGGATTGGGCCGCCGCAGCAGGTCCAGCAGCGGGTGCATCTCATAGCGTCGCTCACGGTCGGCGCAGATCAGCGGCACGGCTGCGGCCGCCTCGGCGATCAGCTTGACCGAACGAAAACCGATCGGATTGCCCACAAAGCCGCCGCGTGTCAGGCTGCCGGTGTCCCGCGCCGTCCAGACTGGCCGCCCAGACCCGCTGGCAAAGGCCACCACACGGCCCGTCGCGCTGGCCTTCCTCTCAGGCGCGGGGGCGGATTTCTCCTCCCGCGAAAACAATCGAAACGCCATGCTCGCCTCCATGCCTCATCCATGCGAAAGGGCCGCCCCGACAGGGCGGCCCTTTGTTCTCATGAAAATGTTCCGCGTGTTTCCGGCGCCGCCACGCGCCGCCGGAACCATGCTCAAAGCCGCCGCATCTGCGGCCGCCGCCAGCCACTGGCCGGCTCGATCATCAGTTCGTGGATCGCCCAGACCATCGCATCCAGCCTGTCTGGGCTGCCCCGACCCTCAAAGCCGCGCACAGTCATCTGGCACATCTGGTCCTCAAGCGGCCCCAGTGACCCGCCGCGCAGGTGCTTGATCCGCCCCTGCTCATAAAGCGCCGCCACCGGTTCCGCCCGCAACCCCTTGCCCCGCGACGCCCTCAGCGCCCGGAACGGCACCAGGGGATCAATCTGCCGGATCACGCTTTCGACCAGATCACCGCCCTGGTTCACTTCGGCCACCAGTTTCTCGGCACCATGTCGATCCATCGCCGCGATCGCCGCCCGCGCCCAGTCCGACGGGCTGCCCCGCATGCTGGCATCCTCCAGCACATAGGCGCGCCAGTCCTTCGGCTCGCCTTGAGTGACGACACCTGCCACGATGATCCCGCATTCGTCGCTGGCGCGCCCCCCCGTCACGGCCGGATCGACCGAAACAACGATCCGGTCCAGCTTTGGCGGCGTGTCGATCCGCGCCTCCTCCAGCATGGCCGTCGTCCACAACGCACCCTCGACATCGTCCAGCAGCACGCCGTCCAGTTCCTGCCGCCCCAACCGCGTTCCGCCATAGCGGCTCTCGACCTCGGCCAGAAAGCTCTCGGCCAGATAGGCGCGGTTTGCATCCGTCGGCGCATGGGTCACCACCGTGCTGGCATTGCCCAGGATGCGCTTCAGCACGCCGACATTGCGCGGCGTCGTGGTGACAACCTGTTGGGGATGCTCCCCCAGGCGCAGCGCGAATTGCAGCATGTCCCAGACATCCTCGGCCTTCTTCCACTTGGCCAGTTCATCCACCCAGGCCGCATCGAACTGCGGCCCGCGCAGCGCCTCGGGCTCATGCGCGGAATAAACCGTGGCCGTCGCGCCATTGGCCCAGACCAGACGCCGCCGCCCCGCCTCCCAGACCGGTCGCCGGTCGGGCGGCGAACAGGCCAGGATGCCGCTTTCGCCGAACACCATCACCTCGCGCACCTGGTCGAAGGTCTCTCCGACCAAGGCCACGCGATGGCATTTGCCGGGCGCGGCGGCGGTCGGCCCCTCGACCATCCGCCGCACCCATTCCGACCCGGCGCGGGTCTTGCCCGCGCCGCGCCCCCCCATGATCACCCAGGACTTCCAGTCGCCCTCGGGGGGCAACTGGTGCGGCAGCGCCCAGAACTCGAACAACCAGGGCAGGCTCATCAGCGCGTTTTCCGACAGCCCGCCCAGGAATGCCTCAACCTCCTGCGGCGCGGCGGAGGCAAGCCAGGCGGCGCCCGATCTCGTCTCGTGCGGCGTCAAGGTCGAGGCTGCCTCCTCCGACCCCGCCCGCGATATCCTTGCGAAGTTTGTCAACCTTGTTCCTTTCCGCCATCAGCAGCTGGACCGCCTCTCGGACGGTCTTTGCGGTGTCCATCGCCTTCTTCAGCCGCGCCGGGTCCACCTCCCCCGCCTTGACCGTCTCAAGCTCGGCCTGGTGACCCCTCAGATCCTTGACATAGTCCCAGAACAGCCAGCGCAGGACGTCGATCTCGTCCTCCTCCGCACCAATCCCGGGCAGCTGGACTCCTGCCGTATCAGGCAAGGTTCCGGCCACGAAAGGTCCTTCGGGATTCCCGACCCCGCCCCAATCCATATCGTTCATGCAATCTGCCCCGCCTCGTGTCCTGTCCGCACGAGCCAAGAAACGAAAAAGCGGCCCAAGGTTTCCCCCGGCCGCTTGCCCATTTCTCCCAGCATGTCCAAGTTCTACCTTGGACCGTTCCGCAAGTCAACAACTAAACCAAAGGTTGCGCCGTCTGTCGCTGAATACAATCAAAATCAGCAGGTTATATGTGCAACACCCTCTGCGCACGCCAAGCAACACTTGCTGCAACACGGGCGAATCCAGCTGCCTGGGCCGTGCAGCGACTCAACGCGCGGCCGCAACAAAAGCCCTGATCAGGCCCGCCTCCTTGCACCCTGGCGTCGATTCCACCCCTGAACTGACATCCACCATCGGCGCGCCGGTCAGCCGCACAGCATCGGCGACATTGTCTGGCGTCAGCCCGCCGGCCAGCATCCAGGGACGCAGCCACCGACGCCCGACAAGCAAGCGCCAGTCAAACGCCAACCCATTTCCGCCTGGAAGATCCGCCCCCTTTGGCGGCTTGGCATCGACCAGCAGCATGTCGGCCACCAATCCATGTTCGGTCAGCAGCGGCAGATCCTCGGCTCCGGAGATCCCCACCGCCTTCATGACCGGCAACCCTGTCAGCGCCTTGACTTCGGCCACCCGATCCGGCGTCTCGTGCCCGTGCAGCTGGATCACGTCCAACGGCACCTCCCCCAACACTTCATCCAGCAGCGCGTCATCGGGATCGACAAACAGCCCAACCCGCGCCACCCCTACCGCAACTGCTTGCGCCAAAGCTGCGGCTTCCGACACCGTCACCGCACGGGGAGACTTCGGAAAGAACACAAACCCCACAAAGCGCGCGCCCGCCTCGCAGGCAGCGACAACGTGGGCCGGCTCGCGCAGCCCACAGATCTTGACGTCCGCCACGCCTCAGCGCACCGCCGGCAGCTGCGCCCGCGAAGGCGGAACGACCGTAGTGGCAGAGGGCGCCGTCGGCGCGTCCAAAATCGCCAGCACCTCGTCCTGCGGCGCTGCATGACGATCACGCAGGTGACCCACCTCGCCTTGCAGCCGCGCGACTTCGGCACCACGATAGCGGGCTTCGCGGCGGATATGGGCCTCACGCAGCCATTCCCAGACCAGCCCGGCCAGCATGCCAAGCGCGAATGCCACAAAGATCACCAGGAACAACGGCAAGGCAATCGACCAAGTCCCGCCCAGATACTGGCCGAAATTCGCCGGAAAAGCCGACAGGGTGACCATCTCGCGGTTCGCCAGGGCCACGGCCACCAGCACCAGCGCCAGAAGCACCACGAAGATCAGACGGATGAAGCGCATGGGGAAGTTCCTCGACTTGCACGGGCCACAGCGGGCGCCGCCTATTACACTGCTCAGGCGTCGCCGTTCAACCGGTCACGAAGCAGCTTGCCGGTCTTGAAAAAGGGCACGTGCTTTTCGTCAACCTCGACAGCCTCGCCGGTGCGGGGGTTGCGCCCGGTCCGCGAATCCCGCTTCTTGACGGAAAACGCACCGAAACCGCGCAATTCGACCCGGTCTCCCCGCGCCATCGCGTCGATGATCTCTTCAAAGACTGTGTTCACGATCCGCTCGACATCCCTGCGGAAAAGATGGGGATTCTCATCGGAGATCATCTGGATCAGTTCGGAGCGGATCATGCTTTCCCCCAAAATGGACGGGTCTTTCCTGCGTTTCGGCCCAGCCGGATCGACAGGCAGGACAGCCTCGTACCGCCCCTAGCATCCGACAACGCCCGACAGAAGTCACTGGTTTCATAGCGTTGCCAGCTTTGCCCCATCCGCGCAAGCCGGATGCGAAAGCCCAAGCCGCTGTTCGGCAATAAAAAGCCCGCCCCGGCTGGACCGGGACGGGCAATGTCTGCTCCGTTGCGACGGATCAGCCGTTGCGGTTCAACGCCGCACCCAGGATGTCGCCCAGCGAGGCGCCCGAATCCGAGCTTCCGTACTGGTCGATCGCTTCCTTTTCCTCGGCGATCTCGCGGGCCTTGATCGACAGGCCCAGACGGCGGGTCTTGGTGTCCACGTTGGTCACGCGGGCATCGACCTTGTCGCCGACCTGGAAACGCTCGGGGCGCTGGTCCTGACGGTCGCGGGCCAGATCCGAACGACGGATGAAGGACTTGACGCCGTTGTACTCGACCTCGATGCCGCCTTCCTCGATCGCGGTGACCTCGGCGGTCACGATCGAGCCACGCTTCACGCCGTCAACGGCTTCGGCCATGTGCTCGTTTTCCAGCGCCTTGATCGACAGGCTGATGCGTTCCTTTTCGACGTCCACGTCCTGAACGACCGCCTTGACGACGTCGCCCTTGCGGAAGTCCTGGATCGCATCTTCGCCGCGGGCATCCCAGCTGATGTCCGACAGGTGAACCATGCCGTCGATGTCGCCTTCCAGGCCCACGAACAGACCGAATTCGGTGATGTTCTTGACTTCGCCCTCGATGACGGTGCCCGACGGATGCGTTTCTGCAAACACTTCCCACGGGTTGCGCATGGTCTGCTTCAGGCCCAGGCTGACGCGGCGCTTGGCCTCGTCGATCTCCAGGACCATCACGTCGACTTCCTGCGAGGTCGAGACGATCTTGCCCGGATGGACGTTCTTCTTGGTCCAGCTCATTTCCGAAACGTGGACCAGACCCTCGACGCCGGCTTCCAGCTCCACGAAGGCGCCGTAGTCGGTGATGTTGGTCACGCGGCCCTGGTGGACCGAGGCGATCGGGAACTTGTCGGCAACCGTATCCCACGGATCGGCCTGAAGCTGCTTCATGCCCAGGCTGATGCGGTGGCTGTCCTTGTTGATCTTGATCACCTGGACCAGGACCGACTCGCCGATGGCAAGGATTTCGGACGGGTGGTTGACGCGGCGCCAGGCCATGTCGGTGACGTGCAGCAGGCCGTCGACGCCGCCCAGGTCAACGAATGCACCGTATTCGGTGATGTTCTTGACCACGCCATTCACCGTCTGACCTTCGGTCAGGTTGGCAATAACTTCGGCGCGCTGTTCGGCGCGGCTTTCTTCCAGGATGGCGCGGCGCGACACGACGATGTTGCCGCGGCGGCGGTCCATCTTCAGGATCTGGAACGGCTGCTTCAGACCCATCAGCGGACCGGCATCGCGCACGGGGCGCACATCGACCTGGCTGCCCGGCAGGAAGGCAACGGCGCCGCCCAGATCAACAGTGAAGCCGCCCTTGACGCGACCGAAGATGGCGCCTTCGACGCGCTCTTCATCGGCATAGGCACGCTCCAGGCGATCCCAAGCTTCCTCGCGGCGGGCCTTCTCGCGGCTGATGCTGGCTTCGCCACGGGCGTTCTCGACGCGGTCCAGATAGACCTCGACTTCGTCGCCGACCTTGATGTTGGCTTCTTCGCCGGGATTTGCGAATTCTTTCAGATCGACGCGGCCTTCCATCTTGTAGCCGACGTCGATGATGGCCTGGCCCGCCTCGATGGCGATGACACGGCCCTTGACAACCGAACCCTCGTCCGGCGTGTCGATCTCGAAGCTTTCGTTCAGGAGGGCTTCGAATTCCTCCATGGTCGCTTTAGCGCACATGCGTATTCAGTTTCCTTTGTGTCTGTTTTCTGGCCTGACGGTTGGCTCCGCCGGTCTTTATGATGTCCTCCAGGGCAACGACAAAGGGTCGAAGCAAAGCGCCCGACCCGTCGAAATGCGGCCTGTTCTGGCCATGTCGCCCGATTGACTGAGGTCCCTTTAGCGCCAATGACGCGGAAACTCAACGTCTAAACGCGCGCCCAGATACCCGAGGCGCGGCTGAAGGCCGCAATTTCAGGGGCCTGAAAGCACTCCGCGTCCATGGGTGCCCGGTGTCGCTGGACTTCGACATCCGCGCCATCGATTTCAAGCAGCACGAACTCGTTCCAGCGGTCGCTGATGCGGGCGCAAAGCGCGGTTCCCGTCTGGATCTGCAACACGCGGGGATGGCGCCCTGTCTTCAGCAGATCGTCCATGGCCCAGCGGTGCAGGTGACCCGACAAGACAACATGAACCCCCGCCGCCTCCAGCCGATGCAGCGCCTCGGTCGCCCGCCGTGCCAGCGCCTTGTCCACGCGCGGCAACTGCTGCAGGGGGTGGTGCAGGGCCACGATGTTGGTGCCAAGGGGATCGACGCCGCCGATGATGCGGCCGATCTCGCCTTTGCGGATCTTGCCACGCTGCCAGACATAAGGGTCGGCGCTGTTGATCGACAGAACCCGCACGTCCCCGCTGCGCCCGATGGGTGTCAGCGACGGTCCGAAATACCGCCGGAACCCCGCAAACGGCCAGAACATGCGCGCCAGCGGATTCCACAGCGGCACGTCATGGTTTCCCGGCATCAGCATCAGCGGAACCTCGATCCGGTCCAGAAAATCCCGCGCCTCGGCCATCTGCACCTCCAGCGCGCGATGGGTCAGGTCGCCCGTCACCACGATCAGGTCGGGACAAAGCTCGGCGATCCGGTCCAGCAACGGCTGGACCAGCGCCTGCCGATGAAACCCGAAATGCAGGTCGGTCAGATGCAGGATGCGCGTCACAGGCTCAGTTCCCGGCGCCGGCGGTCTTGCTGATCCCGTCGGCCGGCAGCAGGACCCGCAGGCCGGCACGGCGCACCTGCAGACGGAAAGGACTGGTCAGAACCGTCTTTTCTCCATCATGGGCCACCAGCTGGCGGCGCTTGGGCGTGTCGATCTGCAATTCGCTGGTCAGGATCAGGTCGAAATCGTCGTCCTTGGCGCTGTGCCCAAACGCCAGCCGGATGGCCGACCGGATCAGCGGCAGCGGCTGACGTGCCTTGGCGATCAGGACGGCGAACTGGCCCTTGCGGATCTCGTCCGCGCCTTCCAGCCCAAAGCTTTCCAGCTGATAGGCGCTGCGGGCGACAAAAACCAACGCGCTGGTGTAACGGCGGGTTTCGCCGTCCGCGCGCGCCTCCAACTGCATGGGGCGCCGCAGACGGCGCAGCGCGACCAGCACGGACCAATAAGCCGCCAGCCGCGACCGGCCCCAGCGGCGATAGATCCCTTCGCGCGTCTTCAGGATATGGGGATAAGCGCCGAGGCTGATGTTGTTCAGAAAGATCAGCCCGTTGGCTTCGCCGACATCGACGGATTCGACCCGCGCATCCAGGATCGTGTCCAGCGCATCGTCGACCGTCTCGCCCACGCCCAGGTCGCGGGCGAAATAGTTGAAGGTGCCGCCCGGCAGAACGCCCATAATGGTCTGCGTCCCGACCAGCGCACCGGCAACCGCAGACTGCGTGCCATCCCCACCGGCCGCAATAACAAGATCGTAGCCCTCATGTGCAACCTGCCGGGCAAGGCGGGGCAGATCGCTGCCCTTGCGGCTCTGCCGCAGATGATAGGACCCGCAGGCCGGCGCCAGGCGCTCCTCCAGCATGCGAACCAGCGCCCGGTGCTTTTTCCGGCCCGAGCCGCGATTCATGATGACGCAGACCTTGGCTTGGCCAAGGTCGAAGCCGTCGGTCTGGTCCTGCATGGTTAAGTGCCTGCCCCCGGCTGTTTGGCTTGTGTTCTGGGCAACAAACCCCTGAACCCTGCCGCGGGTTGCATTGGCCCGCTACAGCAGGCGCGCGGCCTCCTCGACCGACGGCTTTAATCCGGTTCCACCCGCCTGCAGATAACTCAGCAGCTTGGCCCGCATCCGCGGCTCCCAGAAGTCGCGCAGGTGATCGGCGATCTGGCGGGCCGGGTCGCCCGGCTGACTGTCGAAGAAGCTGGCGATCTGGTTGGCCATCAGGACCATCTTTTCAGGCGACATCGGATACCTCGGCATCAAGCCGTTGGGGGTGAGAGAAAAGGTCAAAACCCTCGCCGCGCGCAAACGCGGCCAAGGTGATTCCCGCGCCCTGCGCCAGGCGCAGCGCATGGACCGTTGGGGCGGATACCGCAATCAGCAGGCCCGCCCCGGCAATTGCGCATTTCTGCACCATCTCGACCGAAACGCGGCTTGTCAGAACAAAGGCGCCCTGACCGGCCTGCAGGTCCTGACGGGCCATCGCGCCGATCAGCTTGTCCAGGGCGTTGTGACGGCCCACGTCCTCGCGCGCCAGGACGATCCCCTGCCCCGGCAGCAGAAAGCCCGCGGCATGGACCGCGCGGGTCTGGTCATGCAGCGGCTGCCATGCCCGCAAATCTTCGGTGGCGGCCGCCACCTGCCCCGCATCCAGCACCGGCCCCACGCCCGACAGGTCGGGCAGCGCGCGCGTGGCCTCGTCCAAGCTGTCGATGCCGCACAAACCGCAGCCGACGGGCCCGGCCATGAAGCGCCGCCGGGCGGCCAGCGCCTCGGCCCGGTCCTCGGCCAGCCACATCTGCGCCTCGACGCCTTTGGCATGGTCCATGACCTCAAGCCGGTCGATCTGGTCCGCCGCCGTGACGATCCCCTCGGTCAGGGAAAACCCGACCGCGAAATCCTCAAGGTCGGCGGGCGTGGCCATCATCACCGCCTGCGTCGTGCCGCCATAGACCATAGCCACCGGCGTCTCCTCGGGCAGCGCACGCGTCACCGCCAGGCGGCTGCCCGGACGGTGATGCGTGGCGTCCACGGAACGGACAGGGGGCGGCAGGGGCACCGCCTACTCCGCCGCCGACAGGATCCGCCGCGACCGTTCCGCCTGCTCGTTGTAGCGCTCCTGCCAGTCCGAGGGACCGTTCGACGGGCTGACCTGCACTGCGGTGACCTTGTATTCCGGGCAGTTCGTCGCCCAGTCCGAAAAATCGGTGGTCACCACATTGGCCTGCGTCGCGGGGTGGTGGAAGGTGGTATAGACCACCCCCGGCGCCACCCGGTCGGTCAGCTGGACCATCAGCGTGGTTTCGCCCGCCCGGCTGGCCAGACGCACCCAATCCCCGTCATTGATGCCGCGAACTTCGGCGTCGTGGGGATGGATCTCCAGTACGTCCTGGTCGTGCCAGACGGTGTTCTCGGTCCGCCGGGTCTGCGCGCCCACGTTGTACTGCGACAGGATGCGCCCGGTCGTCAGCAGCAGCGGGAAACGCGGGCCGGTCCGTTCGTCGGTGGCGACATATTCGGTGATCATGAAATGACCCTTGCCCGACATGAAGCCATCGACATGCATCAGCGGCGTGCCTTCGGGCGCGGCCTCGTTGCAGGGCCACTGGACGCTGCCCTTTTCCTCCAGCAGCTCATAGGTCACGCCGGCAAAGCTGGGCGTGGTGGCCGCGATTTCGTCCATGATCTGGGCGGGATGGGTGTAATGCCAACCGGCGCCCATCGCGTTGGCCAGCATCTGCGTGACCTCCCAGTCCTCATAGCCGTTGCGGGGCTGCATGACCTTGCGCACGCGGTTGATGCGACGCTCGGCGTTGGTGAAGGTGCCGTCCTTTTCCAGGAAACTGCTGCCCGGCAGGAAGACATGGGCATAGTTCGCGGTTTCGTTCAGGAACAGGTCATGGACGATCACGCATTCCATCGCCTTGAGGCCCGCCGCCACGTGATGCGTGTCGGGGTCCGACTGCAGGATGTCCTCGCCCTGACAGTAAAGGCCGCGGAAGGTGCCCTCGACAGCCGCATCCAGCATGTTGGGGATGCGCAGGCCAGGCTCCGGGTCGATCTCGACCCCCCAGGCCTTTTCAAAGATCGCGCGCACGTCCGGCAGCTTGACATGGCGGTATCCCGGCAATTCGTGCGGGAAGGACCCCATGTCGCAGGCGCCCTGCACGTTGTTCTGGCCGCGCAGCGGGTTCACGCCAACGCCGGGACGGCCGATGTTGCCGGTCAGCATCGCAAGGTTCGCGATCGACATGACGGTGGTCGACCCCTGCGAATGCTCAGTCACGCCCAGGCCGTAATAGATCGCGCCATTGCCGCCGGTCGCGAACAGGCGTGCCGCCGCGCGCAGGTCCGACGCGGGAACGCCGGTCAGCGCCTCGGTCGCCTCGGGGGCGTGGCGGGGATCGCTGATGAACTCGGCGTAGTGCTGGAACTCGTCCCAGTCACAGCGGTCGCGGATATAGGCCTCGTCCATCAGCCCTTCGGTGACGATCACATGCGCCATTGCGCTGACGACCGCGACGTTGGTGCCCGGCCGCAGCGGCAGGTGATACTGCGCCTCGACATGGGCACTGCGCACGATGTCGGTGCGGCGCGGATCGACCACGATCAGCTTGGCCCCGGCCCGCAGACGCTTTTTCAGGCGGCTGGCAAAGACCGGGTGGCCGTCGGTGGGGTTCGCACCGATGATCAGCACGACATCGGTATGTTCGACGCTGTCGAAATCCTGGGTGCCGGCCGAGGTGCCGAAGGTCTTGCCCAGGCCATAGCCGGTGGGCGAATGGCAGACGCGGGCGCAGGTGTCGGTGTTGTTGTTGCCGAACACCGCGCGGGTCAGCTTCTGCACCAGATAGGTTTCCTCGTTGGTGCAGCGGCTGGAGGTGATGACGCCAACCGAACGGCGGCCGTGTTTCTGCTGAATGCCCTTCATCCGGGTCGCGGCGAAGGACAGCGCCTCGTCCCAGCTGACCTCGCGCCAGGGCTCGTCGATCGTGTCGCGGATCATCGGCGACAGGATGCGGTCCTTGTGCGCGGCATAGCCATAGGCAAAGCGGCCCTTGACGCAGCTGTGGCCGCGGTTCGCCTTGCCGTTCTTCCAGGGCACCATGCGCACCAGCGTGTCGCCGTTCATCTCGGCCTTGAAGCTGCAGCCGACGCCGCAATAAGCGCAGGTGGTGATGACCGAGCGCGTGGGCGTGCCCAGTTCGGCCACCGATTTTTCCTGCAACGTCGCCGTCGGACAGGCCTGAACGCAGGCGCCGCAGCTGACGCAGTCGCTGGTCAGGAAATTGTCCGCGGCCGCACCGGCGCTGACGCGGCTGTCGAAACCGCGCCCCTCGATGGTCAGCGCAAAGGTCCCCTGCACTTCCTCGCAGGCGCGCACGCAGCGCGAACAGACGATGCACTTGCTAGGGTCATAGGTGAAATAGGGGTTGCTGTCGTCCTTGGGGATGAACTGCGGGTTGCCCGGCCCCTCGCGCAGCCGCGCCTCGGACTGGCTGCGGGCGCCGATGCCCTTGGGATCAAAATGGTTGTCGCCGGGCGTATAGCGGACATCGCGCAGGCCGACCTGGCCCGCCGCGTCCTGCAATTCGCAATCGCCGTTGGCCGCACAGGTCAGGCAGTCCAGCGGGTGGTCGCTGACATACAGCTCCATCACGCCCTTGCGAATCTTGCGCACCTTGGCGGACTGGGTGTGGACGATCATGCCCTCGGTCACCGGCGTGGTGCAGCTGGCGGGCGTGCCGCGCCGGCCCTCGATCTCGACCACGCACAGGCGGCAGGATCCATAGGCTTCCATATTGTCGCTGGCACACAGCTTGGGGACCTCGATCCCCGCCTCGAAGGCCGCGCGCATGACGGACGTTCCCTCGGGCACCACGACCTCGAACCCGTCGATGGTCAGGCTGACCGGCGCGCCATTGCGGGCGGGGGTGCCCATGTCGCGCTCGTCACCCGGGGGAAATTGGGGGATAATGAAATCTTTCATTCCGCTGCCTCCTTATGGGTGGCGAAATCGTCAGGGAATTGGGTCAGTGCAGACATGACCGGGTAAGGGGTAAAACCGCCAAGCGCGCAAAGCGATCCGTCCTTCATCGTCTCGCACAGGTCGGTCAGCAGGGCCGCCGCACCGGGGTCGCCCGCAGCGATCCGGTCGATCGTCTCGACGCCCCGCACCGCACCGATCCGGCAGGGCGTGCATTTGCCGCAGGATTCGACGGCGCAGAATTCCATCGCGAAACGTGCCATCTGCAGCATGTCGGCGCTGTCGTCAAAAACGACAAGGCCCGCATGGCCGATCAGCCCGCCCTTTTGGTCGAATTCCTCGTACCCCATCGGCGTGTCGAACTTGCTGACCGGCATATAGGCGCCCAAGGGCCCGCCGACCTGCACGGCCTTGACGGGACGCCCCGACAGGGTGCCGCCACCGATATCGTTCACGACCTCGCCCAGGGACATGCCGAATGCGGTTTCGAACAGCCCGCCTTGGCGCACGTTGCCTGCGATCTGCAGCGTCACCGTGCCGCGCGACCGGCCCAGGCCGAAATCGGCGTAATGCTGCGCGCCCTTTTCAAAGATCACCGGAACGGTGGCCAGGCTGATCACGTTGTTGACGACCGTGGGCTTGCCC
This sequence comes from Paracoccus saliphilus, assembly GCA_003255745.1. Classification (GTDB taxonomy): domain Bacteria; phylum Pseudomonadota; class Alphaproteobacteria; order Rhodobacterales; family Rhodobacteraceae; genus Paracoccus; species Paracoccus saliphilus_A. The sequence goes on from KZ836040.1 coordinate 121,819, forward strand.
AGGAACCCCTCCAGCGCCGGCAGCGGCGGCTTGGCACGAACCGTGCCGCGCTTGCCCTCCAGGCTGTTCAGAAGGCTGGTTTCCTCGCCGCAGACATAGGCGCCCGCGCCGGTGCGGATCTGCATGTCAAAGGCCCGGCCGCTGCCCAGCACATCCGCGCCCAGCACGCCGCGCCGGCGCGCGATGACCACCGCCGCCTCCATCACCCGGATCGCGTCGGGATATTCGCTGCGCATGTAGACATAGCCGCGCGTCGCGCCGACACCCAGGCCCGCGATCGCCATGCCCTCGATCAGGGTGAAGGGATCGCCCTCCATGATCATGCGGTCGGCGAATGTGCCGCTGTCGCCCTCGTCCGCGTTGCAGACGATGTATTTCTGGTCCGCCACCGCATCGCTGACGGTGCGCCACTTGATGCCGGTGGGAAAGCCCGCACCGCCACGGCCGCGCAGACCGCTGTCGGCGACCTCCTGCACGATTTCGACCTGGCTCATGCCGATGGCGCGGCGCAGGCCGACCAAGCCGCCATGCGCGGCGTAATCGTCCAGATCCAGCGGGTCGATCAGGCCGCAGCGCGCAAAGGTCAGGCGCGTCTGGCGACCGAAAAAGGGGATGTTCTCGACCGGGCCGTGGCAGGGCAGCGACCCGTCCAGCAGCGCCGGCACATCGGCGGGCGTCACCGGGCCGAATGCCACGCGACCCTGGCCCGCGTCGATTTCCACCAGCGGCTCCAGCCAGACCATGCCGCGCGTGCCGTTGCGGATGATCTGCACGTCAAGCCCGCGCGCCGCGGCCTCGCGGGCGATCGCATCGGCCACCTGATCGGCACCAAGTGCCTTGGCGGCGCTGTCGAGGGGGACCCAGATCTTCATGCGCGCGCCTCCACGTCGCCGGTTTTCAGTTCTGCCTCGATCCGGTCGGCATCGACGCGGCCGATCACGCGGCCGTCCAGCATCGCGGCCGGCCCACAGGCGCACAGGCCCAGGCAATAGACAGGCTCGACCGTCAGCGCCCCGTCGGGCGTGGTGCCATGCCAGTCAAGCCCCAGTCGGTCCAGGACCGATTGCGCGACGGCGGCGCCGCCGACGGCCTGACAGGCCTCGGCCCGGCAAATCTTCAGCACGCGGCGCCCGGCGGGGTGATCGCGGAAATCGTGGTAAAAGCTGATGACGCCATGAACCTCGGCCCGGCCCAGGTTCAGCAGGTCGGCCAGCACCGGAACCGCAGCCTGCGGCACATGGCCCCAGACCTCCTGGATCGCGTGCAGCATGGGCAGCAGGGGACCCTCAAGCTCCGCAAGCGGGGCTACAACCTCGCGAATTTCCTCGGGCGAGGGGGCTGGCGCGTATTCAAGCATGGCTGGCCTTTCAGTTCTGGCCACCCACCAAACAGCGTATTGCATCGCAAATCAATATCGCAGTTTTGTGACGCGATAGAAATCTTCTATCGAATCATGCGCCGCGCCTCGGTCAGAAGCGCCTCCAGAACCGGAGTATGCGGCTCGCGCCAGGGCGCGATCAGGCCGACGGCGTGACCGGGTCCGCCACCCTCCAGCGGAACCAGCGACAGCGGCTTGCCCTGCGCCAGGAACCAGGCGATGTCCTGGGGCAGGATCGTCAGCCAGCCCCCGGCCAGCACCTGCGACACCAGCACAACCGTCGAATTCGACTCGACCGTCGCCGTCGGGGTTACCCCCGCCTCGGCCAGACGGCGGTTGATGATGCGGCGGTTCTGCATGTCGGGGCTCAGCAGGCACAGGCGCTGCCCCTCCAGCGCGGACCAGGCCACGGCCCGGCCGGCCGCCAGCGGATGCCCTTCGGGCGCCACCAGCGTATAACGCTCATCGTAAAGGGGGACCGAGCTGACCTTGCCCAACGGTTCGTTGTCCAGATAGGAAATGCCGGCATCCACCTCCAGGTCCTCGATCATCTGCAGGATCTCGGCCGAACTGCGCGACAGGATGGTGAAGCCGACATTGGGATGCTTGGCGCCGTATCGCGCCGCCAGGCGCGCGGCCCAGGTCAGCGCAGTGGGCACGACCGCGATGCGCAGCCGCCCCGACAGGCCGTGGCGCACGGCACGCATCTCGTCCCGCAGCTGGCGGGTGTCACCAACGATGCGGCGCGCCCAGACCAGCGCCGCCTGCCCTTCGGGGGTCAACCCGCCATAGCGCGAGCCGCGAAAGATCAGCAACACGCCCAGCTGCTCTTCCAGCTGCTTGATGCCGGCCGACAGGGTGGGCTGGGTGATACCCAGGCTTTGCGCGGCGCGGCCGAAATGACCCTCCTTGGCAACGGCCAGGAACATTTCCAGCTTGTCGATCATCGCACGCCCCCTTGTGACAGGGCATCAAGCCCGTCGCGCCGGGCGCGGTCAAGCCGCTTGCGGCAGCCGTGGGCGCGCGGCAGTCTGCGGGGCATGACGGACATCCTCCTGATCCACGGCGCCTGGCACGGCGGCTGGTGCTGGCAGGCAACGGCGCAGGCGCTGCGATCGGCGGGCCACGGCGTCGCCTGCCCGGACCTGCCCGACGACCCCGGCACGACGCTGGCCGACTGCGTCACCGCCCTGCCCGCTGCCGCCATCATCCTGGGCCATTCCATGGGCGGCATCCCGGCCGAGGCGCTGGCACAGCAGCGTCCGACCCGGCTGCTGATCCACCTCTGCAGCTATCTGCCGCTGCCGGGCGACAGCCTGGCGCGGCTGGACCGCCTGCACCCCGGCCCCGCCCGTGCCTGGCCCCGCGATGACGCAGGGCGGCTGGTGATGCCCGCCGAGGCCGCCCGCGACATGCTGTATCACGACGTCCCCGCGGAGGAAGTGGCCCGCGCCCTGCCCCGGCTGCGCCCCCAGCCCCTTAGCCCGATGCGCGACCCGCTGCCGGGCCCCGCGCGGGCCGACGTGACGCGGCACTATATCCTTTGCAAACACGACCGGGCCATCGCGCCTGCATTGCAGCGGGCGATGCTGGACCGCGCCCCGGTGGATCAGGTGCATGCGACCGAGTGGGGCCATTCGCCCTTCCTGTCGGACCCGCAGGGCCTGGCGCGGCTGATCGACCGGATCGCGGCTGGCTAAGGGCCGGCCTGCGGCTGGACCAGCGCCGCGCGCCATTCGGCCAGCAGCCCGGCCCGGCGCAAGCGGTCATCATAGACCAGCAACCCCGCATCCAGCCGGATCGGCCGCAGCTGCGGCGAAGGCGCAGGCCCCGTCCCCGGCACCAGCGCCACCCCGGCACTGGCCGCAATCAGCCGCTGCGCCGGGTCCGATAGCAGATAGGACAGCAGCAGCCGCGCCCCTTCGGGGTCGGGCGCATTCACCGGAACAAAGGCTGATCGAACAATGGCAAAGATATAGTCCTCGAAACCCAGCTGAACCAGGTCGGGGTCGTCGGGGCGGAACCGCGCCGCATAGCTGGCCACGACATTATAGGCGATGGAGACCCGCCCCGACCGCAGCTCCTCGATCATCTGGCCTGAACAACAGAACAGCCGCGCGTTCAGCCGCCCCATCACCTCGGCCAGCCGCCAGAACCCGTCCGAGACCTGGTCATCCTGCGCGATCAGGAAATAACCGACGCCTGACACCTGCGGGTCATAGGCGGCAATGCGCCCCCGGAAGCGGTCCGGGTTTTCCCGCAGCAGCGCGATCAGGTCGCGCCGGGTCCGCGGCAGCGGCAGATCGCGCAGGGCCTGGCGCGAGGCCAGCGTCACCACCGGCTCCAGCGCCATGCCCCACAGCTGCTGGCGCCAACGCGCCCAGCCGGGCAGGCCCGGAGCCTCCATCTCGACTTCGGCCGCGAAACCGTCATTGGCCAGCTTCATCTGCAGGTCCATGGCGGAACTGATGACCAGATCAAAGCGCGCGTCCTGATCGTGGATGGCCGCAAAGATTTCGGTCGAGGCCGCCTGGACATAGCGGATGCTGCGCCCCGGATGGCGCGCCACGAAATCCTCCAGCACCGGGGCAAAGGCGGCGGTGTCAGTGGTGGACAGGACCTGGATGGGCGTCCCGTCTGCCGGTCCGAAGCGGCGCTCCTGCTCGATCTCGAAGGCGCGGGCCGGCGATGCCAGCACCAGCGCGATCAGGCCAGCGGCAAGTGCAGCAAGGCGCATGTTCCCTCCCTCTCTCCAGGCTCCAGCCGAAAGCGGCCGCGATGGGCGGCGGCCACCTCGGTCACGATGGTCAGGCCCAATCCCGAACCGCCGATGTCGCCTACATTGCCGCCGCGCCGAAAGCGCGCCATCAACTGCGCGGGATCGTCGGACAGGCCGCGGCCGTCATTCTGCACGCGCAAAACGGCCATCGGCCCTTCGCGCCGCAGCGACACGGCGATCCGCCCCTCGGGTGCGGCGTATTTCACCGCATTGTCCAGGATGTTGCGCAACGCGATCTCCAGCATGCGCTCGTCTCCTTCGATCGGGCATGGGCTGTCCAGCCCGGCCTGCGACAGGGCGATGTCGCGCATGTCGGCCAGGGGCGCCACGGCCCGCACCACGGCGCGGGTCAGCGCCGCCAGGTCCAGGGGCGCCGCGGCGAACTGGTCGCTGCGATACATGACCATCGCATGGTCCAGGATCTGGTTGGCCGAACGGCTGCTTTCCCCGATGGCGCGCACCATGCGGCGCAGGCGGATGCGCGTGGCCTCGTCGGTGGTTTCCGACAGCGCCAGTTCGGCCTCGGTCCGCACCAGGGACAGCGGCGTGCGGATCCGGTGCGCAGCCTCGAAGATGAAGGTCTCGGCCAGGTCCAGCGCGCCGCGCAGCCGGGCGATCAGCCCGTTCAGCGCCCGCAGCAGCGGCGCCAGTTCGCGGGGCGTCGGGTGGCGCACGGGGCGCAGGTCGCGCGGGCCGCGCCGGCCCATCACCTCGGCCAGGCTGCGGATCGGCGACAGCACTGCCTGCGCCGCCAGCAGCGCCACGGGCAGCGCCACGACCAGAAAGACCAGCGCCGCCCAGGCCGCACTGCGGGCCGTGTCACGTGCGATGGCGGCCTGCCCCAGGCGCGTTTGGCCCAAGGTGACAGTGACGGGCCGCAGGCGGTTGTCTATCAGCATCGGGCGCGCGACGGCCGACAGGCGCAGCCGCGCCCCCCGGTAATCGGCGGTCCAGAAGATCGGCACCATGTCCAGCGCCGGTTCCGGCGGTGCAGGAAGGTCGTCATATCCCGTCACCACCCGGTCGGCCACGGCCAGCGCATAAAAGATGCGTTCGTCCCCCATCGCCCCCAGCATGGAAAAGGTCGCATAAGGCAGGTCCAGCTCCAGCCCGTCATCGACGCTGCGGATGCCCTCGGTGATCGCCGTCACGGCCGCGCCCAGAACGGCATCCTGAGAGGCACGCGACGCCCGGTCCGCCACCCAGCCCACCGTCAGGAACAGGCCCAGGACCAGCGCGGCCGACAGAACCAGGAACTGCCAGACAAGGCGGCGGCGCAGCGAGGCGATGCGCGCCGGGTCGAACAGGCGAAGCCACCCGTTCATTCCGGGATCAGGCGATAGCCGACACCCCGCAGAGTCTCCAGCCGGGCGCCCGATCCCTCCAGCTTGCGGCGCAGGCGGCCGACATAAACCTCGATGGCATTGTCGCTGACCTCCTCGTCAAACGAAAACAGCCGGTCGATCAGATGCGCCTTGGAATATGCCTGGCCGGGCCGCGACAGCAGAATTTCAAGAAGGCGCAATTCGCGGGCGCGCAATTCGCGCGTCTCGTCCCCAATGAGGACCGTGGCGGCCAGCGCATCAAAGGTGAAGCCCGCGAAATGGCGACGGCTGTCCGCCGCCCCGTCCCGGCGTCGCAGCACGGCCCGGCAGCGGGCCTGCAGTTCTGCAAAATCGAAGGGCTTGGTGATGTAATCGTCGGCGCCCTGGTCCAGCGTGCTGACCCGGTCGCTGACCGAGGCGCTGGCCGTCATCATGATCACCGGCGTGTCCCGCCGCGCCGCCCGCTCGCTGGCCAGAAAGTCGCGGCCGTCCCCATCAGGCAATGAAATGTCCAGCAGAATCAGATCATAAGGCGCGCTTTCAAGAAAATGTCGAGCATCTTCCAGCGTCGCGGCATGATCCACGCCATGCCCCTCCATCGCCAGCCGCGAGGCGACGGCGCGGGCCAGCTCGTTGCTGTCCTCGACCAGAAGAAAACGCATCCGCTTAACTTTTCGGCAATGGGTGACAGGTTGGTGTCAGCTTTTCATCAAAATCTGCACCCCGCAAGCCCGCCCCCCTTTTCGCGCGGGCAGTCTGGGAGGACAGCATGAAGAACTGGACCCGTGCAGCCGCAGCTGCACTGATGATGAGCGTCGCCGTTCCGGCCACGGCCGCCGAATGCATCGCACCGGCCAACCCCGGCGGTGGCTGGGACTTTACCTGCCGCCAGATCGGGCGGCTGATGACCGAACTGGGGATCGTGCCGAACATGGTGCAGGTGACGAACCTGGCCGGCGCGGGCGGCGGCGTGGCCTTTACCCAGGTTGTCAGCAAGCGCAGCAGCGACCCCGAGGTCTTTGTCGCGGCCTCGTCCGCCACGACCACGCGCCTGGCGCAGAACGCCTTTGCCGGCGCCACCGCCGATCAGGTGCGGTGGGTCGGCTCGATCGGCGGCGATCCCGGCGTGATCGTGGTGGCCAAGGACAGCCCCTACCAGAACCTGACCGACCTGATCGAGGCGGTGAAGGCCGATCCCTCCAGCGTGGCCTTTGCCGGCGGTTCGGCGGTGGGCGGTTTCGACCACCTCAAGGTCCTGATGATGCTGGACAAGGCCGGGTTCGAGGACATGCGCGCGGTCAAGTATATTGGCCTGGATGGCGGCGCGGATGCGATCACCCAGACCGTGGGCGGCTTTGCGCATGCGATGACGGGCGATTTGTCAGAAATCACCGGCTTTATCAAGTCGGGCGACGTGCGGCCGATCGCCGTCCTGTCGGAAGAGCGCGTCGCGGGCTTTGAGGATGTGCCGACCGCCAAGGAACAGGGCGTGGACACGGTCGCGATGAACTGGCGCGGCATCTATGTGCCCAAGGACATCAGCGACGCGGACTACCAGAAATGGGTCGACACGCTGAAGCAGGTCGGAGAATCCGAACAGTGGCAGGCGGTGATGGAAGAAAACGGCCTTGAACCCTACATGATCCTTGGCGACGACTTCCAGACCTTCGTGGATGCCAACATCGCCGAGATCCAGGAGGTCTCGCGCGAGATCGGGTTGCTGCAATGATCCGTGGCGACCGCATCTTCGGGTCGGTCATGATCGTCGTGGCGTTGGGGTATATCCTCAGCGCCCGCGGCATCCAGACCAGCTTCATGTCCGATCCTGTCGGGCCCCGCATCTTCCCCTACATGATCGCGACCGTGATCATCCTGTCGGCACTGGTGATGGTGCTGCGCCCGGATCCCGACCAGGACTGGCCCGCAGGCCCGATGGTTGCCCAGCTGGGCCTGGCACTGGTGGTGCTGGTGGCCTATGCCTATGCCATCACGCCGCTTGGTTTCCTGATCCCGACGGCCATCGCCTCGGGCATCCTCAGCTGGCAGATCGGCGGCCACCCGATGCGCGCCGCGCTGTCGGGACTGGGCCTGTCGGTCGGCCTCTTCGTTCTTTTCCGCGTCATCCTGGGACTGGGCCTGAAGGGCCTGCCTGCAGGCATGGGGTTCTGAATTCATGGACACGCTTGCCAACCTTGCGATGGGGTTCTCCATCGCCATAACGCCCTTTACGCTGATGCTGGCCGTGATCGGCTGCTTTGTCGGCACGATTATCGGGGCGCTGCCGGGCCTGGGTCCGTCCAACGGCGTGGCGCTCTTGATCCCGATCTCGTTTTCGATGGGCCTTGACGCGATTTCGGCCTTGGTGCTGCTGACCTCGGTCTATTACGGCGCCATGTATGGCGGCCGCATCAGCTCGATCCTTTTGAACATTCCGGGCGACGAACCCGCGATGATGACGACGCTGGACGGCTATCCCATGGCCCGGCAGGGCATGGCGGCCGAGGCGCTGGTCGTGTCGGGCGTGGCCTCGTTCGTGGGCGCCTTGCTGGCGACGATCGGCCTGATGATCTTTGCGCCCTACCTGGCGCGGGTGGCCTATCAGTTCGGCCCGGCCGAATACTTTGCGCTCTACGTGCTGGCCTTCTGCACGCTTGGCGGGATCGGCTCGTCGAACCAGGCCAAGGCGGCGATGGCCGCGGCGATCGGCCTGGGCATCGCGATGATCGGCATGGACAAGACCACCGGCATGCCGCGCTTTACCTTTGGCGAACTGCACCTGATGGACGGCGTGGACTTCCTGGTCGCCATCGTCGGCCTGTTCGCGGTGGCCGAGGTGTTCCACTTCATCGAAAGCCACGGCAAGGACAGCGCCATCGGCGTCAAGCTGGGCAAGATCCTGGTCCCCTGGCGGATGCTGCGCCAAACCTCGGGCGCGATGCTGCGCGGCACCGGGATCGGCTTTGTCGCGGGCGTGCTGCCCGGCGCGGGCGCGTCCTTGGGGTCCTTCCTGGCTTATATGGCGGAAAAATCCGTGGCCAAGGACAAGCACAGCTTCGGAAAGGGCAACCCGAAGGGCGTCGCCGCCCCCGAGGCCGGCAACAACGCCGCCGCCGGTGGCGCGCTGGTGCCGATGCTGACGCTTGGCGTGCCGGGCTCGGGCACCACGGCCGTGCTGCTGGCGCTGCTTCTGACGCTGAACATCACCCCCGGCCCGCTGCTGTTCACCGAACGCCCCGAGGTCGTCTGGTCGCTGATCGCGTCGCTGCTGATCGCCAACGTCGTGCTGCTGTTGATGAACGTCCCGATGGTCAAGGTCTTCGTCAAGATCCTGTCGGTGCCGGCCTGGGTGCTGCTGCCGGGCGTGACGATGATCGCCTTTGTGGGGATCTATTCGCTGACCGGCTCCAGCTTCGACATGCTGATGATGGTCGGTTTCGGCGTCCTGGGCTATGTCATGCGCAAGCTGGACATGCCGACGGTCCCGGTGATCCTGGGCATCCTTCTGGGCAACGCGATGGAGGACAACCTGCGCCGCGCGATGGTCCTGTCGAACGGCGACTGGTGGTATCTGCTCTCCTCGCCCATCGCGGTGGGGTTGTGGATCGCGGCGATCCTTGGTTTCGTGGCGCCGATCTTCCTGCGGCGCCTGCTGAAGAAGCCCGCGCTGCCTGCCACCGATCCCACATTGAACGAGGACTGACATGCCGACACGCGTTCTGGTGCCTTCGGGCGTTCTTGGCCTCGGCTTCGACCGAAAGGCGCTGGACCGCGGCGTCGCCGCCCGGCCCGACATCATCTGCATTGACGGGGGGTCCACGGACAGTGGGCCCTTCAGCCTGGGCGCGGGCCAGTCGAAATACTCCCGCGCCGCTACCAAGTCCGAATGGCGCGCGCTGATGCAGGCCCGCGCGCAGGCAGGCGTTCCGCTGGTCATCGGCACGGCCGGCACCTGCGGCACCGACAGCACCGTGGACTGGATGCATGACATCACGGTCGAACTGGCCCGCGAACTGGGCCAGGACCTGCGCATCGCGCGGCTTTATTCCAGCCAGCCCGTGTCGCGGGTGGCGCAGGCGGTGGCGCAGGGCCGCGTGACGCCCCTGTCCCCCGCGCCCGACCTGCGGCTGGACGACCTGACCAATATCGTGGCTTTGGCCGGGGCCGAACAGATCCAAGCCGCGCTGGCCACGGGCGCCGATATCGTCATCGCCGGCCGCACCACCGACACGGCGACCATCGCGGCCCTGCCGCTGCTGCGCGGGGATGCGGCGGGCGGCGTCTGGCACGGGGCCAAGATCGCGGAATGCGGGGCGCTGTGTTCGACGAACCCGACCTCGGGTGTGATCCTGGTCGATTTCGACGGGACCGGCTTCACGGTCGAGCCGCTGGCGGAGGGCGCGCGCTGCACGCCGCATTCAGTGTCGGCGCATATGCTTTACGAAAACTCGGACCCGTTCCGGCTGTTCGAGCCGGGTGGATACCTGGACGTGACGGGCGCGCATTACAGCGCGCTGGACGACCGCCGCGTGCGGGTCCAAGGCTCGGCCTGGGTGCCCGGCCCTTATACCGTCAAGCTGGAGGGCGCACGCATTGCCGGTTACCAGACCACGATCCTGGCGATCCTGCGCGACGCCCATTACGCGCGGAACGCCCAGGCCTGGGTCGATCGCCTGACCGGCTTTCTGCAGGCCGAGATCCACAGCCGCATGGAGCTGTCGCCCGGCGACTACGGGCTGGAGTTCCGGCTGATCGGCGTCAACGGTGCCTTGGGCGCGCTGGAGAACCGCAGCGGCGATCCCGTCGAGGTGGGCGTTCTGGGCCTGATTACCGCGAAAACCCAGGCCGAGGCGGCCGAGATCGGCAAGCTGATCAATCCCTTTGTCCTGCACTACCCGCTGACCGATGACGAGGAGTTGCCGACCTTCGCCTTTCCCTATTCGCCGGCCACCACCGATCGCGGCGCGCTTTACGAATTCGCGCTGAACCACGTCATGGCGCTGGAGGACCCGATGTCCGCCTTCCGGATCGAGGTCACCGAAATTCGCGCAAAGGTGCCGGCATGATCCCGACGTCCCTGGGCGATCTGGTCCTGAAGGTCCGGTCCAAGAATGCCGGCCCCTTCTGGGTGACCATCGACGTCTTCTGTGACCGGCGCGACGTCTTCGACCGGCTGGTGTCCGCACTTTCGACCGATCGGGTCGCCGCGCTTTACCAGGTGGCGCCCGACCAGTTGAAGCGTTTCGACATCCCCGACCTGCGGGTGATCAAGTTCAGCCTGCCGCGCCCGGTGGTGCAGGGATCAGCCCATGACCGCGACATGCACGGGGCGCAATACGCGGCGCTGCTGGAAGAAATGACGCTTTGACCAAGGCACGACTGACCACCTTCGGCGCGGCGCTGATCGGCGCCGCGATCTTTTTGGTGCTGGGGCTGCCCCTGCCCTGGCTGCTGGGGCCGATGCTGGCCTGCCTGATCGTGGCCCTGTCGGGCGCGCGCATGGCCGGCGCGGGACAGCTGGGCATCTTCATGCGCACCTTTCTGGGCGTGGCCGTGGGCGCCTCGATCACGCCGCAGGTGCTGGCCGGGCTGCCGGCCATCGGCGCCTCGCTGGCGATCGTGCCGGTCTTTATCGGGGTGATCGCGCTGATCGGCTATCCGCTGTTCCGGCGCGTCTTCGGCTTTGACCACCCGACCGCCTGGTATGCGGCGATGCCCGGCGGGCTTCAGGACATGCTGGTCTTTGGCGAGGAAGCCGGCGGCGACATCCGCGCGCTGTCGCTGATCCACGCGACCCGCATCCTGGTCATCGTGACGGTGGCGCCGCTGATCATGACCTTTTACTGGCAGGTGGACCTGTCGCAGCCGCCTGGCGCGCCCATCGCCGGGGTGGCGTGGGACCAGATCGCGCTGATGGTCGCGGCCGGCTTCTTGGGCTGGAAGATTGCGGAACGCGTGGGCCTTTTCGGCGCCTCGATCCTGGGGCCGATGATCCTGACCGGGGCGCTGTCGCTGGCGGGCCTGATCCAGACCCGCCCCCCGGCCGAGATCATCCAGGCCGCGCAGTTCTTCATCGGCATCGCCGTCGGGGCGAAATACGCCGGCATCACCGCGCGCGAACTGCGCATCGACGTGACGGCGGGCCTTGCCTATTCGCTGATCCTGGCCGGCGTCAGCCTGATCTTCTTCGAGATCATCTATATGCTGGGCTTGGCCCCCGCGCTGGATGCCTTCCTGGCCTTCCTTCCGGGCGGCCAGGCGGAAATGGTGGTGATCGCCATCATTGCCGGGGCGGACCTGGCCTATGTCGTCAGCCACCACATCCTGCGGATCGTGATCGTGATCCTGCTGGCGCCGATCGTGGCGCGGCTGATGCGAAGCTAGGCGACGGCAATCACCGCCAGACAGTCGCCCATTTGCACCAGGCCCGGGAAATGGCGCGCCGCAAGGATGCCGTCGCGGTTCGCCCTGATTTCGACGGGCGCCAGGCCGGTCCGGTCGGCGGGCCAGATCTGCGCTAGCGCCTGCCCCTCGGCCACGTCCTCGCCCAGATCGACCAGCGGATGCAGCAGCCCATCGCGGGTGGTAAAGTGAAAGCAGTCGTCGCCCGGCATGTCCAGCATCCGGGTCTGGTCCGCCTCGACCGCACCCGACAGGATGCCCGCATGGCGCAGCACGTTCCGCGCCCCCCGGATCGCAATCCGGCTTGACGCCGCCGTGGCCGTGCCGCCGCCGCCCAGTTCGGTGGTGACAAAGACCTTGCCCTGGCTTTCCACCGCCGTGTCGAACATTCCCACTGCGTCGATTTCGCGCATCATCATCGACCAGGGCGCGCCAAAGGCCCGCATGGCCGCCACGCAAGCCGCCTGCTGGTCCGGGTCGTCCAGGTAATGCGCCGCCGCATAGGGCAGGAAATCCAGCGTCTTGCCGCCCGAATGATAATCCAGCACCACATCCGCCATCGGCACCAGCACGCTGTCGAAATAATGCGCGATCTTCTGCGTCACCGTGCCGTCGGGGCGGCCGGGAAAGCAGCGGTTCATGTTCACCTGGTCGATCGGGCTGACGCGCGTGCCCGCCCGAAAGGCCGGATAGTTCAGATAGGGCGCGATGATCACGCGCCCGCTGATGTTGTCCGGCTCCAGATCCCATGCCAACTGTTGCAGCGCGATGGGGCCTTCGTATTCGTCGCCGTGGTTGCCGCCGGTCAGCAGGGCCGTGGGGCCCGTGCCATTGGCGATCACGGTGATCGGGATCATCACGCTGCCCCAGGCGCTGTCGTTGCGCGAATAGGGCAGGCGCAGGAAACCGTGGTGCTTGCCGGGCGCATCCAACGGGATCGTGGGCATGATCGGGTTCATGCCTTCACCAGCATCCGGCGGGGGATGGAACAGAACAGCTCGGGTTCCGCCTCGGTGATGACCAGGGATTCGGTCGTCTCGTAGCCCCAGCCCTCCATCCACAGGCCCGTCATGAAATGGAAGGTCATGCCCGGCTTCAGCTCAGTCCGGTCGCCCCGGCGCAGCGACATGGTGCGTTCTCCCCAGTCGGGCGGATAGGACAGGCCGATCGGGTATCCGGTGCGGTTGTCCTTGACGATGCCATAGCGGTCCAGGACGGTGAAGAAGGCGTTGGCGATATCCTCGCAGGTGTTGCCCGCGCGGGCGGCGCTCAGTCCCGCCTCCATGCCTTCCAGAACGGCCTTTTCGGCCTCCAGCATCTCCTGCGGCGGGGTGCCCAGAAAGATCGTGCGCGACAGCGGCACGTGATATCGCTGGTAACAGCCGGCAATCTCGAAAAAGGTCCCCTCGTCCTTCTTCATCGGCTGGTCGTCCCAGGTCAGGTGCGGGGCGGCGGCGTCCGGCCCCGACGGCAGCAGCGGCACGATGGCGGGATAGTCGCCGCCGTGGCCCGACCATTCGTCATAGCGCAGCCCGCTGTCATAGATCTCGGCTACCAGATCGCATTTGCGCATGCCGACCTCGATCTTGTCGGCGATGCGGCGGTGCATGCGTTCCACGATGCGCGCGGCCTTGCGCATGTATTGCAGTTCCTTGGGCGTCTTGACGGCGCGCTGCCAGTTCACCAGGCCCGTGGCGTCTTGGATTTTCGCCTCTGGCAACCCGTGGGCCAGCCGTTCATGCGCCCTGGCCGTGTACCAGTAGTTGTCCATCTCGACCCCGAGGGTGCCGCGATGCCAGCCCCGGTCGGCCAGCTGCGCACAAAGGTATTCCATCGGGTGCCGGTCCACCGACTGCACGTAATGGTCGGGATAGCCGATGATGTGGTCATCGGTCATCCAGACGGTGCGCAGTGCGCCCTGCGCGTCCTGCCCGCGCCCGAACCAGATGGGTGCACCGGTCGGCCCCACGATCACGCATTGGTGGACGTAAAAGGACCAGCCGTCATAGCCTGTCAGCCAGGCCATGTTCGACGGATCGCTGACGATCAGCATGTCCAGGCCCAGCTTTTCCATGCTGGCGCGGGTCTTCTTCAGGCGCCCCTCGTATTCAGCGGTCGAGAAGCGTTCAGGCGTCCTTTGCAGTTCGGGCATTCACGTGGCTTTCGAAAACGCGGCAAGCGCGTGGGTGGCGATGGCGGTGTCCTGAACGCCCGTGCCGGTCAGATCGCAGATGGTGATCTGGTCGGGCGCGGTGCGGCCGGGATGGGTTCGGGCGATGATCTGGCCCAGTTCGGGAACATCGGCGCCGTCATGGGTGCCGGCGGCGATGGCGGCGCGCAGCTCGCCCATCAGGCGGGTCTGGCTGGCGCGGTCGGCGACATAAAGGTCGGCGCGGGCCAGGCAGGCGGGGTCCAGTTCGTTCTTGCCGGGCTGGTCGCTGCCCATGGCGGTGACGTGCTGGCCGGGACGCAGCCAGTCGGCGCGCAGGATCGGCTGCGTTGCGGGCGTGGTGGTCACGACGATGTCGGCCTGGGCCACGGCCTCGGCCGGGTCGGCGCAGGCACGCACGGCCAGGTCAGGGCTGTCCAGTTCAGCGGCCAGCGCCTGAGCGCGGGCCGGATCGCGGGCCCAGATGACGGCGCTGGTGATCGGCCGCACCAGCCGCAGCGCCTGCAGCTGCATCCGCGCCTGCAGGCCCGCGCCAAGGATGGCGGCACAGCTGGCATCGGGGCGGGACAGGTAGCGTGCGGCCACGCCTCCTGCCGCCGCCGTGCGCAGGTCGGTCAGGTAGCCGTTGTCCAGCAGCACCGCCCGCACCCGGCCGGTCTGCGCATCCAGCACCACCATCAGCCCCGAGGTCGAGGGCAGACCGCGCGCGGGATTGTCGAAGAAACCAGGTGAGATCTTGACCGCAAAGCCCTGAAGTCCCGGCACATATGCGGTCTTGACGTCCACCTCTCCGTTTACGTCGGGCAGGTGCATTGACAGCACGGGCGGCATCACGACGCCACCTTGGGCCAGCCGGGCAAAGCCCGCCTCGATCACGTCGATTAGCGGCAGGTCCAGGGCGATGCGCTGGCGCAGGTCGTCCTCGGTCAGGATCAGCGGCTTCATATGACAGCCTCCAGCAGGGCCGCGTGGCGCGCGGGGTCGATATTGGCGCCCGACAGGATCAGGACCAGCGGGTGCGGGCCGCGCAGCTTGCCTGCCAGCACGGCGCCCGCACCGACGGCCGCTGCGCCCTCGACCACCTGCCCTTCGGCCGCCAGGTGGCGCAGGCCGGCGGCGATCTCGTCCTCGGTCAGCAGGATCAGCTCGTCCATCAGGTCGCGGACCATCGGAAAGGTCAGGCGGTTGGCCATGCCCACGCCCCCGCCCAGGCTGTCGGCCAGGGTCGGCAGCTCCTCGACCTCAATGGGGCGGCCGGCGGCCAAGCTGGCAGCCATCGCGGCGCCGCGTTCCATGCTGATGCCGATGATGCGGATGTCGGGGCGCAGCGCCTTGGCGGCAGCACCCACCCCGGCAAGCAGCCCACCACCCGACAGGGGCACGGCGATGGCCGCGGCATCGGGAAGCTGCTCCAGGATCTCCAGCCCCAGGGTGCCCTGGCCCGCAATCACGTCCGGGTGGTCGAAGGGCGGGATCAGGGCGAACCCCTCGTCCCGCTCCAGCCGCAGGGCCTCCAGAAAGGCCTCGTCCTGGCTGGCGCCGATGACGCGGGCCTCGGCGCCCAGGGCGGTGATGGCGTCCAGCTTGTTTTGCGGCACCAGGCGCGACACGCAGATGATCGCGGGCACCCCCAGGGCGCGTGCCGCATGGGCCAGCGCCCGGCCGTGATTGCCCGTCGAGGCTGTGGTGACGCCCGCCACCGTCCCCAGCCGCGCCACCGCATTGGTCGCCCCGCGCAGCTTGAAGGCGCCGGTCGTCTGGTGATGTTCGCATTTCAACCAGACCGGCCCGCCCGCCTTTTCCGACAGCGCAGCCGAGGCGACCATCGGCGTCTGCCGGACCCGGTCGCCGATGCGGGCGCGGGCCGCGCGGATGTCGTCCAGCGTCACCATGTGCGGCACCGGAACAACGCGCCCGGCCCGTCGGCAGGAACGGCTGCCTGGTCCAGCATGGCCCAGAACAGCGCCTGATTGGCGCTGAGGACGGGCTTGCCCAACCGCGCCTCAAGGTCGTCGATCAGCGCCAGCGCGGGCAGCGCGGTGCAGGACATGAACAGCGCCTGCGCCTCGGGGTGGTCGCTGGCCAGGGCCATCTCGGTGATCTCGGCGTCGGACAGGCGGGCCATGTCGCGGTCGTCGGCATGGCCCATGCTGCTGCGGCGCAGGACGCGCAGGCCCTGCGCCTCGAAGTGATCGCCCACCAGGTCCGTGGTCGCGGGCAGATAGGGTGTCATCAGCGCCACCCGGTCGATTCCCATGGCGTGAAAGCCGCGCAGCGCCGCCCCCGCCGGGGTGGACACCGGCGCCCGGCCCCCCGCCAGCGCCTCGATGCTGTCGCCCAACACTGCCGAGGCCGAGGTGCAGCCAAAGCCGATGCCGCGCAGTTTGATCCCCGGCACCAGCAGGTCCACGGCAGCGCGCAGGCGCGGACCGGTCCGGCGAAGGTTCTCTTCGGTGGTGGGGTTGTCAAAGGCGATGCGGGTGACATGCAGCCGGGTGCCCGGCGGCATCAGGCGCGCCGCGTCGCCCTCGATCGTCATGTCGGTGGCCAGCGCCACTAGGCCGAAGCGGTGCAGGTCGCAGCGTCTCATCGGGCGGTCCTAGCTGGCAATGGCCATGTCGCGCAGGAACAGCGCGATCTGCGGGAAAAAGATCAACAGCACCGACACCGACAGCAGGATCAGGATGAAGGGCGGCGTGCCGCGGATCACCTCCCAATAGGGGCGCTTGAAGACGGCAATGGCCGTGAAGATGTCGCAGCCGAAGGGCGGCGTCGCGCTGCCGATGGCGACCTGCAGCGTGATGATCGTTCCCACCAGAACCGGGTCCAGGCCCGCATCCCGCACCACGGGCGCAAATATCGGCACCAGGATCAGGATCACCACGATCGGATCGACAAACATGCAGCCGATGAAGAAGGCGATGGATATCGTGAACAGCACCCCATAAGGCCCCATCCCGTCGATGCCGATGCCGCCCAGGATCGCCTGAGGGATCTGCGCAAAGCTGATGACATAGCTGAAGGCCGTGCCCGCGCCGACCAGGATGAAGACCACCGCCGTGATCAGGCCGGTGGATTTCGCGGTGGAATAAAGCTGCTTCAGGCTCAGTTCACGGAAAACGACCATTTCCAGCAGCAGCGCGTAAAGGACGCAGGCGGCCGCCGCCTCGGTCGGGGAAAAGATCCCGCCATAGATGCCGCCGATGATAATGACAGGAAACCCAAGCGGCCACAGCGCCTTGCGCGCGGCGCGTCCGCGTTCGGACCAGGTCGCGGGCGGTTCCGTCGGGACATTGTGGCGCACGGCATAAATATAGGAATAGATCGAGAACAGCAGCAGGATCAGCAGCCCCGGCCCGATGCCTGCGATGAACAGTTCCGAGATCGAGGTGCCCGACACGACGCCATAGATGATCATCCCGATCGACGGCGGGATCAGAAAGGCGATGTCGGATGCGTTGATGATCAGCGCCAGGGTAAAACTGTCGCTGTAACCCGCCTTCAGCAGGCGCGGCCGCAGCGGCCCGCCGACGGCCACCACCGTGGCCTGGGTGGACCCCGACACGGCCCCGAACATCGTGCAGGCGCCGGCGGTGGAAATGGCCAGCCCGCCCTTCATGTGGCCCAGGAAGGCCATCACCAGGTCGATCAGGCGTTCGGCCGACTGACCGCGCGTCATAAGGTCGGCAGCAAAGATGAACATCGGCACGGCGATCAGGCTGGCTGGCTGGATGCCGGCAATGACCTGCTGGACCATCGTCTCCATCTGGCCCAGGCCGCCGAAGATGGTGACAAAGCCCACCATGGCGCCCACGATCAGCGGCACCATCATCGGAAAGCCCAAGAGCAGCAGCACGATCATCGTGCCCAGAATAGCGGCGGTCATGATGCGGGACGCTCCTCGTCCGGGGGAAGGTCATAGCCGTCACGGGTGGCCGTCGACAGCCAGATCTGCGGGTCGGTCAGGTTCTTCAGCGCGGTCAGCATGTATTGAACCCCGGTCAGGAAAAAGCCGACCGGCACCCAGACCAGGATCCACCACTGCGGGATGCGCAGCGCGGGCAGCACCCTGCCCCGCCCGGCCTGGGTGGTCACATAGCCATAGGCGTACCATGCCAGCATCAGCAGCAGCGCCCCGGTCAGGGCGCTGATCGCGACCATGGCGAACTTGCGGGCGCGAAATGGCAGTGCGTCGAACAGGGCCGACATGCGGATATGCCGCCCGTGGCGTGCGGCATAGGAAATGCCCGCGAACGTGATCAGCACGATCAGCGCCTGGTTCACCTCTTCGGAAAAATAGAGCGACTGTCCAAAGCCAAACCGGCCGACGACGTTGGCCACCGTGTTCAGGGCCATGGCCAGAACGCCGAAGGCAAGCAGCATCGCCTCCAGCCGCGCGATGCCCTTGTCCAGCAGGCCAAGCGGCCCCGGCAGCCCCGACTGATACAGCGAATCGTCGATGTCGTCCTGACTTACCGGCAGTTCAGCCGCGGCCAGAACGTCGGGATCGGGTCGTGGGGATGTGTTCTCCGACGTCATGGCCACTT
The DNA here is from genome assembly GCA_003255745.1 of Paracoccus saliphilus. Lineage (GTDB taxonomy): Bacteria > Pseudomonadota > Alphaproteobacteria > Rhodobacterales > Rhodobacteraceae > Paracoccus > Paracoccus saliphilus_A. Next base: position 140,417 of record KZ836040.1, read on the forward strand.
GTCCTTGCGGGGTCACAGGAAGAACCGGCCCGCCAAGGCCGGTTCCCGGTCAGCGGGGCTCAGCTAGCCGCGGCTTCCAGATCGGCCTTCATCTGGTCCAGCACTTCCTGCGCGCGGGGACCGCCGATTTCCAGAAAGGTCGCCTCGACCTGGTCGGCGGTTTCGCGGAAGGGGGCGCGCTGTTCCTCGGTCAGGGTGGTGACGGTCATTTCCGGCTTTGCCTCCATGATCTTTTCCAGCGAGGTTTCGGTCAGCCCCTGCTGGTACTCGATGATATGGTCAAAGGCGGCCTGGGTCGCGTCCTCGATCACCTTCTGGTCCTCCTCGGGCAGCCCGTCGAAGAACTCCTTGTTGGCCATCAGCGCGGTGGTGAAGTTGTTGTGGCCAAGACGGGTGATATGGTCGGTCACCTCGTACATGCGGGTCGATTCGATGAAGAAGGCCGGGTTTTCCTGGCCGTCGATGATGCCGGTCTGCAACCCGCCATAGACCTCGCCCCAGGGCAGCGGCGTGGGCGTCGCGCCGAATGCCTGGTAGCTTTCGACCAGCAGCGGGTTGGTCATCACGCGGACCTTGACGTCGCTCAGGTCGGCGGGTCCCGTGACGGGCGTCTTGGTGGTCAGCATCACCTCGCCCTCGGGATACATGGTCAGCAGCTCCAGCCCCTGCTCGGCGTAAAGCTCGGGGAAGATGCTGTTGATCGTCTCGGAGTTGCGGAAAAAGCTGACCAGCTGCTCCTGATCCTCGGGCAGCAGATAGGGCACGAAAAACACCTGCGCCTCGGGGATCAGCGACCCGGTAAAGCCGGGCGACTGGTTGACGAACTGCAGAATGCCTGATTGCGTCTGTTCCAGGATGTTGTCGGATTCGCCCAGGGTGCCAAAGGGGAACAGCTGCACCTCGTGGTCGGAATTGGCCTCGACCTCTTCCTTGAACTTCTGGGCGAAGACGCCCTGGACCTCGTCCAGGGCCTCCTCGAAGGCATAGCGCCAGGTGTCGGCGAATGCGCCGCCCGAGCCAAGGACAAGGGCGGCAAGGCTGGCGGCGGTCAGGGTCTTGATGGTCATGGTACCTCCTGTGGGCGGGCCGTCGCGATGCGCATGCATCCGCGGCCCTCATGTTGCAGGATTCGGGCAGATCCGCCCGTTCCGGCTTGGGCAGAGAGTTCTGCCCAAGCGGATTCCAAGTCAATTTCTATATTAAATCATGACAATTTTGACGGCAGGAGTCAAACCGAAGGCCGGACTGCCCTGAATCAGATGCGGCTGTCGGGGGGCAGAAGTGCCGAAACAATACGCAGCGCCTGTTCCAGATCGCGCAGGGGCGCGCCGCCCAAAGACACCCTCAGCGCGGGTCCGGCAGGCCCCATCGCAAAGCCCGCGCCGGGGGCCAGCGCGACCTGGTGCGACAGCGCGCGGGCCAGAACCTCGGCCTCGTCGCAACCGTCGGGCAGCGGCAGCCAGCGGTGCAGCCCGTGCAGGAAACCCTGCGCCCGCGGCCCCAGGATGCGGACGGCCATGCGGTTGCGCGCCGCCAGTTCGACCCGCTGCGCAGCCAGCAGCGCCTCGGCCGTGTCGCCTGCGATCCAGTCCTGGGCGATCTCGGCCATCAGCGGCGTGGCCATCCAGGCCATCGACAGGTGCCGGTTCAGCGCGGCTTCTGCCAAATTTTCGGGCATCGCCAGAAAACCGATGCGCAGGCCCGGCGACAGGCATTTCGACAGGCCGGTGAAATAAAAGCTGCGGTCGGGGGCAAAGCTGGACACCGCCTGCGGGCGGCGCGGCGGCATGGGTCCGGTGGGGTCGCTTTCCAGGATCATCAGCCCGGCGCGCGTGGCGGCCTGGGCCAGCGCCTCGCGCCGGTCACGGTCCATGATCTGCGCCAGCGGCCCCCCGCCCGAGGGCAGCAGGAACACCGCCTTCATCCGCCCGCCGGATGCGCGCGCCGCCGCCACCAACGCTTCGGGGTCCATCCCTTGGGCGTCGCAGGCGATCCCCTTCAGCCGCAGGTGCAGGTGCTGGGCGGCGGGCTTCAGCGTGTGGCAGGTGGCGGCCTCGGTCGCGATTACGTCGCCGGGCTGGGCCACGGTCAGCAGCGCCACGAACATGGCGGGCGTCGTGCCGTTGGTGATCAGGATGCGCTGCGCGGGCACGACCATGCCGCAGCGCGCCAGCCAGGACGCCGCCATGCCGCCGTAAAGCGACATGGTCTGGCGGGGCCGAAAGGACATCATCGCCTGTTCGGGCAGGCGGTCGGCCAGGCGGATCAGCGTCGCGCTCCAGGCGGCGGCGATCTGCGGCAGGCGCACCGGGGTCATCATCGACAGGTCGATCGGCGGCCGGTCGGTGGGCGCGCGGAACCACGGCACCTCGATCGTCTCGCGCGGGCCCGATTTCACGAAGCTGCCGCGCCCCACCTCGCCCGAGATCAGGTCGGCGCGGATCAGCTCCTCATAGGCGCGGCTGACGGTCTGCACGCTGACGCCCAGCTGCCAGGCCAGGTCGCGATGCGGCGGCAGGCGCTGGCCCGGTCGCAGGCTGCCTGCATCGATGGCGGCGGCGATCCCCTGTGCCAGGCTGCGATAGGCGGGGCGGGTGATGTCGTGTTTGCGAAGCGGCCAATGGGACATGCCCCACAAGATCGCCGCCGCCGCGCGGCTTGTCCAGATTGACATTCGTCAGGGCCGCGGGAACAACCGGGGCATGGTCCCGCCCCGATCCTCCCTTCGGCTCGACGATCGCGACATCGCCATCCTGGCGATCCTGTCGCGCGAGGGGCGCATCGCCAAGACCGAACTGGCCGCGCGGGTGAACCTGTCCCCCACGCCCTGCTGGGATCGCATGAAGCGCCTGGAACAGGCGGGCCTGATCCGAGGGTACCGCGCGCAGATCGACCTGGCCGCCTTGGGTCCCCACGTGCAGGTCTTCGTCACGATCGAGTTGGACAGCCACCGCGCCGAAAGCTTTCAGATCTTTGAACGGGTGATCGCGCGGATGCAGGCGGTGACCGGCTGCTGGGCCATCGGCGGCGGCTTTGATTACCTGATGCAGGTGGTGGCGACCGATGTTGCGGCCTTTCAGACGCTGATGGACGGCCTGCTGGAGAGCCGCGCGGGCGTCAGGCGCTATTTCAGCTATATCGTGACGAAGCCGGTCAAGGACCTGCCGCCGGCGACGGCGCTGCTGGACTAGAGGAATCTTCGCGCCACACGCCGGGGAACAGAGGATTCCTCTGCCCTGCCCCGCCCCATTCGGAGAAACCCTCCGCCCGCCCCGCCGCATGTTGTCCCCGACAAAGGAGGCACGCATGTTCGACGACCACCACACCACCCTGACCGAGCGCCTGGCCGATGGCGGGCTGCTGCCCGGACGCGGCGATTTTCCTGCCGAAGGTCGTCTGGCCGTTCGCGACCCCGCGACTGGCGGCCTGGTGGCGCAGGTGGCGATCAGCGATGCCGCCGGGGCCCGCGCGGCCGTCGATGCGGCGCAGGCGGCATTTCCGGCCTGGGCGGCCATGCTGCCCCAGCACCGCGCCACGATCCTGCACCGCTGGCACGCCTTGATCCTGGAAGCGAAGGAGGATCTGGCCCGCATCATGGTCGCCGAACAGGGCAAGCCCATCAGCGAGGCGCGCGGAGAGATCGACTATGCCGCCAGCTTCGTGCAGTTCTATGCCGAAGAGGCGCTGCGCCCGAACATCGAAGGCGTGACCAGCCACCTGCCCGATGCGGAAATGGAGCTGTGGCGCGAACCTGTTGGCGTGGCCGCGCTGGTGACGCCCTGGAATTTCCCCTGCGCGATGATCACCCGCAAGGCAGCCGCCGCCCTGGGCGCGGGCTGCACGGTCGTCATCCATCCCTCGGCTGAAACGCCGCTGTCGGCGCTGGCCTTGGCGGTTCTGGCGCAGCGGGCGGGTTTTCCGGCGGGCGTGGTGAACACGGTCATCGGCGACGCCGCGACCATCGTCGGTGAATGGACGGCGGATGCCCGGGTGCGGGCGCTGTCCTTCACCGGATCGACCGAGGTCGGGCGGCTGCTCTATCGCCAGTCCGCCGACACGGTGAAGCGGCTGGTGATGGAACTGGGCGGCCATGCCCCATTTATCGTCTTTCCCAGCGCCGATCTGGACCGCGCCGTGGCCGAGGCCGTCAAGGCCAAGTTCGCGACCTCTGGTCAGGACTGCCTTGGCGCCAACCGCTTTTATATCCACCGCGACGTCTATGACGAGTTCTGCACGCGGTTCACGGCGGCGGTCGAGCGGCTCACGCTGGCGCCGGGGATGCAGGACGCCGACCTGGGCCCGCTGATCCATGATCGCCAGGTGGCCAAGCAGGTGGCGCATGTCCAGGACGCGGTGGCACATGGCGCGCGCATCCTGACCGGCGGCGAGGTCGCGGCCGATCTTGGCCCGCTGTTCTTCAAGCCGACCGTCCTGGCCGATGTCACCGACGAGGCCGCGATCATGCGGGAGGAGACGTTCGGCCCCGTCGCGGCGCTGTCGCCCTTCGACACCGAGGAGGAGGTCGTCGCCCGCGCGAACGCCAGCGAATATGGGCTGATCGCCTATGTCCACAGTCAGGACCCGCGCCGGATCTATCGGGTCAGCCGGGCGTTGCAATACGGCATGGTCGCCGTCAACCGCACCAAGGTCACCGGCGCGCCGATCCCCTTCGGGGGGATGAAACAGTCCGGGCTGGGCCGCGAAGGCGCGCGTCAGGGCCTCGAGGCCTTTACCGAAATCAAGTATGTTTGCCGCGACTGGGCATGAGGAGAGATGTGATGCTGACGAATGACGAACTGGCGAAATGGGACCGCGAGAACTTCATGCACCCCTCGACCCATCTGGCGCAATTCGCGCGGGGCGAGGCGCCGCAGCGGATCGTGACCGGTGGCGAGGGCGTCTATATCCAGGACCGCGACGGCAACCGCCTGCTGGACGGGTTTGCGGGACTTTATTGCGTGAACGTGGGCTATGGCCGACAGGAGATTGCGGAGGCCATTGCCGCGCAGGCGCGTGAGCTGTCCTATTACCACGCCTATGCGGGCCACGGGTCGGAAGCGTCGATCACCCTGTCGAAGATGGTCATGGACCGCGCGCCGGAAGGCATGGCGCGCGTCTATTTCGGCCTTGGCGGGTCGGACGCAAACGAAACGAACGTCAAGCTGGTCTGGTATTACAACAACATCCTAGGCCGCCCGAAGAAGAAAAAGATCATCAGCCGCTGGCGGGGATACCACGGCTCGGGCCTCGTCACCGGGTCGCTGACAGGGCTGGAGCTGTTCCACAAGAAGTTCGACCTGCCGCTGAGCCAAGTCATCCATACCGAGGCGCCCTATTACTTCCGCCGCCCCGACGCCTCGATGTCCGAAGGTGATTTCGTGGGCTACTGCGTCGAGAAGCTGGAGGCGCTGATCGAGGCCGAGGGCGCCGACACCATCGCCGCATTTATCGGCGAACCCGTGCTCGGCACCGGCGGGATCGTACCACCCCCCGCCGGGTACTGGAAGGCGATCCAGGCGGTGCTGGAAGCGCATGACATCCTGCTGATCGCCGACGAGGTCGTGACCGGGTTCGGGCGGCTTGGGACGATGTTCGGCTCCGACCACTACGGCATGAAGCCCGACCTGATCACCAGCGCCAAGGGCCTGACCAGCGCCTATGCCCCCCTGTCCGCGTCGATCGTCGGGCAGCGCATGTGGGACGTGCTGGAGCGTGGCACCGACGAGAACGGCGTCCTGGGCCACGGCTGGACCTATTCGGCCCATCCGATCGGCGCGGCGGCGGGCGTTGCCAACCTGAAGCTGATCGACAGCCTAGGGCTGGTCGAGAACGCCGGCACCGTCGGCGCCTATCTGAACGAACGGATGCAGGCCGCGGTGGGTGATCATGCCCATGTCGGCGAAGTGCGCGGCGAAGGGATGCTGTGCGCGGTGGAACTGGTCGCGGATCGCGATACGCGGCGGTTCTTCGATGCATCCGAAGGCAAGGGCGCCAAGGTCGTGGCGGCGATGCTGAAGCGCGGCGTGATCGCGCGCGCCATGCCGCAGGGCGACATCCTGGGCTTTGCGCCGCCGCTGTGTCTGACGAGGGGTGAAGCGGACCAGATTGTGGCGGCAACAACCGAGGCCATTGCCGAGATCCTGGGCTGAGGCAGTCGGGGGTCCTCGCGCCCCCGGACCCCCTGCGGGGTATCTGGACAACAAGCAAATCGCAGGAGCCTAGATCTGGTCGGGCCGGTCGATGTCGCGGAGAAGGTTCGGCCCTGCCACCAACTGGCTCTGCGGCAGATTTTCCAGATGACGAGCCGCACCCTGATCACCCGCCGCTGCCGCCAGTGCGCCCAAGGCCGAAGCGGGAAAGCAGGCAGGAGGACGGGGATGGCGGCCGTCATGACTGGCGGCGGGCAGCAGGTCAGTGGTGCGTGCCAGCACCGCGTGCAGATGTGCGGGCGTGACATCGGGCATGTCGCCCAAGGCGATCAGCAGCCGGTCCACCCGGCCCACGGCGCCCATGCCGGCGCGCAGGCTGTCCGATTGCTGGCCTTGTTCAATCTGGATGATGCGAAACCCCGAAAGCCAGGGCCGAAGCTGCGGGTTCGTGATCACCGCGATGCGGTCGTCCAGCGGCACGTCCCTCAGCGCCTGCGCCGCATGGGCGATCAACGGGCGCCCGTCAAGACGCGCCAGCAACTTGTCCTGCGGGCCGAAACGGCGGGAGGCACCGGCCGCCAGCAGCAGCCCGGCACGGATCATGCCGTCAGCGTCTCGTAGGCGGCAAGGATCTCGGTCAAGGCTGACGCTGCGATCAGGCGCGGGTCGCGGGCGGGGGCGGTGACGCCGATCGGGCCGCGCAGGCGCGCCAAGGCGACTTCGTCATGGCCTGCCTGGCGCAGCGCCGCCAACCGTGCCGCCTGCGCGCGACGTGAGCCCAAGGCGCCGATATAGAAGGCATCGGAGGCTAGCGCCCGGCCCAAGGCCGGCAGTTCCCGATCATGGTCATGAAAAAGCGTCACCACCGCGCTGTGACCGTCCAGCCGGCTGTCGCTGCCCAGGCAAGGCAGGTCCAGTGCCTGAACCAGGGCGGCCAGGGCCTGCGCCTCATCGCCCTCTCCGTGGATCTGGATCGCTGGCGGAGGCGGCAGCACCATGCGGAAATCATGCGCAGGGGTGCTTGGCTTGGCCCGGCTGATGCCGCCGCTGTTCAGATCGACCTGCCAATGACCCGTCCGACGGCGGATGCGATCGTCCCAGACCGCTGACAGCCAGTCGGCATCTGGCCGGTGCAGCAGCGCGATCTGGACCTGCCCCCCGCACGGCAAGGGCAGGTCGACGGGGCCGCCCTGCCCATAGGTCAGCCGCGTGACGGGCCCCTGCCCGTCCAGATGTGCCGCAATGTCGGCGTCGATGCAGCCGGCACCCAGCCTGCCCACGCGCAGCCCGTCCGGCCAAAGCGCCATCATGGCACCCGGACGCCGGGGAAACCCGCCCGAAGAGGCGGTAAGCAGCGCCAGCGCGCCGCCGGGACGCGCCAGAAGGGCCTTGACCGGACATTCGGGCAGTACGGACAGGGGGGCAGAGATCGTCATGGAGAACATCCGGATGCAGAAAGCACGTCAGTGAACGTGTCTGGTCCTGTTCAGGTTCCGGTATGGCGCGCGTTTTCTGGGTTCCGTCCGGGAAACACCACAAGCGGTCCGTGAAATGCGAAGGGACCGCAATCCTTGCGGATGCGGTCCCTTCGTTCAACCGGATGGCAGATCTTACTTGATCTTGCCTTCCTTGTATTCAACATGCTGACGCACGACCGGATCGTACTTGCGAACGGTCATCTTCTCGGTCATCGTGCGGGCATTCTTCTTGGTCACATAGAAATGACCCGTGCCGGCGGTCGAGTTCAGCCGGATCTTGATGGTGGTCGGCTTCGCCATGATTATTGCTCCTGCTTCGGGGCAATCGCGCGCCGCAAACCCCGTGGAATTCGTCTTGAAGCCGCCTTTTAACCGGCAGTGTGGCAGAGTCAACCTCTCCACGGCCATTTTCCCCGACAATTCGCGGTTCGGGCGCGCTTGGATAGGAAATAGTCCTTGCCCCCTCCGATCCGGTGGGCGATGTTTCCCGCTGAACATATCGACCCGAGGCTGCATGCGAATTTCTGTCCTGGTCCTGGCCACCCTGCTTTCCAGCCTTCCCCTGCGGGCCGAGGATGTGACGGTCTTTGCCGCCGCCTCGACCCGGACGGCGCTGGACCGCATCGCGGCGGAATTTGCGGCCCAAACTGGACACAGCGTGACGCCGGTTTACGCAGGTTCAAACCTGCTGGCCCGGCAGATCATTGCAGGGGCCTCGGCCGACATCTTCCTGTCGGCCGCCCCCGAATGGATGGACGCGGTCGAGGGGCAGGATCTGTTGCAGCCAGGCACGCGCCACGACCTGCTGGAAAACCGGCTGGTGCTGGTCGCGGCGGACCCGCAGGCGGCAGCGGTGACAATCGATACGGATCTGGACCTGCCTGGCCTGCTGGGCGACGGCCGCTTGGCGATGGCCCTGGTCGATGCCGTGCCGGCGGGCCAATACGGCAAGGCGGCACTGACCAGCCTGGGCCTGTGGGAGGGGGTGGCCGACAGGGTGGCGCAGGCCGACAACGTGCGGGCCGCGCTGGCGCTGGTCGCCCTGGGCGAGGCGCCGCTTGGCATCGTCTATGCCAGCGACGCGGCGGCCGAACCCGCGGTCCGCGTCATCGGGCAGTTTCCGGCCGACAGCCACCCGCCGATCACCTATCCCGTGGCCCTGCTGACCGGAGCCAGCGACGCCGCCGACCGGGATTTCCTGGCAGCGCTGTTCTCGCCCGAGGCCGGGGCCCTATTCCGGGACGAAGGCTTCAGTCTTGCTCCCTGACTGGCTGTCCCCTGGCGAATGGCAGGCCGTGGCCCTCAGCCTGCAGGTGTCCTTCTGGGCGATGCTCTGCAGCCTGCCCCTGGGGATCCTGGTGGCGCATGCGCTGGCGCGCTGGCGCTTTCCGGGGCGGCAGGTGCTGAACATGCTGGTCCACCTGCCGCTGATCCTGCCGCCGGTCGTCACCGGCTATCTGCTGCTGCTGACCTTCGGGCGGCGCGGTGCGGTGGGGCAATGGCTGGACCAGTGGTTCGGCATCGTGCTGGCCTTTCGCTGGACCGGGGCGGCACTGGCCGCCGCCGTTATGGCCTTTCCGCTGATGGTCCGCGCCATCCGCCTGTCGATCGAGGCGGTGGACCCGCGGCTGGAACAGGCCGCCGCCACCCTGGGGGCGCCGCGCCCGCTGGTGTTCCTGACCGTCACCCTGCCCCTGATCCTGCCCGGCATCCTGGCCGGCGCCATCCTGGCCTTTGCCAAGGCCATGGGCGAATTCGGCGCCACGATCACCTTCGTGTCGAACATCCCAGGGCAGACGCAGACCCTGCCCTCGGCCATCTACAGCCAGTTGCAGGTGCCGGGGGGCGAGGCGCAGGCCGGGCGGCTGGTCCTGGTGGCGATCGCGGTGTCGATGGGGGCGCTGCTGGCCTCGGAATGGGTCAGCCGGGCCGTGGCGCGGCGGGTGGCGGGATGAGCCTTTCGGTCCGCCTGACCCACGGCCTGGGCGCCTTTGTTCTGGATGCCGCCTTTGATGCGCCGGACGGCGTGACGGCGCTGCACGGCCCGTCGGGGGCGGGCAAGACGACGCTGGTCAATGCGGTGGCCGGGCTGCTGCGCCCCGATGCGGGGCGGATCGCGGTGGGCGGCACGATCCTGCTGGACCGGCAGCGGCGGATCGACCTGCCCCCCCATCGCCGGGGCGTCGGCTATGTCTTTCAGGACGCCCGGCTGTTTCCGCATCTGAGCGTACGGCAGAACCTTCTGTTCGGGCGGTGGTTCGCAGCGCGGGGCGGCCGGACCGGCGGACCCGACCTGCCCGCCATCGCCGAACTGCTGGGCATCGGCGGGCTGCTGCATCGCCGGCCCGCGGCCCTGTCGGGCGGCGAGGCGCAGCGCGTGGCCCTTGGGCGCGCGCTGCTGGCCCGGCCGCGCCTGTTGCTGCTGGACGAGCCGCTGGCGGCGCTGGACGATGCCCGCAAGGCCGAGATCCTGCCCTATCTGGAGCGTCTGCGCGACATCGAGGGGCTGCCGATCCTCTATGTCAGCCATTCGGCGCCCGAGATCCGGCGCATGGCCACCACCGTGATCCGGCTGGAGCGCGGCCGCGTCACCGGACAGGGCACGCCTGCGCGGATGCTGCCCGATCCTGCCGGCACGCCGGGGGTCGAATGGGGGGTGAGCCTGCGCCACAGCCGCGACGGCATCGCGGTGCTGGATAGCCCCGCCGGGCCGCTGCGGATCGCGGGGCCGGTCGGCCGGGGCCCGCTGCGGCTGCGTATCCGGGCTGATCAGGTGCTGATCGCGCGCCAGCCGCCGCAGGGCGTGCTTGCAAGGAACATCCTGGAGGCGCGGGTCATCGGGGCGCTGCCCGACGACGCGGGCCTGCTGCGCCTGCAAGCCGGAGGCGGGATGCTGCTGGCGCGCCTGCCCGATCCCGGCGACGCGCCGCTCGAGGGGGCGCAGGTTCACGCCATCCTGACGGCCGAGCCGGAGGTCATCGGGTGATCCATCACGCCTCGCGCCGATAGCCCCCGGAGGCGTCGATCAGGTGGCGCGTGTAATCTGCACGGCCCGCGCCGCGACGCAGATCCCCGACCTCCATCACCTCGACGATGCGGCCCTGCTGCATGACGGCCAGGCGGTCACACATGTGGCCCACCACCGCCAGGTCATGGCTGACCATCAGGTAGGTCAGCCCGTGTTCGGCCCGCAGGTCGGCCAGCAGGTTCAGGATCTCGGCCTGGACGCTGACATCCAGCGCGCTGGTCGGCTCGTCCAACAGCAGGACGCGCGGCTCGGCCGCCAGCGCGCGGGCGATGGCCACGCGCTGGCGCTGGCCGCCCGACAGCTGGTGCGGATAGCGGAAGCGGAACCCCTGCCCCAGCCCAACATCGTCCAGCAGCCGGACGATGCGCTGGTCGATCCGGTCCATCCCCTGCAGGCGCAGCGTCTCGGCCAGCACGGCATCGACCGAATGGCGCGGATGCAGGCTGGCATAGGGGTCCTGAAAGACCATCTGCACGGTCTTGAAGAACGCCCGGTCGCGGCGGTCGCGGTCCAGCACCCGGCCGTCGACCTCGATCCGGCCGGACCAGGTCGGGATCAGGCCCGCGATGGCGCGCAGAATGGTGGACTTGCCCGAACCGGATTCGCCCACCAAGCCAAAGCTTTCACCCTGTTGCACGGTGAAGGTCGCCTGCCTGACCGCATCGACACGGTCGGGGACATGGCCGAACCAGACGTCCAGATCCCGGATCGTCAGCATGGGCCGCACCCGGCCCAATGGGTATTTGGGCAACGAAGAAGCGGCATGGTCACAGCCCTCCCGGCAGGTCGGTGTCGGCGTGGGGGGCCAGCAGGTCGGCGTCGCGCCAGCTGTCCTGGCGCTGCAGGACCGGCAGGCGGTCCACCGGCGCGTCGAGGCGCGGCAGGCTGTCCAGTAGCCCCCGTGTATAGGGGTGGCGGGCCTGGTGCAGGTCGCGCGCCGGCAGGGTTTCGACAATGCGGCCGGCATACATGATCAGCACCCGGTCGCAGAACTGCGCCACCAGGTTCAGGTCGTGGCTGATGAAGATCAGCCCCATGCCCCGGTCCCGCACCAGCCGGTCCATGATGTTCAGAACCTCGGTCCGAACCGAGACGTCCAAGGCGCTGGTCGGTTCGTCGGCGATCAGGATCTGCGGGTCGGGGGCCAGCATCATGGCGATCATGATGCGCTGCCCCATGCCGCCCGACACTTCGTGCGGATAGGCGTTCATCACCCGTTCGGGGTCGCGGATCTGCACGGCCTCCAGCATCTCCAGCGCCTTCTGGCGGGCCTGGTCGCGGGGGGCGCTGGCATGAAGGCGATAGGCCTCGATGATCTGCTGGCCGACGGTCATGACGGGGTTCAGGCTGAACTTGGGGTCCTGCATGACCATGCTGATGCGCCCGCCGCGGATCTTGCGCATCTGCCGGTCGGGCAGGTTCAGGATCGACTGTCCCTGCAGCGTCAGGGCGCTGGCCTGCACCTGGCCGGGCGGGCGAACAAGGCCCAGGATCGCGCGGCCGGTCATCGACTTGCCGCTGCCCGATTCCCCCACCACCCCAAGGCGTTCGCGGCCCAAGTCGAAGCTGATGCCGCGCACCGCCTGAAAGCTGCCCTGGCGGGTCGGAAAGGTCACGCTGAGGTCGCGGACGGACAGGAGCGGTTCGGTCATGACTTGTCCCCCTTGGGGTCCAGCACGTCGCGCAGCCCGTCGCCCAGCAGGTTGAAGGCCATCGAGACAGTGAAGATCGCAATGCCCGGCATCGCGGCCACCCACCAGAAATCGAGGATATAGGCCCGCCCGTCCGAGATCATCGCCCCCCATTCCGGCATCGGCGGCTGCGCCCCCAGGCCCAGGAAGCCGAGGCCCGCGGCCGACAGGATGATCCCCGCCATGTCCAGCGCCACCCGCACGATCAGCGAACTGACGCAGAGCGGCCAGATGTGGCGGACCAGCAGGCGCAGCCGCCCGGCCCCCTGCAACCGCGCGGCCGCGATAAAGTCGGCGTTGCGGATGGTCAGCGTCTCGGCCCGGGCCAGGCGCGCATAGGGGGGCCAGGCGGTCAGGGCCAGCGCCAGGACCGCGTTGCCGATGCTGGGGCCCAAGGCCGCCACGAAGGCCAGCGCCAGAATCAGCTTGGGGAAGGCCAGGAAGATGTCGGTGATGCGCATCAGCACCTGATCGACCCAGCCCCCGGCAAAGCCCGCAACCGTGCCGATAAAAAGGCCGATCACCGGCGCGATCAGCGCCACGGTGCCGACGATGAACAGCGTGATCCGCGATCCGTGGATCAGCCGCGACAGGATGTCCCGGCCAAGCGCGTCCGTTCCCAGCCAATGCGCGGCAGACGGCGGTTGCAGCCGGTTGGCCAGGTCCTGCGCAAAGGGGCTTTGCGGCGCGATCCAGGGCGCCAGGATCGCCATGCCGATCAGCAGGATCAGGATGACCAGCCCCAGCATGGCCAACCGGTTGGCGCGGAAGGTCAGCCATCCCTGATACAAGGCCCCCAGTCGCGCCTGGCAGCGCGTCCGGGGCGCATCCGACAGCAGCCAGTCGCGTCGGGAAACGGCGCTCATTTCGACCTCGGATCAAGAACGCGATACAGGATATCGCTGAACAGGTTCAGCACCACGAAGCAGACGCCGATGACGACGGTGCCGCCCAGGACGGCGTTCATGTCGCCCGACAGCAGCGCGCGGGTGATGTAGCTGCCGAGGCCCGGCCAGCTGAAGATGATCTCGGTCAGGACGGAGCCTTCCAGAAGTGAGCCGAAGGACAGCGCGATGACCGTGACCAGCGGGATGGCGATGTTGCGAAAGGCGTGGCGCCAGATGACCGCGCCTTCGGACATGCCCTTGACGCGGGCGGTGATGACATATTCGGCCGACAGCTGTTCCAGCATGAAGCTGCGGGTCATGCGGCTGATATAGGCCAGGCTGTAATAGCCCAGCAGGCTGGCCGGCAGGATGATGTGCGAAAACGCGTCCTGGAACGCGGCCCAGTCCCCCGCCAGCAGACTGTCGACCAGGATCATGCCGGTGACGTCGGGGACCATGCCGTCATAGATGATCCCCTGGCGTCCCGGCCCGCCGACCCAGCCCAGCATCCCGTAGAAGATCAGCAGCCCCATCAGCCCCAGCCAGAAGATCGGCATCGAATAACCGACCAGCGCCACGACCCGCGCGACCTGGTCGATGATCCCGCCGCGCCGGGCGGCCGCGATGACGCCAAGCGGCACCCCGATCAGGACGCCGATCAGCGTGCCCAGGGTGGCCAGCTCGACCGTGGCGGGAAAGACGCGGGCGATGTCCTGCGCCACCGGCTGCCCGGTCGAGATGGATCGCCCGAAGTCGCCCGTCAGCACGTCGCCGATATAGGTCACGAACTGCACGACCAGCGGCCTGTCCAAACCCATGGCGACATAGGCAGCGTCGTACTGGGCCTGCGTCGCGCGGTCGCCCACCACCTTCAGCACCGGGTCGATGGGCATGACGCGCCCGATGATGAAGGTGACCAGCAACAGGCCCACCAGCGTCAGCGCCAGTGACAGCAGCGTGCCCGCGACGCTGCGGGCTCGGCGGCGGCGCAGGGCGCGGCGGCCGGTCGGGTCGGGATCGGGCCGGTTCGCGCCGGAGGATGTCCCCCCGGCGCCGGTGGTGTCGGTCGCGGACAAGGCCCTATTCGCCCTTCGTCACCTGGCGGTAGATGACCGAGGTGACGGCGCCGCCGCTCCACCAGTCCTGGACGTTGTCGCGCATGGCCACCTGTTCGATGCGCTGGAACAGCGGCACGATCGGCGCCTCGGCCTGGTACTGGCGCTGGATGTCCTTGTACATCTGGGCACGCTTTTCGGTGTCCTGCTCCAGGGTCGCGGCCACGGTGGCCTCGTTCATCTCCTCGGGCACGGCATAGGCATTGCGCCAGGCCAAAAGGCCCACGGCATTCGCCTCGTCGCTGTTGTCGGGGTTATAGGCGAAGGTGGCGGCATTGGTGTTCGGGTCGGAATAGTCCGGGCCCCATTCGCCCAGGAAGATCGGCACCTCACGCGCGCGATAGGCGTCCAGCACCTGCGCGCCGGTCATCTGCTCGATGTTCAGCGTCAGGCCGACCTGGGCCATCGATGCCTGCAGGGCCTGGGCCACGTCGACATATTCGCGCAGGTCGCGCACGCGGGTGGTGATGGTGCCGCCGTCGATGCCCGCGTCGGTCAGGATCTGGCGGGCCTTTTCCACGTCATAGGTCCAAGGCTGTTCCTCCAGCACGCCCAGATAGCCAAGCGGCAGGAAACTTTGATGGGTGACGAACTGGCCCTTCAGGAAGCTGCCGGTGATGCCCTCGTAATCGACCAGGTGCTTCATCGCCTCGATCACGGCGGGGTTCGACAGCAGCTCGTCCTTCTGGTTCAGGCCCATGTAGAGGATGCGGCCGCGCGGCTCGTCCTCGATCTTGACGCCCTCTGCGGCCGAGATCGAGTCCACATCCGTGGGCGTCAGGTTGCGCGCCACGTCGATGTCGCCCTGTTCCAGCAGCAGCCGCTGCGCGCTGGATTCGGCCACGTTGCGCACGATCACCCGCTTCATCTCCGGAGCGCCCTGCCAGTAATCCTCGAAGGCGGTCAGCTGCACCTGCTCGTTCGGACGCCAGGCAGCCAGCTCATAGGCGCCCGATCCCGCCTCGTTGGTGCTCAGCCAGCCATTGCCCAGATCGCCATCCTGTTCGTTGGCCAGCACGGTTTCCTTGTCCACGACGCTGGCGATGTTGCCGGTCAGGCTGTTCAGGACGAAGGAGGGCGCATAGGGCTTGTCCAGCGTCAGCGTCAGCTGGTTGCCATCGGCGGTGATCATCTCCTCGACATTGTCGGCGGTAAAGCCGAACTGCGTCAGGATGAAGGCCGGCGTCTTGTCCAGCTTGACCGCGCGCTGCAGCGACCAGGCGGCATCCTCGGCGCGAACCGGGTTGCCGGAATGGAAGGTCACGCCGTCGCGCAGGGTGAAGGTGATAGAGGTGCCGTCCTCGGACACTTCCCAGCTTTCCGCCAGGCTGGGCTGGAATCCCGCCTCGGGGTTCAGGGGGTCGAAATCGACCAGCCGGTCATAGGTGTTGTTGTTCACGTCATTGCCCGCGAACTCAAAGCTTTGCGCGGGGTCCAGGCTGATGATGTCGTCGATCGTATGCGCCACGACCAGCGTGTCGGCGGGAGTTTCCGCCCATGCCGCGGGCGCAAGCCCCAGGGCCGAGGCCAGAAGAAGGGCACGGGTTGTCAAACGGATGGTCATGTCAATGCTCCCTGAATGGATATGTGTCTCCGTCTTCTGGCGGAGTTGCATGCCATGCAGGTTGGCCCAAGCCCTTCGGCCTTGCAAGGCCCGTAACGGCGGCAGGGACCAAACGCGGACGGCGCGGCAGGGGCCACGCGGTTCAGCAGATCGTTTCAAAGGGAGGAAGTGGCAGCCCGTAGGGGAGTCGAACCCCTCTTTTCAGGTTGAAAACCTGACGTCCTAACCGATAGACGAACGGGCCACTTTCTGTCGCTGCCAGTCTTCCCGGCGGCGTGAGGCGGTGTTTAGGCAAAGCCGCCGAAACGCGCAAGCGGAAAAATTCGCCTTCGTGCAAAATTTTTCGTCCGTGGACTTATTACCCAAGAAATCCTGCGAAAATAAGCCACAACGGCAATGTGGCCGCCGCCAGAACGGTCTGCCAGGTGAACATGGCGGCGTAGAAATCCGCATCGCCCCCCATCTGGCGGGCCAGAATATAGCCGACCGGCGCCCCCGGTGCCGCCGTGGCCAGCAGACCAGACGCCACCTGCCCCGCAGGCAGGCCAAGGATCAGCGCGATCCCCAGAAAGATCACCGGGCACAGCGCAAGGCGCAGCCCGACGCCCAGCCACATGGCGGGATCGGTCTGCAACAGGCGGCGGGGGTCGATCCCCGCGCCCACGGACAACAGCCCGACCGCCAGCGCCCCCTGCCCCAGCCAGTCCAGCGGCGCCAGAACGGCAGGCGGAAGCGCAACCCCGGACAGGCTCAGGACCAGGCCCGCCATGCAGCCCAGGACCATCGGGTTGCGCGACACCTCGGCTGCGATGCGGCGAGTGGGCCGGGTTCCGCCCGATGCCGCACCCGTTGCCGGCAGCAGCGTCAAGGCAATGATGGCAGCGATGTTGAAGGCGGGAATCAGGAAGGCAAAGGCCACCGCCAGGTCGCCAAGGGCACCGGGATGCAGCGCCTGCGCCGCCACCGCCAGGATCAGCAGCGAATTGAACCGCAGCGCGCCCTGGAACAGCGAACTGCTTTGCGGCCCGTCCAGCCGCAGGGGGCGCCGCAGCAGCAGCGCCAGCGCGCCCGTCGCGGCAAAGGCCAGCGCCAGCGCCGCCAGATAGGGACCAAGGCGGTTCATCGACAGCTCGGACCGGTAGATCGAAGTCAGCAGGATCGCCGGGAACAGCACCCGGTAGCCCAGCTGCTCGATCCCCGGCCAGCTGGCGGGGGCGATCACGCCGCTGCGGCGGGCCAGATGACCCAGCAGGACCAGCGCGATGACGGGCAGGATCGACAGGGCGGGCTGCATCGCGCCTCCTTGTGGTCGTGCGGCTTGCGGCCTTTCGCGCGGGGTTGTAGACCCGCGCCGAACGAAAGGAAACGTCATGTCGATCACCGAGGACGAGGCCCGCAAGGTCGCGCATCTGGCGCGTATCGCAGTCGAGGACGCCGGGCTGCCCGCGCTGGCGCGCGAGCTGAACGGCATCCTGCATTTCATGGAACAGCTGAACGAAGTGGATGTCGAGGGCGTGGAGCCGATGACCGGCGTGACCCCCCTGCGGCTGAAGCGGCGCGAGGATGTCGTGACGACGGGCGGGATGCCCGACAAGATCCTGTCGAACGCCCCCGACGCGCGTGAGGGCTTTTTCGCCGTGCCGAAGGTGATGGAATGAGCGATCTGAACCGACTGACGATCGCCGCCGCGCGCGACGCCTTGGCCAAGGGCGACGTGACCGCGGTCGAGCTGACCCAAGCCTGCCTGACCGCGATCGAAGGTGCCGGCGCGCTGAACGCTTTTGTGCATCGCACCCCCGACCTGGCGCATGAGATGGCCGTGGCCGCCGATGAGCGCATCCGCCAGGGCCGCGCCGCGCCGATGACCGGCATTCCGGTGGGCATCAAGGACGTCTTCTGCGTCAAGGGCGTCCCCGCCCAGGCCGGCAGCCGCATCCTGCAGGGCTTTCGCCCGGAATACGAATCCACCGTGACGCAGAACCTGTGGAACGCCGGCGCGGTGATGCTGGGCAAGCTGAATCAGGACGAGTTTGCGATGGGTTCGACCAACGAATCCAGCTGCTATGGCCCCGCCGTGAACCCGTGGAAGGCCGAGGATGGCCGCGCGCTGACGCCGGGCGGCAGCTCGGGCGGGTCGGCGGCGGCGGTGGCGGCGGACCTGTGCCTGGCGGCGACCGGGACCGATACCGGCGGATCCATCCGCCAGCCTGCGGCCTTCACCGGCACCGTGGGGCTGAAGCCCACCTATGGCCGCGTCAGCCGGTGGGGCGTCATCGCCTATGCCTCCAGCCTGGATCAGGCGGGTCCGATGACCAAAACGGTGCGCGACGCGGCGATCATGCTGGGCGCCATGGCATCGGCCGATCCGCAGGACAGCACCTGCGCCGACCTGCCGGTGCCCGATTTCGAGGCCGCGCTGACCGGCGACATCCGCGGCAAGCGCATCGGCCTGCCCCGGGAATACCGCGTGGACGGCATGCCCGCCGACATCGACGCGCTGTGGAGCCAAGGCGCGCAGATGCTGCGCGACGCCGGCGCCGAGGTGGTCGAGATCAGCCTGCCGCACACGAAATACGCCCTTCCCGCCTATTACGTCATCGCGCCTGCCGAGGCGTCGTCGAACCTGGCGCGCTATGACGGCGTCCGCTATGGCCACCGGGCCAGGCTGGGACAGGGCGACGGCATCACCGACATGTACGAAAAGACCCGCGCCGAAGGCTTCGGACCCGAGGTGCAGCGGCGGGTGATGATCGGCACCTATGTGCTGTCGGCGGGCTTTTACGACGCCTATTACAACCGCGCCCGCAAGGTCCGCGCCCTGATCAAGCGCGACTTCGACCTGGCCTTTGCCGACGGGATCGACGCGATCCTGGCGCCTGCGACACCGTCCGCGGCCTTCCCGCTTGGCTCGGTCGACCAGGACGATCCGGTGCAGATGTATCTGAATGACGTCTTCACGGTGACGCTGAACCTGGCGGGCCTGCCCGGCATTGCGGTCCCGGTGGGCCAGGACGCGCGCGGCCTGCCGCTTGGCCTGCAGCTGATCGGGCGGCCCTTCGAGGAGGCCGAGTTGCTGAACCAGGCGCTGGTGCTGGAACAGGCGGCGGGATTTGTGGCCAAGCCGGATCGCTGGTGGTAACGTCTGCGAAACGGCAATGACGGAGGCGGGATGCGCAGCTTGGTGATCGTGACGGCGCTGGCCGTCGCAGGATGCGGTGAACATCGGGGCCTGAACCCGAACTATCAGTTCGGGTCGGACCGTTACGGACAGTACCTGACAGTGCGAGAAGCCGCGCTGATCACCGGCGCGGAGCCCGTGCAGGTGATCCCGGTCGCCCGGCCCTTCTATGCGCCAACCGCGGCCGAGATTGCGGGCCAGGACCCGGTCCTGCCGCCGCCGACCATGGGCATCCGCCGGGTCGTGGTCGTCGCGGATCCGGTCGTTCCCGCCGCCGCCCCGGTCCCGGTCGCCGTCGTCACCACGCCCTGAGGGCCATGTCCCATCCCAGCCCGAACCACGGCGACCGCCGCGGGCAGCGTCCCGAACTGGTGGTGATCCACTACACCGGCATGGCAGATGCCGCATCGGCGCTGGCACGCCTGTGCGACCCCGTGGCCGAGGTCAGCGCGCATTGGCTGATAGAGGATTGCGGCCGCATTCACGCGCTGGTCTGCGAAAGCAGGCGGGCTTGGCATGCCGGGGCGGGCAGCTGGCACGGACGCGCCGACATCAACAGCCGCAGCATCGGGATCGAGCTTGCCAATCCCGGCGACCGGCCCTTTGCCGCGCCGCAGATGTCGGCGCTGCGCGACCTGCTTCGTGGGATCATGTCGCGCTGGCAGATCGGGCCCAATGCGGTCATCGCCCATTCCGATATGGCGCCCGGTCGCAAGATCGACCCGGGCCCGCGCTTTGACTGGGAGGCGCTGGCGCGCGAGGGATTGGCGATCTTTCAGCGGTCATCGGGGGCGGACCCGGACCTGCCGCTTGGTCCCAGCCTCGATTGCCTCGGCTACCCGGACTGCGATCCGGCGACCCGGCTGGCCGCCTTCCGCCTGCGGCACCGTCCGTGGGGAACCGGCCCCGAAGCCCCTGGCGACCGCCGGACGGCAGCGCGGCTGGCGGCGTCGATGGCCCCCGCGCACGGCCACCCTTGACGGCGGTGCGCCTGCCCGCCATACCGCCCCTCGCGCGGAGGGCTGGATGACCGCGGTGCCTGAAAGGGCATCGAGGAAAGTCCGGACTCCATGAGGCAACGGTGCCGGGTAACGCCCGGCGGGGGCAACCCCAGGGAAAGCGCCACAGAGAACAGACCGCCTGTCTTCGGACCGGCAAGGGTGAAACGGTGGGGTAAGAGCCCACCGGGGGGCTGGCAACAGCGCCCGCATGGCAAGCCCCACCGGGAGCAATGCCGAATAGGGATCGCGCGCGGGGGCAACCCCGCAGGGCCGCCTTGCCCCAGCAGATCCGGGTAGGCAGCTAGATCCGGCCGGTAACGGCCGGACCAGAGGAATGGTCATCCAGCCGCGCAAGCGGTGGACAAAATCCGGCTTACAGGCCCTCCGCGCAACTTTACCAGAAAAGGACCCGACGGCATCAGGTCTTTTTCTTGTCGCCGCTTTTCGCGCGCGCCTCGGTGGCGCTGGCAATGGCATTGGCGGCCTCGCCCTGCATCTTCTGCGCGAAGGCGACCATCTGCGCCGCATATGCCTCGGACCAGTCGGCAAAGCCCTTGCCCTCGGTCCCGCCGGTCATCTTGCTGGCGTTGGCGCGCATCTCCTCGCCCTGCTGGCGCAGCTTCTCGAACTGGGTTTCCCAGGTGGCCTGCATCTGCTGCCACTGGTTGCGCACCTGTTCGCTGGCGCCCTCCATATAGGTGCGCAGCTGGCGGTTGACCTCCTCCTGGCGCTGGACGGTGGTTTCCTGCCACTTGCGGGCCTGTTCCATCGCGTCTTCGCTGTTCTTGGACATCTCGGCCTGCCAGGCGCCCATCCGCTCTTCGAAGATGCGGGCGTTTTCGGCCAGTGTTGCAAGCATGTCGGACATTTTCATGGCAGCTGTTCCTCCGGGATAGCGGGGGCCATGAAAAACCCCCCGGATGCAAGCCTGCGTCCGGGGGGTGCGTTTGTCAAATGGCGATCGGCGGACCGTCAGCCGTCGGTCTGGACCGGGCTGTCGGCGGGCAGGCCCTGCTGCCGCTCGATCTCGCGCCAGCGGGCGACGGCCGCGTTATGCTCGTCCAAGGTGCGCGAGAAGGTGTGCCCGCCCGTGCCGTCCGCCACGAAATACAGGTAATCCGTCTCGGCGGGGTTCAGCGCCGCGCGGATCGCGGCGCGGCCGGGATTTGCGATGGGCGTGGGCGGCAGGCCGTCGATGCGATAGGTGTTGTAAGGCGTCGTGGTGTTCAGTTCGGACCGGCGCAGGCCCCGGTCCAGCACGCCCTGCCCGTTGGTGACGCCATAGATCACAGTCGGGTCCGTCTGCAGGCGCATGCCTTGGCGCAGGCGGTTCACGAAGACGCTGGCCACCTGCGGGCGTTCTTCGGCCACGCCGGTTTCCTTTTCGACGATCGAGGCCATGATCAGCGCCTCTTGGGCCGTGTCATAGGGCATGCCAAAGGGGCGCGCCTCCCATTCGGCGGCCAGAATCGTGGCCTGACGCTGTGCCATCTGGGCCAGGATCGCATTGCGGTCGCCGCCCTTCTCCAGCAGGTAGGTGTCGGGGGCCAGGCTGCCCTCGGCCGGGACCTCGGCCACCTCGCCGGTCAGGAAGCTTGCCGCTTTCAACGCCTCGACGACCTGCCAGCTGGTCACACCCTCGGCCATGACCAGCGACAGGCGGATGTCGGCCTGATCCTGTGCGGTGGCAAGGGCTTGGGGCGCTTCCTCGGTTGCCGGGTTGAAGCGGGCCATTTCCTCGTATGCGCCGGTTTCGGGGTTCATGTCGCGCAGCAGGATGGCGTTTTCGCGCACGCCCACGCGCACCACGACCTCGGTCCCGCAGGTCGATGGGCCGCCGGCGGTGACGGTTTCGACGATCTGTTCCATGCTGGCGCCGGGCTGCACCAGGAAGCTGCCGAATTTCAGGTCGCGCGACTTGCCCATGTAGTCGGCGCCCGCGCGAAAGATGTAGGCGTTCGAAATCGCCCCCTGGTCGGCCAGCCGGTTGCTGACCGCGTTCAGGCTGGCGCCCGGGGCGATCTGGACGCATTGCGCAACCGCGCTCGGCCCCGGTCCGCTGAACTCGCGCTTGGCCCAGGCCACCGCCGCGGCGGCGGCGATCAGCAGCACGATTGCCAGCGTCAGGAAGTTCGAGGCGAGGTTGCGCCAGATCATTCGGGGACCTTCCCCAGGACCAGGCTGGCATTGGTGCCGCCAAAGCCGAAGCTGTTGGACAAGACCACGTCCACCTTGCGGCGCACCGCGGCATTGGCCGCCAGGTCCAGTTTCGGCGTCACGGCCGGGTTGTCCAGGTTGATCGTCGGCGGGCAGATCTGGTCGCGGATCGCCAGGATGCAGAAGATCGCCTCGACCGCGCCGGCGGCGCCCAGCAGGTGCCCGATTGACGACTTGGTCGAGGACATGACCACATTGCCGGCATGGTCGCCCAGCAGACGTTCAACCGCCCCCAGCTCGATCGTGTCGGCCATGGTCGAGGTGCCATGCGCGTTGATATAGTCGATGCGGTCCGGCGTCAGGTTCGCGCTGCGCAGCGCGGCCTCCATCGCGCGGTACCCGCCATCGCCATCCTCGCTTGGCGCGGTGATGTGATAGGCGTCGCCCGACATGCCATAGCCCAGCACCTCGGCATAGATCCTGGCGCCGCGCGCCTTGGCGTGTTCGTATTCCTCAAGGACGACGATGCCCGCGCCCTCGCCCATCACGAACCCGTCGCGGTCGACGTCATAGGGGCGGCTGGCGCCCTGCGGATCGTCCGCACGCTTGGTCGACAGCGCCTTGCAGGCGTTGAAGCCCGCGATGCCGATCTCGCTGATCGGGCTTTCCGCGCCGCCGGCGATCATCACGTCGGCATCGCCGAAGCGGATCATCCGCGCCGCGTCGCCGATGGCATGCGACCCCGTCGAGCAGGCCGTGACGACCGCGTGGTTCGGCCCCTTGAAGCCATAGCGGATCGACACCTGCCCCGAGATCAGGTTGATCAGCGCGCCGGGAATAAAAAAGGGGGACACGCGCTTGGGCCCGCGCTCCTTGATCAAAACAGCCGTTTCCGCAATCGAGGTCAGCCCGCCGATGCCCGACCCGATCATCACGCCGGTGCGCAGGCGGCTTTCCTCGTCCTCGGGCTGCCAGCCGGCGTCCAGAACCGCCTGATGGGCCGCCGCCACGCCATAAAGGATGAAATCGTCGACCTTGCGGCGGTCCTTGGGCTCCATCCAGTCGTTGGGGTTGAAGGTGCCGTCGCTGCCGTCGCCGAAGGGAACCTCGCAGGCGTATTTCGTCACCACGTCCTTGGCATCAAAGCGCGTGATCGGGCCCGCGCCCGACCGGCCGGCCAGCAGACGTTCCCACGTCGGCTCAACGCCCGAGGCCAGCGGCGTGACCATCCCCAGTCCGGTGACAACAACCCTGCGCATCGGCATATCCTTTAGCTGCTCATGTTTTTTCGATCTGATACACGCGCGCCGCCCACCGCGCAACGCCACGAAGCCGCGATCAGGGCCCGCCTCGCGACAAGCCGCTGTTGATGCCTGCGATCCCGAAGGGCTGCGGTTACAGCAGCCCTTCGGCGCGGAACTGGGCGCGGATGTCGGTTTCGGGGCGCGCGCCGACATGGCCGATCACCTCGGCCGCCGCGATGCAGCCCATGCGGCCCGCAACCTCCAGCGGCCGTCCGGTCGCAAGACCATACAGCAACCCCGCCGCGAACTGGTCGCCCGCCCCCGTCGCATCGACAGGCACGACGCGGTGGACCGGCGCGCCCACGCGCTGCCCCTCACGGATCAGGATCGCGTCGTCGCCCGAACGGGTGCAGATCACCGTTCCGCAATTGGCCGCCGCCAGGCGCAGCGCCTCCTCCAGCTCCTCGACCTGATAAAGCGCGCACCATTCCTGGCGGTTACCGATCACATAATCCATCGGACCCGCGACAAGACGCCGGAAATCCTCGCGGTGGCGATCAACGCAGAACGGGTCGGACAGCGCGATGCCCGCCTGCCCCCCGGCGTCGTGGCAGGCCCGCGCAGCTTTCAGAAAAGCCTCTTTGCCCTTGGGCTTGTCGAACAGATAGCCTTCCAGAAACAGCCAGCCCGCGCCTTGGAAGACAGCCGGGTTCACGTCATCAGATCCCAGCTCGGCCGAGATGCCAAGATAGGTGTTCATCGACCGTTCGCCGTCGGGGGTCACCATGATGATGCTGCGCGAGGTGGGCAGCTGGTCGCCCGCCACGGGCGGATTGACGAAGACGGTGCCTGCGGCTTCGGTCTGCTCGGCATAGGACAGGCCCAACGCATCCTCTGCCACGCGGCCGATGAATGCGGTCTTCAGCCCCAGCATGCCGATCCCGGCCAGCGTGTTGGCGACCGATCCCCCCGGCACCAGCCGCGACCGCGCCCGGCCGGGGCCGTGATCGTCGGCCTGGGCGGCCATCAAGTATTCGGACCGCTCGCGCTCGATCAGCTGCATGATCCCCTTCTGCACGCCAAGCGCGGCCAGCCGATCCTCCTCGACCGGAGAGATCACGTCCATGATCGCGTTGCCGATGCCGATCACATAGGGGGTTGTCATGCGGTCTTCTCCTCATAGGGGCACAGGTCGCGGATCGGGCAGATGCCGCAGCGTGGCTTTCGCGCCTGGCAGATATAGCGGCCGTGCAGGATCAGCCAGTGATGGGCATGGGCCTGAAAGCGCGCGGGGACGTTATCCTCAATCGCGCGCTCGACTTCGTCCACGTCCCGGCCGGGGGCGACGCGGGTGCGGTTGCCGACGCGGAAGATATGCGTATCCACCGCTTGCGCGGGATGGCCGAAGGCGCAGGACAGGACGACATTGGCGGTCTTGCGCCCGACGCCCGGCAGCCGCATCAGCGCGGCGCGGCTGTCGGGAACCTGGCCGCCGAATTCCTCGACCAGGATACGCGACAGGGCGATGACGTTCTTGGCCTTCTGGCGGAACAGGCCGATGGTCCTGACATGTTCGGTCACGCCCTCGACGCCCAGGTCCAGCATCTTCTGGGGCGTGTCGGCGATGGCGAACAGTCCGCGCGTGGCCTTGTTCACCCCCACATCGGTCGCCTGCGCCGACAGCGCCACCGCCACGACCAGCGTAAAGGGGTTCACGAATTCCAGTTCGGTTTCCGGCGCGGGATTGCCTTCGGCCAGCCGCGCAAAGATCGCGACCTGGTCGGCAAAGGGCAGCGCGGGGGGCGGACGTTTCGCAAGAACCATGATCCCCCGCTTTTGACCGCCCCGCCCCGGCAATGCAACCCGCCCTGCGATCACGCGCGTCATCCGCGGTTTGTGAAGCCTTTCCAGTAACCTCCACGAAACAGTGACTTCCCTTCGATGCGGAACTGCGACAGCGTGCGACGCGTTGAGGACGCAATCTGGAATCAGGCAGCCGGCCCGGCCCGGAACCTCATGGACGACATGGCGCGGCGACAGTTCGCCCGCCCCGACACAGGAAAGGGAGCCCGATGAAACTCCGCACCACCACGATCCTTGCCGCCTCCGGCCTCATGGTCCTCGGCGCCTGCGCCGATCCCGGCATGACCGGCACCGGCACCACCGGGATGAGCCGCACGCAGCAGGGTGCCGTCATCGGCGCCGCCACCGGGGCGATCTATGGCGCCACCCGCGACGGCGACAGCAACAACGAAGGCCGCGACGCCGCCCGCGGCGCCATCGTCGGCGGAATCGCGGGCGCCATCGCCGGCAACATCCTGGACCGTCAGGCCGCGGCACTGCAGCAGTCGATCAGCAACCCGAATGTGCAGATCGTCAACCACGGGTCCTATCTGCAGGTCGTGATGCCCGAAGGCATTCTGTTCGCCACCAATTCGGCCGCCGTGTCGGGTCCGGCGCAATCGGACCTCTACGCCGTTGCGCGCAACCTGAACCAGTATCCCAACAGCGTCGTCGAAGTGGTCGGCCATACCGACAGCACCGGCAGCGCGGCGTACAACCTTGACCTGTCGCAGCGCCGCGCACAGTCGGTCGCAGGCATTCTGGCCGCTGCGGGCGTATCGCAGGGGCGCCTGTCGGCCACTGGCCGCGGCTTGACGCAGCCCGTCGCCTCGAACGCGACCGAGGCGGGCCGCGCGCAGAACCGCCGGGTCGAGATCATCATCCGCCCGACGCAGTAAGCGCCCGGAAATCGGACGCGGGGGGCCGGGCGGAAACGTCCGGCCCTTTGCCTTTGAACGCGCCGCGGCCTATGGAGAGTTCATCCCAAAGGACCCGACCGCCATGCCTTTCGAGAAGATCGATGCAGCCCGCCTGTCGGGCGCCATCATTAGCCAGATCGAGACCCTGATCCTGCAGGGCGTCCTGCGCCCCGGAGAGCGCCTGCCGGGTGAACGCGATCTGGCCGAGCGGATGAACGTCAGCCGCCCATCGCTGCGCGAGGCCTTGGCAGCGATGCAGGACGACGGGCTGCTGGTGACGCGGCCCGGATCGGGCGTCTTTGTGGCCGATGTGCTGGGCAGCGCCTTTTCACCCGCGCTGGTGCGTCTGATCGCGCGGCATCCCCAGGCCGCCGACGATTACCTGACCTTCCGCAAGGACCTGGAAGGGCTGGCGGCCGAACGTGCCGCCACCGCCGCAGGCGAAACCGACCTGAAGGTTCTGGACCGCATCATGACCGCGATGCGCCATGCCCATGCCAAGGGCGACCCCGAGGCCGAAGCCGCCCTGGACGCCGACTTCCACATGGCAATTGTCGAGGCCAGCCACAATGTCATCGCCCTGCACATGATGCGCGCCATGCAGGACCTGCTGCGTCAGGGAATGCTGTTCAACCGGCCCCGCATTTTCACCAGTCCCGAACAGCGGGACCGCATCCTGGACCAGCATGCGGCGATCAACGACGCCTTGCAGATCCGCGACGGGTTTCTGGCCCGCAGCGCACTGGAGGCACATCTGGATTTTGTGGCCGTGACCCTGACCGCGCAGCGGCGGGCCGACGAACATGCCGCCGTGGCGCGGCTGCGCCTGCAGAACCGGAACGACAGCTGACAAGAAAAACCCCCGGCGCCGCAGGGGCACCGGGGGTCATTGGTCGTCAGGCAACAGGATCAGTTCAGGCGGCGCGCCACGTCGGCGATGGAGTCGTCGATGCCGGCCGAACGCTGGCCCGAGCGGACCTGAGCGGCCAGCACCTCGGACGCGGCGGCCACGGCGGCCTGAACGGCACGGTCGCGGATCGCCCTGACCGCATCGCTTTCCGCGCTTGCGATCTGGTCCTGCGCACCCTGCAGCCGGCGGTCGATGGACCGGCGCAGGTCGTCCTGCGCCTTGGCGGCCTGGGCCTCGGCCTCGCGCTTGGCATTGGCCACGATCTGGTCCGCCTGCCCCTTCACCTCGCGCGAGCGACGTTCATAGCTGGCATAGATCTCCTGCGCTTCCTCGCGCAGGCGGCGAGCCTCGTCCAGGTCCTTGCGAATCCCTTCGGCGCGCTTGTCCAGCAGGCCGCCGATCAGCGCCGGGACCTTGAAATATACCAGCACCCCGACAAAGGCCAGGAAGGCCAGCAGCACGATAAAGTCGGTGTTGCGCAGCGAGAAGAACGGACCGGTCGCAGCCATGGCCGGTGCGGCCGCCAGCATTGAGGCCGACGCGATAGACAAAATGCGGATCATTGCATCGCCCCCTTCATGCGGCTGTCCAGCGCGGCGTTGACTGCGCCCTGATCCACCGTCCCGCCGAAGGTCCGGATCAGTTCGGCCGCCACATCTTGCGCCACGTCGCGTGCGCTGACGTCGGACGATGCCCGGATCTCGCGGATACGCGTTTCCGATTCCGCGGTGCGCGCGGCAATCTCGGCATCGGCCTTGGCAATCGCGGCATCCAGTTGGCCCTGGATCTCGGCACGGTTCTGCGCAACGATGGCTTGCGCCTCGGTCCGCGCCTCGGCCAGCGCCTTGTCATAGGCTGCTTCGGCCTCGCGGGCCTTCTGCTTGAATTCTTCGGCGGCCATCAGATCGCCCGTGACGGCACCCTGACGGTCCGAGAGCACGGCGGCGATGCGGGGCAGCGCCACCCGGGACAGCACCAGATACAGGACCACCAGCGTGACGACCAGCCAGAAGATCTGGTTGCCGAAGGTGGCGATATCCAGCTGCGGAAGCCCTGCGGCCTCCCCGGCATGCTCTGCTGCGTCGACCCCGTGAACGATCACGACATCGGCGCCGTGGGTCGCAGCTTCGTCAACAACGACGACAGCGCCCTCATTATGTCCGGCCGCGGTGGTGGCGGCCTCTTGCAACAGGCTGAACATGTCCTACCCCATGGCCTTACGATATGACGATGGGGTGGGGGTCAGGCCCCCACCCCGCCGCAAGGATGGCGTGGGATCAGACCGCGAACATCAGCAGAAGCGCGACGAGGAACGAGAAGATCCCCAGTGCTTCGGCGAATGCCATGCCGATGAACAGCGTGGCGGTCTGGCCGGCGGCGGCCGACGGGTTGCGCAGGGCACCGGCCAGGAAGTTGCCGGCGACGTTGCCCACGCCCAGGGCAGCAAAGCCCATGCCGAACGCGGTCAGGCCGACGCCGATGTACTGGCCCAGTTCTGCGATATTGCCTTCCATGGTATTTCTCCTTGCGGTTGGAAGATTGGCGATCTTGGTGGATGCGGTCCCGACGGGAGCCGCGCGGGGGCCGAAGCCCGTCGCCTTAGTGCGACGGGTGCAGCGCATCCTTGAGGTAGACGCAGGTCAGGATGGTGAAGACATAAGCCTGCACGAAGGCGACAAGCACCTCGAAGGCATACATCCCGACAACCGCGATGATGGCGATGGGGGCAACAGCGGCAATGGCCGCGAAGCCCGCAAAGACCTTGATGACGGCGTGGCCCGCGATCATGTTGCCGGCCAAACGAATGGACAGGCTCAGCGGACGCACGAAGTAGCTGATGACCTCGATCACGGCCAGGATCGGACGCACGGCCAGCGGCGCCGAGCGGATCCAGAACAGGTCCAGGAAATGCGCGCCGTTCTTGACAAAACCGATGATTGTGACGCCCAGGAACACCGCCATGGCCAGAACGCCGGTGACGGCGATATGCGAGGTGACGGTGAAGGCCATCGGCACCAGGCCCAGCAGGTTGGCAAAGACGATGAACATGAACAGCGTCAGCACATAAGGGAAATAGCGCAGGCCGTCCTTGCCGGCGATGTCCTCGATCATCTTGTGGACCAGGCCATAGGCCATCTCGGCCACCGACTGCGAACGGTTGGGCACGATCGCGCGGCCACGGGTGCCCAGCACCAGCAGCGCGATTGCGGCAAGCGCCGTCAGGGCCAGCCACAGCGTGACGTTGGTCGGCGTGTACCAGTGGACCTCGCCCGCGCCGAACAGCGGCTTGACCACGAACTGGTCCATCGGGTGGAATTCAAGGCCGCCGCCAGTCGCTTCCGTCGCCACGATCAATCCCTCTCGTCTTGGCCCGGCGCTTGGCCGGTTTTTGATCCCTCCGGCGCCGGGCCGGACTTCCTGTCAAGCTCGGACGCGGTGCGCATCATCGTCTTGATGCCGGCCGCAAGGCCGAGGAAAATGAACAGGACCATCAGCAGCGGCGTGGTGCCCAGCAGATAGTCCAGACCGTAACCGACCGCGAAACCAAGCCCCAGGCCGGTCACAAGCTCGATCACCATGCGCCAGGCAAGGTTTGCCTGTTCGTACTTGCCCATCGGGCCGGGGCCCTGGGGTTTGGGCGTCAGAGCGGCCAGCTTCGCTTCCAGTGCGCGCAGCCGGTCGGCATCCGCCGCCTTGTCCGCATCGCTCTGGGGCTTGTCGGCCATCACTTACGCCCCCGTCATCGTTGGGCGCTGTCTAGGTGCTGCAGCCCGCCAAGTCAAGCAACGGAGAAATTCATGCAAGTATAAGAAAATAATGAAATTTCGCATATTCGGCGTTCCGCCCCTCCGCTTGCATTCCCCGGCCGCGCGGGTCATTACTCAACCGTCCGGTTGACCAACATCTTTTCACCAAGGCTGCTGATGACCCTTCCCCCGATGCCTGACAGGCTGGATCTGATCTTCGGGGCGCTGGCCGACCCGACGCGCCGGCGGGTCCTGTCGATGCTGCTGGAGGACGACATGGCGGTCAGCGATGTGGCCGCACCCTTCGCGATGAGCCTGGCCGCGATCTCGAAGCACCTGGCGGTGCTTGCGGCGGCGGGCCTGATCCTGCAAGAGCGGCGCGGCCGGATCACGTGGTGCAAGCTGGACCCTCAGGGGATGCGGGCGGCGTCGGTCTGGATGCAGGGCTTTGGGCAGTTCGACCCGGTGGACCTGGACCATTTCGAACGGTTCCTGGAAACAGAACTGAGGGAAGACGATGACCAAGACGCCTGACGTGCTGTGCATTGGCGCGATGCTGTGGGACGTGATCGGCCGCGCGCCGCGCCGCATGGCGCCCGGTGCCGATGTGCCGGGCCGGATCCGCCACCTGCCGGGGGGCGTGGCGCTGAACGTCGCGGTCGCGCTGGCGCGGTGGGGCATGACGCCTGCGGTCCTGTCGGCGGTGGGCCGCGATTCCGAGGGTGAGGCATTGGTGACCGAGGCCGAGCGCCTTGGCGTCATGACCGGGCACCTGGCCCGCGACACCGGCCTGCCCACCGACTGCTACATGGCGATCGAGGACAGCGAGGGACTGATCGCCGCCGTTGCCGACGCCCTCAGCCTGGAACTGGCAGGGGCGGCCATTCTTGCGCCGCTGGACGCCCTGCCCCCCTGGGCCGGTCCGGTGGTTCTGGACGGCAACCTGACCGAGGAGCTGCTGTCCGCCATTGCCCGCGATCCGCGCCTGGCCCGCGCCGACCTGCGTGTGGTACCCGCCAGCCCCGGCAAGGCCGAGCGGTTGGAGCCCCTGATCGCGGCCCGGCGCGGCTGTTTCTATCTGAACCGCCTGGAGGCCGAGATCCTGGCTGGCCGTGCCTGCCCTGACGCAGCATCGGCGGCTGAGGCTGTCGTGGCCCGTGGCGCGGCCCGCGTTCTGGTCACCGACGGCCCCAACCCCGCCGCCGAGGCGATCGCGGGCGGCCCCACGCTGACCCATCAGCCCCCCAAGGTCATCGTCGAACGCGTGACCGGGGCCGGCGATTGCTTTCTGGCGGCCCACCTGGCCGCCGGGCTTAAGGAAATGCCGCGCGACGCGGCGCTGCGGCAGGCCGTCAGGGCCTCGGCCGCGCATGTCTCTGGAAAGGACGTCCCGTGACCCACACTGCCCCCCTCACCTTCGCCCCTGAGGTTCGCGACGCGCTGGATCGCGGTTTGCCCGTGGTGGCGCTGGAATCGACCATCATCACCCACGGCATGCCCTGGCCCCAGAACCTGGAAATGGCCGAAAAGGTCGAGGCCACCATCCGCAACGGCGGCGCGGTCCCCGCGACCATCGCCGTCATGGGCGGCCAGATCCACATTGGCCTGACGCCCGAGGCGCTGCGCGCCTTGGCCCAGACCCCGCCTGCGGAGGCGATGAAGCTGAGCCGCGCCGATCTGGCCGTATGTATCGCGAACGGCCGCACCGGGGCCACCACGGTCGCGGCGACGATGATCTGTGCGCATCTGGCGGGCATCAAGGTCTTTG
Source organism: Paracoccus saliphilus (assembly GCA_003255745.1). Taxonomy (GTDB): domain Bacteria; phylum Pseudomonadota; class Alphaproteobacteria; order Rhodobacterales; family Rhodobacteraceae; genus Paracoccus; species Paracoccus saliphilus_A. The sequence continues at coordinate 172,096 of KZ836040.1, forward strand.
CCACCGGCGGCATCGGCGGCGTTCATCGCGGTGCGGAAACCAGCTTCGACATCTCGGCCGACCTGCAGGAACTGGCGCAGACGCCGGTAACGGTGGTGGCGGCGGGCGCCAAGGCAATCCTAGACCTGCCAAAGACCTGGGAGGTGCTGGAAACGCTTGGTGTGCCGGTCATCGCCTTTGGCCAGGACGAATTGCCGGCCTTCTGGTCCCGCGCATCGGGCATCAAGGCACCGCTGCGCATGGACACGGCGGATGAAATCGCCGCCGCCGCCGCCATGCGCGCGGCCCTGGGCCTGAAGGGCGGCCAGCTGGTCGCCAACCCGATCCCGGTCGAGGCCGAGATCCCGCAGGACCAGATCATGCCGGTGATTGAACAGGCCCTGGCCGAAGCCGGGGCGCAGGGCATCGCCGCCAAGGCGGTCACGCCCTTCCTGCTGGGCCGCATCTTCGAACTGACCCAAGGCCGCTCGCTGGACAGCAACATTGAACTGGTGCTGAACAACGCCCGCCTGGCCGCGCAGATCGCCGCCGCGATGGCCTAGGGCTGCGGCATGTTGGAAAACAGCGCGGACAGGTCAAAACTGTCCTCGTTGTTCAGCTTGTCGGCGTGATCCTCGATGAAACGGTCCGCGGCATTCTGGCCCGCAGCCTTCATCGCGGCCAGCAGGCCCGGCCGGGGCATCAGCTTGGACCGGGCGGTCAGGTCGATCATCAGCGCGTCATCCTCGATCAGGTGGACCAGCACGTTCTTCATCGACCGGCTTTCCAGCCGCTTTTCGGCCGTCAGCTCCTTGACGAAGTTGATCGCGCGCAGCTGGTTCATCAGCGAGCTGTTGAAGCTGATCTCGTTCACGCGGTCGGCGATCTCGACCGGGGTGCGGGGCAGCACTTCGCGCAGCAGCGGGTTGATCGCCACGATCAGGATGTCGCGCGGAAAATCAGGCCGGTACAGCGGGAACAGCGCCGGGTTGCCGCCATAGCCGCCGTCCCAGTAGGCCTCCAGCCGGCCGGTGGCGGGGTCAGCAATCTCGACCGCCTGGAACAGCGTCGGCAGGCAGGCCGAGGCCATCACCGCCTGCGCTGTCGCCCCCGGTCCGGTAAAGACCTTGATGCGGCCGGTCCGCACATTCGTCGCGGCGATGAACAGCGCCGGGCCCCCGTCGCAGGCGAAATCCGCATGCGGCAGGTCGCGCAAGAGCTGGCCAAGCGGGTTCACGTAGAAGGGGCCATAGTCATAGGGGCTGAACAGCCGGGTCAGGTTGTCCAGCCAAGCGGCCGGCGACACCATCTCGGTCAGGCGCTGGAAGCCGCGCGGCATGGGCATCAGCGACTGCAGCCAGCGCACCACGCGGTTGTCGCTCATCGCGCCGATTCCGGACCAGAGCGCATCCAGATTTTCACGCGCCGCGTGTCGTCCCGCCGGTCCGGCACCGGTCGCCAGCCCCGCTTTCAGCGCGGCTCCGTTCAGCGCGCCCGCCGAGGTCCCGCTGATGGCCGCGACCTGCAACCAGCGCTCGTCCAGCAGACGATCCAGCACGCCCCAGGTAAAGGCGCCATGCGCGCCGCCGCCCTGCAGCCCAAGGTTGATGCTCTTGTCCCTCATTGCCGGCGACCCCTACGCTTTGCACCTGCAGCAGGATAAAACCCTGCGCCCACAAGGCAAGCCGCAAGGCGATGCCGCGCCGCGGCGCCTCAGTCCTCGGCGTTGGCCTCGGCGCGGCTCTTGCCCGCGACGTCCAGCGCCAGGGTGGCGGCCATGAAGCGGTCCAGGTCGCCGTCCAGCACGCCCTGCGTGTCGCTGGTTTCCTCGCTGGTGCGCAGGTCCTTCACCATCTGATAGGGGTGCAGGACATAGGACCGGATCTGGTTGCCCCAGCCCGCATCGCCCTTGGCGGCGTGCTGGGCGTTCACCTCGGCGTTGCGGCGGTCCAGCTCCATCTGGTACAGGCGCGCCTTCAGCGCGGCCATGGCGTTGGCGCGGTTCTGGTGCTGTGACTTTTCCGAACTGGTCACCACGATATTCGTGGGCAGGTGGGTGATCCGCACGGCCGAGTCGGTGGTGTTCACGTGCTGACCGCCCGCGCCCGACGACCGATAGGTGTCGATGCGGATGTCGCGGTCGGGAATGTCGATCTCGATGTTCTCGTCCACGACCGGATAGACCCAGACGCTGCTGAACGAGGTATGCCGCCGCGCCGCGCTGTCATAGGGGCTGATGCGGACCAGGCGGTGCACACCCGATTCCGACTTCAGCCAGCCATAGGCGTTGTGCCCGGTGATCTTGTAAGCGGCGCTGCGGATGCCGGCCTCGTCACCGCCGGTTTCGGACAGCAGCTCGACCTCATAGCCCTTCTTTTCGGCCCACCGCACATACATCCGCGCCAGCATCGACGCCCAGTCGCAGCTTTCGGTGCCGCCAGCGCCCGCGTTGATCTCCAGGAAGGTGTCGTTGGCATCCGCCTCGCCGTTCAGCAGGGCCTCCAGCTCCTTCTGGGCGGCCATCTTGGCCAAGTCCTTCAGGTTGGCTTCGGCCTCGGCCACCAGGTCGGGGTCGCCCTCGGCCTCGGCCAGTTCGACCATTTCGGCATTGGCCGACAGGTCGCCCTCGATCCGGCGATAGGTATCGATCGCGTCCGACAGGGATTGCCGGTCGCGCATCAGCTTCTGCGCGCGGGCGGGGTCGGACCACAGGTCGCCATCCTCGATCATGGCGTTCATCTCTTCCAGGCGATGCGGCGCGGTCTGCCAGTCCAGGCGTTGACCCAGCAGGGTCAGCGAGCGGCGGATGGCCTCGATGGTGGACTGCGTCTCGGCGCGCATGGGCGGGTTCCTTCGGTCAGGCGTCAGGTCCGGGGTGATAACGCGGCCCGCGCCCTTGGGCAAGACCGGCGCAACCCTGTGGCCGCCGCGCACGTTCCGCCACAGGATGCGTGCTGCACGAAAGAAGGTTCCGATGTCCGAATTGATCCAGGCGACCTTCCGGCCCCTGCAAAGCATGGAACTGTCCGTCGCCACCCTGCGGCTGCTGCTGGCCTTGATCCTGGGTGCCGCCATCGGGTGGGAACGCGAACGGTCGTCCCGTGCGGCAGGGCTCAGGACGCATATGCTGATCTCGATGGCGGCCGCGCTGTTCACGGTGATCGCGACCGAGCTGACGCATATGCGCGCCGACCAAGACGCCAGCCTGCAGATCGACCCGCTGCGCCTGATCCAGGCGGTCACGGCGGGCGTGGCCTTCCTGGCTGCCGGCTCGATCATCACCAAGGGGGCAACGGTGCGCGGCATCACGACCGGGGCATCGATGTGGCTGGCCGGCGCCATCGGCCTTGCCTGCGGGACCGGCAATGGCACACTGGCCGCCGTTGCCGCGGTCTTCGGGCTGCTGGTCCTCGGCCTCATCCGCAATGTGGTCGAGCCGCAGCTGTCGCAGGACGACCCTTCACCCCGCGACTGAGGGGACTCGTTCGCGATCCGCACGACGGCGGGGGGTGCGGGGGGCGGCCAGCCCCCCGCCGTCGCGGGACGCAAATGGTCCATCCCGTGTCAGTACAGACCGCCCGAAGACATCGTGCCGAAATCGCTGCGCTTGGGTATCACCCGCCTTTCACCGGTCGAGGTGGTCACCGCCTGGCCCCGGCCCGCGTCGGCCCCCGCCTCCCACGGCAGGATCACCACTTCGTCGCCAAAGCCCGAAACGACATAGGGCGCCAGCCAATCGGGGTCCATGCCCTCGCGGAAGTATTCCGAGATCACGTTCGGCCCCGTCGCGTCGTCGGGCAGGCGCTGTCCTGTGATGCGGTCGATCTTGACCCAGTAGCCGCCCGGCGGAACCTTGAACTCGGTGCCGCCATACTGGGCCACCGCCTCACGCATGAAGGCGTTGAAGACCGGCACGCACAGCGTACCGCCATAGGCGCGTTCGCCCAAGGACCGCGGCTGGTCATAGCCCAGGTAGCATCCCGCCACGATGTTGCTGGAATAGCCGATGAACCAGACGTCCTTGGCATCGTTGGTGGTCCCCGTCTTGCCTGCGATCGGCACCGGCAGGTCCACGCCGCTGCCCGATCCATGCTCGACCGCACCCTCCAGCATCGAGGTCAGCTGATAGGCCGTCACCGCGTCCATCACCCGTTCGCGGTTGCTGTCGATGACCGGCCCCTGCCCCACCGGCAGCGCCTGCAACCCGCAGGTCTGGCACACGCGCTGGTCATGGCGATAGACGGTGCGCCCGCGACGGTCCTGCACGCGGTCGACCAGCGTCGGTTCCACCCGCTCTCCGCCATTGGCGAACATCGCATAGGCCGCGACCATCTTGAACAGCGTCGTCTCCTGCGCGCCAAGCGCATTGGCCAAGAACGGCTCCAGCTTGTCATAGACGCCGAATTCCTCGGCATAGCGGGCGACCTGGTCCATGCCGATGTCGTCTGCGATGCGAATCGTCATCAGGTTGCGCGACTGCTCGATCCCGGTGCGCAGCGGCGTGGGCCCGTAATGGCGCCCGGAACTGTTCTTGGGCTCCCACAGCCCTTGGGGCGTGTTGATGCGGATCGGCTCGTCCACGACGATGGTGGCTGGCGTATAATTGTTGTCCAGCGCCGCGGCATAGACAAAGGGCTTGAAGCTGGACCCCGGCTGCCGCTGCGCCTGCGTGGCGCGGTTGAAGACCGAGGACTGATAGGAAAATCCGCCCTGCATCGCCAGGACGCGCCCGGTGTTCACGTCCATCGCCATGAAGCCGCCCTGCACCTCGGGGACCTGCCGCAGGGTCCAGCGAATGAAGCTGCCGTCGCTGTCGCTGGTCATCGGGCGCACCAGCACCACCTCGCCGGGCCGGACCAGGTCGCCCGCGACCTTGGCCGCAGGTTCCAATCGGCCGCTCTCTCGGTCCAGCCTGCGCGCCCATTGCACATCCGCCGCAGGGATCCAGTGGCCGTCGGCATCCTCCTCGATCCCCTCGATGCCGATGCGGGCGTCGCCCCCCGCCAGTTCCAGCACCACGGCGGGACGCCAGCCGGGGATGTCGCGCGGCAGGCGCAGGTCCCACAGCGCGCCGCGCCAGGCGGCCTCATCGCGCAGCGCCTCGGGCGGCACGGTTTCTCCGGTGCCGCGCCAGACGCCCCGGCCCCGGTCATACTGCTCCAGCGCCTCCTGCAGCGCCTTTGCCGCCTCGGCCTGCAGGTCGGGGTCCACGGTCGCGCGGATCGTCAGGCCGCCGCCGAAGAACTCATCCTGACCGAACTCGCGGCTCAGCTGGCGGCGGATTTCGTCGGTGAAATAGTCGCGCGCCGGCATCTGCTGCTGGAAACCCGAAAAATCGCCGTTCTGGACCGAGCGCAGCGGCAGCTTGGCTTCGGATTCATAGGTGGCCTGGTCGATGAAGCCGTTCTGCCACATCTCGCGCAGCACGTAATTGCGCCGCTCCGTCACGCGGTCCTTGGCGCGGACGGGGTGATAGCGACCGGGCGCCTGTGGCAGGGCGGCCAGCATCGCGGCCTCGTGCGGGGCCAGTTCAGACAGGGACTTGTTGAAATAGGTCTGGGCCGCCGCCGCCACGCCGAAACTGTTCTGCCCCAGGAAGATCTCGTTCAGGTACAGTTCCAGGATCTGCTCCTTGGACAGCGACCGTTCCAGCCGCGCCGCCAGGATCAGCTCCTTGACCTTGCGTTCCACGCTGCGGTCGCTGGACAGCAAAAAGTTCTTCATCACCTGCTGGGTGATGGTCGAGGCGCCCCGCACACTGGACCCGCGGCTAACCACCGCCTGATACCCCGCCCCCAGGATGCCCCGCAGGTCATAGCCCGGGTGGCTGTAGAAGTTCTTGTCCTCGGCGCTGATGAAGGCTTGCTTGATCAGGTCGGGAACCTCGTCGATGGGCACGAAGATGCGCCGCTCCTCGGCGAATTCGTCGATCAGCTGGCCTTCGGAGGAATAGATGCGGCTGATCGTCTTGGGCGAATACTGGGCCAGCATTTCGTGGCTGGGCAGGTCGCGGGAATAGACCCAGAAGATCCCGCCAACGGTCAGCGCGATGAAAAAGCTGGCGGTCACGAACCAGGAAAAGATCGCTCCGAAGAAAGACAGGATGGGTCGCAACACGGAAATTCGCCTCTCGAAGTCTTGGTCCCGCTATAGCGCCCCTCCCAAGTGCGGTCAAAACAACACTGGCCGGGTCAGCGCCGCAGCAGCCCCGCCCGCGCCTGTTCGTCGTTCCACCAGCCGGTCGTCGCATCGGCAACCGCCTGCACCATGCGGGCGCGCCATTCGGGATCGGTCAGGTTCGCAAGGTCGTTCTGATCCGAAATGAACCCCAACTCCAAAAGGGCCGAGGCGATGTCGGGCGATTTCAGGACCGAAAACGCGGCCCCCTGGACAGGACGGCCGTGCAGGCCGATCCCCATCAGCGCCATGCGCGAGGTCAGAAGCCGCGCAAAGCTTTCGGACCGGGGTTGGGTGTCGGTGCGGGCAAAGCTCATCAGCGCCATGGCCAGCGCGTCGTCCTGCCCCGACAGGTCGGTGCCCACCAGCAGGTCGTCGCGCTGGTGCCGCATGGTCAGTTGCCGCGCCGCCTGGTCATCCGAGGCCGAGTTCCACACATAGACCGTCGCCCCCGCCGCCTGCCCCTGCGGCAGCGCATCGGCATGCAGCGACAGCAGCAACTGCGCGCCCGATTGCCGCGCCGCGGTCATGCGCTGTTCCAGGCGCACATAGACGTCGGTGTCGCGGGTCATCGCAACGGTCGCCCCCCGCGCCTCCAGCGCGTCACGCAGCTCCAGCGCGAAGGTCAGGACCAGCTGCGCCTCGGTTTCCGCGCCGGCCTGGGCGCCGGGATCAAAGCCGCCATGCCCGGGGTCCAGCATCACGACCAGCCCCTCGGCGCGCGCCGGACCTTCGGGCAGCTCCGCCGGATCGGGCAGGTCGCGCAGCGCCGCTGCGGCCGAAGGGCGGGGCGCGAAATCGTCGGGCGCGACCGGTGCCAGCGTCACCCGCAGACGCGCCGCGGCGCCGCGGGTGTCCATCCCCGCCCGCATCACGTGATAAGGACCGGGCAGTTCCAGCACCACGCGCGACCAGCCGCCCTTGTGGCTGCCCCACCGGATCGCGGGCAGCAGATCCTCGCCGAACAGCTGCGCGGGGCTGATGCCCGCCAGATCCACATCCTTCAGGTCGATCACCAGCCGCGCGGGGTCGCCCACCAGGAAAACCCGATAGGGAACCGGCCGGTCCAGCGCCAGCCGCAGTTCCAGCGGCGCGGGTCCGAAAAGCCGCTGCCACCAGCGCGTGTCGGCATTGACCACGGCCGAGGCGCCAAGATCGACCCGCGCCGGCTGCTGCGCCGCCACCGGCTGCGAAACCCAGAGCGACAGCAGGATCAGGATCAGCGCCAGGGGCCTCATCTGCCGTCCATGAAGGCGGTCAGCCGACGCAGTCCTTCGGCGATGTCGGCCGTCGCACGGGCATATGAAAAACGCAGCGTCTGATGACCGCGCAGGGGGTCGAAATCCAGCCCGGGCGTGACCGCGACGCCCGCCTTCTCCAGGATCTCGGCCGCAAAGGCGATCGAGTCATCCGTCAGGTGCGATACATCGGCATAGATGTAGAATGCCCCCTCGGGCGGGGCGATCCGGTCAAAGCCCGCGCGCGGCAGCCCCTCCAGCATCAGGCGGCGGTTTTCGGCATAGGCGGCCAAATTCGCCTCGGCCTCGGGGATGCAGTCCAGCGCGGCCAGCGCCGCGACCTGACTGGCGTGCGGCGGGCAGATGAACAGGTTCTGGGCCAGACGTTCGACCGTGCGGATCATGTCGGGCGGGACCACCATCCAGCCGACGCGCCAGCCGGTCATGGAAAAGTATTTGCTGAAGGAGTTTATGACAACAACCTCATCCGTCACCTCAAGCGCGGAATGGCAGCGCTGGCCATAGCCCAGGCCATGATAGATCTCGTCCGAGATGACCGACATGCCCCGCGCCGCTGCGGCCTCGGTCAGCGCCGCCAGTTCCGGCACCGTCAGGACGGTTCCCGACGGATTGCCGGGCGATGCCAGGATCAGGCCCTGCGCCTCGGGCAGATCCTGCGGGCGCGGCTGATAACGGTCTTCGGGCCGTGTCAGGATGCCCACCGGCTCCAGCGACATGGCACGCAGGATCTGACGATAGCTGGGATAGCCCGGAAAACCCATCGCCACCCGGTCGCCGGCGTCGAACAGCGCCGAAAACGCCAGGATGAAGGCGCCGCTGCTGCCAGGCGTGACGACCACCCGTGCCGGGTCCAGATCCACCCCGTACCAGCGTCGGTAAAGATCGGCGATGCCCTGCCGCAGGGCCGGCAGGCCCAGGGCGACGGTATAGCCAAGCGGCTGCGCCAGCGCGTTGGCCAGGGCGCGGCGGGCGCCTTCGGGTGCGGGGGTGCCCGGCTGGCCGACCTCCATGTGGATGATGTGCCGCCCCGCCGCCTCGGCCCGGGCCGCTGCCTCCATCACGTCCATCACGATGAACGGGTCAACCTGTCCGCGCAGGGAATTTCGCATCGCTCGTGCCTCTTTTTTGTGATGGTGATAGCGCGGTCTGCGGACACGCTCCAGTTCTTTGGCCGGATCGCGGCCGTTCTTTTCTGCGGCCCGGCGTCACGCGCCCGTGACGCGGCCGCCCACAGCCCGTTCTTGCCAATCCCCCCACTGCGGTCCAAGCTGCTGCGCAAGAAAACGAAGGGTTCCCCATGACACGCCTGATCGCTGCGCTTTTTCTGGGCGCGACCACTGCCCTTGCCAGCCCCGCCCTGGCCTTTGACATCTCAGCCATGACCCAGGACGAAAAAGCGGCCTTCGGGCAGGCGGTGCGCGATTACCTGATGGAAAACCCGCAGGTCCTGATCGAGTCGATCAATGTTCTGGAAACGCGCCAGGCCGAGGCGGCGACCCGCAGCGACCTGGAGCTGGTGGCCGCCCATCGCGCGGCCATCTTCGAGGACGGTCACAGCTGGGTCGGCGGCAATCCGGACGGCGACCTGACCATGGTCGAGTTCATCGACTATCGCTGCGGCGTCTGCCGGCAGTTCAACCAGGAGGTCCATGACGCCGTCGAGGAAGATGGCAACATCAAGCTGATCCTGAAGGAATTTCCGATCCTTGGCGAAGACAGCGAGATGTCCAGCCGCTTTGCGATTTCGGTCCTGCAGGTGGGCGGCGACGACGCCTATGTTGCGGCGCATGACGCCCTGATGGCGCTGCGCGCACCCGCCTCGCCCGAGGCGCTCCGCGAAATTGCCGAGGAAATCGGCGTCGATGCCGACGAGGTTCTGGCGCGCATGAATACCGACAGCGTCACCCAGGTGCTGGACAAGAACCACCAGCTGGGCGAAAGCATGTCGATCCAGGGAACCCCCACCTTCATCATCGGCGATCAGATGCTGCGCGGTGTGCCGCGGGCCGGTGTGGCCGCCACAATCGCGCAGATCCGCGAAACCATGTAGGTCGGCCTTGCGTCAATCGGCGCTGCTGCGGGAATAGACATCCTCGTAGCGGATGATGTCGTCCTCGCCCAGGTAGCTGCCGGTCTGGACCTCGATCAGGACCATCGGCACCTTGCCGGGGTTCTCCATCCGGTGGACGGCGCCCAGGGGCACGTAGATCGACTGGTTCTCCGTCACCAGCGTCACCGTGTCATCCACCGTCACCCGCGCCGTGCCCGACACCACGATCCAGTGTTCCGACCGGTGCACATGGCTCTGCAGCGACAGGGCCGCGCCGGGTTTCACCACGATGCGCTTGACCTGGAAGCGGTCGGCCAGGGCCAGCGTCTCGAACCAGCCCCAGGGGCGGTGGTCGCGGGGAAAGGCCTCGGCCTGCTTGCGGCGCTTGGACTTCAGGGCCGCGACCGCCTGGCGCACGTCCTGCGCCCGCGACCGGTCGGCCACCAGCACCGCGTCCGAGGTGGCCACCACCATCATGTCGGTCAGGCCGATGCCCACGACCTCCAGGTCGTCGCTGTCCGACCGCAGCAGCACGTTCCGGCAGTCGATGGCAGTCGAATGGGCATCGGTCACGACCCCCTGGTCCGAGGCCGCCTGCCCCAGCGCCTCGCGCCAGACGGCGTCCCAGCCCCCCAGGTCCGACCAGCGGCCGGAAAAGCGCACAACGGTCAGGTTGTCGGCCTTTTCCATCACCGCATAGTCGATGGAATTGTCCTCCAGCGCCTCCCACGGCGCGCGGGCCAGGCGCAGGAAGCCCAGGTCGGGCAGCGCGTCATCGACCGCCTGCTGCACCGGCTCCAGATAGGCAGGGGCATGGCGGCGGAAGGCGTCGATCATCACGCGGGCGCTGAAGAGGAAGATCCCCGCATTCCAGAGGAAATTGCCGGCTGCCAGCATCTGGGCGGCATGGGCGGCATCGGGCTTTTCCACAAAGCGTGCCAAGGGCTGCGGCCCCGCCCCTTGGGTGGCCAGTTCCAGATAGCCATAGCCGGTTTCGGGGCGGTCGGGGGTGATGCCGAAGGTCACGATCCGCCCCTGCGCCGCGGCCTCCGCGCCCTGGGCGACGGCCGCCGCGAAGGCATCGGCATCGGGGATCACGTGGTCCGACGGCGCGACCAGCACCAGCCGGTCGGGATCCTCGGCCGCCACCATCAGCGCTGCGGCCAGGATCGCGGGGGCGGTGTTGCGCCCCGAGGGTTCAATGACGATGGCGCCGGGGGTGATGCCCACCTGTTCCAGCTGCTCGGCCACGATGAAGCGGAAATCGGAATTGGTCATCACCACCGGCGCGGCGAAGCCCGGCCCCGACAGGCGCCGGGCCGAGGCCTGGAACAGCGTCTCGTCCCCGATCAGGGGGGCGAACTGCTTGGGAAAGCTTTTGCGCGACACGGGCCACAGCCGCGTGCCCGACCCGCCCGCCATCAGAACCGGTGTGATCTTGGTCATGATAAACATCCCTGGCGTCCCGCGCCGCTGCCCTGCTGCGAAGGCTTTGCACCAATCGCCTGTCGGTTGCCAGTCAAGGCGCAAGCCGGACGCCCGTCAAGCGGCCTGTGCCGCGCCCATGCGCGTTTTCCGCGGTTGTTGTCAATCGGCTGCGGGCGGCGTGCGAACCATCAAAAACCCCCGTGCGCGGGGCGCATGGGGGAAAGGTCTTGCGCGTCTTTTGCGCGCTTTCTGCTGCGACAGGTTGCCTGGCCGGTCGGGGTTGCGCGTCATTCGGATCGGGCGCGGCCGGCCTTCCGGCGGTCCGCGCCCGATCCCTCTTCAGCTGCACCCGCTGGTCGAGCCGCAGGTGTTGCACTTCATGCAGGTCCCGTTGCGGACCAGGGTATAGTTGCCGCATTCGCCGCAGGGATCACCCTCGTATCCCTGCATCCGGGCCTTGGCGCGGGCATCCAGCCCGCCGGCCTGAACCGCGGCACCAGTGTCCCCCATGCCCGTTACCACGGCAGCGGTCGAAACGCCGCCCTGCAGAACCATCAGCTCCTGCGGCAGGCGCTTGCGCAGATAGCCGGCGCTGCTGATCTGCTTCAGCATGGTCAGCGACTTCAGCTCGGTCTGTTCGGTGACAGGGGTGGTGTCGCGGCCCTCGCCCTCGCCGCCGCCCATGTCGTCAAAGCGCGCACCTTCGGGCTTCACATGCGCCAGGTCGGTCCGGTCCAGATAGCTGACCGCCAGTTCGCGGAAGACATAGTCCAGGATCGAGGTCGCGTTCTTGATGCTGTCATTGCCCTGCACCATGCCCGCCGGCTCGAAGCGGGTGAAGGTGAAGGCGTCCACGAACTCCTCCAGCGGCACGCCGTATTGCAGGCCGACCGAGACGGCGATGGCAAAGTTGTTCATCATCGCCCGGAAGCCCGCGCCTTCCTTGTGCATGTCGATGAAGATTTCGCCCAGCTTGCCGTCGTCGTATTCGCCGGTGCGCAGATAGACCTTGTGCCCGCCGACGATGGCCTTCTGGGTATAGCCCTTGCGCCGCTGCGGCAGCTTTTCGCGATTGCTGCGCACGATCTCCTTGACGATGATCCGCTCGATGATCTTCTCGGCCAGGACGGTGGCCTTTTCGTGGTTGCTGCCGGTGGCCAGGATCTCCTCGGCCTCCTCGTCATCCTCGACCAGCGCGCTGGCCAAGGGTTGCGACAGCTTCGACCCGTCACGGTAAAGCGCGTTGGCCTTGATCCCCAGGCTGTGGCTCAGCTCATAGGCCGCCAGCGCATCCTCGATGGTGGCGCTGTTGGGCATGTTGATCGTCTTGCTGATCGCGCCCGAAATAAAGCTTTGCGCCGCCGCCATCATGCGGATGTGGCTGTCCACTGACAGATAGCGGCGCCCCTTCTTGCCGCAGGCATTGGCGCAGTCGAAGACCGCCAGATGTTCGGCTTTCAGATGCGGCGCACCTTCCAGGGTCATGGTGCCGCAGACATGGTCATTGGCAGCCTCGATCTGGGCACGGGTGAAGCCCAGGTGGCGCAAGAGGTCAAAGGTCGGGTCGGCCAGCTTGTCCGCCGGGATGCCAAGGGTGCCGCGGCAGAAATCCTCGCCCAGGGTCCACTGGTTGAAGACGAAGCGGATGTCGAAGGCGCTGGCCAGGGCGGCCTCGACCTTTTCGATCTCGCGCGCGCCGAAACCGTGGCCAGCCAGCGATGCGTGGTTGATGGCCGGGCAATTGCCAAGCGTGGCGTGACCGACGGCGTGGCCGATGATTTCCTCGATCTGGGAACTGGAGTAGCCCAGCACCTCAAGCGCAGCCGGAACCGACTGGTTGATGATCTTGAAATAGCCGCCGCCCGCCAGCTTCTTGAACTTGACCAGGGCGAAGTCGGGTTCGATCCCGGTCGTGTCGCAATCCATCACCAGGCCGATCGTGCCGGTGGGCGCGATGACCGTGGTCTGGGCGTTGCGATAGCCGTGCTGTTCGCCCAGGGCCAGCGCCTCGTCCCAAGCCGTGCGGGCCAGGGCGACCAGCGACGGGTCGGCGCAGTTCGCGGCGTCCAGCGCCACGGGGGCCACGTTGACGCCCTCATAGGCGCCCGTCCCCTGGGCGGCGGCGCGATGGTTGCGGATCACCCGCAGCATGTGGTCCCGGTTCCGGGCATAGCCCGGGAAGGCGCCCAGTTCCGCCGCCATCCGGGCCGAGGTCGCATAGGCGACGCCGGTCATGATCGCCGACAGCGCGCCGCACAGCGCCCGCCCCTGGTCGCTGTCGTAACCCTGTCCCATGTTCATCAAGAGGCCGCCGATATTGGCATAGCCGAGGCCAAGCGTGCGGAAATCATAGCTGCGCTGCGCAATCTGTGGGCTGGGGAACTGCGCCATCAGCACGCTGATCTCCAACGTGACGGTCCACAGTCGCGTGGCATGGACATAGGCATCGGCGTCAAACCGGTCGCCGGTCCAGAAGGTCAGCAGGTTCATCGACGCCAGGTTGCAGGCCGTGTCGTCCAGGAACATGTATTCGCTGCACGGGTTCGACCCGCGGATCGCGCCGTCTTCCGGGCAGGTGTGCCAGGCGTTGACCGTGTCGTGGAACTGGATGCCGGGATCGGCGCAGGCCCAGGCCGCATGGCCGATCTGGTCCCACAGTTCGCGCGCGCTGACGGTCTTGGCCACCTTGCCGTCGGTGCGGCGGATCAGCTCCCAAGGCGCATCCTCGCGCACGGCGCGCAGAAAGGCATCTGTCACCCGGACCGAGTTATTCGAGTTCTGCCCCGAGACGCTGACATAGGCTTCGCTGTCCCAATCCGTATCATAGGTGGGGAATTCGATGCTGTCGAAGCCCTGACGTGCGTATTGCAGCACCCGGTTCACATAGGTTTCCGGGATCATCGCGCGCTTGGCGGCGCGGATCGCGGTCTTCAGCCCGTCGTTTACGGCCGGATCGGTCGCCTCGGCCATGCTGCCGTCCCAGGCCTTGATGGCGGCAAAGATCTCGTTCAGCTGCCGTTCATGCATCTTCGAGCCGGCAACCAGGCTAGCGACCTTCTGCTCCTCGATTACCTTCCAGTTTACGAAAGCCTCGATGTCGGGGTGATCCATGTCGCAGATCACCATCTTGGCCGCGCGCCGCGTGGTGCCGCCCGACTTGATCGCGCCCGCCGCGCGGTCGCCGATCTTCAAGAACCCCATCAGGCCACTGGACTTGCCGCCGCCCGACAGCCGCTCGCCCTCGCCGCGCAGGCTTGAGAAATTGGTGCCGGTGCCGCTGCCATACTTGAACAGGCGCGCCTCGCGGACCCACAGGTCCATGATGCCGCCTTCGTTCACCAGGTCGTCGCTGACCGACTGGATGAAGCAGGCATGGGGCTGGGGATGTTCATAGGCGCTGTCGGACTTGACCAGCTTGCCGGTCCGGTGGTCGACATAGAAATGCCCCTGGCTGGGACCGTCGATGCCATAGGCCCAATGCAGGCCCGTGTTGAACCATTGCGGGCTGTTCGGCGCCGCCATCTGGCGGGCCAGCATGAAGCGCATCTCGTCGTGATAGGCGCGGGCATCGGCCTCGGTGCTGAAATAGCCGCCCTTCCAGCCCCAGTAGGTCCAGGCCCCGGCCATCCGGTCAAAGACCTGCGCGGCGCTGGTTTCGCCGCCAAAACGCTGGTCCTGGGGCAGTTCGGCCAGGGCCGCCTCATCTGAGATGCTGCGCCACAGGAACTCGGGCACGTTCTTTTCGCGCACGCGCTTCAGCCGCGCCGGAACGCCGGCCTTGCGAAAGTATTTCTGCGCGATCACGTCGCTGGCGACCTGGCTCCAGCCCTCCGGCACCTCGACCTGGTCATTGCGGAAGACGATCGTGCCGTCGGGATTGCGGATCTCGCTGGTGGTGGTGGTAAAGCGGATCTCGCCATAGGCTCCGCCGGCTTCGGTGGTAAAGCGTCGTTCGATCTGCATGCCTGCCCCATCCTGTCTCATCGGTGCCGGCGGCGCGACAGGACACCCTGCCCCGGCCTTTCGCGAAGGCGGGTCGGGCGGCAGGGCCGCCCAAGGGCTGATCGTCCGGGTCTTGCGATGTGGAAGGCGACGTCCCCCCCACCACATCTTGTGCCGCTTTGGCTGTGGCCTACAAACTGGCCCCAGTTTCCCGGCCTTTCAACAGGTTTCTTTTGGATAGAAGGGGCGAAAGACCGTTGACAGGCGGCCCCGCCGTTCCCGCCCAGATTCGCGCACATGCCTGGCAGGAAAAACGATCAAATTCAGCCGGATTTTCGATTTTTTCTTGGCTTTTCAATTGCCTGCGCCGGGGGTTTCAAAGGTTGTCCACAGCCTTATCCCGCCCTCATCCTCAGGTTGCGCACAGCTGGTGCAAATGCACCACAGTCGGCGGCTTTCAGCGCAGCGGGTGCAGCGCCCCGGCATCGGTCACGATCAGGTCTAGGGGCTGGTCATAGGGGTCGGCGGGGATCGCAGGCAGCTGCTGGCAGGCAAAAGCCAGGCCTATGGCGGTGACGGGGCCGGATTTTCGCAACAATTCCAAGGTTCTGTCGTAATAGCCGCCGCCATAGCCAAGTCGGTTCCCCCGTGCATCGAACCCCGCCAGCGGCACGATCAGCACTTGGGGCAGCACCAGAGGTGCCGAATCGGCCGGATGCAGGGTCCCCCAAGGACCGGGAACAAGATCTTCGCCCTGCCAGCTGCGGAACAGCAGCGGCTGCGCCGGTCCTGGCACCACCGGCAGGCAGACCGGCCCCCGATGGGCGGCCATCGCGGGGCGGGGATCGGCCTCTCCGCGCATGGGCCAATAGCCGGACAGGACCTTGCCCGCATGGGGTGCCAGGGCCGCGATCAGGTGCCGGTCCAGCGCGGCCGCATCGCCGCCCGCGGCACGGGCCTCCAGGGCCTGCGCGCGCAGGCGTTGCTTGTCGTCGCTCATATCAGGATCACCGTTGCAAGGCCCAGGAAGGCAAAAAACCCCATGACGTCGGTCATGGTGGTCACGAAGGTTCCCGAAGCCAGCGCCGGGTCAAGTCCCAGCTTGTTCAGGGTCAGCGGCACCAGCACCCCGCCCAGGGCCGCCACGATCTGGTTCACGACCATGGCCATGCCCAGGACCAGGCCCAGCTGCACGTCGCCAAAGATCAGCGACCCCGCCAGCCCCAGGATCACCGCCAGCCCGACACCGTTCAAGATGCCCGCCCCCAGTTCGCGCATCACCACCCGCCGGGCGTTCGAGCGGTTCAAGTCGCGCGTGGCCAGCGCCCGGACCGCGACGGCCAGCGACTGCGTGCCGGCAATGCCTCCGGTCGAGGCCACGATGGGCATCAGCGCCGCCAGCGCCACCAGCGCGGTGATCGTATCCTCGAACCGGCTGATGACGATGGCCGACAGCGAGGCCGTGAACAGGTTGATCACCAGCCAGGGCAGGCGCTGGCGCGCGGTGGTGAAGGGCCCGTCCGACACGTGGCTTTCGTCATTCACCCCTGCCAGGCGCAGGATGTCCTCCTCGTGCTCCTCGTCAAGGACGGCCATGGCGTCGTCGATGGTGATGACGCCGACCAGCCGGTCATGGGCGTCCACCACCGGGGCCGAGATCAGGTGATACTGGTTGAAGACATAGGCGACATCGCCTTCCTCGGCCTGGGCGCTGATGGTGCGGAAGCTGTCTTCGGCCAGGTCGCGCAGCGCGGCATCGCGGCGCGATGCCAGCAGCCGGCCAAGCGTCACATAGCCGATCGGGTGGCGGCGCGGATCGACCAGGATGACGTGATAGAACTGTTCGGGCAGCCATTCTTCGTTGCGCAGGAAATCGATGGTCTCGCCCACGGTCCAATGCTCGGGGGCGGTCACCACCTCGGACTGCATGAGGCGGCCGGCCGAGTACTCGGGATAGGTCAGCGATTGCTGGACGGCAGCGCGGTCGCTGTCGTCCAGCGCGGCCAGGATCTCGGCGCGTTCGGGTTCGTCCAGGTCCTCGATCAGGTCCACGACATCGTCGCTGTCCATCTCGCGCACGGCCTCGGCCAGCACGTCGCGGGGCAGCAGTTCCAGCACCTCCTCGCGGATCGACTCGTCGATCTCGGACAGGATCTCGCCGTCAATCTCGCCGGAATAAAGCTGCAAGAACTGGCGGCGGCGGGCCGGGGTCAGCCGCTCGATGATGTCGGCGATGTCGGCACCGTGCATCGGCTCCAACAGGGTGTTCAGCAGGTCCTGGTCGCCCTCACCGATGGCGGCGTCAATGCGGGCCAGAAGCTCGGGGCGCGGCTCGAAATCGTCCTCGCGCTCGGCCTGGATGGAGGTGTCGGTGCTGAGCGGGCTCTTGTCGTTGGCCATGCTGCCCTTCCTGTGGGTCGGTCGTGTCGGTGTTCAGTCAGGGGGCCTGTCAGCCGTTCAGCAGCGCCAGCGCCGCTGCGTGCAGATCGCGAGACGCGGCCGCAATCACCTGCCCGCCTTGGGCAGCGGGACCACCCTGCCAGTCGGTGACGATGCCGCCGGCGGCCTCGACCACGGCCAGGGGGCCGGCGATGTCATAGGATTGCAGCCCGGCTTCGATCACCAGATCGATCTGGCCCAAGGCCAGCAGCGCATAGGCATAGCAATCCAGCCCATAGCGCGTCAGCCGAACCCGGTCCGCCACGCGGCGAAAGGCTGCGCCTTCGTCGGGGGATCCGATTTCGGGGAAGGTCGTCAGCAGCGTTGCCTGATCCAGCGTCACGCCGGTCCGCACCCTCAGCCGCCGGGTACCCTGCGCAGTCGTCAGGACGGCCTGCCCCAGCCCGCCTTCGAACCGTTCGCCGGTATAGGGCTGGTCGATCAGCCCGTAAGGGACCCCCAGCCCGTCCGAAAGCCCGATCAGCACCCCCCAGCTGGCCGCCCCGCACAGAAAGGCGCGGGTGCCGTCAATGGGGTCCAAAATCCAGGTCAGCCCGCTGGTGCCGGGCTGGCTGCCGAATTCTTCGCCCAGGATCGCATCCTGGGGACGCATCCGGGCCAGAACCGCACGCATGGCCTGTTCGGCGGCGCGGTCCGCCTCGGTCACCGGATCGAAATCCTCCGGTCGCTTGTTTTCAGTCATCAGCCCGGCCTGCCGGAACAGCGGCAGGATCGCCGCGCGGGCGGCGTCGGCCATGCAATGCGCGGTGCGGATGATCTGCGGTGCGTCTGTCTGCACATCGATCGGCAAGGCGTGCTGCATCAGGGCCCCCTGGAACTGAGTTGGGCACGGTGTAACCCGTCCACGGCTCGGGGGCCAGCGGCCATTCAGGGCTGTCGTCCCGCGGTCATGCGGCGCGGGGCGACAGCAAGCTTATCCGCCTTCTGGCGGTCGGGGCAGTCAAGCGGCGTCGGACAGGACCCGCGCCAGTTCAAAGATCTGGCGGCGCTGCGCTTCGGGCATCGCGTAATATGCGCGCACCAGCTGCAGGGCTTCCTTGTCCGCGAAAATGTCGCCTTCAACCACCGCTTGCAGTTCCCCGTCATGCAGCCCCTCGAAGAAGAAGCTGACGGGCACGTCGACAGCGCGGGCAATGTCCCACAAACGCGACGCCGAAACGCGGTTCATCCCGGTTTCATATTTCTGGATTTGCTGGAACTTGATCCCGACCTTGTCGGCCAGCTGCTGTTGAGTCATGCCAATCATCCAACGACGATGGCGGATACGCTTACCAACGTGAACATCTACACTATGTTTCATAACCCAACCTCTTGCAATCTAAAGAGGCAGTAGCTCAGGAAGGCTCAATTTTCGAGTGTCAACTTGGTTAACACCCCGTTTCCTGACCAAAAAGACAGGTCCTTGCACCTCCCGAACGGGCCGGTGGGAATGCCGCGGCAGAGATGCGAACCTCGGCCCGAAAGCGCAGGAGAAAATATGAACGAAGTGATTCGAACTGCCCTGATCCCGACCCTTGGGGGCGAACCCGAAATTACCCGCAGCGAGGCACCCCGCGCGGCCCAGGATCAGGTGCTGGTCCGCATGCGCGCGGCGGCCTTGAATTTCGCGGACCTTCTGAAGGCCAAGGGCCAGTATCAGGAGCCGGCAGACCCCCCCTTCATCGCCGGGCTTGAGGGCGCGGGCGAGGTGCTGGCGGCTCCGTCGGGCAGCGGCTTGACGCCGGGGATGCGCGTCGTGGTGTCATGGCCCGGCACCATGACCGAGGTGGTCGCCGTGCCCGAACGGGCCGTCCAGCCCTTTCCCGAAGGCATGAGCTTTGAACAGGCGGCAGGCTTTCAGGTGGCTTATGGTACTAGTCACCTGGCGCTGGCGGGACGCGCGGGCCTGGCACCGGGCGAGACGCTGGTGGTGTTGGGCGCGGCCGGAGGTGTGGGCCTGACCGCGGTCGAGATCGGCCGCGCGATGGGCGCCCGCGTGATCGGGGTGGCACGCGGCGCCGATCGGCTGGCCAGCGTGACCGCCGCCGGGGCGCACGAGGTCATCGACAGCACCGACTGTTCCGACCTCAAGGGCGCGCTGCGCGATCTGGGCGGTGCGGACGTGGTTTACGACCCGGTCGGAGAAACCGCCGGCGAGGCCGCCTTCCGGGCGCTCAAGCCCGGCGGGCGCTTTCTGGTCATCGGCTTTGCCGGCGGGCGTCCTCCGTCGCTGCCGTTGAACCACGCGCTAGTCAAGAACATCGCCATCCACGGCTTCTACTGGGGCGGCTACCGAAAGCTGGACCCCCAGGCCCTGCGCGACAGCATGACCAGCCTGTTCGGCATGTTCACGGAAGGCCGCCTGAAGCCGCATGTCGGAGAGGTTCTGCCGCTGGACCGCGTGGCCGAAGGCTACCGCATGCTGAGAGAGCGGCGGAGCATCGGAAAGGTCGTCATTACCCTGTGAATTGCGTTGATTTGACGCAGTCGCGCCATTGAAAATTTCTGGCCTTCGAACGATATTCAGCAAGGAACGGGGCGCCAATGCCCCGCCGGTCTTATGGGGAGACGTCAATGGCAGATTACAACACGTACCGCGCCACGCAGGCCGTCGGCAGCCGCCAGGCGGTCGTCGACGAGGGCCTGCGGGCCTACATGAACAAGGTTTATGGGCTGATGGCGGTCGGCATGGGTGTAACCGCCGTGGCAGCCTATGGCATCTCGACCGCCGCCGTGACGGCGGACGGGCAACTGAGCGCGCTTGGCGCCGCGATCTACACCTCGCCCCTCAAATGGGTGATCATGTTCGCGCCGCTGCTGATGGTCTTTGCCTTCGGCGCGGCGATCAACCGGCTGTCCGTTTCGGCCGCGACCGGCCTCTTCTACGGCTTCGCGGCGATGATGGGCCTGTCGATCAGCTCGATCTTCCTGGTCTATACGGGCACCTCGATCGTGCAGACCTTTCTGGTGACCGCGATTGCCTTCGCGGGCCTGTCGCTCTGGGGCTACACCACCAAGAAGGACATCTCGGGGTGGGGCAGCTTCCTGATCATGGGCGTGATCGGCCTGATCGTCGCCTCGATCGTGAATATCTTTCTGCAATCCTCGGGCATGCAGTTCGCGATTTCGGTTCTGGGCGTGCTGATCTTCGCGGGTCTGACCGCCTATGACACGCAGAACATCAAGAACACGTACCTGCAGATGGCCGGTTCGGATGCGGACTTCATCGGCAAGTCGGCGATCATGGGGGCGCTGCGGCTTTATCTCGACTTCCTGAACCTGTTCATGTTCCTGCTGCAGTTCATGGGTCAGCGCGAGTGACCTTCACTGAACGCAAATAACAGAAAGGCCCCGCCGAGCGATCGGCGGGGCCTTTTTCTGGCGGGTAAGGGCTTTTCAGGCGGCAGTGTCCAATACAAGTCCCTGTGCCGCCTCGGCCGCCAGTTCAAAGCTGCGCAGCCGCGCCGTGTGGTCGTGGATTTGCCCGGTCAGGATGATTTCGTCCGGCCGATAGGTCCCCACCAACTGCGCCAGCTGATCCTGGACCTGCGCCCGGTCACCTACCGCGCTGATGCGCAGCGCACGGTCCACGCCCTGCCGCAGTTGCGCCCCGATCTCGGCGTCAATATCGGCCACAGGACGCGGCAGCTTGCCCGGCATCCCCGTCCGCAGGCGCGCAAAGGCCAGCTGCATCGTCGTGCGAAGAAAGGCAGCCTGCCCTGGGTCGTCGGCCGCGAAAACATTGATCGCCATGATCGCGCGCGGCGCCTTCCCCCACGGCGAGGGGCGGAAATGCGTCCGGTAAAGCGTCAGCGCCCGGTCCAAATCGTCCGGTGCGAAATGGCTGGCAAAGGCATAGGGGAGCCCAAGATGGGCTGCCAGCTGCGCGCCATAAAGGCTGCTGCCCAGGATCCAGATCGGCAGGTTGGTGCCCTCGCCCGGCAGGGCACGGACCGCGGCGCCGGGACGTTCAGGCCCCAGATAATCCAGCAGCTCGACCACGTCCTGCGGAAAGCTGTCGGCCATCGGATCGCGCCGCAGCGCGCGGATCACTGCGCCGTCGCCGCCGGGCGCCCGCCCCAGTCCAAGGTCGATCCGGTCGGGAAACACCGTAGCCAGCGTGCCAAAGGCCTCGGCCACGGTCAGGGGGGCGTGGTTGGGCAGCATGATCCCGCCGGCACCCACGCGGATCGTTTGCGTGGCCTGCGCCACCAGTCCGATCAGAACGGCTGTGGCCGCGCTGGCGATGCCGGGCATGTTGTGATGCTCGGCCAGCCAAAAGCGGCGATAACCCCACCCTTCGGCATGCCGAGCAAGGTCAATGGTGTTGCGGATGGCATCTTGCGCCGTGCTGCCCTCGGGCACCGGCGACAGATCCAGAAGCGAATAGGGAAGGTTCTGTGTCATGGGCAGGATTTAAGGCGGCATCCGGTCATTGCAATGGCTGACATGCCGATCCCGTTCCGGGGCCACCCCAGAACGCGGGCGGCGTTGCCGCCGCCCCTGTTCTTGGAAATCAGACCATCTTGCGCAGATAGGTCCAAGTGGGCACACGCGCGCCACGGGCCACCGACCAGCTTTCAGCATCGCCCAAGTAAACAAAACCGCAATTGGTCAGCACACGGGCCGAGCCGGGATTGTCCTGGAACGCCTCGGCAAACAGGGTCCGGGCGCCATGCGGATTGGCCTCGACCAGCGCCGCGACGGCCTCGGTGGCAAAGCCGGTGTTCCAGAATCCCGCGCCGATCCAGAAGCCCAGTTCCGACTGGTCGCCTTCCATCCGGGTCAGCGAGACGACGCCCAGCAGTTCCGCCAGGCGGTTCTGCGAGCCGTCGATGGCCCAGACATCCTCGGTCCGGTCGGCGGCCAGCGCGCGGGCCACGAAAGCCTCGGACGCGCCGCGCGGCAGCGGATGCGGGATGGCGCGGGTTCCCTCGGCCACGCGCTTGTCGGCGGTGTAATGCGCGATCATTCCCGCGTCCGACGCCCGCAGCGGGCGCAGCACGAAACGGCCGGTCCTGATCTCGGTCTGATGCAGAAGCCCCGCATCGACAGGCTTGAGGTCATCCAACCGGCTTCCCTCCCTCAAAGGTGCAGACATTACCATGTTCCCTCCCCCGGAAACTGGCCAGAACTAAAGATGACGATATGAACGGCTTGGGGGACCGGCTTGCGCCGATCCCCCCTTATTAACATCGAAATGTTACGCTTGGGTTACTCGGCTGCTTCGAGCGCGGCGGGAATCACCGAAATAAAGGTGCGCCCTTTCAGGCCCTTCTTGAAGGTCACGTGACCATCGGTCAGCGCGAACAGGGTGTGATCCTTGCCCATGCCGACATTGTCGCCCGGCCACCAGGTGGTGCCGCGCTGACGTGCGATGATGTTGCCCGCGATGGCGGCCTGGCCACCGAACAGCTTGACGCCGAGACGGCGACCGGCGCTGTCGCGACCGTTGCGGGAAGAACCGCCTGCTTTTTTATGTGCCATTGGTCGTTCTCCTTAGGCTTCAGCGGCGTCTTGGGCCGGGGTCTTCGCACGTGCGCCGACTGCGGCCTTCACGCCGGTATTGTCCGCGCCGTTTTCCAGCACGTCGGTCACGCGCAGCAGCGTCAGCTGCTGGCGGTGGCCACGCGTGCGCTGCGAGCTGTGCTTGCGGCGGCGCTTGACATAGGTGATGACCTTGTCGGCCTTGATCTGGTCGATCACTTCCGCCTGCACGCAGGCTCCGCCGACCAGCGGGGCACCCAAGGTGCCGCCCACCATCAGAATCTCGTTGAACTGGACTTTGTCGCCAGCTGCGGCATTCAGTTTTTCAACGCGCAGAACGTCACCCGTCTGCACCTTGTACTGCTTGCCGCCCGTCTTCAGAACCGCGAACATCGCTTCTTATCCTTCATAACCCGCGTCCTGCGGCCCCGGCAGCGCCGGTGTTCCGGGGGCTTTCCCCGCCTTCGGACAGCGCACCCGCAGATCGGGTGTCATTGAAAACAATCGACCGGCCAAGGGCGGTTGCCCTGCCGGTTCGGCGCATATGGCGCATCAAGGCTGCCAAGTCAAGCATCCAGCCTTGGAGCATACGCCAGGGAACCGCCCTGCCGGTCGCGGGCTTGTCCCCTGCCAGACACGGGACCCTACGGCAATGCAACGCTTCAGCTGCCCGCTTTGCGGAACAAGCGCCTATTTCCACAACCTGACCTGCGTCTGCGGGGCCCAGTTGGCCTATGATCCGCAGACGCAGTCGATGGTGGTGGACGCATTCCTATGCGTCAATCGCGCGCGCATCGACTGCAACTGGACCGCTCCGCGCCAGGGTGCCTTCTGCGCCTCCTGCGCCATGTCGCGGGTCGTGCCGGTGCTGCATGTGGGCGACAACCTGCGGCTGCTGGCGCGGGCCGAACGGGGCAAGCGGTGGGTGCTGGCAAACCTTGCGCAATGGGGCTGGTTCACCCGCGCCGATACCGGGGCCCGACCGCGCTTCCTGATGCTGTCCGAAGATACCGGCGGGCGCACGCAGCGGGTCATCATGGGCCATGCCGGGGGCGAGATCACCATCAACGTCACCGAGGCGGACGAACTGATCCGCCTGAAGCGGCAGCTTGACCTGGGCGAGCAATACCGGTCGATGGTCGGTCATTTTCGGCACGAAATGGCGCATTTCCTGTTTGACCGGCTGACGGCCCTGCCCGGCTTCCTGCCCGCCTTCCGCGACATCTTCGGCGACGAGCGCGAACCCTATGGCGAGGCGCTGAAACGCTATTATGCCGATCTGCCCGATCCGGGAGAGGATTACATCACCCGCTATGCCGCAGCCCACCCCCACGAAGACTGGGCCGAAAGCGTCGCGCATCTGCTGCACATGGTCGATTTTACCGACAGCTTCGTCAGCACCGGTCTGACCATGGCGGGCGTCCCGGACGGCTATCACCCCTATGTCGAAGATGACACGGTCCGCCTTCTGGGCATCGCGTCCGAGGTGGCCATCGCCGTCAACGACATCAACCGTGCGCTGGACAACGGCGACCTTTATCCCTTCGTGCTGACCGGGCCGGTGCGCGCCAAGCTGGCCTTTGCGCATCACTGGCTGCGCAGCGCGCTCGCCGCGGCCGCGCGTTCCGAACGCCACAGCGCCTAGACGGCAGCCTTTTCCTCCAGCGACAGCCACTCATCCTCGGCATCGGCCAAGGCCGCTTGGCGTTCGCTGAGCGCCAGGCTGGCCTTCTGGAACTTGGCCGGGGCGGTCTGGAACAGGTTCGGGTCGGCCAGGAACTCAGACAGCTTGGCGATCTCGGCCTCCAGGCGCTGGATGATGCCCGGCAGCTCGTCCAGCCGGTGCTTTTCGGTGAAGCTCAGGCCGGACTTGCCGCCTTTGTGCTTGTCCCCGCCCGCCTGCGCGGGACGGGCGGCGGGGGCCTGCGCCTCCTCGGCCGCGACCTCGCCGCGCTGCGCCTGATAATCGCTCCACCCGCCGGCATAGACGGTGGCGCGGCCATCGCCCTCCATCGCGACGGTGGTATCCGCCACCCGGTCAATGAAATCGCGATCGTGACTGACCAGCAGCACGGTGCCGTCATATTCGCCCAGCAGGTCCTGAAGCAGGTCCAGCGTTTCCACGTCCAGGTCGTTCGTGGGTTCGTCCATGACCAGCAGGTTCGAGGGCTTGGCCATCAGCCGCGCCAGCAGCAGACGCGCCTTTTCACCGCCAGACAGGCTGCGCACGGGCGCCCGCGCCTGCCCGTCGTCGAACAGGAAATCCTTCAGATAGGCCACGACGTGCTTGGGTGTGCCGCGCACCATCACCTGGTCGGCCCGGCCCGACACGCGCATGTCGGGATCGCCGGTCAGCGATTCCCACAGCGTCTGGTCGGGATTCAACGCCGCACGCGCCTGGTCGAAGACGGCGATCTCCAGGTTGGTGCCCATGGTGACCGTGCCTTCGTCGGGGGCGATCTCTCCGGTCAGCATCTTGATCAGCGTGGTCTTGCCCGCGCCGTTGGGACCGACAAAGGCGATGCGGTCGCCGCGCTGGATGCGCAGGTCGAAGGGACGCAGGATGGTACGCTCGCCAAAGGTCTTGGCAATGCCTTTGGCCTCAATGACCTTCTTGCCGGACTGGGTGCCTGAATCCAGCGCCATGGCCGCCGTGCCCTGGCGGCGGATCTGGCTGCTGCGCTCCGCCCGCAGGGCGGCCAGCGCGCGCACGCGGCCCTGGTTGCGCTTGCGCCGGGCGCTGATGCCCTCGACTGCCCACCGGGCCTCGGCCTTAATCTTGCGGTCCAGCTTGTGGCGGGCGTCGTCCTCGGCCGCCCAGGTCGCCTCGCGCCAGTCCTCGAAGCCTTCGAAGCCCCGCTCCTGCCGACGGACCTGGCCGCGGTCGATCCACAGCGTGGCGCGCGTCAGGCGGCGCAGGAAGGCGCGGTCGTGGCTGATCAGCACGAAACCGGCGCGGGTCTGCGACAGGTGCTCCTCCAGCCAACCGATCGCCTGGATGTCCAGGTGGTTCGTCGGCTCGTCCAGCAGCATCAGTTCCGGGGCCTGCGCCAGCAGCCGCGCCAGCGCCGCCCGCCGCCGCTCGCCGCCCGATGCGGTGTTCACGGGCCGGTCGGGGTCGAACTTCAGCCCCTCGGCCGCCATGTCCACGCGGTAACCTTCACCTTCGGGCAGGCCGTCACGGGCAAAGTCGCCAAGCGTGGCGAAGCCCGACAGGTCGGGGTCCTGCTCCATGTAGCCGGTCGAGACGCCGGCCGACAGCACGACCTCGCCCCGGTCGACTTCGACCAGGCCGGCCATGACCTTCATCAGCGTCGATTTGCCCGAGCCGTTGCGCCCGACCAGCGCCACCCGGTCGCCCGGCTGGACGTTCAGCGACAGGCCGTCGAAGATGGGATCGCCGCCATAGGTCAGCGAGATTTCGGAAAGTTGCAAAAGGGGTGTGCGTGCCATGCCCGCGCCCTAGCCCGCCGCCGCGCCGCGGTCAATGCGTCCCATTGCTTGACAGCTTCGGTCGGAATTGGCACAACACCATCGAATTCTGACCAAAGGAGTCAACATGCGTCCCCTGATCCTCGCTTCGTTGCTGGGTGCCACCGCGATGCCTGCCCTGGCCCAGGAGGTGAACGTTTATTCGCACCGCCAGCCCGAGCTGATCCAGCCCCTGGTCGATGCCTTCACCGCCGAAACCGGCATCAAGGTCAACGTGGCCTTCGTGGACAAGGGCATGGTCGAGCGGCTGCAGGCCGAGGGCGACCGTTCGCCCGCCGACCTGGTGCTGACCGTGGACGTGGCGCGCCTGGGTGAGGTCAAGGAGGCCGGCGTCCTGCAGCCGGTCGAGGACGAGGCGCTGGACGTGGTGCCCGAGAGCCTGCGCGACGCTGACAACCAGTGGTTCGGCCTGACCACCCGCGCCCGGATCGTTTATGCCCATAATGAGCGGGTGGCCGATGGCGAAGTGACCACCTACGAGGATCTGGCCGATCCGAAATGGAAGGGCCGGCTCTGCACCCGCACCTTCACCAATGACTACAACGTCGCGCTGACCGCCGCCTATCTGGCCCATCACGGTGAGGAGGAGACGCTGGCCTGGCTGGAGGGCCTGAAGTCGAACCTGGCCAAGTCGCCCGAAGGCGGCGACCGCGACCAGGTCAAGTCGATCTGGGCCGGCGAATGCGACATCAGCCTGGGCAACACCTACTATATGGGTGCCATGCTGAAGGATGACGAGCAGAAGGAATGGGCCGAGTCGGTCCGCATCGTCTTTCCGACCTTCGAGGATGGCGGCACGCATGTGAACGTCTCGGGCATGGCGATGACCAAGGCAGCCCCCAACCGCGAGGCCGCGCTGCAGCTGATGGAATTCCTGGTCAGCGACGAGGCGCAGCGCATCTATGCCGAAACGAACAACGAATTCCCGATCAAGGAAGGCGTGGAACGGTCCGAACTGGTCGCCAGCTGGGGTGAGTTCACCCCCGACGACCTGCCCCTGTCCGAGATTTCGGACCTGCGCCCAAAGGCGCTGGACCTGATCGAGCGCGTCAACTTCGACGGCTGATCGGCGGGGCACCGCCCCCATGACATGACTGGCAAAGAGAAGGCGCAGGCGGGGGCTTGCGCCTTTTTCATGGGGCGGCAATGATCCGCGCCCCGGGACAGGAGATCCGTCGTGGCGCAGAAGATCATCATCGATACCGACCCCGGACAGGACGATGCCGTGGCCATCCTGCTGGCGCTGGCCTCGCCCGAGCTGGAGGTGCTGGGCTTGGTTGCGGTCGCGGGCAATGTTCCTTTGGCGCTGACCGAAGTGAACGCGCGCAAGATCATCGAACTGTCGGGCCGCACCGACGTGCCGGTCTTTGCCGGCTGCGACCGGCCGCTGGCGCGCGACCTGGTGACGGCCGAGCATGTGCATGGCAAAACCGGCCTGGACGGGATCGAGCTGCCCGTGCCGACCCTGCCGCTGCAGGCGCAGCACGGCGTCGACTTCATCATCGACACCCTGCGGCGCGAACCGGCCGGCAGCGTGACACTGGTCCCAATCGGGCCGCTGACCAACATCGCCGAGGCCTTCCGCCGCGCGCCCGACATCATCGCCCGCGTCCAGCGGATCGTGCTGATGGGCGGCGCCTATTTCGAGGTCGGCAACATCACCCCCGCGGCCGAGTTCAACATCTATGTCGATCCCGAGGCCGCGGCCGAGGTCTTCGCGTCGGGCGTGCCCCTGGTGGTGATGCCGCTGGATGTCACCCACAAGGCCCTGACCTCGCGCGAATGGGTCGAGGCAATGCGCGCCCTGCCCGGCCGCTGCGGACCTGCCGTCGCCGGCTGGACGGATTTTTTCGAACGCTTCGATACTGCCAAATACGGCAGCCTGGGCGCGCCCCTGCACGATCCCTGCACCATCGCCTGGCTGCTTCAGCCCGACCTGTTCCAAGGCCGCGAGATCAACGTCGAAATCGAAACCCAAGGCCGCTGGACGACCGGCATGACGGTCGCGGACTGGTGGCGGGTCAGCGGACGCGCGCCCAATGCGCTGTTTCTTGGGGACGTGGACCGCGACGGGCTATTCGACCTGATCCGGCATCGGATCGCCCGCCTGCCCTGACGCCTCCGCCTGTGGCTTATCCGCCTGCGGCAGCGGCACGGCACCCTCGCCATCCCCAAGACGCCTGTTGACGGCCGTAACCAGGTCATCGGTCACGTCAATGGCATCCAACGAGACAAAAACCGTCCGGCGGTCCAGAACGGCCACCGCGCCACGATCCTGCATGACCTGGCCCATGACCGGAAGCGCCGCGCGGAAAAAGGCGGTGCGGTCGGCCTCGGCCCAGGCATTCAGCGCCTGGACCGCCTGCGCACGTTCGCGGCGGACCTCGGTGGCGCGCAGGTCGAAATTCTCGGCCAAGCGCCGGAATTCGGCCGCCGGCAGAACGGCACGCTGGCTAGTCAGGCGCGCCTCCTCGGCCGACAGAAGCTGCGTCAGGCGTTCATTTTCGGCCGCGATGACTTGGCCTTCCGCCTCAAGCCGGGCTTGGGCGCGCTTTCCCCAGGCCGAATCCAGGTAAAGCAGGTCCTGGTCCAGTGTCAGGACGGGCGCCTGCCCCTGCGCCGCATCGGCAGCGGGAATGGTGCGGCTTGGCAGGGCATCGCGCGGCTGCAACGGCTCGACCGCCGGCATTTCGGGGTCAAGAGCTTCGGGCGGCGGGGCTTCCTGGGCCTGCGCGCCAATTGCCAGCCCCGCCAGCATGGCAAGCGCCAGGATGCCGGGCTGCAAGCGCATCAGAACCGCGTCTGGATCGTCAGGTCGAAGTTCTGATCCAGGTCATAGTCTTCCTTGCGCACCGCCTTCGAGAAGTTGAAGCGCAGCGGACCGATGGGCGTGGTCCAGAAAATCGACACGCCGACGGCGGCCCGGACATACATGTCGTCGTCGATCGTCACGAGTGATTCGTCCGTCACATAGCCGGTCCGGTCCAAGCCCCAAAGCGATCCGGCATCGGCGAAAAGACCGCCCGAAATGCCATATTCCTCGGGCAGCCCCAAGGGGAACTGCGCTTCGGCCCGCGCGGCCCAGTAATAGTTGCCGCCAAGTGCATCATCGTTGGTGGCCGCCAGGTCGCGGGGACCCAGACCGTTCGATTCAAAGCCGCGGATCCGGTTGCCGGTGCGGAAGCGGTCGAGGATCCAGGTGGAGTAATCACCATAGGTATAGATCGCGCCCGCCTCGACCTCGGCGCGCAGCGTGACCTCGGGGCGCCAAGCCGTGCTTTCGACGCCCGCCAAGGCGGTCGTGGTCACGGTTTTTGTGTCGCCCCCGGCCCCGGCGAAGTCCTGCGAGAAGCGCAGCCGATAGGCAGTCAGCGGGTCGAGGCCGGTGCGGCGCGAATCCCAGTTGTAGGTATAGCCAAGCGCCGAGGTCAGGCGGGTGCCGGTTTCGTCGATCAGCAGCTGCGAACTGTCCCCGGTCACGTTGTCCAGCTTGTCCTCGGCCAGGCGATAGCGCAGCTCCAGCCGCCCGTTTTCAGACAAGGGAAACTCGATCGAGGGCTGAATGCGGATCGTGCGGGTGTCATAGTCCGCGTTGAGGCTTTCAGTTTCGTTGTAGCTGGCGGAAAACCCAAAGCGCAGGTCGCGGCCCAGGAAGAAGGGCTCGACAAAGGTGATGCCTGCCGCGCGGTCGCCGCTGGCGGTCGAGACCTGCAGGCCCAGGGTCTGGCCCCGGCCCAGGAAATTCTGTTCGGTCAGCGAGGCATTGAAGCCCACGCCCGAACTGACGCCATAGGAGGCGCCAAATGACAGCGAGCCGGTCGGCTGTTCCTCGACGGCGACGCCGACGATCACCTGGTCGGGGCTGCTGCCCTGCCGCGTCTCGACCTGCGCATCCGCGAAATAGCCAAGCGCGCGGATGCGCTCGGCGGAATTGCGGATCTCGCGCGGGTTCAGCGGGTCGCCCTCGACCGTGTTGAACTGGCGGCGGATCACCTCGTCCAGCGTGGTCGTGTTGCCCTCGATGTCGATGCGCTCGACAAAGATCCGCTCGCCTCGGGTCAGGGCGAAGGTGACGTCCAGCGTCTGGTTGGACGGATTGCGGGTAACGCGCGGCTCGATGCTGACGAAGTTCAGGCCCTGCTGGATCGCCACGGTTTCCATCCTGCGGATGGTCGTGTCGATAACCGACGGGTTGTAGACATCGCCCCGGTTGACGCGGTTCTGTTCGCCAAAGGCCGCCGCATCCACACCGGGAACCTCGGACACCGTTTCGACGCGGCCGAAACGATAGCGCGGTCCTTCCTCGATGTTGAAGGTGATGAAGAAGGCGTCGCGCTGTCGGGCGATTTCCGGGGCGACGGCCTGCACGCGAAAGTCTGCATAGCCCTGCGAGCGGTAGAATTCCGTCAGCAGCCGTTCGTCCAGCGGGATCCGTTCGGGCGCAAAGGTGTCGCGCCTGATGAAGGTGCGCAGGATGCCCGCCTGTTTGGTTTCCAGTACGTTCCGCAGCCGGCGGTCGGAAAAGGCGCGGTTGCCCGTAAAGCTGATGCGCTCGATCTCGGTCACCGCGCCTTCACGGATCTCGAAGACCAGATCGACGCGGTTGCCGCTGCGGCGGATGATGCGCGGATCGACGCGGGCGGCCAGCCGGCCTTCGGCGGCATAGGTCTGGGCAATGGCCTGCGCGTCCTGGATCGCCTGGCTGGGCTGATAAACGCGGCGCGACTGGCTGCGCACAATTTCAGACAAACGGGAATCGTCCAGGCGACGGTTGCCCTCAAAGCTGATCTGGTTGATCGTCGGGTATTCGCTGACCCGCACGATCAGCTGCCCGCCCTGCGGCACCAGTTCGACCGTTTCGAACAGGCCCGAGTTCTGCAGGCGCTGCAGCGCCTCGTTCACCTGGCCGGGGCTGACATCCTGGCCGCGCGGCAGGTTCAGATAGGACAGGATGGTGCCCGCTTCGATCTGGCTGTTGCCTTCGATGCGGATCTCGTTGAACACCAGTGCCGCGGCGGGAAGCGGCGCCAGGGCCGCCGGACCGGTGATCGCCAAGGCCGCCATCAGCGCAACCGCGCCCTTGCCCAGTTTCCGTGTCATCGAAAGCCCCTCTTTTCAGCCTGTGCGCCCGTGCCGGGCCTGTCGTTTTGCCTTTTTCTCTAGCCCCAACAGGCGGGGGCTGTCAAAAGCGCATCGACCTTCAGGGGCAGAAAAGATCGTTCGTGAGCCCGAAAACCATCAGTGTCAGCACCGCCGCCATGCCAAGCGTCGTCAGCAGGTTCAGCACCCGGTCCGACGGCGGGCGCCCGCTGATTGCCTCGTAGGTATAGAACATCAGGTGCCCGCCATCCAGAACGGGAATCGGCAGCAGGTTCAGGAACCCGATGGCCGCCGACAGGACCGCGATCCACCACAGGAAATTCGCGCCCCCCGCGCTGGCGGCCTGGCCGGTGCTTTCGGCGATGCTGATCGCGCCGCCCAGGTTGCAGGTGCCGATCTGGCCCGAGATCATCGCCCATATCCCGGTCAGGGACGAGGTGATGATCCCCCAGGTCTGGCGCGCGCCAATGGCCAGCGCCTCCAGGGGACCTGCGCGGCGGGTCTCGGGGGCAAAAAAGCTGTCGCCGCCGGTGACGCCGATCATCCAGCGCTGTTCGAACCCGCCTTCTGCCACGGGCAGGTCGGACAGCTTGGGGCGCAGCGTCACGTCCAGTTCGCCCGCACCCGGGCGCCACAGGCGCAGGGCCAGCGGTTCCCCTTTTGCCGCCTCGACGGCCTCGCGCATCTGGGTAAAGCGGGTGACGGGGCGGCCGTCGATGGCCAGGACCACGTCGCCCGCGCGCAATCCGGCCTCGGCCGCGGCACTGCGGGGCGCCACGCCTGACACCCGTGCGGGCATGGGGTCGGGACCGATCACCGTCAGTTCCGTCCCCTGCCGTTCGACCCGCCACTGCTGCTGGGCTGCCACCGGCAGCTCCTCGGCCGCGCTGGACAGGTCGCGCCACTCTGCGACGGGCAGGTCGCCAACACCCAGAATGCGGTCGCCGGGCTGCAGCTGGTTCTGGATCCCCGGCGGCGCTTCGGCCACGCGTCCGACCCGCACCTCGTCCGCGACGATGCCCTGCACGATGGCGAATCCGCCAAAGATCAGGATCGACAGGACAAAGTTGAAGACCGGCCCCGCCAGCAGCGTGGCGAACCGCGCCCAAAGCGGCGCGCCCTGCAAGGTCTGGCGGCGCAGGGCAGGATCGACCGTCCGCCCCGGCCCGGCGCTGGCCGCGTTGTCATCACCCAGAAACCGCACATAGCCGCCAAGCGGCACGGCGGCCACCTGCCACACCGTGCCCCGCCGGTCGCGGCGGGACATCAGGCGCGGACCGAACCCCACCGAAAACACCTCGGCCCGGATGCCGGACCAGCGGCCGACGATGTAATGCCCGTATTCGTGAACCGTCACGATCACCGCCAGCGCGACCACAAAGGCTGCCAGCGTCCAGAGCGTGCTGCCCGTCTGCAGGATCAGGTCGGTCATGCGGCGGCCTTTCGTCGTGCCCGGCCGTCCCAATGCAGGACGGCCTCCAGGCTGTCGGGATCGGCACCGAAGTCGTTCTCGGCGGACAGGTCTGCCAGCACCGCCTCGACCCTCGGCGCCATGTCGGTAAAACGGATGCGCCCCCCAATGAAATCGTCCAGCGCCTGTTCCTTGGCGGCGTTGAAAACCGCGCCGGCCGCGCCGCCCGCTGCCATCACCTCGCGCGCCAGGCGCAGGGCAGGCCAGCGAGTTTCATCGGGGGCACGGAAGGTCAGGGTGCCAATCGCGGCCAGGTCCAGCGCCTGCACGGGCAGCGGGCGGCGGTCGGGCCAGTGCAGCGCATAGCCGATGGCGTGGCGCATGTCGGGCGCGCCCAGATGCGCGATGCTGCCACCGTCATGATGCGTGACCATCGCATGGATGATCGATTCAGGGTGGACCAGCACCTTGATGCGGTCAGGCCCCAGGCCAAAGAACTCCTTGGCCTCGATCACCTCCATTGCCTTGTTGAACATCGAGGCGCTGTCGATGGTGATGCGCTGACCCATCGCCCAGTTCGGATGGGTCGAAGCCTCGGCCACCGTGGCCGCCGCCAGCCGCTCCAGCGGCCAGTCGCGGAAGGCCCCGCCCGAGGCGGTAATGGTGACATCCTTGACGGAATCGAGGTTCTCCGCACCAAGTGCCTGAAAAATGGCGGAATGCTCGCTGTCCACCGGCAGGATGGTGGTGCCGGCGGCCTTGCCCGTGCGGCGCAGCAGCGCGCCCGCGCAGACCAGGGATTCCTTGTTGGCCAAGGCCAGGACTCCGCCCTGCGACAGCGCCGCCAAGCCGGGGGCAAGTCCCGCCGCGCCGACGATGGCCGACAGGGTCCAGTCGGCGCGACGGCCGGCGGCCTCGACCAGCGCGGCCTCGCCCGCCGCAGCCTCGACGCCACTGCCCTCCAGGGCTGCGCGCAGATCATCCAGCAATTCCTCATGCGCGGTGACGGCGATTTCGGCCTGCAACTCTCGCGCCATTCCTGCCAGCCGCGCGATGTTGCGCCCACCGGTCAGCGCCACGACGTCATAAGCCGCAGCCCCGCCGCCATGCCGGATCAGGTCAACGCCATTCGCGCCGACCGACCCGGTCGCGCCAAAGATCGAGATCCGTCTCATCCGTCAGTTCACCACGGGCAGGCTGGTCAGAAGGCCGATCATCATCGTTGCCAGAACGGCGCCCGTCACTGCGTCAAATCGATCCATGAAGCCGCCATGACCGGGGATCAGGTTCGAGCTGTCCTTGACCCCGGCGCGCCGCTTGAGCCAGCTTTCCGCAATGTCGCCCATCTGCCCCGCAAAGCACACAAGAGGCGAAACCCAGATCAGCATTGGGTCCCCGATGCCCACGCCCCACAGCACCGCGCCCAGAATGCAGGCCCCGATCCAGCCGGCAATCGTGCCGGACCACGTCTTCTTGGGGCTGACCGCCGGCCAGAACTTGGGTCCGCCGATCACCCGGCCAAAGAAATAGCCGGCCGTGTCCGAGATCATGATCACGCCCATCAGCCACAAGACGAAGTTCAGGCCATAATTTTCCCGAAAGCCCACAAGGCCAAAGGCGACCAGCAGGATCGCCGCGCCGAAAATCGCATAGGTCAGCCGGTCGTGTCGCGCCGCGCCGGGCAGGCCCAGGATGATCGGCACCAGCAACGCCAGCCATGCCAGGGGCAGTCCGGTCAGGGCCACGGCCTGGGACACGCCCGCGATGGCCGCAAGCGCGATGGGGCGGCTGCGGCCGAACAGCGTGACGTGGCGGGCCGGACGCCGCCAGCCGGTCATCGCCGCAAGCTCCCAGAAGGTGACTGCGGAAATGACCGCCATGCCCAGCCTCAGCCAGGCGCCCTGCGCCAGCGCCAGCAGCAACCCGATCGCCAGCAGCACCAGGGTCGAGGCGACCCGCCGGGACAGGTCGCCCCATTTGCCCGGCGGACCGGCCTTTTTGGCAGCCTGCGCCGTCATGTGCCGCCAAAGCGCCGTTCGCGCAGGCCATAACGGTCCAGGATCGCGGCCAGATGCGCGGGGGTAAAGTCGGGCCACAGCGTCGGCGTGAATTCATATTCCGCGTAAGCCGCCTGCCAAGGCAGAAAGTTCGAGGTCCGCGTTTCGCCCGAGGTGCGGATCACCAGGTCGGGGTCGGGCTGGCCGGCGGTGTCCATGCAATCGGCCAGGTCGGCTTCGGTCGGCTTGACGATCTGCCCTTCGGCGATCTTCTGCGCCAACCGGGTCGAGGCGCGTACCAGCTCGTCCCGCCCGCCATAGTTGATCGCCACCGTCAGGTTCAGCCGCGTGTTTCCAGCCGTGCGCGCCTCGATCGAGGCCATCAGGTCCTGCAGCTTTCGGTCCAGCCGTTCGCGCCCGCCGATGAAGCGCATCCGCACGCCTTCGGCGGACATGCCCTCGGCTTCGCGCTCGATATAACGGCGGAAGATCTTCATCAGGCCCAGCACCTCTTCGGACGAGCGCTTCCAGTTCTCGGTCGAGAAGGCATAGACCGTCAGCCAGTCCACGCCCAGGTCGGGACAGGCGCGGACGATCTGCTTGACGCGTTCGGCACCGCGCCGGTGGCCGACAAGGCGCGGCCAACTGCGTTCAGTGGCCCACCGGCCGTTTCCGTCCATGATGATGGCGACGTGGCGAGGACGGCCCGTGCCCCCCGCCGCCGCCGCGTTCGCTGCGCCCCGTGCGAATGCCATGATGGTGTCAGACCTGCATGATCTCGGCCTGCTTGGCCGTCAGTGCCTCGTCCACCGAGGCGATCATGCGATCGGTCAGGGTCTGGATCTCGGATTCCCAGAACTTCTGGTCGTCCTCGGGCATGCCGTTCGACTTGCCCTTCTTGACCTGATCCATGCCGTCGCGCCGCACGTTGCGGATCGAGACACGGGCATGTTCGGCATATTGCGCGGCGACCTTGGTCAGCTCGCGGCGGCGTTCCTCGTTCAATTCGGGGATCGGCAGCATGATGATGGTGCCGTTGGTCTGCGGGTTGATGCCCAGGCCGCTTTCGCGCAGCGCCTTTTCAACCTTGCCGACCATGCCCTTGTCCCAGATGTTGATGGTGACCATGCGCGGCTCGGGCACGTTGACCGTGCCCAGCTGGTTGATCGGGGTCATCTGTCCGTAGGCGTCCACCTGCACGGGATCGATCATGGAGGCCGAGGCGCGGCCGGTCCGCAGGCTGGCGAATTCGCCCCGCAGACTGTCCATCGCGCCCTTCATCCGCCGTTCCAGATCGTCAATGTCGATTTCGATGTCCTCAGCCATGTCCGACTGCCTCTGCTTTGGATTTTTTCCGCTTGTAACCGCAATGGTCAGGGTTGGCAAAGCCTTTGCCCCACGCATTTGTCAGCTGCCCCTGCCCGGATCGCGCGCCCGTTCCTGCGCGGCCAGCCGGGCCTCGATCGCCGTCAGCCGCTCCAGCACCTGGTCGCGATAGGCGGCGGTGGCGGCGGTTTCCTCCTCCTGGTGGGCCTCCTGCATCGAGTTCACGATCAGGCCAACGACCAGGTTCATCACCGCAAAGGTCGTCACCAGGATAAAGGGGATGAAGAACATCCAGGCCAGCGGATAAGCCTCCATCACCGGGCGGACGATCCCCATCGACCAGCTTTCCAGCGTCATGATCTGGAACAGCGAATAGGCCGAATTGCCCAGGTCGCCGAACCAGTCGGGAAAGGACCCGGCAAACAGCTTGGTCGCCATGACCGCGAAGATGTAGAAAATGATCCCCATCAGCAGGAAGACGCTGGCCATGCCCGGCAGCGCCGACAGGAACCCCTCCACCACCCGCCGCAGGCGCGGTGTGACCGAGATGATGCGCAGCAGCCGCAGGATCCGCAGCGCGCGCAGAACCGACAGGCCCTGCGTCGCCGGCACCAGCGCGATGCCCACCACCGCGAAATCGAACACGTTCCAGCCGTCACGGAAAAAGCGCAGGCCCTGGGCGTAGATCTTCAGCCCGATCTCGATCACGAAGATCGACAGGCAGAGCCTGTCCAGCGTCAGGATCAGCGGCCCGGCCGCCGCCATGATCCGGGCCGAGGTTTCCAGGCCCAGGATCAGCGCATTGAAGATGATGACGCCGGTGATGAACCACTGCACCTTGCGGTGATGGACAAAGGCGTCGGCGCGCGCACGCAGCGTCATGGCGTCAGGATCAGTTGTGCACGCGGGTATAGGTGCCGCGCCCTTCCAGGATGGACCTGAAACCGCCCGGCGCGTCCAGCGAAAAGACGATGATCGGCAGCTTGTTGTCGCGCGCCAAAGCGATGGCCGACGCGTCCATCACGCCCAGGTGCTTTTGCAGCACCTCGTCATAGCTGACCTCGCCATAGCGTTTCGCGTCCGCATGCTTGACCGGGTCCTTGTCATAGACGCCGTCGACCTTGGTGCCCTTGAAGATCGCCTCGCAGTTCATTTCCGAGGCGCGCAGCGTCGCCGCGGTGTCGGTGGTGAAATACGGGTTCCCGGTGCCGGCGGCAAAGATCACGATCCGCTTCTTTTCCAGATGGCGGATGGCGCGGCGGCGGATATAGGGCTCGCAGACCTCATCCATGCGGATCGCGCTGATCACGCGGCAGTGCAGGCCGCGCGCCTCCAGCGACGACTGCATCGCCAGCGCGTTCATGACGGTCGCCAGCATCCCCATGTAGTCGGCCGTGGTCCGCTCCATCCCCTGGGCGCTGCCCTGAAGCCCGCGGAAGATGTTGCCGCCGCCGATCACCATGCAGACCTCGACGCCCATGGCCTGCACGGCCTCGACCTCGTTGGCGATGCGGGCGACGGTGGGCGGGTGCAGGCCATAGCCCTGGTCGCCCATCAGCGCCTCGCCCGAGATTTTCAGCATCACGCGGCCATATTGCTTCGGGGTCTCGGTTGTCATCGGGGGCTCCTGTCGCCGGTCGCTTTCATCGCGCCGTTAAATGTCGCAAAAGGGCCGCGGGATCAACTGCCCGGATCGGCCATGCGCGACCCTGACCTGACACAGATCGATGCCTCGCGCCACCTGCTGATCGCAGGGCCGACGGCCAGCGGCAAATCGGCGCTGGCCCTGGCGGTGGCGCGCGCGCAGGGCGGGCTGGTGGTGAATGCCGATGCATTGCAGGTCTGGTCTTGCTGGCGGGTGCTGACCGCCCGCCCCTCCCTGCAGGACGAGGCCGCGGCGCCGCACGCGCTTTATGGGCATGTGCCCCCCGGCACCGCCTATTCGGTCGGTGACTGGTTGCGGCAGGTCGGGGCGCTGATGGACCGGCGGCTGATCGTGGTCGGCGGCACGGGGCTTTACCTGACCGCGCTGACGCGGGGGCTGGCGCAGATCCCGCCCACGCCCCCTGCCCTGCGCGCCCTGGCCGATGCCCGCATCGCGGCGCCGGACGGGCTGGGCGCCCTGGTGGCGGAACTGGACCCGCAGACGCGCGCACAGATCGACCTTCGCAACCCGGTCCGGGTCCAGCGCGCATGGGAGGTGCTGCAGGCCACCGGCCGCGGCATCGCCGCCTGGCAGGCCGAGACGCCGCCGCCGCTGATCGCGCCGCAGAACTGTCAACGCATCCTGATCACCAGCGACCGCGACTGGCTGGCCGATCGCATCGCCCTGCGCTTCCGCGCGATGCTGGATCAGGGCGCGCTGGAGGAGGCGCGCGTGATGCTGCCCCGGTGGGACCCTGCCCAGCAATGGGCCAAGGCGATCGGCGCGCCTGAACTGGTCGACCACCTGCGCGGCCACCTGACCTTGGCCGAGGCAACCGAACGCGCGGTCATCGCCTCGCGGCAATACGCCAAGTCGCAGCGGATCTGGTTTCGGGGCCGGATGCGGGACTGGCGCATGTGGCGGGCCGGTCACGATGGCCTGAAACCTGCGTGATCGCGGAAACCCGCAAGCCTTTGTTTGAGTTTTCGTGCAGGATCGGCGATAATCCGCCAATCGCTGTCGTCAACCGGGACAGGTCAGATGTCGCTGTGGGATCATTCAAGCTGGAAGGGCGGATTTCTGTTCACACCGACGCGCCTCAGGCCGCAGGGTCGGGGTGTGAAGGGTCAGGGCGGCGACATCGACGTGACCGCTGCCCATGTCCCGGATGCAGGGACGCACGTTCCCCGCCACGACGAAAGCAAGGTCGCGCCGGTGCAGGCACGGATCGTGCTGCCGGATGCGATGGCGGTGCGGGTGGCTCCCGCCTCGCGCCGCTTTGCCCCTCGCACAGCCAGCCTGCGGCTTCTGCCGCTGGCGGCCTTTTCCTGGGGCAGCCGCAGCCTTCCCGCCCAGCCCCGCACCCGTCCCGAACATGTGCTGGTCTGGGTGACCGAAGGGGTGATGCGGCTGGATTTCCCCCGCCGCGGCGTGGTGATGGGGCCGGGTGACATCCGGTATATTCCGGCCGGCACCGCCTTTGCTGCCAAGCCGCAGCAGGGCGCACAGGGCCATGTCCTGCTGGTGTCGCCCGAACTGACGCCCGAGGTGGACCCGCCCCTGCCCACCACCGTGACGGCAGGTTGTGCGGGCAAGGGCGCGGCGGCGCTGTTGGGAACACTGCGCGAGTTGGTGGAGGAGGCAACCAATGCCCCGGACCGCAAGGCGCTGAACTGCCACCTGAACCTGCTGTCCCTGCGCCTGACCCGGCTGGACCCGGCACGGGACCACCATCCCGCCGCGGGCCCGGCCTTACCCGACCGTTCGCTGGTCGAGCAGTTCCTGACCCTTGCGGCGGCAGAGTTGGGCAGCTGCCGGACGCTGGCCGATCTGGCGCAGGACCTGGGCACGACGCTGACCCAGCTGGACCGCGCCTGTATCGAAACCAAGGGGCGTCGGGCGGTGGAACTGACGCATGAACTGCGCCTGGAACGCGCGGCCGAGATGCTGCGCCACACCGACCGGACGCCCGCCCGCATCGCGCAGGAGCTGGGCTATGCCAGCCAGACCCACCTGACCCGCGCCTTCGTAGAGGCTACGGGCCGCACGCCCGAGGCATACCGCCTGCAGATGCGCTGAGACTTGGGCTCAGTCCTCGGCTTCTGCCGACAGCGCCTCGCGTCCGCGAAAGCCGGTCGCCACGACGAATTTCTCGGACGAGTCGCTGCGGCTGGCCGGCGGCTTGACGTTTGCAACCTTGGTGAAGCTGCGCTTGAGCATTGCCTGCATCTCTGTCTCGGCGCCCCCTGCCAGGACCTTGGCCACGAAGGTGCCGCCCGGTTCAAGGACGTCGAAGGCCAGCTGCGCCGCCGCCTCGACCAGGGCCACGATGCGGATGTGGTCGGTGCCCTTGTGACCCGATGAGGCCGCCGCCATGTCCGACATCACCACATCGGCCGGCCCGCCCAGCCATTCCTTGACCTGCGCGTCGGCGCCTTCGGACAGGAAATCCAGCACGTGGATCTCGGCCCCCGGAATCGGATCGACTTCCTGCAGGTCCAGGCCAAGGACGCGGCCAACCTTCTTGCCGGACTTCTCGCCCAAGGCATTCACGCGGGCAACGGCCACCTGGCACCAGCCGCCGGGCGCGCAGCCCAGGTCAACGACCCGCGCGCCGGGCACCAGGAAGCGGTACTTGTCGTCCAATTCCAGGATCTTGTACGCCGCCCGCCCGCGATAGCCTTCACGTTTGGCCAGGGCCACATAGGGGTCGTTCAGCTGGCGTTCCAGCCACAGGGTCGAGGACAGCTTGCGCCCCTTTGCGCTTTTGACGCGCACCCTCAGATCACGCGCGCCGCGGCCGCTGGTCTTGCCGGCCCGGCTGGTCGGTTGTTTCGTCATCAGGCCACTCCGTTCAGTCCTTCGGGCGTCAGCACCCCATCGCGCACCATCTGGGCATAAAGCAACCCCTCGCGCAGGCCACGATCGGCCACCGACAGCTTGTTCGTAGGCCAGACGCGCATCAGCGTCTGCAGGATCGCCGCGCCCGACATGATCAGCGCATGCCTTTCGCGCCCGATGCGCGGATCGGCCCGCCGCCCTTCCGGGCCCAACTGCAGATACGAATGGATCACGCGGTCGATCTGGTCGCTGGTCATCTCCAGCCCGTCCACCTTGGTGCGGTCATAGCGGCGCAGGCCCAGGAAACTGGCCGCGACCGTGGTGACCGTGCCGGAGGTGCCGATGATCTGGAACCCCTCGTCGGGCGATCCGTCCGCATAGGGGGTGAAATTCGCCAGAGCCTCCTCGAAGAACCACGACATCAGCGCGAAGCGGCCCTGGTCGTCCTCGACATCCGCGAACTGGTCGCGCAGCGTCGCGACCCCCAACGGCACGCTGATCCAGTCCACGACCCGCGCACCCCCCGGCTGCGGGTTCCCGAACCCGTCCGACAGGCGCATGATCGCGCGGGGCCGCTCTTTCGGCTCCACGTCCTCAAGGTCGATCCAGACCAGTTCCGTGGACCCGCCGCCGATATCGACGACCATCAGCGTTTCCGTCTTGTGGCTGACCAGCGGCGCACAGCTGATGACAGCCAAGCGGGCCTCCTCCTCGGCGCCGATGATCTCGATCGGCAGGCCGGTTTCGCGACGGATGGTGCGCATGAAATCGCGGCTGTTCCTGGCGCGGCGGCATGCCTCGGTCGCCACAAGGCGCATGTTGCGCACCTTGTGCTGATCCAGCTTGCGCTTGCAGACCTGCAGCGCATGCACGGTGCGCGCCATCGAACTGCGGGACAGGCGTCCCGAAGCTTCCAGCCCTTGCCCAAGCTGAACCGGCTTGGAAAAGCTGTCGACGACCTGAAACTGACTGCCCGTCGGTCGGGCAATCAGCATCCGGCACGAATTTGTCCCCAGATCAAGCGCAGCATAAAGCGCGCCCTCCTCGGGGTGTCGGGTGCCCGACGGCTCTACCGTTATTCTCGGGAACGCGTCCGCACCCGCAGGACGCTTGGGCGTCATGACACACGCCCTCCGATGACAAGTTGTGTAAAAGGTAACCTCTGCGGCCGGCCCGTTCAAGGGGCGGGCGGCGCATCCGCTGCAGGGCGGGGGCTGCGGGCGCCATTTGCGGGGCGGCATCTGCCGGAACGCAGCTGTCGGCTTGACGCGCGCGGGGCGGCGCGGCAAGCAAGGCGGCATGATCGACCTACGTCCCGTGGCCCATCCGATTGGAAAGATCGTCGTCGCCGTGGGCGGCGCGATGCTGCTTCCGATGCTGGTGGACCTCTGGCACAACGACCCGCACTGGATGGTCTTCCTGGAATGCGCGCTTATCACCACGGTTGCGGGAACGCTGATCGCTGTGGCCACGCGGGGCGACTATCGGTCGCTGAAGATCCAGCAGGCGTTCCTGCTGACATCGGGCCTCTGGGCGGTGCTGCCGGTCTTCGGGGCGCTGCCCTTTGTTCTGGGGCAGCCGCAGGCCAGCTTCATGGATGCCTATTTCGAGGCG
This sequence comes from Paracoccus saliphilus, assembly GCA_003255745.1. Classification (GTDB taxonomy): domain Bacteria; phylum Pseudomonadota; class Alphaproteobacteria; order Rhodobacterales; family Rhodobacteraceae; genus Paracoccus; species Paracoccus saliphilus_A. The sequence goes on from KZ836040.1 coordinate 214,283, forward strand.
ATGTCCGGGGTCACCACCACCGGCACGACGGTCTTTCCCGACCTCGACAGCCTGCCGCGCGGCACGCATCTGTGGCGGGCGCTGCTGCAATGGATGGGGGGCTTGGGGATCGTGGTCGTGGCCATGGTCTTTCTGCCGGTGATGAAGGTCGGCGGCATGCAGTTCTTCCGGTCCGAGGGGTTCGACACCCTGGGCAAGGTCCTGCCCCGCGCGGGCGAGATCGCGTCCGAGATGACCTGGATCTATGTCCTGATGACCGGCGCCTGCGCCATCACCTACATGCTGCTGGGCATGACCGGCTTTGACGCCATCGTCCATGCGATGACCACCTGCTCGACCGGGGGGTTTTCCAACTACGATGCCAGCTTCGGGGCCTATCTGGGGGGGCCGGAATGGGCGGCATCGGTCTTCATGATCATGGCGTCGGTGCCCTTCATCCGGCTGGTTCAGGCGATGCGCGGCAATGTCGTGCCGCTGTGGCAGGACCGGCAGGTCCGCACCTATCTTCGCTGGATCTTCTACGTTTGCGCGCTGATCCTCAGCTATCGCCTGTTCTACATGCATCAGGACGCCAATCTGGGCGAGGTCATCCGTGAAACCGTCTTCAACACGATTTCGACCTTTTCGGGCACGGGATTCGCCTCGACCGACATGATGGCCTGGGGGCACCTGCCGCTGGCACTGCTGATCATCGCCGGGCTGATCGGCGGCTGCACCGGCTCGACCGGCTGTTCGGTCAAGATATTCCGCTATCTGGTCCTGCTGGAGGCGGTTCGTGCCCAGATCCGCCGGATGCATACCCCGCACCGTGTCTATCCGCTGCGCTATGAAGGGCATCCCCTGGACAAGGACATCATCGATTCGGTCATGGCCTTCTTTACCTTGTTCATGCTGACCTTTGGCCTGCTGATCGTCGGGCTGGCGATGACGGGCCTGCACCCGCGCACCGCCCTGACCGCAGCCTGGACGGCCATCGCCAATGTCGGCCCTGCCTGGGGTCCCGAAATCAGCGCCAATGGCTCGGTCGTCGATTTTCCCGAAGCCGCCAAGCTGATGATGATCCTGGGGATGTATCTGGGCCGGCTGGAGCTGGTCTCGGTCCTGGTGCTGCTGCTGCCACGCTTCTGGCGGTCCTAGGGCGCGGCCTTCGTGACAGCCGTTTCGCCGTCGGGCAGCGCGCTGTCGGGCTGGCCTTCGTTCTGGCCGGGCGCGTGCCGGGACAGGCTGTCGCTGATCTCGGCCAGGATGCGGGTCCGGCCTTCGGCATCCGATGCGGGCCAGATCAGAACATAGCCTTCGGCCCGGCCGTCCCGCACCCACCCTTCGGCAGAACCCAGATGGTCGCCATTGCTGCCCTGCAGCCGCACATAGCCTTGGCGCACCTCGCGCTCGGGTCGCGGCACCCAGCCAAGGGCAGTCACCAATCCGGCCAGATCCAGCAGCTCCTGCTGGCCGCCGGGCTGGCTGAACAGGATCAGCGCCGCCCCTGACCCGTCCTGCGGGCCATAGATCGACAGGGCGCGTTCGGCGCGGTCGAACTCCAGCGCCTGCATGGGCGCAATCAGCGACAGGCCGGTCGCCTCGTCCTCCAACCGCTCCAGCCCCATCTCGGCACGCCATGCGGCGCGGCGTTCGATCAGCGCCTGCAGCGCGGTACCGGGGTCGGTCGAGGCGCGGCTGCCGGCGATCTCGGCCTGAATGGCGGCGCGTGTCATCGGACCGTCCTTGCCGTCGATGTCGCCCCCGTAATGTCCCGCCCATCGCAGCGCGCGCTGCGCCTCGTCCAGCGGCGGCAGGGGGCGCGTCTCGCCGGGCGCGGGCAGGTCCGGGGCCTTCCCCTTTTCGACCATGCGGCCCAGATCGGCGGCATCGGCAATCAGCGTGTCGGCGGGAACCTCCTGCGCCTCGGTCAGGATCGGCAGCCAGGCGCGGGCGGCGCCGTCGTCGACCGGACCCAGGGTTACCGCAAACCAGCCGTCGGGCAGCTGCCACAGGCCGGCGCCGGGAAACTCCGCGCGCAGGCGATCCAGCGCAGCACGGGCCTCGGTTTCGGCCTGATGCGCTTCCAAGCGCAGATAGGTTCCGACTGGCACATCCTCGGCCGGCGCGGGACCGGCCACGGGGGCGGCCTGGTCCTCATCCCCGGCAGGCTCGGGCGCCGCGCCGGTTCGCGCCAAGGGCATGCCCGCAGGCGGGACGCTGACAAAGCTGTCGCCGGGCACCAGACCACGCCGCTTCAGCTGCGACAGCCGTTCCTCCGCCGCCTCGCGGTCCAGCGGGCCGATGGCGATGCCCGTCCAGCCCCCCGGCAGCGGCAGCGTCACCACATCATCGAACTGCCGGGCCCAGCCCGCCGCCGCCTCGGCCGCCGCCTCGGGCGAGCGTTTCGCCTCCAGCCGGATCAGCGCCTCCTGCGCCATTGCCGCGCCGGGCAGCATCCCCGCAAGAACCATCACCGCCAAGCGCCGCATGCCGGCCTCCTTCACTGTCTGCCTGTCGCGGGTCGTCCCCGCGGGCGGGCCTTTATTGACCCTGTTCTCTGGCGCGCCTAGAAGACGCGCACGCCTCAGCCGATCTACGCAAAAGGATGGCATCATGACCAGCCCCAACCGACCCCGCAGCTTTCAGGAGATCATCTTGGCGCTGCAGAATTACTGGGCCGACAAGGGCTGCGCCGTCCTGCAACCCTATGACATGGAGGTGGGTGCCGGCACCTTCCACCCGGCGACGACCCTGCGCGCCCTGGGCAGCCGGTCTTGGGCCGCGGCCTATGTCCAGCCCTCGCGCCGCCCCACCGATGGCCGCTATGGCGAGAACCCGAACCGGCTGCAGCATTACTACCAGTATCAGGTCATCATCAAACCCTCGCCTCCGGACCTGCAGGAGCTGTATCTGGGCAGCCTGCGCGCCATCGGCCTGGACCCGCTGATCCATGACGTCCGCTTTGTCGAGGATGACTGGGAAAGCCCGACCCTGGGCGCCTGGGGCCTGGGATGGGAGGTCTGGTGCGACGGGATGGAGGTCAGCCAGTTCACCTATTTCCAGCAGGTCGGGGGCCATGACTGCAAGCCGGTTTCCGGCGAACTGACCTATGGCCTGGAGCGTCTGGCCATGTATGTGCTGGGCGTGGAACATGTCATGGACATGCCCTTCAACGACCCGGACAGTCCCATCGCGCTGTCCTATGGCGACATCTTCCGCCAGACCGAACAGGAATATTCGCGCTGGAATTTCGACCAGGCCGATACCGAGATGCTGTTCCAGCACTTTAAGGATGCCGAGGCCGAATGCGCCCGCATCCTGGAGGCCGCCGAAACCGACAGCGCCGGGCGCCGCATCCCGATGGCGCACCCCGCCTATGACCAGGCCATCAAGGCCAGCCACCTGTTCAACCTGCTCGACGCGCGCGGCGTCATCAGCGTGACCGAACGCCAGGCCTATATCGGCCGCGTGCGTGCGCTGGCCAAGGGCTGCGCCGATCTGTTCCTGACCACCGACGCGGCCGGGGTCGCCCGATGAACTGGGGCAAGGTCGCGGCCATTGCCCTGCTGGGCAGCGCCATCGCCGCCGGGGCGGGCATGTGGTATGCGCAGGAATACGGCTACTACGATCCCATCGACCCCAACGGCCCCGGCGCCGCGCTGGACATCACCACCCCCGCCGGCCAGCAGCCGCTGGTCCTGACCGGGTTCGAGGGGATCGACGCCGACAGTTCCCCCCTGCGCTGGCGCGCCTGCGCGACGGTCGAGGACATCCCTGCCGATGCCCTGCCCTTCGACGGTGCCACTCCACTGGTCGGGCCGCGATGGTTCGGCTGCTTCGATGCCGCCCGCATCGGCGCGGACCTTGAAAGCGGCGCCGCCCGCGCCCTGCTTTCGGTCAGCGAGATCCGCCCCGACGTGGACCGCGTGCTGGCCGTCTATCCCGATGGCCGCGTCTATGGCTGGCACCAATACAACGACAAGACCCCGGAACGCGGAGTGATGGACTGATGCCCGACCTGCTGATCGAGCTTTTCTCGGAAGAAATTCCCGCCCGCATGCAGGCCCGCGCGCGCGAGGACCTGAAACGCCTGGTGACCGAGGGGCTGGTCCAGGCCGGCCTGACCTATGCCGGCGCCGGCGCCTTCTCGACCCCCCGCCGCCTGACCCTGGCCGTCGAGGGCCTGACCGCCCACAGCCCCACCACCCGCGAGGAACGCAAGGGCCCGCGCACCGACGCGCCCGACGCCGCGCTGGAGGGTTTCCTGCGTTCGACCGGCCTGACCCGCGACCAGCTTGAGGCGCGTGACGACAAAAAGGGGCAGGTCTGGTTCGCCGTCATCGAGCGCCCCGGCCGCCCCGCCGCCCAGATCGTGGCGGAGGTGCTGGAAGCCGCCATCCGCAACTTCCCCTGGCCGAAATCCATGCGATGGGGCGCGGGCAGCCTGCGGTGGGTGCGCCCGCTGCATTCGATCCTCTGCATTCTATCCGATGAGGCCGGGGCCGAGACGGTTCCCCTGACCGTGGACGGCATCACCGCCGGCAACACCACGCGCGGCCACCGCTTCATGGCACCCGACGCCTTCACCGTCACCGGCTTTGACGATTACGCCGCGAAACTTCGCCGCGCCCGCGTCATGCTGGACGCTGCCGAACGCGAGGCCGAAATTCGCCAGCAGGCCGATAACCTGGCTTTTGCCCGTGGTTGGCAAATCGTCCCCGACGACGCCCTGATGGCCGAGGTTGCGGGCCTGGTCGAATGGCCCGTCCCCCTGATGGGCGTGATCGAGGACCGCTTCCTGGCCCTTCCGCCCGAGGTTCTGCAGACCTCGATGAAGGAACACCAGAAGTTCTTCTCGGCCCTGAACCCCAAGACAGGGCGGATCGAGGGCTTTGTCACCGTCGCCAATATCGAGACGCCCGATGACGGCGCCACGATCCTGGCGGGCAACCAGCGCGTCCTGGCCGCCCGCCTCTCGGACGCCGCCTTCTTCTGGGAAAACGACCTGCGCGAGGCGAAATCGGGCATGGAGGCGTGGCGCGACGGCCTCGCCTCGGTCACCTTCCACAACAAGCTGGGTTCGCAGGCTGATCGCATTGAACGCATCGCGGCCCTTGCCCGCGGGATCGCCCCGCTGGTCGGGGCCGACCCGGACCAGGCCGAACGCGCCGCGCGCCTGGCCAAGCTGGACCTGCGCTCGGCCATGGTGGGCGAATTTCCCGAACTGCAAGGCACGATGGGCCGCTATTACGCGCTGGAGGCGGGAGAGCCCGAAGCCGTCGCCGACGCCGCCCGTGACCACTACTCGCCCCTCGGCCCCTCTGACGCGGTCCCGACTGCGCCCGTGTCGGTCGCCGTGGCGCTGGCCGACAAGATCGACACGCTGACCGGCTTTTGGGCCATCGACGAAAAGCCCACGGGATCAAAGGACCCCTTTGCGCTGCGGCGTGCAGCACTAGGACTTATCAGATTGATTCTTAGTAACGATAAAAAATTTAAGCTGAAGGTTCCTCTTGAAGTCGGCTTGCTAAGAGCACGCGGTGCCTCCCTTTCGGCTAAGCGAGGAGACTTGTTAGGTAACCTTGCGAGTCGTTTGAAAGAGGCGTCCCACGACCCTGTTGCCTATGCCGATGCATTGACTTTGGCCGCGAAAGGCTCCGATGTTGGCGTGCCAGGTAAGTTAGTCGCTCAGGATCTGACTCACAGTTCTTGGTCTGACTATACGAATTGGGAGAATGGACTAGATGCCCTCCTCTCCTTCCTCCACGACCGCCTCAAGGTTTACCTACGCGACCAAGGCATCCGCCACGACATCATCGACGCCGTGCTGGCGCAGGAGGGCAATGACGACCTCCTGCAGGTGGTCAGCCGCGCCACCGCGCTGAACGCGATGCTGGCGACGGATGATGGGCGCAACCTGACCCAGGGCCTCAAGCGCGCAAGCAACATCCTGACCCAAGCCGAGGAAAAGGACGGCGTCGAATACAGCTTTGGCGCCGATGTCAAGTTCGCCGAGACGGACCAGGAACGCGCCCTCTTCTCCGCGCTGGATACCGCCGAACCCGCGATCAAGCGCGCCATGCAGGCCGAGGACTATCCCGCCGCCATGACCGCCATCGCCGCGCTGCGTGCGCCCATCGATGCCTTTTTCGAGGCCGTGCAGGTCAACACTGACAGCCAGATCGTCCGGCGCAACCGCCTGAACCTGCTCTCCCGCATCCGCGAGGCCGGCCGCCAGATCGCCGACTTCACCCGCATCGAGGGGTGACGGCGCATCGCACGCCTCAATGAACAAGGGCCAGAGAGTTTCCTCTCCGGCCCTTCTTCTTTGCCCAACCACCCTGCGGGGAGCCCGAGGGGACGCAAGGTCCCCTCGGCGGGGGGCGCGGGGGGTGCGGGGGGCTGGCCCCCCGCCCGCCTCCGCGGGACGCAATTCACATCGCGCGCTCGACCATCATGTGCTTGATCGACGCGATCGCCTTGGCGGGGTTCAACCCCTTGGGGCAGGTGTTGGTGCAGTTCATGATCGTGTGGCAGCGGTACAGCTTGAAGGGATCCTCCAGCTCGTCCAGACGCTCGCCGGTGGCCTCGTCGCGGCTGTCGATGATCCAGCGATAGGCATGCAGCAGAGCTGCCGGGCCCAGATAGCGGTCGCCGTTCCACCAATAGGACGGGCACGACGTCGAACAGGACGCACACAGAATGCACTCATAGAGGCCGTCCAGCTTCTTGCGGTCCTCGATGGACTGCTTCCACTCCTTGCCGGGCGTCGGCGACTTGGTCTGCAGATAGGGGTTCACCGATGCGTGCTGCGCATAGAAATGCGTCAGGTCGGGGATCAGGTCCTTGACCACCGGCATATGCGGCAACGGATAGATCGCCACATCGCCCTTCACTTCCTCGATGCCGAAGATGCAGGCCAGGCGGTTGCCGCCGTCGATGACCATGGCGCAGGACCCACAGATCCCCTCGCGGCAGGACCGGCGGAAGGACAGCGTCGGGTCGATGTCGTTCTTGATCTTGATCAGCGCGTCCAGAACCATCGGCCCGCACTTGTCCAGGTCGACAAAATAGGTGTCCAGCCGCGGGTTCTCTCCGGTTTCGGGATCCCACCGATAGATCTTGAACTTGCGGACATTCGTGGCGCCCTCGGGCCGGGGCCAGGTCTTGCCGACCCGGATCTGGCTGTTCTTGGGCAGGGTGAACTGGACCATTGGGTAGCTCCTTTCAGAGAGTGCCTTCGGACGGCGTTTCCGCCGTGAACAAGGGTTGCACGCGCGCCACCAGATCGGCGACGCGGTCGCGGGCATGCGGGTTCAGCGCCAGCCCGTTCAGCCGGCGCAGGAATTCGGTCGAGCCGCCGTTCAGCCGCTCCATTGCGCGACCCTCCAGCGGCGGCAGCGCGTCGATGCGCGCAGGTGTCAGCCCGGCCAGGCCCAGAAGCTGGCGCCCCGGACGGTCCGGATCGGTCTCGTCCTCAAGCCGCAGACGGGTCACCCGATCGGCCCCCAAGGCGGCGGCCAGACGGTCCAGCAGATCGTCCCATCCGGGCAGGTCCGCCACCTCGACACGGAATTCGGCCAAGGTGCGCGTATAGCCGTCGGTGCGGATGGCCTGCGCCCAGACCGAGGGAAGCCAGGCTTCCATTTCGCGGCTGTAGAATACGTAACACGGGTCAAAGCCGCGCGCCCGCGCGACCTTGTCCAGCACCTTCAGCATCCGCGGCAGCGACGGATAAAGCGCCGTCTCGCCGCCGTTGCCAGGCATGGCGCCGGCCAGGTTCTCGTGGCTGATCAGCACCGTTTGCGAACCCTCCGGCAGCGTGTCCAGCACGTCCTCGAACGCCACCCGCAACGCCACCCGCAGGTCCTTGTCGCCCGGCGACCGACTGCAAGCCACCGCGGCTCGGCCCAGGGGACGCATCGGCGTGCCCTCCTCCGGCGTGCGAACGACCAGCCCATCCGACAGAAGCGCCGCCGACCGCTTGAGAAAGCGCTGCAGCGAAGTCGTGCCGGTCTTCTGCACACCCACATGCAGGATCAGCGGCCGGCCGTCTGACGCCATCTGTGGCATCAGGCCGACCCTCGCCAGCCCGGCTGATCGGCCAAGGGACGCTGCGGCAACTGGCCCGACATGCGCTGAACGCAGCGGTTGAAGACGTCAGACGGATCGCGACCCATCACATAGTCGCTGGTCATCTCCAACTCGACCCGGCCGAAACCCTGTGTTCCGCCCGAGCCCGAACCGATGCCCAACGCCACGTTTCCACGCGGACGTTGGGCCAGTTCGGCATCGCGCAGGCAGGTCCGTTCGGCCTGGTCCACCGGGACCGGGCCACAGGCCGCCAGCACCGCCACCAGCGCCAGAAAGGACAGCCGCGCGTTCATTTCGTCAGACCGCCCGTGCCGCCGACGCAATGCACTGCGTGGTCGCCGGACGCGACACGATGGCCGCCACGCTGTCGGCGGTGCCGCTGGCCCCCGCGCGCGACATCTGCGCCAGGTCGATCATCTCGGCCGTGGTGGCGTTGGTGACGACGCATTCGGTATAGGGGGCCACATTGACGCCCGGCAGGCGCTTTTGCATCTCGGCGTTGATGACGCCACGGGCCACCTGGGCCGAAGCCGCATCCAGGACCGTCGGGGCCGGGGTCATGACGGGCGCGGTCGGGACCGCAGGGCCGGCGACCGGAACCGGCGCGACGCAACCTGCTAAAGTTGCGGCGGCCAGGCCGAAAGCGGCGATAATGTTGAAGCGCATCAGTAAACCCTTTTCTTCGGAGCGATCTTGTTGAGGTCGATCCCGCCTTCCTCGGCCGTGGTCAGCGGCTCCAGATGGACGGGGCGATAGGCCAGTTTAACCCGGTTCCCCTCGACCCAAGCAAGCGAATGCTTGCGCCAATTGGCGTCATCCCGCTCAGGATAATCCTCGTGCGCATGGGCGCCGCGGCTTTCCTTGCGTGCCTCGGCCGCGACGATGGTCGTCAGGGCGTTCGGCATCAGGTTGGTCAGTTCCAGCGTCTCCATCAGGTCGGTGTTCCAGATCAGACCACGGTCGGTGACCTTGATGTCGTCCATCTTTCCGGCAATTGCTTCCATCTTTCCAACGCCTTCCGCCAGGGTCTTGTCCGTGCGGAAAACGGCGGCGTCCAGCTGCATCGTGCGCTGCATCTGGTCGCGCAGCTCGGCCGTGGAGGTCGTGCCCTTGGCGTGGCGCAGTCCGTCGAAGCGGTCCAGCGCCTTGTCCACGGCCCCTTTGTCGGTCGAAGGAACGGCGCCCACGCGGTCGATCACTTGTCCGGCACGAATGGCGGCGGCGCGGCCGAAAACCACCAGGTCGATCAGGGAGTTTGAACCCAGACGGTTCGCCCCGTGGACCGAGGCGCAGCCGGCCTCGCCCACGGCCATCAGGCCGGGGAAGATCGCGTCGGGGTCGCTTTCCGTCGGCGCCAGAACCTCGCCCCAGTAATTCGTGGGGATGCCGCCCATGTTGTAATGCACGGTCGGCAGCACCGGGATCGGCGCCCGCGTCACGTCCACGCCGGCAAAGATCTTGGCGCTTTCACTGATACCGGGCAGGCGTTCCGCCAGGGTTTCGGGCGGCAGGTGCATCAGGTTCAGGAAGATGTGGTCCTTGTCCGCACCCACGCCGCGACCCTCGCGGATCTCCATGGTCATGCAGCGACTGACGACATCGCGGCTGGCCAGATCCTTGTAGGTCGGGGCATAACGCTCCATGAAGCGTTCGCCCTCGCTGTTGGTCAGGTAGCCACCCTCGCCGCGCGCGCCTTCGGTGATCAGGCAGCCCGAGCCATAGATGCCGGTGGGGTGGAACTGCACGAACTCCATGTCCTGCAGCGGCAGGCCTGCGCGGGCCACCATCCCGCCGCCGTCGCCGGTGCAGGTATGGGCGCTGGTCGCGCTGAAATAGGCGCGGCCATAGCCGCCCGTGGCCAGCACCACCATCTTGGCGTTGAAGACGTGGATCGTGCCGTCGTCCAGCTTCCAGCAGACAACGCCGGTGCAGCGGCCGTCGGTGACGATCAGGTCCAGCGCGAAGTATTCGATGAAGAATTCGGCATTGTTCTTCAGCGACTGGCCGTAAAGCGTATGCAGGATCGCATGGCCGGTCCGGTCGGCTGCGGCACAGGTCCGCTGCACCGGGGGGCCTTCGCCATATTCGGTCGTGTGGCCGCCGAAGGGACGCTGATAGATGCGCCCATCCTCGGTGCGGGAAAACGGCACGCCGTAATGCTCCAGCTCGTAGACCGCCTTGGGGGCCTCGCGCGCCAGATATTCCATGGCGTCGGTGTCGCCCAGCCAGTCCGACCCCTTGACGGTGTCGTACATGTGCCACTGCCAGCTGTCGGGACCCATGTTCGACAGCGACGCGGCGATGCCGCCCTGCGCAGCCACGGTGTGCGACCGGGTCGGAAAGACCTTGGTCACGCAGGCTGTGCGCAGGCCCTGTTCGGCCATGCCAAGCGTCGCCCGCAAGCCTGCGCCGCCGGCCCCGACCACGACCACGTCATAGTCATGCGTTTGTGTTTCGTATGCGGCCATGTCGTCCTCAGATCACGGGAATGATGAAGGCCATCTTCGCCAGCGCGAAGACTGCGGCGGCGATGACCGCCCAGCCAAAAATGGTCATGGCAATGACAGCCGTCCGGTTGGCGGTGCCGTGCACATAGTCGTCCAGCATGATCCGCGTGCCCTTGATGAAGTGGATCATGCCCACGATCACGAACAGCGCGGTGATGATGCCGGGGAACGGGCGCCCGAAATGGGCGATGACGCCTGCCTGCGGCAGGCCGATCGCGCCGGCGACCGTCAGCAGGAACAGGGGCGTCAGGATGACCAGCGCAACCGAGCTGACGGTGATCTGCCAGTGATGAGCGGTGCCCGACCGGGCCGAACCCAGGCCCGAGGCGGCCTTGCGGGGCGTGATATAGCGCATGATGTCCCTCGCCTCAGATAAAGAAGATGATCAGGGTGAGCAGGGTCAGCACGACCGAGCCGATGATGATGGCCCAGGAGTTGCGCTTGGCCTCGTCGATCTCCAGGCCGATGCCCGCGTCGTAGAACAGGTGCCGGATGCCCGACAGCGCGTGGAACCACAGGGCCCAGGCCGACCCGGTCAGGACGATGAAGCCGATCCAGGACCGCACCACCCAATCGGCCACCGCAAAGGCGCCGGGACTGGTCACGGCCGAGAGCAGCCACCAGACCAGCAGCACGATGCCCGCCACCAGCGCATGGCCGGTGATCCGCGTCAGGATCGAGGTCACTGCCGGGATCGGCAGACGATAGACCTGAAGATGGGGGGAAAGCGGCCGGTTACCCCGGTTCACGTCGGCCATTGGCGGCCCTCCTATGTCGGTTCTGCTTATCCCGTCGCAGGTGCCCAGATCAGACCTGGGCTGGCAGCGCGGGCTGGCGATCAACGCCGTCTTGGCCATAGTTGTGCCATCTGTCACCCACAGATTCCAGCCCGTGTGCCGAAATGCCGCTGAAATCCAGCTTTGTGATCACAGTCGCCGCAGCTGTGATCACAGCTGCCGGCCATGCATCTGCGGCACATCGGCCCCCGTCGTCCAAGTGCAGGTTCCAGTACGTTCTTTGCTGCGATTCGCGGGCGCGCCAGCTTGCGATCACAAGGGCATCAGGGCCCAATAATCCAGATCCAGCAGCACTTCGGGCAGGTATTTCCCGTCCTCGCCCCGCAGGGCCATGGCCGCGCTGTCACCCCTGGTCGCCACAAGCCGCAGCCGGATGGCGCCCACCCCCGGCGCGGGTGTCGCGGCCTTGTCCAAAACCTCGGACCAGGTGCGGACCGTATCGCCGGCGAAGCAGGGATTGGCATGCGCGCCCGCGTTCAGCGCCACGATCATCTGGGCATTGGCCAGCCCGTTGAAGGACAGCGCCCGCGCCATGCTGATGACGTGGCCACCATAGATCAGGCGACGGCCGTCCGGCCGGTTGGTCGCGTCGAAATGCACCTTGGCGGTGTTCTGCCACAGGCGCGTGGCCAGCATATGCTCGGCCTCCTCGATGGTAACGCCATCGACATGGTCGATCTTCTCGCCAATCTCGTAGTCGCCCCATCGGTGCGGTTCACCAGCAAGGCCGAAGTCATAGCCGGTAAAGTCCAGCCCCTCGGGCACCACCAGCGTCGCCGGGTCCACAACGGGAGGCAGATCCGGCACCACCGGTTCGGGCGCGGGGGTCTGGGGATCGCGCTTGCGCACCATCACCCACCGGACATAGTCCAAGACCACCTCGTCCACCTGGTTCAGGCCCCGCGTGCGCACCCAGACCACACCCGATTGCCCGTTCGAGTTCTGCTTGACCCCGATCACCTGGCTTTCCGCGCGCACCGTGTCGCCCGGCCAGACGGGCAGCAGCCACCGCCCCTGCGCATAGCCCAGGTTCGCGATGGCGTTCAGGCTGACATCCGGGACGGTCTTGCCGAACACCGTGTGAAAGGCCAGCAGATCATCCATCGGGCTGCCGTCCAGCCCGCAGGAGATGGCGAATTCGTCCGAGGAATAGAGCGCATGCCGCGCAGGATAAAGCGCGTGATACAGCGCCCGTTCCCCTTCGGCCACCGTACGCGGCACCGCGTGGCGGATGGTCTGGCCGACCGTGTAATCCTCGAAGAACCGTCCCGGATTGGTTTTCGTCATCGCATCCCTATTGCTGGCCCAGTTTCATGTCGGGGTGGTAGTCGGCCTTGATCTCCTTCGTGACGGCCTGGCCGCAGCGCATGACCCCGCGCGCCGCGTCAAAGGACATCGCGGGGCCGCCATGCAGCTGCCAGCCTTTCGACAGCGCCTCGCTGACCCGATGGCAGAACTGCGAGGTGTCGTCTTCGGAGATGAGGCGATAGATCGTGGGCATCAGGCACCTCCGAAGGGCCAGGGGCCGATCCAGCCGTGGATCACGCCGACCACGACCATCACGATCACGGCGCCGACGGCGGCCATCGCCTCCTTGCGGGCCGGGAAAGGACCGGTGGGGCGCTGCCAGGGCGAGGCATGGCTTATGGCGGCCATCTCGACAAAGGCCCACGCCAGAAGACCGCCGAACAGCACGAAGGATGGTGTGTCGCCGTTCACCAGCAGATGCGCGATGGCCCAAAGCGAAAAGCCCCACAGCATCGGATGGCGCATCCGCGCGGTGATCGCCGTTTTCATTCCCGCAGCCGCGAACAGGTAGAAGGCCACCAGCACCAGCAGGTTGTTGATGCCGACAAGGGCAGGATTTGGCCCCCAGAAGAACGCACCCTCGGCCCGGCCATAGCCCACGACCATCAGGATGATCGACAGAACCAGCACAAGGCTGACCAGCCCGCGGCCCCTGTCGCCCATCGCGGCGCGCTGGCCTGGCGCGAACCGCTTGTAAAGATGCGCGGCCCACCACAGGGCAACGCCAAGGATCAGGATCAGCATCTGGCTTCCTTTATGCTGGACGAAGATGCGCGCAGACTGCCCTTATTGCGCCATCGCCGCAATCGCATCCGCCCGGTCCAGCGTCTTGCGCGCGGTATCCACATGCAGGTTCTCGACGATCTTGCCGTCGACCACGGCGACGCCCCTGCCCTGCGCTGAGGCCTGCTGGAACGCCTCGATCTGGCGGCGGGCCAGGGTGATCTCGGCCTCGGTCGGTGCAAAGGCGGCATTGGCGATCTCAAGTTGCGCCGGATGGATCAGCGTCTTGCCGTCAAAGCCCATGTCGCGGCCCTGTTCGCATTCCGCACGCAGCCCGTCCTCGTCCTTGAAGGCGTTGAAGACGCCGTCCACGATCACGACACCATGCGCCTTGGCGGCCAGCAGGCACAGGCCCAGGCCCGTTATCATCGGCAGGCGGTCGGGGCGGAAGCGGCTGCCAAGATCCTTGGCCAGATCGTTGGTGCCCATCACCATCCCCGCCAACCGCGGATGGGCGGCGATCGCCGCGGCGTTCAGCATCCCAAGCGGCGTCTCCATCATCGCCCACAGGGGCGTCTCTGGGATCAACGCGGCCACGCGGTCCAGGTCGGCGGGGCTGTCCACCTTGGGGATCAGCACGGCATCGGCAGGCAGCGCCGCGCAAGCGCGGGCATCGGCCTCGCCCCAAGGGGTCGACAGCGCGTTGATGCGCAGGATGCGGGCGCGTGCGCCATAATCCTGGGCCAACGCCTCGGCCAGCGCCTCGCGCGCCGCCTCCTTCTGGTCGGGGGCCACGGCGTCTTCCAGGTCGAAGATGATGGCGTCGGCGGCAAGGCCCCGCGCCTTTTCCATCGCACGGGAATTGGCAGCAGGAATGTAGAGAACCGAGCGATAGGGTCGGGCCATGAAAACCTCCGGGCAACAATCTTGCGCAAAATTGAACCGACGCATCAGAAATGGCAAGCCTGATTTTGCCGCACTGCGGCATCATCCCTGCAGCGACTGCCAGATCAGGCGCAGCGACACCAAAAGCAGGCCCCAGGTGATCAGCCGGTAGAACAGCAGCGGCGGCATGATGCGGACCAGCCGCAGCCCCACCCAGACCGCCGCCAGCGCCACGGGCATCAGCGCCGCCGCCGTCAGCAGGTTCGCCCGCGACAGCTGGCCCAAAGCCGCATAGGGGATCAGCTTGACCCAGTTGCCGATGGCAAAGAACCAGGTCGTCGTGCCCGCATAGATCAGCGGCGGCAGCGCCAGGGGCTGGGCATAGACCTGCCACAGCGGCGCGCCGGAATGGCTGACAAAGCTGGTATAGCCTGCCATTCCACCCCATAGGCTGCCCGCCTGCGGCGTCGGGCGCCGCGGCGCGGCATCGATGCGCGGCCGCAGCAGCATGTTCAGCGCGAAACCCAGCCCGATCACGCCCACGATCAGCGTGACACCCCAGACCGGGACGATGCTGGCCGTGGCCCATCCCACTCCGATGCCGATCAGCGCCCCCGGCAGCGCGCAGCCCAGGACGCGGCTGTCGAAGTCGCGGCGAAAGGCGATCAGCCCGCCCACGTCCGACACGACATAGACCGGCAGCAGCAACCCCGCCGCCTGCACCGGCGACATCACCAGCGACATCAGCGGGACCGAGATGATGCCGACCATGGCCAGCCCGCCCTTGGACAGGCCCACCGCAAAGGCCGCCATGATCGCCAGCGCCCAGCCCGCACCGTTCAGTTCCAGCATCAACGCCTCCTGCACATCGTGCAAGCTGACGCGGGCGCGTGGGAAAGACAAGTGTTAGCCCCATCACGCCGCGGCGCGGCGGGACAGGCTTGCGATTCGTGGCCCGACCCCTTAACCACCGCGCAACAATCCACCTGACATTCGGAGGTTACCCATGGCCCGACCCAAAATCGCACTTATCGGTGCGGGGCAGATCGGCGGCACGCTGGCGCATCTGGCCGCGATGAAGGAACTGGGCGACGTCGTCCTGTTCGACATCTCGGAAGGCACGCCGCAGGGGAAGGCGCTGGACATCGCGGAATCGGGCCCGTCCGAGGGTTTTGACGCCCGCATGAAGGGCACCAACGATTACGCCGACATCGCGGGCGCCGATGTCTGCATCGTGACCGCCGGCGTGCCGCGCAAGCCGGGGATGAGCCGCGACGACCTGCTGGGCATCAACCTCAAGGTCATGAAATCGGTAGGCGAAGGCATTGCCGCGCATGCGCCCGACGCCTTCGTGATCTGCATCACCAACCCGCTGGACGCGATGGTCTGGGCACTGCGCGAGTTCAGTGGCCTGCCCCATAACAAGGTCTGCGGCATGGCCGGCGTGCTGGATTCGGCCCGCTTCCGCCACTTCCTGTCGCTGGAATTCGACGTTTCGATGAAGGACGTGACCGCCTTCGTGCTGGGCGGGCATGGCGACACGATGGTCCCGCTGACCCGCTATTCGACCGTGGCCGGCATCCCGCTGCCCGACCTGGTCAAGATGGGCTGGACCACGCAGGACCGGCTGGACGCGATCGTCCAGCGCACCCGCGACGGCGGCGCCGAGATCGTCGGCCTGCTGAAGACCGGATCGGCCTTCTATGCCCCCGCCACCAGCGCCATCGAGATGGCCGAGGCCTACCTCAAGGACCAGAAGCGCGTCCTGCCGTGCGCGGCGCATGTGGACGGCGCCTATGGCCTGAACGGCATGTATGTGGGCGTGCCGACCGTGATCGGCGCCGGCGGGGTCGAGAAGGTCATCGACATCACGCTGGACCGCGACGAACAGGCGATGTTCGAAAAGTCCATCGATGCCGTGAAGGGCTTGGTCGAGGCCTGCAAGGGCATCGACAGCAGCCTGGCCTGATCCCGGCTTGAGATCGAACCGAAGGCGCGCCGCGATCGGCGCGCCTTTTTCGTTTTGCAAGCTGCGCCGTTGCACCGATTGCTTTTTCTACTGTCGTTGATCGCCGCCCCAGCCTGGGCCGACGACGCCGCCACCTTGGGCCGGATTGCCCGCCAAGGATCGCCGCGACGGCGGTGCAGGTCGAGGGCCAGCCGGCCTCGTCCGATCGCGACATGGCGCTGACGGCGCTGCGCTTTCAGGTCGGGTTCCAGACTGCCATGCAGGCCCGTTGGCGGATCGGCGCAACTGACGCGCTGCTGCCCATGACGTTGCTGGGCAGCACCCTGTCCGGCAATCCCGATCCGTAGTTCACGACCGCCAACTTTGTTAACTTCGCGGCTGAAGACGCCATCGCGGCCAAGCGCAGCACGCGCGAGGTTCTGCCTCAAGGTCAGGGCTTGCTGATCCTGGAGCGGCGGGACCTGTGGCTGGACGTGTATGGCGACAGACAAGTCGGCGCGTAGGAATGGCTGGCCGCACTGTCGGGCCTGCCCCTGCCCCATCGGCCGGAGGTCGTCCGGTTCGATGCAGCCGTCAGCCATCGGCCGCGTGCCTATACCCGTCTGATCAAGGACGCGATCAGCCTGATCCTGGCCTCCGACCCCCAGACCGCACTGGAGCGGCGCCTGGCGCTGGCCGAATTGCTGGCGCAGCAGTTCGCCGAGCCGCCGGAACAGATGGCGCGCGTGCCGAACCTGGAACAGCAGGCGCTGGCCTTTGGCCCGATCGTGGATCGCGTGGCCGTCGCACTGCAGACCCTGCGGCACCAGCCCGATCAGGACCTGCCGCGCGAGGCGCGCGAGCAGCTGCGTGGCATGATCGCTGCCAACCGCGCCTTCTGGACCGAAGTCGCCACCGAGACGGGCGACGCGACCGGGAATGGATCCCGAACGACCGTCAGACGGCCGCCTTGGACTTCCGGCTGCCGCCAGGCATATGGAATTATGGCTATCGGTCCTCTACGAGGTCGACGAGGCACTAGCGAGGCGGATGCTGGTGCCCTTCTGGCGGTTCGTGCCGAAATATGACGTCGACCTGTCGCGATGGGTAAATGCTTCCTACACCAGCGATTTGGTCGATTGGGTTCCGGAACGGGCTGCCTTGCCCCATGCCCGCTCGGGCTTGTTGGTCGGTACGGACGTCTGGAACCGGTTCCAGTCGTCCTTTGGGGGGCAGGCGGAACATTACATGCTGCTCCTGAACGGAACCCCACCCTGCGCGAATCGAACCCTGCACCCACATGGCGCAGGCTTTGTGATCACAGCCTTTCCACGCGTGATCACATTCGGCGGCTTCCTGCCGGTTTTGGACTTTTTAACGGGAAATCGTTTCTGTGGGCCGCTTCGACGTGCCAAAAGACCCCAAATCTGTCGAACCGAACGAGGGGGTCGAGATGAACATCCACGAATACCAGGCCAAGGCGCTGCTGCGTCAATACGGCGCGCCCGTCAGCGATGGCCGCATCGTGATGAAGGCCGACGAGGCCAAGACCTGCGCCAGCGAGATGGACGGCCCGCTTTGGGTCGTTAAGGCCCAGATTCATGCGGGCGGCCGCGGCAAGGGCCACTTCAAGGAAGCCGAAGCCGGCGAAAAAGGCGGCGTCCGCCTGGCAAAGTCGGTCGAGGAAGCCGAGGAACTGACCCGCCAGATGCTGGGCCGCACGCTGGTCACGCACCAGACCGGACCCGCCGGCAAGCAGGTCAACCGCATCTATATCGAGGACGGCAGCGACATCGCGCGTGAGCTGTACCTGGCCCTGCTGGTGGACCGCCAGACATCGCGCGTCAGCTTTGTCGCCTCGACCGAGGGCGGCATGGACATCGAGGAGGTGGCGGCCCACACGCCCGAAAAGATCGTCAGCTTCTCCGTCGATCCGGCCTCGGGTTTGTCAGACTTCCACGGCCGCCGCGTCGCCTTTGCCCTTGGGCTTGAGGGCGCGCAGGTCAAACAGTGCGTGGGGCTGGTCAAGAACCTGTATCGCATGTTCATTGAAAAAGACATGGAGATGCTGGAGATCAACCCGCTGATCGTGACGCCCGAAGGCCAGATCAAGTGCCTCGACGCCAAGATGGGCTTTGACAACAACGCGCTCTATCGCCAGCCCGACATCATGGCGCTGCGCGACGAGACCGAGGAGGACAGCAAGGAACTGGCCGCCTCGAAGTTCGACCTGAACTACATCGCGCTGGATGGCGAGATCGGCTGCATGGTCAACGGCGCGGGCCTGGCGATGGCCACGATGGACATCATCAAGCTGTTCGGCGCCGAGCCTGCCAACTTCCTTGACGTCGGCGGCGGCGCGACCAAGGAAAAGGTGACCGAGGCCTTCAAGATCATCACCAGCGACCCGAACGTCAAAGGCATCCTGGTCAACATCTTCGGCGGCATCATGCGCTGCGACATCATCGCGGAGGGCATCATCGCCGCCGTGAAGGAGGTCGGCCTGCAGGTTCCGCTGGTCGTGCGCCTGGAAGGCACGAACGTTGACTTGGGCAAGGAGATCATCGCGAATTCCGGCCTGAACGTGATCGCCGCCGACGACCTGAAGGACGGCGCCGAGAAGATCGTGAAAGCGGTCAAGGGCTGATCCATCCGGGCGCGCGACCGGCGCGCCCTCCTCTGGAACACCGCGGTGCGTCACGCGCCGCTTACGCAAGGAGGCCATGATGGCCGTTCTCGTCGACAAGAATACCAAAGTCATCTGCCAGGGGATCACCGGGTCCCAGGGCACCTTCCACACCGAACAGGCGATCGCCTATGGCACGCAGATGGTCGGCGGCGTGACCCCCGGCAAGGGCGGGTCCGAGCATCTGGGCATGCCCGTGTTCAACTCGGTCCACGAGGCCGTGGCAAAAACCGGCGCCACCGCATCCGCGATCTATGTCCCGCCCCCGTTCGCGGCGGATTCGATCCTGGAGGCCATCGACGCGCAGGTGCCGCTGATCGTCTGCATCACCGAGGGCATCCCCGTTCTGGACATGATGCGCGTCAAGCGCGCGCTGGCCGGATCGCAGTCGCGCCTGATCGGCCCCAACTGCCCCGGCATCATGACGCCCGACGAATGCAAGATCGGCATCATGCCGGGCAGCATCTTCCGGCGCGGCAGCGTTGGCGTTGTTTCTCGTTCGGGCACCCTGACCTATGAAGCGGTCAAGCAGACCTCGGACGTGGGCCTGGGCCAGTCCAGCGCGGTCGGCATCGGCGGCGACCCGATCAAGGGCATGGAACATATCGACGTGCTGCAGATGTTCCTGGACGATCCCGAAACGGAATCGATCATCATGATCGGCGAGATCGGCGGTTCCGCCGAGGAAGAGGCCGCCGAGTTCCTGGCCGAGCAGAAGGCCAAGGGCAAGTGGAAGCCCACCGCCGGCTTCATCGCGGGCCGCACCGCCCCCCCGGGCCGCCGCATGGGCCATGCCGGCGCGATCGTGTCGGGCGGCAAGGGCGACGCGGAAAGCAAGATCGAGGCCATGAAGCGTGCGGGCATCGTCGTCGCTGACAGCCCGGCGGGTCTGGGCGAGGCCGTCCTGAAGGCGATCAAGGGCTGATGATTTGACAGTTCGCCCCCCGGACCCGAGTTTGGGGGGCGAGTGGCCGTGAAGGGAAAGATCGTGGAGTTGCAGGGTTCGCCCCCGTCCGAAACACCAAGCAGCCCAAGGCATTACGCCTTTGGGCACGCGGCTCCCTTGTCGTTGCTGGCTCTGTTGTCCCTTGCCGCCTGCGGCGATCGCATGACCCGCGACATCCTGCCCGGCGGCATTCCGGCCCGTACCAACCTGCACGAGGCGACCGGCCTGCCGCCGGCGGCGGTCCGCACGGTCGCCCGCCGCAATTTTGGCTGGCGGGTCATCTATCAGCCGGCGGCGGCACCGCCCAATGCGGAAAGCCGGGCGGCCGTCGCCCTCTGCGGGCTGGAACGTCGCGCGCCGCTGCGCATTGTTCAGCAGCCCCGCCTTGATCCCACCGCCGATCCCGGCGCCCGCATCTTTGACATCTACTGCGCCTGACCCACTCCCATCCTTGCCCTGAACGGGGACCAGCCATGACCGACCAGCCAAAAAACACCGACTTTCACGATTCCTCGTTCCTGCAGGGCCATAACGCGGCCTATGTCGAGCAGCTTTACGGCCAGTGGGCCAAGGACCCCTCGGCGGTCGACCAGGCCTGGGACGCGTTCTTCCGCGGCCTGGGCGATGATGATGGCACGGCCGTACGCGAGGCGCAGGGCGCCAGCTGGAAGCGCGCCGATTGGCCGCCGGTGCCGGCCGATGACATGACCGCCGCCCTGACCGGCGAATGGCCGGCGGCAGCCAAGGCCGATGCGGGCGGCGCCATGAAGAAGATCGCCGCCAAGGCCGAGGAAAAAGGTGTCAGCCTGTCGGCCGCGCAGATGCGCCAAGCCGTGCTGGACAGCATCCGGGCGCTGATGCTGATCCGCGCCTTCCGGATCCGGGGCCACCTGCACGCGAACCTGGACCCGCTTGGCCTGCGCGACGTGCCCGACCACGGCGAGCTGAAGCCCGAGACCTATGGGTTTGGCCCCGGCGACATGGACCGCCCGATCTTTATCGACAACGTCCTGGGCCTGGAAGTCGCGTCGATCCGCCAGATCTGCGACCTGATGACCCGCACCTATTGCGGCACGTTCGCGCTGCAGTACATGCATATCTCGAACCCCGAGGAAGCCGCCTGGCTGAAGGAGCGGATCGAGGGCTACGGCAAGGAGATCGCGTTCACCCGCGAAGGCCGCCGCGCCATCCTGAACAAGCTGGTCGAGGCCGAGGGCTTTGAAAAGTTCCTGCATGTCAAGTACATGGGCACCAAGCGGTTTGGCCTGGACGGCGGCGAGGCGCTGATCCCCGCGATGGAGCAGATCATCAAGCGCGGCGGCGCGCTTGGCGTGAAGGAGATCGTGTTCGGCATGCCCCACCGGGGCCGCCTGTCGGTGCTGGCCAACGTGCTGTCAAAGCCCTATCGCGCGATCTTCCACGAATTCCAGGGCGGCAGCTTCAAGCCCGAGGATGTGGACGGGTCGGGCGATGTGAAATACCACTTGGGCGCCAGTTCCGACCGTGAGTTCGACGGCAATACCGTCCACCTGTCGCTGACCGCGAACCCCAGCCACCTGGAGGCCGTGAACCCGGTCGTTCTGGGCAAGGCGCGTGCCAAAAGCGACCAGGCGGGCGACCGCAAGGCGCGCACCTCGGTCCTGCCGATCCTGCTGCATGGCGATGCGGCCTTTGCCGGCCAGGGCGTCGTGGCCGAATGCCTGCAGCTGTCGGGCATCCGCGGCCACCGCACTGGCGGCACGATCCATATCGTTGTGAACAACCAGATCGGCTTCACCACCGCGCCGCATTTCAGCCGCACCTCGCCCTATCCGACCGACATCGCGCTGATGGTCGAGGCGCCGATCTTCCACGTGAACGGCGATGACCCCGAAGCCGTGGTCCATGCCGCGCGCGTGGCCATCGAATTCCGGCAGAAGTTCAAGAAGGACGTCGTGCTGGACATCATCTGCTATCGCCGCTTTGGTCACAACGAAGGCGACGAGCCGATGTTCACGAACCCGGCGATGTACACCAAGATCAAGCAGCAGAAGACCACGCTGCAGCTGTATACCGAACGTCTGGTCGCCGACGGGCTGATCCCCGAGGGCGAGATCGAGGACATGAAGGCCTCATTCCAGGCGCACCTGAACGAAGAATTCGAGATCGGCAAGAACTACAAGCCGAACAAGGCCGACTGGCTGGACGGCAAGTGGTCGGGCATGAAGCGCGAGGGCAGCGAATACGTCGCCGGCGAGACGGGCATCAGCCCCGAGGTGATGACTCAGGTCGGCCGCGCGCTGACCACTGCGCCCGACCGGCTGACCCTGCACAAGACCGTCGGTCGCCTGCTCGAAGCTAAGAAGCAGATGTTCGAGACTGGCGAGGGCTTTGACTGGGCCACGGGCGAGGCGCTGGCCTTTGGCTCGCTGGTGGTGGAGGGGCACGGCGTGCGCCTGGCCGGTCAGGACAGCACCCGCGGCACCTTCAGCCAGCGCCATTCGGCCTTCATCGACCAGAAGACCGAAGAGCGTTACTATCCGCTGAACAACATCACCAAAGACCAGGCGCGCTACGAGGTCATCGACAGCATGCTGTCGGAATACGCGGTGCTGGGGTTCGAATACGGCTATTCGCTGGCCGAACCCAACAGCCTGGTGATGTGGGAAGCCCAGTTCGGCGACTTCGCCAACGGCGCGCAGATCATGTTCGACCAGTTCATCTCCTCGGGTGAGAAGAAATGGCTGCGCATGTCCGGCCTGGTGATGCTGCTGCCCCACGGCTTCGAGGGTCAGGGACCCGAGCATAGTTCGGCCCGGCTGGAGCGGTTCCTGCAAGGGGCAGCCGAAGACAACTGGATTGTCGCGAACTGCACCACGCCTGCGAACTATTTCCACATCCTGCGCCGGCAGATCCACCGCGGCTTCCGCAAGCCCTTGGTGCTGATGACGCCAAAGTCGCTGCTGCGCCACCCGATGGCCGTCAGCCGCGCCGAGGAATTCCAGACCGGCAGCACCTTCCACCGCGTGCTGTGGGACGACGCGCAGCGGGGCACGTCGCCCACCCAGCTGGCGGCGGACGAGGATATCAAGCGCGTCGTCGTCTGTTCGGGCAAGGTCTATTACGACCTGCTGAAGGCACGCGACGAGGCCGGCATCACCGATGTCTACCTGCTGCGCCTGGAACAGTTCTATCCTTTCCCCGCGCAGGCGATGGTAAAGGAACTGGGCCGCTTCAAGCAGGCCGAGGTCGTCTGGTGCCAGGAAGAACCCAAGAACCAGGGCGGCTGGACTTTTGTCGATCCCTATCTGGAATGGGTGCTGGAGCGCCTGGGTTCGCGCCGCACGCGCGCGCGCTATGTCGGCCGCAACGCCGCCGCATCGGTCGCCACGGGCCTCGCCTCGAGGCACAAGGCCGAACAAGAGGCGCTGGTCGCCGAAGCCCTGAACCTTGAAGGATGATCCGATGACCACCGAAGTCCGCGTGCCCGCCTTGGGCGAATCCGTCACCGAGGCCACCATCGCCACCTGGTTCAAGAAGCCCGGCGACCGGGTCGAGGTCGACGAAATGCTGTGCGAGCTGGAAACCGACAAGGTCACGGTCGAGGTTCCCAGCCCTTCGGCCGGCGTGCTGGCTGAAATCGTTGCTGCCGAAGGCGAGACGGTTGGCCCCGACGCGCTGCTGGCCCAGATCAGCGAGGGTGGCCAGGCTGCCGCCCCCGCCTCCAAACCTGCCAAGGCCGAAGCACCGGCCGAAAAGACCGAGGAACAGACGAAGATGA
Source organism: Paracoccus saliphilus (assembly GCA_003255745.1). GTDB lineage: Bacteria > Pseudomonadota > Alphaproteobacteria > Rhodobacterales > Rhodobacteraceae > Paracoccus > Paracoccus saliphilus_A. The sequence continues at coordinate 237,919 of KZ836040.1, forward strand.
GCGGCAATTCCGTGGACGTGATGGTCCCCTCCCTGGGCGAAAGCGTGACCGAGGCGACCGTGGCCACCTGGTTCAAGAAGCCGGGCGACCAAGTCGAGGCCGACGAGATGCTGTGCGAGCTGGAGACCGACAAGGTGTCGGTCGAGGTTCCGGCCCCCGCCGCGGGCGTCCTGGCCGAAATCCTGGCCGAGGAAGGCGCGACCGTCGACGCAAAGGCCCGCCTGGCGATCATCACCGAAGGCGCTTCGGGCACCAAGCCGGGCGCCCAGAAGGCCCAGGAAACCGTGCTGGAGAATGCCGGTCCCGAGGAGCCGACCCTGCGCCGCGATGTCGAGGATGCCCCCTCGGCCAAGAAGGCCATGGCCGAAAAGGGCGTCAGCCGCGACCAGGTCCAGGCTTCGGGCCGGGACGGCCGCGTGATGAAGGAAGACGTGGCCAAGGCCGGTCAGGCAAAGCCCGCCGCCCCGGCCCAGGCACCGCGCGCACCCTCCAGCGCCGCCGACGCGGGCCGCGAGGAGCGGGTCAAGATGACCCGCCTGCGCCAGACCATCGCCCGCCGCCTGAAGGATGCGCAGAATACCGCCGCGATGCTGACGACCTATAACGAGGTCGACATGTCCGCGATCATGGGCCTGCGCAACGAATACAAGGACGCCTTCGAGAAGAAGCACAAGGTCAAGTTGGGCTTCATGTCCTTCTTCGTGAAGGCCTGCTGCCACGCGCTGAAGGAAGTCCCCGAGGTCAATGCCGAGATCGACGGCACCGACGTGGTCTACAAGAACTACGTCAACATGGGCGTTGCGGTCGGCACCCCATCGGGTCTGGTCGTTCCGGTCGTGCGCGACGCCGACCAAAAGGGTTTCGCCGCGATCGAAAAGGAGATCGGCGAGCTGGGCCTGAAGGGCCGCGACGGAAAGCTGTCCATGGCCGAGATGCAGGGCGGCACCTTCACCATCTCGAACGGCGGCGTCTATGGCTCGCTGATGTCGTCGCCGATCCTGAACCCCCCGCAATCGGGCATCCTGGGCATGCACAAGATCCAGGACCGTCCGGTCGTGGTCGGCGGCCAGATCGTCATCCGCCCGATGATGTATCTGGCACTGTCCTATGACCACCGCATCGTCGACGGCAAGGGTGCGGTGACTTTCCTGGTCCGCGTCAAGGAGGCGCTGGAAGACCCGCGCCGCCTGCTGATGGATCTGTGATCCCTTGGCGCCGGGCCCCTCCGCCGGGGCCTGGCGCATCGGCCATTTCCGCTGCCCTGCCGGGGCTTGCAAGGCCCCCGCACCCTCAGGCAAGCTGACCGCGATTGAACCGGAGCGTTTCATGCAGCTGATCACCCGCTACACCATCCAGGACCACAGCACCTTCCGCACCGCCTTCGACGCGGATGCCGAAGACCGCGGCCGCAACGGCCTGTCGCTTCTGCAGCTGTGGCGCGAGGGCGAAGGGCATGCCTGGGCGCTGTTCCAGGTCAACGACGCCAAGGCGGCGCGCGCCTATCTGGACGGCGCGGCAAAGGTCTTTGAAAACCAGGCGGGCGTGTCTTCCAGCCAGCATCATTTCGTGGAAACGGCCTGATCATGACGGCCGAATTGACGGTGCTTGCCCTGGCGGGCTTGCTGCAGGGATGCCAGTTCGTGCTGTTTTCCGTGCTGGCAAACCTGCAGGTCGGGCCGCGCGTGGCGATGGGTCCGCGCGATCATGCCCCTGCCCTGACCGGGCGCGCCGGGCGTGCGCAGCGGGCGCTGAACAACCATTTCGAAGGGCTGATCCTGTTCAGCCTGGCCGTGCTTGTTGTAACCGCGGGCGCAGAGGCCAGCGGATTCACCGCTGCCTGTGCCTGGATCTATCTTCTGGCGCGCATTCTTTATGTGCCGGCCTATCTGCTGGGCTGGACGCCCTGGCGCTCGGTCATCTGGGGGGTGGGCTTTGCGGCCACCATTGCGATGATTCTGGCAAGCCTGGTCTAGCCGCCTTTGGGCGAACATATCCTGCGGGGGCCCGGCACAGCAATCTGCGGCTGCCCGATCGAAAGAAGGGACGAAACATGTATGATCTGATCGTGATCGGCGCCGGCCCCGGCGGCTATGTCTGCGCCATCCGTGCCGCACAGCTGGGCCTGAAGGTCGGCTGCGTCGAGGCGCGCGACACACTTGGCGGCACCTGCCTGAACGTGGGCTGCATCCCCTCCAAGGCGCTGCTGCATGGCACCCACATGCTGCACGAGGCGCATGAGAACTTTGAGAAGATGGGCCTGATGGGCGCCCATGTCGAGGTCGATTGGGACAAGATGCAGGGCTACAAGGCCGAAACGGTCGCGGGCAACACCAAAGGCATCGAATTCCTGTTCAAGAAGAACAAGATCGACTGGATCAAGGGCTGGGCGCAGATCGAGGCGCCGGGCCGCGTGAAGGTCGGCGACACCGTCCATGAGACGAAGAACATCGTCATCGCCACCGGTTCGGTCCCGCAGGGGCTGCGCGGGGTCGAGGTTGATAACGACGGCGGCGTGATCGTGGATTCGACCGGCGCGCTGGCCCTGCCCAAGATCCCGAAATCGATGGTCGTGATCGGCGCGGGCGTCATCGGTCTGGAGCTGGGCTCGGTCTATGCGCGTCTTGGCGCCGAGGTGACCGTGGTCGAGTATCTGGACGTCATCACCCCGGGCATCGACGGCGAGGTGCAGAAGCAGTTCCAAAAGATCCTGGCCAAGCAGGGCCTGAAATTTGTCCTTGGCGCCGCGGTGCAATCGGCCGAGTTGCAGGACGGCGGCGCCAAGGTCACCTATGCGCTGAAGAAGGACAACAGCGAGCAGGCGATCGAGGCCGAGGTCGTGCTGGTCGCCACCGGCCGCCGCCCGCATGTCGAAGGTCTGGGGCTGGACGCCTTGGGCATCACGCTGACCGACCGCGGCTTTGTTCAGGTCGATGATCATTGGGCCACCAGCGTCAAGGGCGTTTATGCCATCGGCGACGCGATCCCTGGCCCGATGCTGGCCCACAAGGCCGAGGACGAGGGCATGGCGGTGGCCGAGGTGATCGCCGGCAAGCATGGCCATGTGAACTATGGCGTCATTCCCGGCGTGATCTACACCACGCCCGAAGTCGCCAGCGTCGGCTTGACCGAGGAGGCTGCCAAGGAAGCCGGCCACAAGATCAAGATCGGCAAGTTCCCCTTTATGGGCAATGCCCGCGCCAAGGCCCAGTTCCTGGGCGAAGGCTTTGTGAAGCTGATCGCGGATGCGGATACCGACCGCATCCTGGGCTGCCACATCATCGGCCCTTCGGCGGGCGACCTGATCCACGAGGTCTGCGTGGCGATGGAGTTCGGCGCCGCGGCCGAGGACCTGGCGCTGACCTGCCACGCCCATCCGACGGTATCGGAGGCCGTGCGCGAGGCTGCACTGGCCTGTGGCGGCGGGGCCATTCATGCCTGACCGGTCTTTGGCCGGAGATTTGGGGGGCGGGCCACTGAGGCGCGCCCCTTTTGACATGGGCATCGGGCGGCGCGGGCTGATCCTGTCCGTTCTGGCCTTGGCGGCCTGCGGCGGTGGCAACGGCGGTGGCGGGCGCGGCGACCGGCTGACAGGATCGGGTCTATACCCCAACGAGACGCCTTACCTGCGCCAGCGCATCAACTACTGGTCGCGCCACTACCAGGTGCCCTCGTCCCTGGTGCAGCGGATCGTTCTGCGTGAGTCGCAGCACCGTCCCCAGGCGCGCAATGGCCCGTATTACGGCTTGATGCAACTGGCGCCACAGACGGCGCGGACCATGGGCTATCGCGGCCCCGACGCGGGGCTTTTGGATGCGGATACGAACCTGCGCTTTGGCGTCAAATATCTGCGCGGCGCCTGGCTGGTGGCCGAAGGGCATCCGGACCGAACCGTCATGTGGTATTCGCGCGGCTATTACTACGAAGCCAAGCGCAAGGGCCTGCTGAAGAAGACCGGCTTGCGCGGCTGATGTTGAAAAAAGGGGCCCCTGCGGCCCCTTTGTCATTTCCGGTCAACTGCCCGCGATGATGCGCACATAGTTGCGCGTTTCGCGATAAGGGGGGATGCCTCCGTATTTCTGCACCGCGCCCGGCCCGGCGTTGTAGGCCGCAAGTGCCAGCGTCCAGTTGCCGAACTGGTTGTACATCATCCGCAGATACTGGGCGCCGCCGTTCAGGTTCTGGACCGGGTCGGCCGGGTTCACGCCAAGCTTCGCCGCCGTCCCCGGCATCAGCTGCGCCAGGCCCATTGCGCCCTTGTGCGACCGCGCGTTCGGGTTCCAGCCGGATTCCTGCTGCACCAGGCGCAGGAAAAGGTCTTCGGGGATACCGTGGCGCTGTGCGGCCTGGCGGGCGTGGGGCAGGTATTCGCTGCGGCGGCCGGTATAGCGGGGAATGTTGGGCGTCGGGTCCAGCCCAACGGCACTTTCCCGGCCCGGCGGCTGAAGACGCGCCGACCGCTGGTACTGCGTCGACAGACGCGAATCCATCAGTCGCGTCTGGCGCGCGAACTGCTCGGCCCGGGATTTCGATGAAGTTCCCGTCAGGCGCAGCCCCTCGGCCTGTACCGGCACCGCAAGCATCCCGATCAACGCCGCGCAGGCTGCTGCTTTCACAGAATGGCTGATCCGCATTTTGTCCGCCCTCGTTCTTGTCAGCTTTGGCTGTCGCCCTTTTGCAGCGACTATACATAAAACTAACGCCCCTGCCAGCATGCGGGCAGGTCGTCCCGGCCCTGGCCCGCCTGATGCGCGGCTTCCCGCCTTGGACGGTTCCCCGGAACGGCTTGCAGGCGCGGGTCGGGCTGCGTTAGATCGGCGGGAACGAGACATCACCAAGGAACCCCCGTCATGGCAGGCAGCGTCAACAAGGTCATCCTGATCGGCAATCTGGGCCGCGACCCGGAAATCCGCAGCTTCCAGAATGGCGGCAAGGTCGCCAACCTCCGCATCGCGACATCGGAAACCTGGAAGGACCGCACCACCGGCGAGCGCCGCGAGAAGACCGAGTGGCACACCGTCTCGATCCTGTCCGAGGGTCTGGTCGGCGTGGTCGAACGCTTTCTGAAAAAGGGCAGCAAGGTCTATATCGAGGGCGCGCTGGAGACCCGCAAGTGGCAGGACCAGTCCGGCCAGGACCGCTATTCGACCGAGGTCGTGCTGCGCGGCCTGAACGGCACGCTGCAGATGCTGGACGGCCGCGGCGAGGGCGGCGGCGGCATGGGCGGCGGTGGCGGCCAAGGCGGCGGCTATGACGACTACGGCTCGGGGCCGTCGCGCGGCGGATCGTCGGGCGGGTCGTCCGGCGGCAGCTCGGGCGGACGCGCCGATTACGACGACGAAATCCCGTTCTGACGGAAGGCGACCGAATCACCCACAAAGGGCGGCCACAGGCCGCCCTATCTTTTGGCCGCCCCCCAACCTGCCGCGACGTGATCTTTCGGGGTTCCCCGGCTTGGGGCATGCAAGTTGCGCAGTCCCGGCCTGCGGCTTTGCAAATGATCCACGGCTTGCATTAACCATTCGGCAAGGCTTTCTGGTTCAATCCCGGCGCGCCCCGGCGGCGCGCAACCTGACAGGAAGGCTTGCAGATGGCACTGACCCTTACCGATCTGACCGCCCCGCAGGGCTTTGAACAACTTGTCCTGGCCGAGGACCCGGATGCGGGGCTGCGCGCCCTGATCTGTTTGCATTCGACCGCCTTGGGGCCCGCTGCGGGGGGCTGTCGGATGTGGCCATATGCCAGCGACGCCGAGGCGATCGACGATGTGACGCGGCTGGCGCGCGGCATGACCTACAAGAACGCCATGGCCGATCTGGGCTTGGGCGGCGGCAAGGCCGTGATCATCGGCGATGCGCGCAGCGACAAGACCCCGCGCATGATGCAGGCCTTTGGCCGCGCCGTCGATGCCTTGGGCGGGCGATACTGGACGGCCGAGGATGTCGGCATCTCGCCCGAGGACATGGCCCATGCCGCGGCCGAGACGCGCTTTGCCGTCGGCCTCTCCACTGCCTCGGGGGACCCGTCGCCCTGGACCGCCGAGGGCGTATTCCGCTGCCTCAAGGTCGGGGTCCGGCACGCGTGCGGGACCGACGACCTGACCGGCCGTCGCGTGCTGGTACAAGGCCTGGGCCATGTCGGCCTGTCGCTGGCCGAGAAGTTGGCAGCGGCCGGCGCACGGCTGATGGTGACCGACATCCATGCGGCGGCGATGGATGACGCGGCCGCCCGGCTTGGCGCCACGACCTGCGCACCCGATCAGGTGTTCCAGCAGCAGATGGACATCTTCGCCCCCTGCGCCTTGGGAGGCGTGCTGACGGAAATCACCGCAGAGGCGCTGACGGCGCGGCTGGTCTGCGGCGCGGCGAACAACCAGCTGGCCAGCACTGACGTCGCGCAGCGGCTGGCTGCGCGCGGCATCACCTACATGCCCGACTACGTCGTCAACGCGGGCGGCATCATCAGCGTCGCCAGCGAGATCCACGGCAAACCCGACGCCTGGCGGCTGGAGCGGCTGACGGGGATCGCAGGCCGGATGGACCAGATGCTGACCGTGGCCCGCCAGACGGGACGGTCAACTTCGGACGTCGCTGACGAAATGGTCCAGACAATGCTGTCAGGCCGCCGCGCCGCCTGAGCCGGCTCTGGCCACCACCATCCCCCTTCAACGGGGGATGGCCGGGCTTGACGGTCGGGAAAGATCAGCGCGCCTCGCGCAGCACCGTTTCCAGCACGTCGGCCGTCGCGGCATCGCTGACAAAGCTGTCGCCGATGTCCCGCGCCAGCACAAAGCGCAGCTGCCCGTCCACCACCTTCTTGTCCTGCCCCATCAGCGCGATCAGCGCCGCGTCGTCCGGCAGCGTGCCCGGGATCGCGGACAGCCGCGCCGGCAGCCCCATCTGCCGCAGATGCGCCAGCACCCGGCTTGGCGCCTCCTGCGGGCACAGGCCCATACGCGCCGACAGGTCAAAGGCCAGCGCGCAGCCGATGGCAACACCCTCGCCATGCAGCAGCCGGTCGGAATAGCCTGTCGCGGCCTCCAGCGCATGCCCGAAGGTATGGCCCAGGTTCAGCAGCGCGCGTTCGCCCTGTTCCGTCTCGTCGCGGGTGACGATGCCCGCCTTCATGGCGACCGAATGGGCGACCGCGTGCTGGCGCAGGGCCTTGTCGTCGCGCAGGCGCGGCCCGTTCTTCTCCAGCCAGGCAAAGAAATCCGCATCCCCCAGCAGGCCGTACTTCGCGACCTCACCATAACCGGCTAGGAAGTCGCGCGGGCTCAGCGTGTCCAGCACGTCGATATCGGCCAGGACCAGCGACGGCTGGTGAAAGGCGCCGATCAGGTTCTTGCCGTGGCCGCTGTTGATCCCGGTCTTGCCGCCGACGCTGCTGTCCACCTGCGCCAGCAGCGTTGTCGGCACCTGAACAAAGCGGACGCCGCGCCGCAGGATGGCCGCCGCAAATCCGACCAGGTCCCCGATCACGCCGCCCCCAAGTGCCAGAACGACGTCGCGCCGCTCGACCTTCTGCTCCAGCAGCCACTCGACGCAAGATTGCAGGTGGGTCCAGCTTTTCGTGCCCTCGCCCGCCGGCAGGACCAGCGCCTGACTGGCGATGCCAGCGGCGGTCAGCGCGTCCTGAAGCGGTTCCAGGTGCAGCCCGGCCACGGTGGCATCGGTGACGATCGCCACGCGCGGCCGCGCCAGCAGCGGCGCGATCTGTTTGCCGGCGTCGGCCAGCAGGCCAGAGCCGATACGGACGTCATAGGCGCGGTCGCCCAGGGGCACATGGACGGTGACAGGGTCGAGCATGGTGGATCAGCCTTCGATCAGATAAGGGTCGGCCGCACGCAGCGCCGCGATCAGCCGCGCGGTCGAGGTGTCGATGCTGTCCCCCGCGCGCGAGATAAATTCCAGCTCGGCCTGGGCATAGACCGGGCTGCGTTCAGCCAGCAGGCGCAACAGCGTACCCTTGGGGTCGGCGGTCTGCAGCAGCGGCCGCGTGGGGCGCTGGCGCACGCGCTGCCACAGCGTTTCGGGGTCGCAGTTCAGCCAGACCGACATGCCGGACGCTGCGATCAGGGCGCGGTTTGCGGGCTGCATCCAGGCCCCGCCCCCGGTCGAGATCACCGACGCCCGTCCCGCCAGCAGCCGGGCCAGCACCTGCGCCTCGCGGGCGCGAAAGAACATTTCTCCGTCGCGGGCGAAGATCTCGGTGATGGTCATGGCGGCGGCCGCCTCGATCTCGGCGTCGGAATCGGTAAAAGGCACGTGCAGCCGCCGGGCAAGCTCGGTCCCCAGGGCCGTCTTGCCGGCCCCCATCATTCCGATCAGCACGATATGGCGCGTCAACCGCTTGGTCATTTCCTGCCCCCGACAATCGGCTGACTGAATGACGTGATCTTTCGGAAATTGCCATATATATTCGCGGCGAGCCGGCATCAGACCGGCCGATGACAATGAAAATGCGGTCGAGCAAAGGCGAATTCGATGCGGATGTTGAAGCTACTGGTTGTGCTGATTCTGGCGGCGCTGATCGGCTTGGCCGGTTACGCCTACTTTGGCGACCTGACCCCGACACGGACCGAGGTGCGCCGCCCGCTGGACCCCGCCGCCGTTGCGCCCGCCCCGTCCACATCGCCGGAACCTGCCACCGATGCCACAGTCGAGTCCGCCAGTGAATGATCGTCCCATTCCTTTGCGCCGCCCCTGGCCCGCGCTGACGCTGGTGGGACTGCTGGCGCTGCTGCCCCTGCATGCGTCCGCCCAGCAGCAGCCCCTGTCGGCCAGCGACTGGCTGTCGGGCAGCGTGCAGGGGCCGCCGCGCGAATCCTCGGCCTGGCGGCCGGGGGATCAGCGGCCGCCGCATCCTCGCCCCTCGCGTCCCAAGCCCGTGGCCGAAAGCGGCGATGTCGGGCGCGTGCAGGTCACGCGGCTGGACCAGGGCGACCCGGATCAGACCGGCACCCTCAGCCCGCGGCGCGCGGGCCTGCCGGCCGATCTGTGGGCAGGCAGCGATGCTGAAACATTGGCGCAGATGGTGCTGGCGACGCCCGCGCGCCTGCAGGCGATGCAGGCGCTGATGAAGCGGCTGCTGACGGCTCAACTGGCCCCGCCGCAGGGTGGCGACAATCCCGCCGGCCCCAAGGGAGAGTTGTTCCTGGCCCGTGCCGACCGCCTGCTGGACATGGGCGCGCTGGACGATGCCCAGGCCCTGCTGGTGGCCGCAGGCCCCGGCAATCCCGAAATCTTTCGCCGGATGTTCGACATCGCCCTGCTGGAGGGGGACGAGGGGCGCGCCTGCGACATCATGAACGGCACCCCCGGCATCGCCCCCAGCTTTGCCGCGCGCATCTTCTGCCTGGCGCAGACCGGGGATTGGGCCGCGGCCGCCATCAGCCTGCACGGGGCCGAGGCGCTTGGCCTGGTCAACGAGCGTCAGGCGATCATGCTGACCCATTTCCTGGACGATGCCTTTGTGGACGGCGCCGATCTGCTGCAACCGGCCGAGCGCCTGACGCCGCTGGAATTCCGCATCCACGAGGCGATCGGCCAGCCCATGCCCACGGTCCCGCTGCCGGTGGCCTTTGCGCAGTCGGACCTGCGGCTCAACAGCGGCTTTAAGGCGCGGGTCGAGGCGGCCGAGCGGCTGGCCCGCACCGGCGCCCTGCCCGCGGCGCGGCTGCGCCAGATCTACGCCGAGCAGCGTCCGGCAGCCTCGGGTGGAGTTTGGGAACGCGCGGCCGTTATGCGCACACTGGAAGCGGCGCTGGCCAGCGGCGACGTCAGCCAGGCCCTGCCCCGCGCGTTCGACGAATTCCGTGCCGCCGGCATGGCGGACCTTCTGGCGGGCATGGTGGCAGCCGACCTGCCGCCCGGCAGCGATGATGAACAAGCGTCCCAGATCACCAACCTGCTGCGCGCCTGGCAGGGGCTGCCCGGTGCCACGCCGCCCGAACCGGATCCGGGCCTTGCCGCGCCCCAGCCCGAGGCGCCGCAGGCGCAGCGGGGCGAGGCGCTGCTGACGGCGATGGCCGATGTCGACGCCGGGCTGGAAGGCGATCTGGCCCGCGCAGGCCGCGGCATCGCCATGCTGCGCGCCCTGGGCCTGGCCCAGGATGCCGACCGGGCCCAAGCCCAGATCACGCTGCTGCCGCAGATGACGGAAACGCCATGAGCGAGGCCGCCGACCGCCAGAAGATCTCGGCCTTTCTGGATGCGCAGGCCGCCGAAGCCGGGGCCGCGCGCAACACGCTGCTGGCCTATGGCCGCGACCTGCGGGACCTGTCGGACTGGCTGTCGGGACGCGGTTTGGCGCTGGCGGGGCTGACCCGCGACCAGGTCGAGGATTACCTGGCCCATTGCGACGCCCAGGGCCTGTCGCGCGCCACCCGTGCGCGCCGCTTGTCGGCCATCCGGCAATTCACCCGCTTTGCACTGGAAGAAGGCTGGCGCGAGGACGATCCGGCCATCCGCATCTCGGGACCGGGCCGGGCCAAGCGCCTGCCCAAGACGCTGAGCCGGGATGAGATCGACGCCCTTCTGGCCGCCGCCCCCCGCATCGGCCGCAGCCCTCAGGACCGCGCCCGAAACCTGTGCCTGATGGAAATGCTCTATGCCACGGGAATGCGGGTCAGCGAACTGGTGACGCTGCCCGTCGCCGGGTGCCGGGGCGATCCCGCGGTGCTGGTCGTGAAGGGCAAGGGCGGCAAGGACCGGCTGGTGCCGCTTGGCGCGCCAGCCCGCGCGGCGCTGGGCGACTGGCTGGCGCTGCGCGATGCGGCGCCGCAGGGCAGCCAGTTGCACAAGCTGCTGGCGGCACGGGGCGCGCGCTGGCTGTTTCCCGCCCCCGGCGCCGCGGGTCACCTGCCGCGGCAGAGCATGTCGCGGCTGCTGCACCAGATCGCGGTCGAGGCGGGGCTGGACCCGACGCGGGTCACGCCCCATGTCATCCGGCACGCCTTTGCGACCCATCTGCTGGAGGGCGGCGCCGATCTGCGCACCATCCAGATGCTGCTGGGCCATGCCGACCTGGGCACGACCGAGATCTATACCCACGTCATGGGCCACCGCATGCGCGACCTGGTCCTGAACCATCATCCGCTGGCGCGCGTTGCCGATGAAGGCGCACCCCAGCCCGATCCCTCAACCTGAACCGGACCCTATGGACGACCCTTCCAGTACCTTCGATGCCGCAATGTGGATCACCGGCGCGGCCATCGTTCTTCTGCTTGCCATGTCGGCCTTCTTTTCAGGCTCGGAAACAGCGCTGACCGCGGCCAGCCGCGCCAAGCTGCGGTCGCGCGCCGACAAGGGGGACGCGGGCGCCGAAACCGCGCTGCTTGTCACCTCGGACAGCGAACGGCTGATCGGCGCCATCCTTTTGGGCAACAACGTCGTCAACATCCTGTCGGCCAGCCTGGCCACCGCGATGTTCACCCGGCTGATCGGCGGCAGCGGCGTGGCCATCGCCACCCTGGTGATGACCGTTCTGGTTCTGATCTTTTCCGAGGTGATGCCCAAGACCTATGCAATTTCGGCCCCGGAGAATGTGGCCAGCATGGTCGCCCGCCCCATCCGGGTCCTGACCATCGTCCTGTCGCCCGTGGTCAGCGTGGTCCGCATGATCGTGCGCGGCATCCTGTCGATCTTCGGGCTGAAGACCGATCCCGGCTCTCACATGTTCTCGGTCGAGGAAGAGATCGCGGGCGCCCTGTCGATCGGCCATGCCTCGGGCGCGGTGCTGAAGGAGGATCGCGACCGCCTGCTGGGTGCGCTGGACCTAGGCAACCGCACCGTCGAAGAGATCATGCGCCACCGCAGCGAGATCCAGATGATCGACGGGGACCTGCCGCCGGAAAAGATCCTGGAAACCGTGCTGGCCAGCCCCCACACCCGCCTGCCCGTCTATCGCCAGGAACGCGAGAACATTGTGGGCGTCGTCCATGCCAAGGACCTGCTGCGCGCCGTCAATCGCGCCGTGCGCGATGCGGGCGACCCGTCGGCAGCGCGGCGGTTCGACATCATGGCGGTGGTCATGCCCCCATATTTCGTTCCCGAAACCAGCGCGCTGGACGAACAGATGCGCGAATTCCTCAAGCGGCGGACGCATTTCGCCCTGGTGGTCGATGAATACGGATCCTTGCGCGGCCTGATCACGCTGGAGGACATCCTTGAGGAAATCGTGGGCGAGATCGCCGACGAACATGACACCGAGGAGGACCAGACCCTGCGTCCGAACGCCCAGGGCGACTACCTGGTGGAAGGCGGGATGACCATCCGCGACCTCAACCGCCAACTGGACTGGACCCTGCCCGACGAGGAGGCGAACACCATCGCGGGCCTGGTGATCCACATGGCGCAATCGATCCCGGAACAGGGCCAGGTGTTCAGCTTTCACGGCTACCGGTTCGAGGTCGTCACGCGACGGGAAAATCGGATCACCCGGCTGCGAATCCGGCCAATCCTGCCCCTGAAAGGTGACGAAGGTTAGCCTTTTGCGGGGGCCGCGTGGCTTGCAACCGGACGGCCCAACGCCTAACAGAACGGCATCAACCTTTGCCCCAAGGGATCGTCATGGACATCGCAGCCCGCCGCACCGCCAACCCCGACCACTGGAACCTGGCCAGCGCAATCCGCGTGCTGTCCATGGACGCGGTCGAGGCCGCCAATTCCGGCCATCCCGGCATGCCGATGGGCATGGCGGACGTGGCGACGGTCCTGTTCCGCAACCACCTGAAGTTCGATGCCTCGGCCCCGAACTGGTTCGACCGCGACCGGTTCGTGCTGTCGGCGGGCCACGGCTCGATGCTGATCTATTCGCTGCTGCATCTGACCGGATATGAGCAGATGACGCTGGACCAGGTCCGCAACTTCCGCCAGCTGGGCGCGATCACCGCGGGCCACCCGGAGTACGGTCATGTCGAGGGCGTGGAAACCACCACCGGCCCCTTGGGCCAGGGCATCGCCACCGCCGTGGGCATGGCCATTGCCGAAGAGGCGCTGCGGGCGGAATACGGTGCCGCGCTCTGCGACCACCGCACCTGGGTCATCGCCGGCGACGGCTGCCTGATGGAGGGCATCAGCCATGAGGCGATCGCCCTTGCCGGTCACCAGCAGCTGAGCCGCCTGATCGTGCTGTGGGACAACAACGACATCACCATCGACGGCCGCGTCAGCCTGTCGGACAGGACCGATCAGCATGCCCGCTTTGCCGCCGCCGGCTGGCGCGTGCTGTCCTGCGACGGCCATGACGCTGCCGACATTGACCGCGCCCTGTCCGAGGCCGCGCAGGATGACGGGCGCCCGACGCTGGTCGATTGCAAGACGATCATCGGCTTTGGCTCTCCCAACCGCGCCGACAGCAGCAAGGCGCATGGATCGCCCCTGGGACGCGACGAGATCGCGGCCACGCGCGAGGTCTATGGCTGGAGCCACGAGCCCTTCGTGATCCCCGACCAGATCCTGTCGGACTGGCGCAAGATCGGCCAGCGCGGTGCCGAGGCCCGCGCCGCCTGGAATGAGCGCGTGGACGCGCTGTCGGCTGATCACCGCGACGACTTCGCCCGCCGCATCGGCAACGAGGTCAACCCGGCGCTGGAAACGGTGATCCGCGACTTCAAGGGCAAGACCCTGCAGGACAAGCCCAAGGTCGCCACTCGCAAGGCATCGGAAAATGTACTGGAGGCCCTGAACGCCCAGATGGCCGAAAATTTCGGCGGCTCGGCCGACCTGACCGGGTCCAACAACACCAAGACCAGCGGTCACGGCGTCTTCGGCCCCGACAACCGCACCGGGCGCTATCTGCATTACGGCATCCGCGAACACGGCATGGCGGCCGCGATGAACGGCATCTGGCTGCATGGCGGCTTCCGTCCCTATGGCGGCACCTTCCTGACCTTCACCGACTATGCGCGGGGCGCCATGCGCCTGTCGTCGCTGATGGGCCTGCCGGTCGTCTATGTCATGACCCATGACAGCATCGGCCTGGGCGAGGATGGGCCGACCCACCAGCCGGTCGAGCATCTGGCCCTGTGCCGCGCCACGCCAAACACGCTGGTGCTGCGCCCCTGCGACCAGATCGAGACCGCCGAGGCCTGGGAGATCGCCTTGTCGCAGGACGCGACGCCGTCGGTTCTTGCGCTGTCGCGCCAGAACCTGCCCACCCTGCGCCAGGACGCGGGCGAAAACCTGACCGCCAAGGGCGCCTATGTCTTGCGCGAGGCGACCGCCGCGCCCCAGGTCGTGCTGATGGCGACCGGCTCCGAGGTCGAGATCGCCGTCGCGGCCCGCGACGCGCTGGAGGCCGAGGGCGTCGCCACGCGCGTCGTGTCGGTTCCGTCGATGGAACTGTTCCGCGAACAGCCCGCCGACTACCGGGCCGAGGTCCTGCCCGCCGGCACCGTCCGCATCGCCATCGAAGCGGCGGTCCGCCAGCCCTGGGACTGGCTGCTGCTGGGTGAGCGCGGCCAGGAGGCCAGGTCCGCCTTCATCGGCATGGAGGGCTTTGGCGCCTCGGGCCCGGCGCCCGAGCTCTACAAGGCCTTCGGCATCACGGCCGAGGCCGCGGTCGAGCGGGCCAAGGCGCTTTTGTGAGCCAAGGCCTAGCCTTGGGCGGGGTGTTCCGGGTGACAGGGCATGACGCCCATGCGGCCACCCGGAGGCATCCCGTCTGATGCGGGCCTTGGCACGCAGCTTTGCGATGGGCCGGCGCGGTTTTCTGCGCCGCCCCGGCACCGATCAGGCACGCGGCATCGCGCTGCTGCTGGCGGCGATCCTGGGCTTCACGCTGATGGACGCGACCGCCAAGCACCTGACCCAGACCTATCACCCCGTTCAGGTCATCTGGGTGCGGTTCGTCGGCAACCTGCTGATCTTTGTGCTGATCTTCCGTCAGGCACTGCCGCCCCTGCTGCGCACCCGCCATCCCGCCGCGCAATTCGCGCGGTCGCTGATGCAGCTTGGCTCCGTCGGGCTGTTCTTCACCTCGCTGCAGTTCATAGGCCTGGCCGAAGCAACCGCAATCATGGACCTGAACCCGGTCCTGATCACCCTTGGCGCGGCGCTGTTCCTGGGTGAGCGGATCGGCCCCCGGCGCATCGCGGGCATCGCTGCGGCATTGGTCGGTGCCATGCTGATCATCCGGCCGGGCCTTGGGGTCTTCCAACCGGCGGCCTTGCTGCCGTTGGCGGGGGCGTTCACCTTTGCCGCGGGCGCGCTGCTGACCCGAATGGTGCGGGGCGATTCCGTGGCCACTTCGGTCCTGTGGTCGGCGATCGTGGGCAGCATCGCCTCCAGCCTGCTGGTCCCGTTCTTCTGGCAGCCGGTGGCGGGGGCGGATCTATGGGCCTTTGTTTTGCTTGCCGCCTTTGGCACGGCAAGCCAGTACCTGTTGGTCCAAGCCTTCAGCGCCGCCGAGGCAGGGGCGCTGGCGCCTTTCGGTTATACCGGGCTGATCTGGGCCGGGCTTTGGGGATGGCTGTTCTTTGGCCAGCTTCCCGATATCTGGACCCTGGCCGGGGCGACCCTTATCGTAGGCGCGGGGCTTTACGTGTGGTCGCGCGAGGCCCGTGCGGCAAAAGAGGACCCATGCGCGACGACCGACCCTCGCTGACCGACCGGCTGGCCAACGGCGCTTTCGTCGTCGTAATGCAGTCTGCGCGGCTGCTGCCCTATCGGCAGCGCATCCCGGCGATGGGCTGGCTGTTCTCGCATGTGATTGCGCCTTTGGCGGGGTGGCGGGGCCGAATCCGGGACAACCTGTCCCTGGCGCGCCCTGACTTGTCCCCGGTCGAGATCGAGGCGCTGGTCCGGGCCGTGCCCGACAATGCCGGACGTTCCCTGGCCGAGATCTATGCGGGCGAGGAGTTCACCCGCCGCATCCATGCCTCCGATCCCTTGGAAGGACCCGGCCTGCCCGCGCTGGAGGCCGCTTTCGAGACCGGCCGTCCGGTGATCCTGGCCTGCGCGCATTTCGGCAATTACGACGCCATGCGCGCGGCGCTGACGGGGCGCGGCTGGCCGGTGGGGGCGCTGTATCGTCCCATGAACAACGAAGCCTTCAACCGCCATTACGTTCCCGCCATTACGGCCATTGCGGAACCGCTGTTCCCGCGCGGCCGGTCCGGCCTGGCGGCGATGCTGCGGTTCCTGAAGGGGGGAGGCTGGCTGGCCCTGGGCTTTGACCAGCATGACCGCGAGGGCGCCGACCTGCGGTTCTTCGACCTGCCCACCAAGACCGTCCTGACCCCGGCCGAACTGGCCCGCCGCTATGATGCGCTGCTGGTGCCGATCGCGGGGATCCGCCGCGATGACGGGCTGAGCTTCAACGTTCATGTCGGGCAGCCCGTCGCGGCCGATACGCCGCGTGCCATGATGCAGGCGCTGAACGACGACCTGGAGATGCTGGTCAGGCGTCACATGGACCAGTGGTTCTGGATCCACCGGCGCTGGAAATAGCCGCGGCCCGCATCGCTCCGGGCCGCCAGGGTTCAGATCGCGGCGGCGGAGCGCTGCGGCGCGGTGCTTTCGCGGCGGGCGCGCAGTTCCTCGGCCACCAGGAAAGCCAGTTCCAGCGACTGGCTGGCATTCAGGCGCGGATCGCAGGCGGTGTGATAGCGGTCGGACAGATCCTCGTCCGTCACGGCCCGCACGCCGCCAGTGCATTCGGTGACGTCCTGGCCGGTCATCTCGAAATGGACGCCGCCTGGAATGGTGCCTTCGGCCGAGTGGACACCAAAGAACTCGCGCACCTCGCGCAGGATCGAATCGAAGGCCCGCGTCTTGTAGCCGGTCGAGGACTTGATGACGTTGCCGTGCATCGGATCGCAGGACCAGACGACATTGGCGCCCTCTTCCTGGACTGCCTTGACCAGGCGCGGCAGGTGATCGCCCACCTTGCCGGCGCCAAAGCGCGCGATCAGGGTCAGCCGGCCGGCTTCGTTTTCCGGGTTCAGCTTGGCCATCAGCACCTTGAGATCCTCGGCGGTGGTGGTCGGGCCGCATTTCAGGCCGATCGGGTTCTGGACGCCGCGACAGAATTCAACATGCGCGCCGTCGGGCTGACGGGTGCGGTCGCCGATCCAGATCATGTGGCCCGAGCCCGCGACCGGCAGGCCGGTGGTCGAATCGATCCGCGCCAGCGCCTCTTCGTATTCCAGCAGCAGCGCCTCGTGGCTGGTGTAGAAATCGACCTTGGACAGCTGGTGCGCGGTGTCGGAATTCACGCCAGCCGCCTGCATGAAGGCAAGCGCGTCGCTGATGCGGTCCGCGATGTCGCGATACTTGGCTGCCTCGGGGCCGCCCACGAAATCGGCAATCCAGCTCTGGACGCGGTGCATGTCCGCGAAACCGCCGGTCGAGAAGGCCCGCAGCAGGTTCAGCGAAGCCGCCGCCTGGGTATAGGCGGCCAGCATCCGCTGCGGATCGGGGATGCGCGACTGCGCGGTGAAGTCAAAGCCGTTGATGATGTCGCCGCGATAGCTGGGCAGCTCAACCCCGCCAATCACCTCGGTCGGCGCGCTGCGCGGCTTGGCGAACTGGCCGGCCATGCGGCCGACCTTGATCACCGGCATCTGGGCGCCCCAGGTCAGCACGACCGCCATCTGCAGCACCACCTTGAAGGTGTCGCGCAGGTTGTCGGCGCTGAATTCGCTGAAGCTTTCGGCGCAGTCGCCGCCCTGCAGCAGGAAGCCCCGCCCCGCCGCCACATCGGCCAGCTGCGCCTTCAGGCGCCGCGCCTCTCCGGCAAAAACCAAGGGCGGATAGCGGCGCAGCTGCGCCTCGACCGCCTGCAGGGCCGCAGGGTCGGTATAGTCGGGCATCTGGACGCGGGGATAGGCCCGCCAGCCGGCCTTGTCCCAGCTTTGGGTGGCGGCGGTCTTGCGGTTATCCTGCGACATGTCCTGCGCTCCTTGGAAAATGGTCGCGTCGGTATAGTCGCGAAAGGCGCGCAGGGAAAGAGTTTGCTGCGGTCCTCCGCCTGCATTGCTTTTAGGCAACTCGGCCCCTCTTGCCGTTGCGTCAAAAGCCTGTTTGGGTAAATGAGGGGACCGCATCAAAGACAGCCTTATGCCATCTGAAAAACCGCGCCGATTCACGTTCCTGCTGCTGGAACGTTTCACCATGCTGCCCTTTACGGCAGCCTTGGAACCATTGCGCCTGGCGAACCGGGCATCAGGGCAGGTCTTGTTCGACTGGCGCCTGGTCGGGCCCAAGGGCGACATGGCTGTCTGTTCGAACGGGGCGCGGGTCATGCTGGACGGCGGGTTGGACCCGGACGCGCCGCCGCCCGGCCGGGACGAGGTCGTGATCGTCTGCGGCGGAACCGAGATCGCGCGCGAGGCGACGCGCCCGGTGCTGGCCTGGCTGCGCCGTCAGGCGCGCGGCGGTGCGGCGATGGGCGCGGTCTGCACCGGGGCCTGGGTGCTGGCCGAGGCCGGGCTGCTGGACGGGCGCAAGGCGACGATCCACTGGGAGAACCATGACGGCTTTGCCGAAGCCTTTCCGCAGGTCGATCTTTACCGTTCCGTTTTCGTACATGACAGCAGCCGCCTGACTGCGGCCGGCGGAACCAGCTCGATCGACCTGATGCTGCACATCATCGCCGAAGCGCATGGCGACGCGCTGGCCGCCGACGTGGCCGACCAGATGCTGCACACCGCCATCCGCACCGACCAGGACCGTCAGCGCCTGTCGATCCCGACCCGCATCGGGGTGCGCCACCCGCGTCTGGCCGCCGTCATCGCCCGGATGGAAGCCAACCTGGAGGACCCGGTCAGTCCCGCACAGCTGGCCGCCGATGCCGGCATGTCCACCCGCCAGCTGGAGCGCCTGTTCCGCCGATACCTGAACCGCAGCCCCAAGCGGTATTACATGGAAACGCGCCTGGCCCGTGCCCGCAACCTTCTGATGCAGACCGAGATGTCGATCATCGAGATCGCGCTGGCTTCGGGCTTTTCCAGCCCGTCGCACTTTTCCAAATGTTATCGCGCCCAGTATGGCAGCACCCCTTATCGCGAAAGGGGCACCTCGGCATCGGCCATGACGGTGGGCTAGGCTGGGATCAGAGGCCCACCAGGGCGCGGGCGAATTCGTCGGCGTCGAAGGCGTCCAGGTCGTCGATCTGCTCGCCCACTCCGATGGCGTGGATCGGCAGACCAAAGCGGTCGGCCAGCGCCACCAGAACGCCGCCGCGCGCCGTGCCGTCCAGCTTGGTCATCACCAGGCCCGACACATCGGCCAGCTTGCGAAAGGTTTCGACCTGGTTCAGCGCGTTCTGCCCGGTGGTCGCGTCCAGCACCAGCAGGGTGTTGTGCGGCGCCTCGGGGTCCTTCTTGCGGATCACACGGACGATCTTGGCCAGTTCCTCCATCAGGTCCTGGCGGTTCTGCAGACGCCCGGCCGTGTCGATCATCAGCAGGTCGGCACCCTCGGCCTCGGCCCGGACCATTGCGTCCCAGGCCAGGCTGGCGGGGTCGCTGCCCTGCGGCGCGACCATCACCGGCACCCCGGCCCGCTGTCCCCAGACCTGCAGCTGTTCGACCGCGGCCGCGCGAAAGGTGTCGCCTGCGGCAATGACCACCGATTTGCCGGCCGCGCGGAACTGGCTGGCCAGCTTGCCGATGGTGGTGGTCTTGCCGGCACCGTTCACGCCCACGACCAGCACCACCTGCGGCTTTTTCGGATAGATGGGCAGCGGCCGCGCGACCGGTGCCATGATGCGCGCGATCTCGGCCGCCAGCAGTTCCTTGAGTTCGGTGGCGGATACCCGACGCCCCATCCGGCCCTCGGCGATATTGGCGGTGACGCGCAGGGCCGTGTCCACGCCCAAATCCGCCTGAACCAGCATGTCCTCCAGGTCCTCCAGCATGTCGTCGTCCAGTGCGCGGCGCGGCTCCTCGGGCTTCACCTCGCCCCGGCCGAACAGGCGCCCGACAAAGCCGGGCTGGACCGGCTGCGGATGCGGGGTGGCCATCGGCGCCGGCAATTCCGTCGCGGGGCGCAGCGGCTCCTCGGGAGCGGCGGCGGGCGCGTCGCCCACGATCTCGTCCAGGCCAGAGCCGATCTTGGATGAAGACCGTGTCAGCCGCTCGCGCAGTTTCGAGAAGAATGCCATGATCAGACCTTTCCGTGCTGGCGCGACCCTAACCGCTCACGCCGGCAAGGAAAAGCCGCGCGGCCCCTGATCCATGCCAAATCTGGGTGCCACGTGGCGCGGTCAGCCGCGCATCGCGCGGATCAGGCCCGCCAGCCGCTCGGTCGAGGCGTCGTGCCCGGGCGCATCCTCGCCCTTCAGCAGCGGCTCGACCTTCAGGGCCAGTTCCTTGCCCAGTTCGACGCCCCACTGGTCGAAGCTGTTGATCCCCAGGATCACTCCTTCGACAAAGACCCGGTGTTCATAAAGCGCCACGATCTGCCCCAGCACGAAGGGCGTCAGCCGCGCCGCCAGCAGCGTCGTCGAAGGGCGGTTGCCCGGAAAGACGCGGTGGCGGGCCTGACGCTCCAGTTCGGCGCCGTCCAGCCCCTTGGCACGCATCAGATCGCGCGCCTCCTCCAGGCTGCGGCCGCGCATCAGCGCCTCGGACTGGGCCAGGCAGTTGGCGGCCAGCAGGATGTGGTGATGCGCCAGGTCGGGCTCGTGCCCCTCGGCGGCCAGGATGAATTCGCAGGGGACCGGCATCGTGCCCTGGTGGATCAGCTGATAAAAGGCATGCTGGCCGTTGGTGCCGGGTTCGCCCCAGACCACAGGCCCCGAACCGACGGACAGATCGCTGCCGTCCATCGCCACACGCTTGCCGTTCGATTCCATCTCCAGCTGCTGCAGATAGGCCGGCAGGCGCAGCAGGCGGTTGTCATAGGGCAGCACCGCGCGGGTCGGATAGCCGCAGACCTGATGATGCCAGATGCCCACCAGCGCCAGCAGGACCGGCAGGTTGGCGTCAAGCGGCGCGCCGCGGAAATGCGCGTCCATCGCGGCGCCGCCGTCCAGAAAGGCGTCGAAATCCTCGGGGCCGACCGCCAGCATCAGCGACAGGCCGATCGGGCCCCAAACCGAATAACGCCCGCCGACCCAATCCTCGAAGCCGAAAACGCGCGAGGCGTCGATGCCGAAGGCCGCCGTCTTGTCCACGGCCGAGGACAGCGCCACGAACTGCGCCGCCGGGTCGGCGACCTTTCCGCCCATCCAGTCGCGGGCGGTCCGGGCGTTGGTCATGGTCTCGATCGTGGTAAAGGTCTTGGAGGCGACGATGACCAGCGTGGTCGCCGGGTCCAGGTCCTTCAGCGTATCCGTGATGTCGGCGCCGTCCACGTTGCTGACGAAATGCACGCGCGGCCCGTCGTGATAGGGCGCCAGCGCCAGCACCGCCATGTAGGGTCCCAGGTCCGACCCGCCGATGCCGATATTGACGATGTCGGTGATCTTGCCGCCCTGACCCGCAAAGCGGCCATCACGGACCTGCCGCGCGAAATCGGCCATGCGGTCATGCGTTTCGCGGACCGCCGGCATGATGTCGTGTCCGTCCAGCACGACGCTGCCCGACAGGTTGCGCAGCGCCGTGTGCAGGACCGCGCGCCCCTCGGTCTCGTTGATGCGCTGGCCTTGGAACATCGCTTCGCGCCGCGCCTCCACGCGCGCGTCGCGCGCCAGGTCCAGCAGCATGTCGCGCGCCTCGGCGTCGATCATGGTCTTGGACCAGTCGAAGACCAGACCGTCCGCGCTGGTCGAAAAGGCGGTCGCACGGGCAGGATCGGCGTCAAACAGCGCCTCGATGCGGGTGTCGCCCTGGCGGCTGCGCAGGGATTTCAGGCTGTTCCAGATGTCGGACATTCAGGTCGGTTCCTTATTCTGCCCAGTGGACGGTGGCTGCGTCAAGGAAGGCGCGGATCGGCGCCTGCATCGGCTCCGCCTTCTGCGCGCGCGCCAGGGCCTCGCGCTTTTCGGGGCCCATGATCAGCACGTGGATGTTCAGCGCGTCTGCCAGAACGGGACGGGTCAGGGTGATGCGCGGCTCTTCCGCCCCATCGGCCCGGATCGCCATGACGGTCGGCGCATCGGCGGCCATCGCCGCCTCCAGATGATCGGCACCGGGAAACAGGCTGGCGGTGTGCATGTCGTTGCCCATCCCCAACAGCACCACCGTCAGCGGCAGATGCGGCGCCAGCCGGGCCGACAGCCCCTCGGTCGCCATGTCGGGCGAGGCATCGCCTGTATAAAGGTCGATGTACTCGGCCGCCGCCGCCTTGTCCTTCAGCAGATGGCGCCGCAGAAGGCGAGAGTTCGACCGCTTGTGATCGCCATCGACCCAGCGTTCGTCGCCCAGCACCACCGTGACCCGGCCCCAGTCCAGGTCCGCCCCACTGAGGGTTTCGAAGACCGGTGCAGGCGACGTGCCGCCCGGCACGCACAGGGTCGCACGTTCGTTGCTGCGCAGGTGCTGCGCCAGTTGCGAGGCGATCCGGTCGGCCAGCGACAAGGCCAGCATCTCGCGGTCCGGGTATTCCATCAGTTCCAAGGTCATCCCCTGATCTCCCTCCACCGTCGGTTGTCGCGGTGCATCAGGCGCAACGCCTCTTCGGGGCCCGAGGATCCGGGGTCGTAGGGTTCGGGACGGCGCTTGCTGTCTTCCCAGGCATTGATGATCGGGTCGGTCCAGGCCCAGGCTGCCTCGACCTCGTCCCCGCGCATGAACAGGGTCTGGTTGCCCCGGATCACGTCCATGATCAGCCGCTCATAGGCATCGGGCATATCGGCGCCGTCCGCGCCAAGGGCATCGGCAAAGGACATGTCCAGCGGCACCTGCACCAGGCGCATGCCGCCGGGGCCGGGCTCCTTGATCATCACCTTCAGGTTCATGCCTTCGTTCGGCTGCAGGCGGATGACCAGTTCGTTCGCCTTGGGCGTGCCGCTGTCGTCAAAGATCGAATGCGGCGGTTCCTTGAAGGTGATCGCGATTTCCGACGTGCGCGCGCGCAGTTTCTTTCCGGTCCGCAGGTAAAAGGGCGTCCCCTGCCAGCGCCAGTTCGAGATGCGCACCTTCATCGCGACATAGCTTTCGGTGCGCGAATCGCGGTCGCCGGCATCGGCCAGGTAATCGGCCCCCTTGCCCTGGTACTGGCCGCGCACGATGTCCACAGGTTCGACCCGTTCCAGCGCGCGGATGACCTTCAGCTTTTCGTCGCGCACCGCGTCGGGATCAAAGTGATAGGGCGGCTCCATCGCGATCAGGCACAGAAGCTGCATCATGTGGTTCTGGATCATGTCCCGGATCGCGCCGGACTTGTCGTAATAGCTGCCGCGCCCCGCCACGCCCACGGTTTCGGCCACGGTGATCTGGACGTGGTCGATATACTGGGCGTTCCACAGCGGCTCGAACAGCACATTGGCAAAGCGAACGGCCATCAGGTTTTGGACGGTTTCCTTGCCCAGGTAATGGTCGATCCTATAGATCTGGTGCTCGTCGAAATGCTGCGCCAGCGTCGCGTTCAGGGCGCGGGCGCTGGCCAGGTCGCGGCCGAAGGGTTTTTCCACCACGATGCGGCTGTTGGCATCGGCAATGCCGCGACCTGCCAGCCGTTCCGCGATGTCACCGAACAGGGCCGGCGCGACCGAAAAGTAGAAGGCATGGACCGCGCCCTTGCGCATCCGGTCCTTGAGCGCCTGCCAACCGCCCTCCCCCTTTGCGTCGATGGCGACATAACCCAGCAACTGCAGGAATTCAGCCAGCCGGGGATCGTCCTTTCGCACCGTGGTGTGTTCGCAGATGGCCTGCAGGGTTTCGGCCCGAAAGGCGTCGTCGTCCTGTTCGGTCCGGGCCGCACCGATGATCCGGCTGGAGGGCGGGATCTGCCCGGCCTCGAACCGCCGGAACAGGCCCGGCAGGATCTTGCGATGTGCAAGATCGCCCGTGGCGCCAAAGATCACAAGGTCGAAGTCTTCGACCGGAATGACACGCGAGACCATGCTGTCCTCCATCTGGGTGGCGTCCGCCTTATCCCTTGTTAGCGATAACAGCAATGCTGTTCAACCTTTCACTGCCCGGGCCAGACGGGGAAGCCGGCAGCGCCGCAGCATATCGGCCATCGTCATGCCCCCGCCGATGGCGGCCGCCTTGGCGCAGGCATCCTGCAGCGCCCGCGCGACCGTATCGGGGTGGTCGCGGTGCAGATCCAGCAGGAAGGCATCCGGATGCAGGGCCCGCAGGCCCAGCCCGGCCATCATCCGCTGCGGAAAGTCGCGCAGGTTGGCGGTAACGATCAGGGTCGCGCCGCCGGCCAGTGCGGCCTCGACCACGTGGCGGTCGGCGGGGTCGGGAAAATCCAGGTCGATCACCTCCTGCCCATCCGCCGCCACGCAGGCGCCGGGAAAGCGCAGCCGCAGCAGCGCCACCTCGGCCCCCGCCACGGAGTGCTGGTCAGGCCCCAGCCTGCCCGCCGCATGGCGCCATTCCTCCAGGATACGGTCCGACCACAGGGGCTGGAACAGGCCCACGGCCGCAAGGTCCGTCAGGACCTCGCGCAGGATCGTCGGGAAAAGGACATTGGCATCCAGGACCGCGCGCATCAATCCAGCCGGAAGAACAGCGCCTTCAGATAGCCGGTCTCGGCCAGCTGTGGCAGGGTCGGATGGTCTGGCCCCGCCTGCCCGGTATGGATCAGCACGCCGCGCCGCCCGCCGCGGCCGATGCCGCGCGCGCTGACATTGCGGAAGGCGGTCAGGTCGGCGGCATGGCTGCAACTGCACAGGACCAGATAGCCGCCCGGCGCCACCAGCGGCGCGGCCAGCTTGGCCACCCGCTCATAGGCGCGCAGCCCCGCGTCCAGCGCGGGTTTCGACGGCGCAAAGGCCGGCGGATCGCAGACCACCACCTCGAACTGCCGCCCCTGCCCGGCCAGCGCCTCCAGCGCCTTGAAGGCGTCCGACTGCATCACCTCCAGCCGGTCACCCGTGCTCATCGCCTCGGCCCCGCCGCGCGCCAGGTCCAGCGCCGCCGCGCTGCCATCGACGCAGACGGCAGAGGTCGCGCCCGCCGCCAGGGCCGCCAGACCAAAGCCGCCGACATGGCTGAAGACGTCCAGCACGGACCCGCCCGCCACCAGACGCTGCGTAAAGGCATGGTTGGGGCGTTGGTCATAGAACAGCCCGGTCTTCTGCCCGCCCATCAGGTCGGCCAAATAGATGGCGCCATTCATCCGAACCTGCACCGGACCCCGGGGTGCGCTGCCGCGGATCACCTCCATCCGCTCGCCCAGGCCCTCCAGCCCCCGCGCGCGGCCCTGCCCGTTCAGCACCACAGTCGAGATGCCGGTGACTGCGACCAGCGCGTCCGCGATCTGCTCGGCCATGGCATCCGCCCAGGCCGCGTTGGGCTGCATGACGGCCGCGTCGCCGAACCGGTCGATGACCAGGCCCGGCAGCCCGTCGGCCTCGGCATGGACCAGCCGATAGAAGGGCGCATCATACAGGCGTTCACGCATTTCCAGCGCCCGTGCCAGCCGCGCCTGCAGCCAAGCGCCGTCGATGACCGCCTGCGGATCGGCATCCATCACCCGCGCGATGATCTTGGAGTTCGGGTTAACCGTCACCAGGCCCAGGGGCTTGCGCTCGGGGTCCTCCAGCACGGCCATGCCGCCGGCCGGCAGCGCCTTGGTGCGGCGGTCCAGCACCGCCTCATCGGCAAAGACCCAAGGAAAGCCGTGGCGGATGGCCTGGGGCTTGGACTTGGGGCGCAGACGGATGACAGGCAGATCATTCATGGCGGAATTCCTTTCGCAGCCGATCTGACATGCCGCCAAGGCCCGCACAAGCCGCAGCCCGGCTTTCCGCCCAAATATGCCGGCACCAGACCGGCCGATGCCGGTGAAACATCCATAAGCAGGACCGCCGCCGCCGACCGCAGGTTGAAGCGTTAACGCTAACGTTCTATATTGCCCGCAAAGCCAGAGGAGGCCGGGCCATGACCCTTCACGCCAGCATCGACCGAGTGACCGACCGCATCCGCGAACGTTCGCACAAGGCACGCGGTGCCTATCTGCAAAAGATCGCCCGCGCGGCACGGGAAGGCCCGGCGCGTGCCCATCTGTCCTGCGGCAACCAGGCCCATGCTTATGCGGCGATGGACGACAAAGCTGACATGGCCACGACGCGCAAGCCGAACCTGGGCATCGTCACCGCCTATAACGACATGCTGTCGGCCCATCAGCCTTACGAACACTTTCCCGACCTGATCCGCGCGGCGGGCCGGGCGGCCGGGGCCACGGTCCAGGTCGCGGGCGGCGTGCCCGCCATGTGCGACGGGGTCACCCAAGGGCGTCCGGGGATGGAGCTTTCGCTGTTCTCGCGCGACGTGATCGCCTTGGCGGCGGGGGTGGCGCTGTCCCACGACTGCTTTGATTCGGCCCTGTACCTGGGCGTCTGCGACAAGATCGTGCCGGGGCTGATCATCGCGGCGGGCACCTTCGGGCATATCCCCGCGGTCTTCGTGCCGGCGGGTCCCATGCCGTCGGGCCTGCCAAATGACGAGAAATCCAAGGTCCGCCAGCAATTCGCCACGGGCGAGATCGGCCGGGACCAGCTGATGGCCGCCGAGATGGCGTCCTATCATTCGCCCGGCACCTGCACCTTTTACGGCACCGCCAACACCAACCAGATGCTGATGGAGTTCATGGGCCTGCACCTGCCCGGCTCCAGCTTCGTGAACCCCAACACGCCGCTGCGCGAGGCGCTGACCACGGCCGCCGTCCAGCGTGCGGCCGCGATCACCAACCTGGGCAACGAATACCTGCCCGCGGGCGAGGTTCTGGACGAACGCGCCTTCGTCAACGGCATTGTCGGGCTGATGGCCACGGGCGGTTCGACCAACCTGGTGCTGCACCTGCCCGCGATGGCGCGGGCGGCGGGGGTGCTGCTGGACATCGAGGATTTCCACGACCTGTCGGAAAACGTGCCGCTGATGGCGCGGGTTTATCCGAACGGCCTGGCCGACGTGAACCATTTCCACGCCGCGGGGGGCTTGGGCTACATGATCGGCCAGCTGCTGGAGGCGGGGCTGCTGCACGCGGATGTCAAGACGATCAACGGCACCGGCCTTGACGGCTATACGGCCGAGCCCAAGCTGGACGGCGCCCGCATCCGGTGGGAACAGGGCGCGCGCGACACGCTGAACGACAAGATCCTGCGCCCGGCCAGCGATCCCTTTGCCGCGACGGGCGGGCTGCGCCAGCTGGAGGGCAACCTGGGCCGCGGCGTCATCAAGATCAGCGCCGTGTCCCCCGAGCGCCGCCTGATCGAGGCCAAGGCACGAGTGTTCCAGGATCAGGAGTCGGTCAAGACCGCCTTCAAGGCCGGTGAATTCACCGAGGACACGGTGGTCGTCGTCCGCTTTCAGGGGCCGCGCGCCAATGGCATGCCCGAACTGCATTCGCTGACGCCGACCCTTGCGGTCCTGCAGGATCGCGGGCTGAAGGTCGCGCTGGTTACCGACGGCCGGATGTCGGGCGCTTCGGGCAAGGTTCCGGCGGCGATCCACATCTCTCCCGAAGCGGCCAGCGGCGGGCCATTGGCACGGCTGCGCGACGGAGACATAGTGCGTCTGGATGCCGAGGCCGGAACGCTGGAATGCCTGGCGCCCGATTTCGACAGCCGCGAACCCGTGGCCTTTGATCCGCAGGACAGCAGCGAGGGCCTGGGCCGAGAGCTGTTCGCGGCCTTCCGCGCGGTCGCGGGTCCCGCCACCGAAGGGGCCGGCGTGGTCGTCTGACCCCGACCTGCCGCAGGTCCCGCCGCCTTCCTAGGCGGCGGCCGCGACCTCGCACACCACCCGGCGCAGATAGCCCGCGAAATCCGACGCGACACGCCGGGCCGGACCTTCGGCGACATAAACGTTCAGCCAGGTCGGCGGCAGCGGCGGCAGCGTGCCGCCGTGTTCGACCACCTCCAGCCCCGGCTGCTCGATCCCCCGCGGCAGCAGCGTGACCCCCAGGTCGGCCGCCGCCAGCACCCGCCAGGTGTCGCTGCCGCCCTCGCTGACGGCCTGCACCCATTCGATCCCCACTTGGTCCAGCGCGGCCATGCCGACCGGATAATAGGCGCAATGCGGCGAATTCGCGATCGGCATCGGACGTTCGCGCCAAGCCTGGCCACCCACGGCCCCGAACCAGGCCAAGTCCACCTTGGCCAGGTGGATGGCACCGTCGGGGGCGTCGAATTCCGTGGTCAGGATCACGTCATGCTCTCCCCGCTTCATCTGGGTGCGCAGGTCCTTGCTGCGGGCGTCGTTGATG
Source organism: Paracoccus saliphilus (assembly GCA_003255745.1). Taxonomy (GTDB): domain Bacteria; phylum Pseudomonadota; class Alphaproteobacteria; order Rhodobacterales; family Rhodobacteraceae; genus Paracoccus; species Paracoccus saliphilus_A. Next base: position 266,193 of record KZ836040.1, read on the forward strand.
ACCAGTTCGACCTGCGGATGGTCCAGCCGAAAGGCGCGCACCGTCTGCGCGACCTTTGTGAACAGCCAGTCGCTGGTCAGCCCCACGCGCAGGCGCATTTCCGGGCGGGCGCCGGTGAAGCGCGACAGAATCGCATCGTTCAGCGCCACCAGCTTGCGGCTTTCGCCCAGCAGGTCCTGGGCAAAGTCGCTGAGCACCACGCCCCGCCCCGCCTTTTCCAGCATCGGGCGGCCGAACATCTCCTCCAGCCGCTTCATCTGCATCGACAGCGCGCTTTGCGTCATGTTCAGCGCCTCGGCCGCGCGGGTGACGGCACCGTATTCGGCCACGGCCTGAAGCGACCTCAGCGTGGCGATGTCCAAATTGCGCATGGGGTGATCCTTCGAATGTGGTGATGGATGACATCAAAACCATTCGTTTCACAAATAGCTCAGCTGCAGTTATCAATCAATAACGGAGATGAAAGAACTGTTAATCATCCCGATCAGTGATGAAAAAGATCAGCGGAGTTGAACGATGGCCACGAAATCCACAGCCCTTCTGCGTGTCGTGACCGGCCGGGGGATCGTTCCCCGTCCGTCCTGGATCGAGCGTCTGCTGACCGTCTTTGACGTGCAGCGCACTCGCATCGACCTGGCCCGCCTTAGCGACGACCAGCTGCGCGACATCGGCCTGACCCGCGACCAGGTCGAGGCCGAGATTGCCCGCCCGGTCTGGGACGTGCCCGCCAACTGGCGCCGGCGCTAATCCTCCGCTGGCATTGGCGGGCCAAAGCGGTCCAGCATCCGCGTCTCGATCTGGTCGCGCGTCTGGCGATAGGCGGCCAGGCGCGCTTCGCGCCCCTCGGCCAGGCCGGTCGGGTCCATGATCGGCCAGTATTCGATCTCCAGATGGGCGCAGCGGGTCATTTCCAGCGCGACCCGCTGGCTGGCGGGCGACAGGGCCACGATCAGGTCGAACTGGCTCAGGTCGTCGCCCCAGTCCTGCATCTCGTCAAAGCTGCGGCTGCGATGCGCGGCAAGATGGACGCCAATCTCGTCACAGACGGCGATGGCAAAGCCGTCCACCTCCATGTCGTTCTTGACCCCCGCCGATTGAACATAGGCGGCGCGGCCATAGAACTTTTTCATCATCCCTTCGGCCATCGGGGAACGAATGGCATTGTGGTCACAGCAGAACAGAACCGAGGAAGGGATCTTGTTCTGCGCCATCGGCTCAGCCCTGCGGGATCAGGGCGCAGATCAGGGTGAACAGGCGCCGGGCAGTGTCGATGTCCAGCTCGGCCTTGCCCTCAAGACGCTCCTGCAGGGTGCGGGCGCCCTCGTTGTGGATGCCGCGCCGGGCCATGTCGATTGCCTCGATCTGGGCGGGGGGCAGGCGTTTCACCGCATCGAAATAGCTTTGGCAGATCTGGAAGTAGTCCTTGACCACTTGGCGGAAGGGGCCAAGCGACAGGTGGAACTCGGCCACCTTCTCGGCCGCCTCGTCGGTGACGTCAAAGACAAGCCGCCCCTCGCGGATGCACAGCTGCAGAACAAAGGGACCCTCGGGGGGGGCAGTGCCGTCGCGGCCGGGTACGGAAAAGCTGTTGTCCTCGATCAGGTCAAAGATCGCGACCCGCCGCTCCTGCTCCATTTCGGGCGTGGCGGGTGCGATGGCGCGGTCGTCGATGTCGATGCGCGTGATGCGACTCATTCCCCGGGCCTTTCGTTCAACAACTCCAGCCGAGCCTGAACCGAAGCGCCATGGGCCTGCAACCCCTCGGATGCCGCAAGCCGCACCGCCGCCGGACCGATGGCCGCCAAGGCGCCGGGGCTCAGCCGCGCCATCGTGGTGCGCTTAAGGAAATCCATCACCGACAGGCCCGACGAAAACCGCGCCGAACGTGCCGTCGGCAGGACGTGGTTCGGGCCGCTGACGTAATCGCCGACCGCCTCGGGCGTATGGGCGCCCAGAAAGATCGCCCCGGCATGGATGCATTTCGCGGCCAGTCCTTCGGGATCGGCCACGCACAGTTCCAGATGCTCGGGCGCAATGCGGTTGGACAGGGCGGCGGCCTGGTCCAGGTTCCGCACCACGATCAGCGTGCCATAGTCGCGCCAGCTGGCCCCGGCGATGGCCGATCGTTGCAGCGTCGGGATGATCCGCTCGACCGCGGCGGCCACGCGGTGGGCCATGTCCGCATCCGTTGTGATCAGGATCGACTGCGCATCGGCGTCATGTTCGGCCTGCGCCAGCAGGTCCCAGGCCAGCCAATCGGGGTTCTGGTCGTTATCGGCGATGACCAGCACCTCGGACGGCCCCGCGATCATGTCGATGCCCACCCGGCCGAACACTTGGCGCTTGGCGGCCGCGACATAGGCGTTGCCCGGGCCGGTGATCTTGTCGACAGGCGCCATGCTGTTCGTGCCATAGGCCATCGCCGCCACCGCCTGCGCCCCGCCGATGCGAAAGATCTCGTCCACGCCCGACAGCTGCGCCGCCAGCAGGACCAGCGGGTTGATGACCCCGTCGGGCGTCGGTACACAGATGACCAAGCGTTCTACCCCGGCCACGCGGGCCGGGATCGCGTTCATCAGCACGCTGGACGGATAGGCCGCCTGCCCGCCCGGCACATAAAGCCCGGCGGCCGATACGGCGCTCCACCGCCAGCCGAGGGTCGCGCCTTGGGCGTCGGTCCAGCTGGCATCCTCGGGCATCTGGCGGGCGTGATAGGCGCGGATGCGCTCGGCCGCCAATTGCAGGGCGGCGCGATCCTCGGAACCGACCTTGGCGACCTCGGCGGCGATCTCCTCGGGCGAAAAGCGCAACCTGTCCGGGGTCAGCGACAGGCGGTCAAAGCGCGCCGTCAAGTCGCACAGGGCCTGGTCGCCCTCTGCCCGCACCCGCGCGATGATGGCGGACACCGCGTCGTTCACATCGGTGGAATCTTCGCGCTTGGCCGACAGCATCCGCTGAAAGCCGGGCTCGAAATCGGCGTCGTCGATGTTCAGCGTGACCGGCATCTTTGTTCCCCTTGCAGCGCCGCGCGCATACTCCGCTTGCCCGCCCGCCTCAAGCCCACCGGGGCGGACAGGTTGACGCGGGTCCTGTTCGTTTCAGAAATCCTTGGCCTAGTCCGGATGCCGCGGCGCCCGTCCCGACACGGCCTCGTGCGGGCGCGTCACGTCGCGCAGATCGACATTGATGCACTCGACCTCGGCCACGATCGTGCCGTCGCCCGCGAAATCCAGCGACAGCCGGCCCGTCCCGTCCTCGCCTGGCTGCCAGCGCAGCGCCAGCAATTCCAGAACCGTGTCGCCATCGCGCCGGACGCCGTCACTGACAACCCGCATCACGTCGCCGATCACCATCAGCGACCGCACCCGTTCAAAGGGACGTCCCTCGGCCTCGGCGGCCTCGGCATCCTCCCACCGAAAGCGGGTCACCAGCAGCGCCAGCCGCCGTGCCTTGGCATCGTGGGTGATCTCTGCGCCGGTCAGCACCGCATCCTGCACCAGCGAGGACAGGATGCGCAAGTCGACCTCATCCTCGGCCTTCAGCGCCAGCGGGCGCGGATCGGCATCGGCGAAACGGGCATCGCGGGTCATGACGCATCCTCCTTCACGCGTTCGATATGGGCGCCCACGCCGCGCAGCTTGCGCACGACATGTTCATAGCCGCGATCCAGGTGATAGACGCGGCTGACGGTGGTCGATCCTTCGGCGGCCATTCCCGCCAGGATCAGGCTGACCGAGGCGCGCAGGTCGGTCGCCATGACCGGCGCCCCGCGCAGCTTTTCCACGCCGGTGACGGTGGCGTGGCCGCCATGCACCTCGATCCGCGCACCCATGCGAGTCAGTTCCGGGGCGTGCATGAAGCGGTTTTCAAAGATCGTTTCCTCCAGCACGCTGGTGCCCTCGGCCAGGCACATCAGCGCCATGAACTGCGCCTGCAGGTCGGTCGGGAAGCCCGGAAAGGGCTCGGTCGTGACGTTCACCGCCCTGACCCGGCCGTTCCTGCGCGCCACCCGGATGCCGCGCGGTGTTTCCTCGACGCTGACACCGGCTTCGTCCAGCTTCTCGCAGAAGGCCGACAGCAGTTCGATCCGCCCCCCCAGCAGTTCAACCTCGCCACCGCACATCGCAGGCGCCAGCATGTAGGTGCCCAGTTCGATCCGGTCGGTGACGACGGGATGCGTGGCACCGTGCAGGGCATCGACGCCCTCAATGGTGATGGTGCCGGTGCTCTCGCCCTCGATCTGGGCGCCCATCGCCCGCAGGCAGCGCGCCAGATCGACAATCTCGGGCTCGCGCGCGGCATTCTTCAGGACCGTCGTGCCCCGCGCCAGCGTGGCCGCCATCAGCGCGTTCTCGGTCGCCCCAACCGAGACGATGGGAAACTCGAAGACGGCCCCCCGCAGCCCGCCTTCAGGCGCCTTGGCATGGACATACCCGTCGCGCAGGTCCAGGCTGGCGCCCATTGCCTCCAGCGCCCGCAGGTGCAGGTCCACGGGCCGCGCGCCGATCGCGCAGCCGCCAGGCAGCGACACCTCGGCGACCCCGTCCCGCGCCAGCAGCGGCCCCAGCACCAGGATCGAGGCACGCATTTTGCGCACGATGTCATATTCCGCCCGGTGGCTGGTCAGCGCGTGGCTGGACAGCGCCAGAACCTGACCTTCCTGCAGGGAGGCGACCTCGGCCCCAAGCGATCCCAGCAGCGCCGTCATGGTGCGGATGTCCGACAGGCGCGGCGCATTGGTCAGCGTCAGCGGCTGGTCGGTCAAAAGCGTTGCGGGCATCAGCGTCAGGCAGGCATTCTTGGCCCCGGCGATGGGAATCTCCCCTTTCAGGGGGCCGTTCCCCTCGACGATGATCTGGTCCATCAGCTGTCCTTGCCTGCTTCGCCATCCGCATTCGGGACGGTCTTGTTGTCGCTTTCCGATCCGGCCGCCCGCGCCCGCGCCTGAGCCTTCCTGCGGGCCAGATTGGCGCGCAGCGCCTGGCGAAGACGCTCTTCGCGGCTGTCGGTTCCGGGTTTCTGGTCACGGCGTTCGGTCATGGCATCCCTGTTAGCGCCCGGCCGCGTCGCAGTCCAGCAAACGCACACGTCCGTAAGCGGCCTTGCGCATTTTCGGGAAAAATCGCCCGACCCCCCTTGCGCGGGCCGCGACCTTTGTCTAAACGCCCCTCCAACGGCGCTGTGGTAGCTCAGTGGTAGAGCACACCCTTGGTAAGGGTGAGGTCGAGAGTTCAATCCTCTCTCACAGCACCAGTTTTTCTCGTTGATTTGCAAGAACTTCCTGCCATAAAAGGCAGATGGCCCGCGTCACTGGTACACAGGGCTGGCACACATGGGCTTGCGAATGGCGTCACCTTGGAAGCATCCTGAATCGGGTTTCTTCTACCTCCGAGAGCGTGTTCCCGTGGCTATTGCGGAACAAGCCAAGGGCCGCAGGGTGGTTGTTCCAGTAGATGGCCAGCCCATAGCGGTGGCAGTCAACGGACTGGTAAAACTGTCCCTTCGCACCAAGGACGTGACCACTGCCAAGGAACGCTACCGCGAGGCAGCGGCAGCCCTTCAAGAGCACTGGCGGCTGATCAAGCAGGAAACGACAACCGGGCCTGTGCAGCTCACCCAGCGCCAGACTGAGGCCTTTGCGGGCGAGTATCTTCGAGACCAGACAAGGCAGCATCAGGACGACCCCGGAGACCCTGACGAGTGGGACGCGGGATTGTCGGCACTGGAGGACATGGGCCAGACGGGAGAGGGGCTGGAAAGGCTGCATGGGGAGGACGCAGACCGGATGCTTCAAAGACGGGGTCTGGCGGTTGACGCCCCCAGCCGGAAGCGGCTGCTGGAAGCAATGCACCGGGCCTATGTGATATTCGCGGAGGGACAGGAGCGCAGAGGCTTGGGGGACTTCCGGCCAGACCCACGGGCGGAGCGGTTCCCGGAATTCCCCAGCGCCCCCGGTGAGAAGGGATCACGGCGGAGCGAACTCACGGAGAAGATGTCAGCGGACAGCGCAGGGGTAACCCTGTCGGACCTATTCGACCTGTGGGCCAAGGAACACCAAAAAGGGGAAGGACCGGACAAGACAGTCAGGGACTTCCGGCAGAAGGTGGACAGCCTGCGGGCCTATCTTGGTCACGAGAATGCCGCGCAGGTATTCCAGCGCCAGATCATCGACTGGTGCGACCACTTGCAGGACGAGGAGAAGCTGGCCGCAAAAACTGTTGGGGACAAGTACCTCACGGCGGTCAGGGCCATGTTCCGGGTGGGAGTGGAAAAAGCGCGTCTCACGTTTGATCCGACCACGGGGGTGAAAGTCAGGAAGCCCAAGCGCGTCAAGGAGCGGCGCAGTGGGTTCACCGATGACGAGGCCAAGGCGATCCTCAAGGCAGCCCTGCGGGACCCATCGACGCTGGGGGGCATGAGCGAGAGGAACAAGCTGGCGATCCGGTGGACGCCATGGATCGGGGCCTACACCGGGGCGAGGATCACCGAACTGACGCAGTTGCGGAAGGTGGACTTCGTGACGAAGGACGGGGTCGCCTGCATCAGGATCACCCCGGAGGCCGGACGAGTGAAGACGGGACAGTATCGGGAGGTCCCCCTGCATCCGCACCTTGTGGAGATGGGCATTCTGGAATTCGTCGCGGGACGGCCCGAGGAGCATTTGTTCGTGTCTGCCGGGGAGACTCTGGAGGAGACCCATAGGCGCTGCCAGAGCGTCAGCGGGAAGGTCAGCGAGTGGGTTAGAAAGGTGGCTGGGGTGACGGATGAGCGGGTGCAGCCGACGCATGGCTGGCGGCACAGGTTCAAGGCGCTGGCGGCGAAGCACGACATCCCGCCGGAGTACGCCGATCAAATTCAGGGACATTCCCGAGGGGATGCTGCAGCCGCTTACCGGGAGCCAGACGCGCCCACGCTCTTCAGGGAAATCGAGAAGCTGCCGAAGATCGACTTGGCCAGCGACAGCGGCGACTGATCTGGTGGCGGACCACCCGGATTTCCCCACAGAAATTTGTGAGAGGGCACATCAGATAGATGATCTGGGCAGTTCCCCCCGTGGGTGGCCCTCGGAGGTGAATCACGGCGGGAGGCATCCATGCGGGTAGGTAGTTCGACTACCTCCCATTCATGGGCGGCTGGGCGCGTAAAAGTGGGCCGAGGAGGCAGACCACGACGGGAGGCACCCTTGCCCAGCGGCAGGGGGGGATTTCCTCAAATTGAGGATATCCAGACCACACCCAAGGGCAGGCTTGACCCAGAACTGCAGCTGTGTAAAACCTCTACCTCGGTAAGGAATTTACACAGGCAGGATCAGCCATGCGCTTTGTCGTCTATCTCCGGGTCAGCACCGACCGTCAGGGCAAGAGCGGGCTGGGTCTCGAAGCCCAGCGCAGGGCAGTCGGGGACTACCTCACGGCCCGCAATGGCGAGGTGCTGGCGGAGTATGTGGAGGTCGAGAGCGGCAAGGTGAACGACCGGCCCCAGCTGGCCGCTGCCATTGCCCAGGCGAGGAAGGCAGGAGCCGTGCTGCTGATTGCCAAGCTGGACCGTCTGGCCCGCAACGTGGCCTTCATCGCCAACCTGCTAGAGGCTGGGGTGGAAGTCGCGGCGGCTGACCTCCCCTCTGCCAACCGCTTCACACTGCACATCATGGCGGCTCTGGCCGAGGAAGAGGGCCGGATGATCAGCGCCCGGACCAAGGCGGCTCTGGCTGCTGCCAAGGCCCGTGGGGCGAAGCTGGGGTGGTCTATCCCAAAGCGGCAGGAGGAACAGCGCAAGGCGTCCCAGAGGGGCGTGGAGGCTGTCTCCAGAGCCGCTGATGCCCATGCCCAGAACCTCCTTCCGGTGGTCAGGCAGATCGCTGACGGCGGGGCTTCCCTTAACCAGATCGCAGCGGAGTTGAACCGGAGAGGCATCAGCACGGCGAGGGGCGGCAAGTGGTATGCGACCACGGTGCGGAACCTGCTGGCGAGAGAGGCTGCGGCAGCATGACCAGCCCGGCGAGGAAGGCACTCCGACCCCCAAGATGAACCGGCAACTGTTGGAATCACGTTTAGCGAACGTCGGGCTATCGGGAATAATGGCTTTTCCGCAAGACCTTGACCCACGACGACAGGGGCACACCTGAGTTTCTTCCTTGGCCGTCCTTACAACCATAAGCAGCCCGCAAGCAGGCGGCCCCAGCTCGGCAGAGGTATTGGCAGTGCGTTTGTTAAGAAGACGGCCGCAGCGGCTCTCCTTGCTCCACATTCCCGTGGTTTTCTAAAAAAATCGGTCGGAAATCGCTTCCCATTCCATCTCTTTGCAACATTATCTCTATTTCTGAGACGAATCGTGCTTTGTCACTTTCATCGTCTAGCAAGCTTAGCGCGATGAGATTTCGCAACAAGATGATGTCAGCTGCTGTTGGAGAGCGAACCTGTTCGTTTTTCTTTACGATTCCGCCCCTGATTTTCCTTATGTCGCTGAGGCGGCTACTAATTAACTGTGAGTTTAGTTTTTTTTCGAAAGCCTGTCTTGCTGAACCGTCACCTATAGCGAACTCAAAGGCGATCCAAGTGAACGTGAACTTCCATTCTCATTAATCTGCGCTGAAGCAGCTCGCAGAGCGACAGTTGTTTCTCGTGGAAGATCGGCGCTCATCCTCCTAAGGATAGCTGGATCTGCCCAGGCCTCAACGCCAGGAATGATGTAAGCGGCTTTTCCTAAGGGCGCCAACCGCCCGTTCTCTAGCAACGTCGCGATCAACGAGGTGGACCCAACAGTGATGCCGCCAAATGACACCTCGAGAAGTGCGAAAAGCCGCTCTATCGCCGATATATCGACACGCGTTTCATCCACCAAGGGCATCAGAAGCCCAAGATGTGTACCTACGAAGAAACGCGCCTCTTCCGACGCACCTATGAGTGCCTGATCCGGCCGGATAAAAGACAGTGTCGTGCGATATACTGCCGTTAAATCTCCTCCCTCGCTTCCGAAGTCTATAACGAAGCTACGAATAGGTCCCCCAAGCGCTTTCTCAGCGAGGAACTGTATGTGCTCTATTGCATCTTCCGCAAAGGCTGCAGGGGTTAGAGCGAGCACGACATTACCGTGCATGTTCCCCTGTATGGCTAGCTCCCGCAAATGCCGCCACAGCCTGTTTCCTGGATGCTCCGTCCACCCCACTTGAATGTCTGAACAAATCGAAAACATTGAACCGCCCAATCCTAGCCATCAAGCTTCGCAACCTGCCAGCGAACGGTGCGCACGTCCACATAACTCTCGCTGCCTAACACTAAACCCCCCTGAGTAGTCGAACCCTCAGACGCAGCCGCTACCGCATCGAACATCCACAGACATTCCCTCTGGGTCCGCTTGCCGTTCATCGGACAGGGCCACTGGCACAGCCGCACGGGATAGGCATGGGACGGCTGGAGGACGGCGAGGGGTGAAGCCCCGGTCGGGGATGAACTGGGGGAGGTCTGACGGCGGGGGGCACCTTCTCTGTACCGGATACAGAGTTGCCTCTGGTGACCTAAGTCGGATTTAGGCCATTCCTCAGAGCCTCTGGGAGCGCTTAGGAGCGGCATCTTCCCCTAGCCCATACCGACCAGCGGGGCACCCCGAAGAGAGCCTGCAGGTGGCCGCCCAGAGTCGCTGGGGAGGTGGCCTGTGGAGGGCGCATTCTCATAGGCGGAAACCCCAGTTGGGCCGGGGCTTCCCTTGTAATTTGGTCAAGTGTAGGCTGAACGTGTCTTCACCAAGACAGCCTTTTCAGGCGCGACCCCGTGGTGTTCCAGCACTGCGGGGTTGTTCAGTTCTCGACCAGCTAGTTGCGTCTTGCGAGGGCGAAGAGGGCAACCAGCAGATGCGCTGCCGTGATCAACAGCATCGCTTGGTCGTGGGTCATGCAAGATCCTTTTCTGGTGCATCGGACCTTCAGGATGAGGGGTCTCGCGGACGGCCACAAGTTTTTCTTGTTCAGGCTTCCAGCATACGCTTGGTCCTTGCGGATCGAGGGGAAGACGACCTTGGTCACCCAATCGTAAAAGGCGCGAGCCTCGGGCGTGTCCGACCGCATCACCAGTTTGTAGAGACCGCTCTCGGAGATCAGCAGGCTCGCTCGACCGTAGCGCCCGCCGTTCAGGCGAAGCTGGCTAAACTCGGTCTGATCTAGTTTAGCCGCAGCGTCAGATGTGTTGATGATCCCGAGGATCGAGCAGACGTCAGCAGCCACGAACTACGGGCTACCGTCCCGGTTGATCACGCGGATGGTCTTAGAGTTGAAGTTGGTCAGTGCGAGAACTGACGGCGGAAGGCATCCTCCGCGACTCTGGGAGGCCCGTAGAGAGGTACAGAAGGTCTGGCCTATGGTTGGGTAACAGAAAGGAAATCGAGGACTCAGGGGGCTTCCTACGGCCTCTGGAGATGGCCGATTACCACCCCCCTAAGATAAAGCCCCCCGGGTTACCTCCCTTGATATTTGAGGTCCGACCTACAGCCTGGCCGAGGGTAACCCCGCCGTGGTCCTCTCCCCCAGACCTCACGGAAAGGCTGACGGCTGATGCACCCTCGGATCTTCGACAGGTCCACTGGCGTAGCCTTGCCGTCAGACCTCCTCCTCCTGCCTGTCCGGTGACCCCGTGGTAGGCAGAGCAGGTTCCATCCCAGACAGGAAGGGCTGTGACACGGGAGGTGAGAGCGAGTCTGGAGGCTTGCTATTGGTCTCCCACCAGAGGGCGGTTGCACTTGGTCCCAATGGGGCTCCCGCCTAAGCCGCCCTTCGGAAACCTTGGATGAGTGGCGGAAGAGGCGTTCTACAGGTGGGCGGATCAAGGTTGAGGGCCGATACAGCGGCGTGTTTAAAGTTGAAGGCAGGCAACATAGCGACAAATGGCCTATTATCTGCGATGGGCTGGGAACCGGTCAGCAGGGGGAAGCATGCCATCCGTTAAAGACATTCGAGAATTTCTTGAGATGGGCTGGTTCCCCGCGCTTGTGGGCCTCCTAGCGGGTGCGCTGTTCTTGGCGGCAGACCACTGGGGGTTTCCCTATCTAAGTGGGTTTCCGAGTATAGCCCTCCAGTCTGCAGCATTCTTCGCCCTTTGCTGTTTCGCGGTCGTGGTCGCCAACTTATTGCGCCTGCCCCTCTACCTTTACCGGAAAATATTTGCGTGGAGACATGCCAAGGAACTTCAAGCAGCAATATTGCGCAACCTTCGCGAGGCAAACCGGGAGGAGCAGTATGCGCTTGCTTATCTGTTCTCAATCAACAGGCGGGTCTTTATGGCTCCCTACGACCATGAGTTGGTTGTGGCGATCAAAGAAAAGCGACTGATCAACATGCACTCAGGTACCTATCCCGCCTTCAACTGGCCTCACTCCGTCGCGATTTCAGTATGGGAAGAGATGCGGGCTGCAGAGGGACATTGGACGATTCCGCAGAAGGACTTAAAAAACCCTTTCTACGCCCAGTGGGGACGGGTCGATCGGGGGCACAGAAAGCCTTCACAGAAGGACACGGCGATGGTACACAGACGCTGTGAGGCCTTCAAGGAAAGCATTGTAATATCAACGGTCGAAATCAGAAAAGGGCGAGTTCAATCCTCTCTCACAGCACCAGGTTATCCCATTGATACGAAAATAGACCCTTGTTTCGTGGGCCTTGGTGCCATTTCAGCTGCCAGAATGAAGGTTGCGACAAGGCGGGATCACGACGTTACTGGAAGGAAACGAACGGCCGCTTCTGGGCTCGGATCGCCATTCCAGCAGCACTGCAACCCCTCTTCGACGGAAGGACACAGCTGGCGGAACCCTTGGGAGGGGACCGCACCATCGCATCGAAAAATCACGCTGCCGCCGTCGCGAGACTTCAAAAGCAGATTTCACAGGCCCTGGCACAAGCACACATGGCCGGAGCCACAGGGTCATCGGCTGACGTTGCCTCCTGCCCGCCCCGCGTCCGCGTTCCCGGACCCCGGAAATCATCCAAGAGTTTGCACACCGGCACTACCGCCAAGTCATCTCTGATTACGACACCAAACAGGAACGCATGCCCAGCCTCGAAGATCAGCAGGCCGAGTCAGACCGGATCATGCAGAAGATCGATACCGGTGAGATCAGTGGCAGCGAGGATCCCATCGGCGCCACTATGGCGCAAACGGACTATGAGTTGATGAGAGGCGCGCGCGAGCACGACCGGCGTTTGCGCAGCTCGCGGATGGAAGCCCTCAAGGTCAGACTCGGAACCGGAGACCACACCCTTGTCGAGATCAGCACAAATCGCGCGGTCGAGGAACATTCGCTCGCGGCCCCGCGCGGCTCTCAGGATAGGCAAATGCTTTCGACCGCGTTGGTCCGGGCCGAGATTTCGGCACTGACGCAGACCCTCGAGCGGGATGCAGGGAACTTCGAAGGCCAATCCGTCGACCCGATCCTGCAGCCACCGCAACGGCGTTGTTGCAGAACTCCAGCCAGCCTGCTGCAGGATTCACGCGGGCTGGCTGGTGGGGTTAGCGTGCCTGAATGAGCGAACCTCAGCCTGTCCGCTACCGCACGACGAACTGGACGTCCTCCAGTGACGCCCTGAG
>QKYL01000072.1 GCA_003255745.1 Paracoccus saliphilus
GACGGAGAATGGCTGGCCCGCAAGCATGGCAGACTGACTGTTCAGGTCTGGTTGTCCGAGGCTGGAGGGATCATTGGCACCCTCGCGCGATTTCTCGGGCTGGATATTTCCGGCGCATGACACCCGTTACAGCTTCATCAGCATCTTCCGGTTGAAGCTCGCGCTTTGTTCAGCAGCCCTCACATTGCCGTAGACAACGAAACACCGAGGGCTGCCGCGTGTTGGGTCGCCATGAGCGCAAAGGCGCTAATTTGGAATAAAGGAGACGCAACATGACCATCGAACTCAAGAAGATCGCAGGTATGGGTGCTGTCATTGCCGCGCTGGCCGCTGGCCCCGCGATGGCACAAGTATTTGATGACTGGGACACCAACGCAGACCGGGCCTGGGACCAGAATGAATTCAACCAGGGCTGGGGCTCGTCCTTTGGCGAGGAAGGTTCTGCCTTCAGCCGGTGGGACGAAGACCAGGATGGCGCCTTGACCGAAGACGAATACAATGCCGGCGTGTTCAACACCTATGACCGCGACGGCAGCGGCATGATCGAGGAGCCGGAATTCGGCGATGTCGGCGACGACATGGGCGATGGCGGCTTCTGGGACGTCTGACCGAACCCACACCGGATCATGAAGGGGCCTGCGTTCGCGCAGGCCCTTTTCATGCCTTTGATGCGCAGCCAGCCTCGCCCCTTCGGCAGGGCTTTTTACTTTGAGCCAGAAGTGGAGTTACGCTGCTGACTCTGCGGCCACACAGACGCGAGTTTCGTTCCCCGGACTGGAAGGAGGGGCGTGACATGCTGCGTCGCGCCCGCTGCACGGTCTGCGGCGCCACGCGCGCTCCGAACCTGACCTTCGCGCGCGCCACCTTCCTGCGGAGATCACAGAAGGAAAGTGCCAGAGAAAAGCGGACCCGCTGAAACGGGCTCTCTGTCAAGATACCCAGGCCCTCCTGTGCCCGTTCTGCCCCCCCCCGGGTCAGAGGCGGAGCAGGGTGGGGTCAGGGCCTTTTGTGTCACCGGCGCGGTCCCAAGCATGGGCCGCACCAGCGAGATTGGAGACCATGGCGGGGGCGAAACCAGCGACCGTGCGGCCATCGACCTTGCGCTCACAGAGACCTTCTTCTGGAAGAGCCTCGCGATCTGGAGCGCTGCAGCGCTCTC
>QKYL01000073.1 GCA_003255745.1 Paracoccus saliphilus
AGGATGCGTTCCGCTTTGCCTCGGGCGACGGTCGCGACGTGATCACCGATTTCGACGCTGATGGAGGAGAAATTGTCGATGTTCGTGGCTACGCGGGGTATGCCGATCTCGTCTCCGAGTCCGGCGGCACCCGCATGGTCTTCGAGGACGATGACAGCATCCTGTTCCAAGGCATCGAGAAATCGGCTCTTTCCGGGGCGAACTTCACCTTCAACGGTGTGGCGCCCAAAAACCTGGCAGATGTCGGGCCCGTCTCTGCTCCTGCCCCTGTTGTGCCCGCGCCCGCTCAGGTGAACCCAACACCAGCGCCTGCCACGCGGGTCGCTTCAGACGACAACGACCTGAACCTCTACACGCTCGGACAGGAAAGCGGTCCTGACAGCTGGCTCATCTCCGAATGGAACGCGGGTCAGACCAGCAACATGGCGTGGTCTTCGAACAACGTGAAAGTTGCCGCCAACGGTGACGTCAGCCTGTCCCTGACCAAGGCTCCGGCCGGATCCTCCAAGCCCTATCTTGGCGCCGAGGTCCAATCGAGTGAGGTTGCGACCATCGGAACCTGGAGCTGGACAGCCCAAGCGCCGGTGATGGCGCCCGGCGCGGTGTTCGGCATGTTCACCTACAAGGCGGACTGGAAGAATGATCCGTGGGTCGAGTTCGACTTCGAATTCGTTGGCGATGACACCACTCAGGTTCAGCTGATGATTCACATGGAGGACCCGAGCGGCCAACATGTCGTCCTGAACCAGGAGGCAACGAAACGTGGAATCATAGATCTCGGTTTCGACGCCTCAAAGGGCATGCACACCTATGAGGTTTCCGTGACGGAGAAGGAGGCCACCTTCTATATTGACGGGAAAAATGTCGCGAGATTCGATGCTTCCGACATGCAGGGCAACGTCTGGCAGATCGGCCCGATGAAGAGCTTCGTCGATCTGTGGTCGGTATCGCCCGGCCAGGAGGCGTGGGCCGGGAAATGGACCGACCCCGGTCGCGCCCTCGTGGCGGTAGTCGAGGGCGCCGACATCCGCCCCGGCGACTTCGGAAGCGCGATCGAGGTGACAACTTCGCCCGTAACCGCGCCTCAGCCTCCGGTCGTCACCCCTGATGGCATCTTCGGTAACGATTCTGCGAACACGCTGAACGGC
>QKYL01000074.1 GCA_003255745.1 Paracoccus saliphilus
TCAAGCTCGGCCTGGTGGCGTTCGAAATCGGGAGCGCCTCCTTTCCTGTCTTCGAAGGGGCGCGCAGTGTCGGATCGCTCGCCAGCAATGTCCTGCTGCTGCAGACGACAGGCATCCATGGCGGGCTGACCTGGAACGGCCCGGCCTGGTCGATCGGAGCGGAGTGGTTCGCCTATCTGGCCTTTCCCATCCTGGTGATGGCACTGATGCATCGCGGCGTGATCCTGTCCGCCCTGCTCATCGCCGTGGCGCTGCTCGGCCTGGCGCTGATCTCTGGCATGGGCAGCAACCTCGACGTAACCCATGACTACGGCATCCTGCGCTGCGGCTTCGGCTTTACCATCGGCATGCTGCTTCATCGGCTGTCCGACCTTGCCATGAAGATGCGGTTGGGAAGCGACATGGTCTCGATGATCCTGCTGCTCATGACCGCGGCGCTGATGCACCTGGGCGTGCGCGACATCGCCATCCCGCCGCTGCTCGCCCTGTTGATCCTCAGCCTGGCGCTGAATGACGGACGGGTGGCACGGATCCTGTCGCACCCCATCCTGCTGTGGCTGGGGGCGATCTCCTATTCCGTCTATCTCTCGCACATGCTGGTTCTGTCCTTGATCAATGTGACGACCCTGACGGTGCTGGGAGAGACAATCGGCCGATATCTTGATGTTGGTGGCTCATTGCTCCTCCTCGCGGGTCTCATCGGCCTTGTCCTTGCCCTGTCCGCCGCGCTCTTTGCCCATGTCGAGGTCAGGGCGCGGCAAGTCCTGAGGCGCGGCCGGTTTGCACAACGCTACATCTATCCGTAAAACTGACGCCTGGTGATCGGCCAGAGCCTCGATCGGTGATCCGAGGAAGAGTAACCAGTTTTCAGGCGCTGCGGATGCCTGCAGGAGTCTACATGATCGACACAACGCCGCCGCGGATCCTTCGGCCCGGCAAGACGTGCTGGACCATCGCCCGTGCCGACCGGCTGGCGGTGATCATCGATGCGGCCGACTATTTCGCCACGGTCCATGCGGCGGTCCAGAAGGCCCGGCACAGCGTCATGCTGATCGGCTGGGACTTCGACACGCGCATCGCCCTCAACCGTCCCGCAGAGGCTTCTGACGTCCCCAACAAGCTGGGCAAGTTCCTGAC
>QKYL01000075.1 GCA_003255745.1 Paracoccus saliphilus
CCTCGTGCGCCGCCTGCGCCCCGCGATGCCGTGGGAGGATGTACTGCGCCTCGTAAATGGCCCCCTGCCCCCGGACCGGCGCTGGACGCAGCCGCGCCTGATCCGCGCTGTGCGCGCCTATGTCCGCGACGGCTTCCTGCCCGGGACGGTCCTGGGCCGTGCCGCGCGGCAGGAGGCCGACGACCGCCTGCCGGCCATCATCGCTGCGATGAAGGGCGCTGATCCCGCCATCACGCTGCAAGCCATCTGCGACCGGCTGGAAGCCATGCGCGAGCGCACGCCGCGGGGGCGCACGAAGTGGCAGCCGTCGTCGGTCAGGATGCTACTGGAGCGGGCAGAGAAACTGGGCCTGCTTGCCGATACCTGAACACGGCTGCGGCGGGTTTCGCTGCGAAACCTCAACGCTCCAGCAGTGACTGGATCTGCACCATCAGGCTGTCCATCAATTCGGACGTTAACCCAGCCCCCTCCAGGCGCAAGAGATGCCCCTTGCTGTCGCTGGAGCGACGAATGGTTACTCCGCTCGAGGTGCGCAGCGTCCGGTCGTCGATCCAGCCATGCGTGGGTGCGGCGCGTTTGGGACGGCCCCCGCGCCCCGAATTAAGTGCAGCGGGGCTCTGCGCCCGGATCAATGGCTCGATCAGGTGCCACTCCTCATCGGCATCGGCCGGCGCGGCCTGGGAAAGAGCGTGACGCACCTGCACCTCCGCACCGTGCCGCAGAGCTCCGGCCAGTTGCAGACCACGCCGTTCAGTCAACTGTTCCGGAAAGTGCAGCATGTCCCCCAGCTCTTCAAAGATAAGCGCGAACGAACGGATCTTTGAGCGTTTGGCCTTGGACCCGGTGGCATACAGCTTGGCCACCGCATCCTCGGTGTTGGCAAAAACCCCGTGATTGGCGGCAATGACGGCGATGCGCCCCCGCTCGAAATGACTAAGGTTCTCGCGAACTTCGTTTTCTTCGATCATCGAGATGAAGGCACTGCCCGTATCCGAGGCTGGGCGAATGATCGCGCGAATGGTCCGGTACTTGTCGGCCTGGGTAAGCTCCAGCAGTCCGCGGGTGGCCAGAAGGCGGCGATAGCCGGACAACAACCCGTAGCGCTGGCCTGCCTTGCCCGG
>QKYL01000076.1 GCA_003255745.1 Paracoccus saliphilus
ATCCAGAAACGCTGAAATCAGTTGGCGGTGACTGGTGTGCTCGAACGCTATTGGATCGCCGCGCTCCCACTGGCCCCCTAATACCTCAAAGGTTCGTTCCTGCCGTCACAATGGAAAACCTGCGCGTGCGGTCCCTCAAGGTGGATGCTCATGCGCTCGAAGATCAGCGTCATTGACTTGGGAAATCCCGGATAGCAGCCGTTGCCATGATAGTGCCAGGTGCGGCGTCAGGTCCCAAAATCGCCACAGCGCAAACCGGGGCATTGTCCCGCACCTCTCCAGTTTCACTGGCACTTCTCTTGTTTCCTTGGATCGGTTAGTTGACCGATCAGCCTTGAACACAGGATCCTCTGCATGCTTCCGTGGATACATCTGGCGACTGCCACCGCGCCAGGAGGCGGCACAGTCAGGATTCTGCGCCGGGGCCAAGAGTTCTCGATCCGGCTGCAGGACGGCAACGAACTGATGAACAGCCGGCTGAGCGGCTCGGAAGAGGCGCTGGCCACCCTGGCCTTCGATCACCTGGCCGGTCGAGCCTCGCCACGGGTCCTGATCGGTGGTTTGGGCATGGGCTTCACCTTGCGGGCCGCGCAGGCAGTCGCACCGCATGGCGCACGAATAACGGTCTCAGAAATCGTGCCGGAGCTTGTTGCGTGGGCCGGGCAGCATATGGCAGAGATATTTGGCAGCTGCCTTCTGGATCCGCGCGTGACGGTGCAGACAGGCGATGTAGGGGCCACGATACGCATGTCGTCGGCGGCATTCGACGCGATCCTGCTTGATGTCGACAACGGTCCCGGTGGCCTGACCCGTACAGACAATAACGGGCTGTACGATGAGCGCGGGCTGCAGTCGGCGCGTCGGGCTTTGACTCCCGGTGGCGTTCTTGCTGTCTGGTCTGCGGCACAGGACGCTGCGTTTTCAGAGCGGCTTGTGCGATGCGGTTTCGCCGTCAGCACGCACATGGTCCGCGCCACCGGTGCGAGGCGTGGCGCTCGGCATACAATCTGGATAGCAGTTCGAACTGGCAGCCGCGAGCGGTAAGGTCAGGTATGGGCATTGTTGCAGAATTTGGCGTTGAAGCA
>QKYL01000077.1 GCA_003255745.1 Paracoccus saliphilus
AAACTGCTCCTTGCCCTCTTGTGCTCCGACGTCCTCGCGATCTGCGGCGGCTTACGCCGCTGCGACCGGAGACTGGTAGATGCCACCTCGAGCCATCAGCGCCCAGACAATGCGCGCTATCTTGTTCGCCAGTGCCACCCGCACCAGCATCGGAGGCTTGCGCAACAGCAGGCCGCCCAGCCATGTCCCGGGCTGCGCCTCCTTGTGAACGTTACGTTTGATCACCACGCTGTTGGCGCCGATGATCAGCAGGCGTCGCAGGGATCGTTCGCCCATTCTGGTCGTTGCTCCGAGACGTTGCTTGCCGCCGGTCGAATGCTGCCGTGGCACCAGACCCAGCCAGGCAGCAAAATCTCGAGCCTTGCGGAATGTCTCAGGCGGCGGGGCCAGAACAGCAAGGGCCGTGGCGATCAGCGGCCCGATGCCTGGAACCGTCATCAGTCGCCGGGCGACGTCATTCTCCTTGGCGCGACGGGCAATCTCCGCATCGAGCTTGGCGATCTCCGTCTCCAGGTGCGTGAGCGCCGCGATCAAAGCCTTCAGTGTAGGAAGGGCATCGGCAGGCAGGTCACTGTCTGGTTGCTCAACGATCGCAATCAGCCGCGAGGCATTGGCTGCGCCCTGCGGAACGATCTGACCGAACTCGGCCAGATGGCCGCGCAAGGCATTGATCGCTTGCGTGCGCTGTCGGATCAGCAGCTCCCGGACCCGAAAGACCATTGCGGCCGCTTGTGTCTCTTCGCTCTTCACAGGCACGAAACGCATCGTCGGTCGCAGTGCTGCCTCACAGATCGCCTCCGCATCGGCGGCATCATTCTTTTGCCGCTTCACGAACGGCTTGACATAAGCAGGCGGGATCAGCCGCACATCGTGGCCCAGCCTGCCGATCTCGCGGCCCCAAAAATGCGCACCACCACAGGCTTCCATCGCCACGACGCAAGAGGGCAGCTGGCTGAAAAACTCCAGCACTTGAGCCCGCCGCAGCTTCTTGCGCAGGACGGCCCGCCCTGCGCCGTCGGCTCCATGCACCTGGAACACATTCTTCG
>QKYL01000078.1 GCA_003255745.1 Paracoccus saliphilus
GATCGGCCCGGTTGCCAGCGCGATGCTGATCACCGAAATGCCCGAGATCGGCACCATCACCGGCGAAGAGGCTGCGGCATTCACGGGACTGGCTCCGGTCGCGCATGACAGCGGAACCCTTCGTGGGAAACGCCATCGCTGGAGGTCGCCAGGCCTTGCGGCACGTGATGTTCCAGGCGGCACTGGTCGCGGCACATCATAGCCCAAGCCTGAAATCCTTCGCAGATCGCCTCCGCAGGGCCGAAAAACCGCACAAGGTCATCATCACCGCTGTTGCCAGAAAGCTCGTCACCATCGCGAAAGCCTTGTGCAAGAGCCGCCAGAAATGGACCGCCGCGACGGCCTGAGAGATACGGTTGCTAGACGGTCGCGATCTCGGACAGGATCGCCTGCGCGGCGTCGCGGGGATCGGCGGCCTGCCAGACCGGGCGGCCCACGACGATATGGTCCACGCCCGCCGCGATGGCGCTGGCCGGGGTTTCCACCCGCTTCTGGTCGCCAAGCGCCGCGCCCGCGGGCCGCACGCCCGGTGTCACGATCAGCCGCGATCCGGGCAGCGCGCGGATCGCCTGCGCCTCGCGCGGGGAACAGATGATGCCGTCGGCCCCGGCCTCGAAGGCGCGGGCGGCGCGTTCCACGGTGATCTCGTGCAGGTCACCCGCGCGGATCATGCCTCCGTCCAGGTCGGTCCGCTCCAGCGATGTCAGGATGGTCACACCCAGGATCTTGAGGTTCGATCCGGCCGCGCCCTCCTTGGCGGCGCGGATCACATGCGGATCGCCATGCACCGTCAGGAAATCCAGGTCGAACTGCGCCAGGCCACGCACGGCGGCCTCGACCGTCGCGCCGATGTCGAACAGCTTCATGTCCAGGAAGATGCGCTTGCCGTGGTCCTGCTTCAGCTCCATCGCCAGGGCCAGGCCGCCGCCGGTCAGCATCCCCAGCCCGATCTTGTAGAAGCCCACGGCGTCGCCCAGCTTTTCCGCCAGATCCAGTCCTGCAAGCGCGTTCGGCACGTCCAGCGCCACGATCAGCCGATCATCCATCCTGCGGTCCCCTGTCCCTGCGAAATCGGGGCCTTATGGCACAAGCGAAAGGCGCTTGAAAGCGCCGCGGGAACACCCAAATCTGAGGTATCAGACCCGGACAGGGGCGTGCCGCAACAGGGCGCCGCCAGCACGGGGGCTTAACCAGAGGAGAAGTGCCGATGAACATGGAAAAGTTCACGGAACGGTCGCGCGGCTTTCTGCAAGCTGCCCAGACCATCGCGATCCGCGAAAACCAGCAACGCGTCATGCCCGAACACCTGCTGAAGGCATTGATGGATGACGACCAGGGCCTGGCGTCCAACCTGATCACCCGTTCGGGTGGCGATGCGCGCCGGGTGCGCGAGGCGGTCGACCAGGCCGTGGCCAAGCTGCCCAAGGTGTCGGGCGGCAGCGGCCAGGTCTATGTCGATCCCAGCCTGGTCCGCGTTTTGGACGAGGCCGAGACGGTCGCCAAGAAGGCCGGCGACAGCTTTGTGCCCGCCGAACGCGTGCTGATGGCACTGGCCATGGTGAACACCAACGCCCGTGACGCGCTGGCGACGGGGTCCGTCAATGCGCAGGCGCTGAACGCCGCGATCAACGACATCCGCAAGGGCCGCACCGCCGACAGCGCCAGCGCCGAGGACAGCTATGAGGCGCTGGAGAAATACGCCCGCGACCTGACGGCGGCGGCGCGCGAGGGCAAGATCGACCCGATCATCGGCCGCGACGAGGAGATCCGCCGCGCCATGCAGGTCCTGTCGCGCCGGACCAAGAACAACCCTGTGCTGATCGGCGAACCCGGCGTCGGCAAGACCGCCATTGCCGAGGGCCTCGCGCTGCGCATCATCGACGGCGACGTTCCCGAAAGCCTGCGCGACAAGCGGCTGATGGCGCTGGACATGGGCGCCCTGATCGCCGGCGCGAAATATCGCGGCGAATTCGAAGAGCGCCTGAAGTCGATCCTGAAGGAGATCGAAACCGCCGCGGGCGAGATCATCCTGTTCATCGACGAGATGCACACGCTGGTCGGCGCGGGCAAATCCGACGGCGCGATGGATGCCGCGAACCTGATCAAGCCGGCCCTGGCGCGCGGAGAACTGCACTGCATCGGCGCGACGACCCTGGACGAATACCGCAAGTATATCGAAAAGGACGCGGCCTTGGCCCGGCGGTTCCAGCCCGTGATGGTCGAGGAGCCGACGGTCGAGGACACGATCAGCATCCTGCGCGGCATCAAGGAAAAGTACGAACTGCATCACGGCGTACGCATCAGCGATGCCGCCCTGGTGGCGGCGGCGACGCTGTCGCATCGTTACATCACCGACCGCTTCCTGCCCGACAAGGCCATCGACCTGATGGACGAGGCCGCCAGCCGCCTGCGGATGGAGGTCGACAGCAAGCCCGAAGAGCTGGACCAGCTGGATCGCCAGATCCTGCAGCTGCAGATCGAGGGCGAAGCGCTGAAGAAGGAAGACGATGCCGCGTCCAAGGACCGGCTGGAGCGGCTGGAAAAGGACCTGTCCGACCTGCAGCAGCGCAGCGCCGAGATGACGGCCCGCTGGCAGGCGGAGCGCGACAAGCTGCAAGGCTCGCGCGATCTCAAGGAACAGCTGGACCGGGCGCGGGCCGAACTGGACCAGGCCAAGCGTGAGGGCAATCTGGCGCGGGCGGGCGAGCTCTCCTATGGCATCATCCCCGGTCTGGAAAAGCAGCTGTCCGAGGCGGAATCGGGCGGCATCGACGGGCTGATGGTCGAGGAGGCCGTCCGCCCCGAGCAGATCGCCGAGGTCGTCGAACGTTGGACAGGCATCCCCACCAGCAAGATGCTGGAGGGCGAGCGGGACAAGCTGCTGAAGATGGAAGAGCAGATCGGCCGCCGCGTCATCGGCCAGGCCGAGGCGGTCACTGCCGTCAGCAATGCCGTCCGCCGCGCCCGCGCCGGCCTGAACGACGAGAACCGGCCGCTTGGCAGCTTCCTGTTCCTGGGCCCCACCGGCGTCGGCAAGACCGAGCTGACCAAGGCGCTGGCCGAATACATGTTCGACGATGACAGCGCGATGGTCCGCATCGACATGTCCGAGTTCATGGAGAAGCACTCGGTCGCCCGCCTGATCGGCGCGCCTCCGGGCTATGTCGGCTATGACGAAGGCGGCGTCCTGACCGAGGCCGTGCGGCGCCGCCCCTATCAGGTGATTCTGTTCGACGAGGTCGAAAAGGCGCATCCGGATGTGTTCAACGTGCTTCTGCAGGTGCTGGACGACGGCGTTCTGACCGACGGCCAGGGCCGGACGGTGGACTTCAAGCAGACGCTGATCATCCTGACTTCGAACCTGGGATCGCAGGCGCTGTCGCACCTGCCCGAGGAAGCTGACGCCAGCGAGGCGCGCCATCAGGTGATGGAAGCGGTGCGGGCCCATTTCCGCCCCGAATTCCTGAACCGCCTGGACGAGATCATCATCTTCCGCCGCCTGTCGCGGTCGAACATGGACGGGATCGTGCAGATTCAGCTGCAGCGGCTGGAGAAGCGTCTGGCGGCACGCAAGATCGCGCTGGACCTGGAACCCGACGCCCGGCGCTGGCTGGCCGACCAGGGCTATGACCCGGTCTTTGGAGCGAGGCCGCTGAAGCGGGTGATCCAGCGCGCGCTGCAGGACCCGCTGGCGGAGCTGCTGCTGTCGGGCGAGGTGATGGACGGCTCCAGCGTCCATGTCGACGCGGGACCTGACGGCCTGATCGTCGGAAACCGGGTCGGCCGCGCGGGTCCTCGGCTTGGCGCCATCGGCGAAGGCCCCCGGCCCGACGCGCCGATCCACTGAACCAAAGGCCCCGGAATGATCTGGGGCCTTTTCCATCCGGCGGAACGCTCCCTGTCGCCGCTCCCCGATCCTGCCTCGGACCGGCGGAGCCTGCTTGCCAATGACGATGCGCGCCTGAGCAGCCAACCGGGCCTTCTGGAGTCCCGGAACAGCCGGTACAGGAGTAGCCCTTCCTTCCGACAGGCCATGGGGATGTTCTGCAGTGACCGCGCCCCGTGGAACCTGCCTGGGTGCGGCGGCCTGCAGGCCCTATGTCCCGTTCGGGCGCTCCGCCACAACACGCCTTAGGGCCTGCCGGCTGGCCACGCTGCGCCGCCGCGTCACGCCTTGCCCCCTGACGGGGGGCGCGGCATCGTGGCGCAAATCCAAGGGAGGACCTCCATGCTGCCGCCGATCCTGCAGAACCTGCGCATCCCCGTTGTCGCCTCGCCCATGTTCATCGTCTCGGGCCCCGACCTGGTCATCGCGCAATGCAAGGCTGGTATCGTCGGCAGCTTCCCGGCTTTGAACGCGCGCGAAAAGGACGGCGAGGCCCCGCTGTTGGAGGTTTGGCTGACCCGCATCACCGAGGAACTGGACCGCCACAACCAGGCAAACCCCGACCGCCCCGCCGCACCCTTTGCCGTCAACCAGATCGTCCACCGCAGCAATGCCCGGCTGGAGCGCGACATCGAGATCTGCCACCGCCACAAGGTGCCGATCTGGATCACCTCGCTTGGGGCGCGGGTCGAGGTGAACCAAGCCGCCCATGATTGCGGCGGCATCGCGCTGCATGACGTGATCAACAACACCTTCGCGAAGAAAGCCATCCAGAAGGGCGCCGACGGGCTGATCGCGGTGGCCGCGGGTGCGGGCGGCCATGCCGGGCCGCAATCGCCCTTTGCCCTGATCCAGGAGATCCGCGAGTGGTTCGACGGGCCGCTGCTGCTGTCGGGCGCCATCGCCACGGGGCGTGCGGTGCTGGCCGCGCAGGTGATGGGCGCCGATCTGGCCTATATCGGCAGCCCCTTCATCGCGACGGAGGAGGCGAATGCCGACGAAGCCTACAAGCGGATGATCGTCGAGGCGGGGGCAATGGACATCGTCACCTCGTCGCTGTTCACGGGCGTGTCGGGAAACTATCTGGCGCCCTCGATCCGCAAGGCGGGACTGGACCCGGACAACCTGGCCGGGGCGGATGCCTCCTCGATGAACTTCGGCCAAGGCTCGTCCAAGCCCAAGGCCTGGAGCACCATCTGGGGCGCAGGCCAAGGCATCGGCGCGGTCAAGGCGGTGGAACCGGCGGCGGCGCGCATCGACCGTCTGGCGGCGGAATATGCCGCGGCCAAGGCGGCGGTTGCGGCCATGTGACCTTTGCGAAACGGCGGTGGCGTTCCCATATAGAGGATCGAACGCCACCCCTTCCCAGGAGGACAGATTGGCCTATCAGAAGACCCCCGACGCCGTCGCGCGGCTGACGCCCGAGCAATATCGCGTCACGCAGGAAAGCGGCACCGAGCGCGCCTTTACCGGCGAATACGACCACCATTTCGAAGCTGGCATCTATGTAGATGTGGTATCGGGCGAACCGTTGTTCGTCAGCAGCACCAAGTACAATTCCGGCTGCGGCTGGCCCGCCTTCACCAAGCCGGTCGAAGGCAACGTGACCGAGCATCGCGATGTCAGCCACGGCATGGTCCGGGTCGAGGTGCGGTCCAAGCATGGCGATAGCCACCTGGGCCATGTCTTCCCCGACGGCCCCCGCGATCAGGGCGGGTTGCGCTATTGCATCAACTCGGCCGCGTTGCGCTTTGTGCCCAGGGACCGGATGGAAGCCGAGGGCTATGGCGACTATCTGGCGCAGGTCGAGGAGGTCCCCCATGACTGAACGCGCAGTTCTGGCCGGGGGCTGTTTCTGGGGGATGCAGGATCTGATCCGACGCCTGCCCGGAGTGATCTCGACGCGGGTCGGCTATACCGGCGGCGACGTCCCGAACGCCACCTATCGCAATCACGGCACCCATGCCGAGGCGATCGAGATCGTCTTCGACCCTGAGATGATCACGTATCGCCGGTTGCTGGAGTTCTTTTTTCAGATCCATGACCCCACCACGCCCAACCGGCAGGGCAATGATATTGGACCGGGCTATCGCTCGGCCATCTACTTTGTTGACGAGGCGCAACAGCAGGTGGCGCTGGACACCATTGCGGATGTGGACGCCTCGGGGATCTGGCCTGGCCGCGTCGTCACCGAGGTCGAGCCGGTGGGCGAGTTCTGGCAGGCGGAGCCGGAACACCAGGATTACCTGGAGCGTGTTCCGAACGGCTATACCTGCCACTTTCCGCGTCCCGGATGGGTCCTGCCCAAGCGCAGTGCCGCTGAATAACGACTGGATGCGCCCTTGGCCAGGCCAAGGGCGCGTCTTGCGTCCCGCGGCGACAACCGGGGGCGCTTCGCCCCCCGGACCCCCCGAGGGTGTTTGCGCAACGGAGACCTCTAGGGTCAGGCAGAGGCCGGCGGCCGGACTCGGAAGACAGCACAGTAAAGTGCGGGAACGAAAACCAGCGTGACCAGCGTGCCTGCGATGATGCCCCCCATCATCGCATAGGCCATCGGTCCCCAGAACACCTGCCGCGAGATCGGGATCAGTGCCAGCGAAGCGGCCGCCGCTGTCAGCAGAATTGGGCGGGCACGGCTGTCCGAGGCTTCGAACACCGCCTGCCACTGGCTGCGACCCTTGTGCAGAAGCTCTCGGATTTCGTGGACGAGGATGACCGAGTTGCGGATCAGGATTCCGATCAGCGCCAGAATCCCCAGGATCGCCACAAAGCCCATTGGCACGCCGAAAGGCACCAGCACCGCCACCACCCCGATCAGGCCCAAGGGGGCGGCGGCGAAAACAATCAGCGACAAGCGGAAGCTTTGCATCTGCGCCATCACCAGCAGGGCCATGATCAGCAGCATGACAGGCACCACCGCGGCGATGGGCGCCTGGCTGTCGGCCGAGCTTTCAACGGTTCCACCGACCTCGACCCGGACCAGCGGCGGCAGGCTGGCTTGGAATTCGGCAATCTGCGGCGCAAGTGCGTCAACCAGCGTCGCCGGCTGATCAGCGGTGGCGATGGCGGCCTTGACCGTGACGGTGGGCAGGCCGTTCCTTTGCATGATCAGCGGCTGTTCCGTTCCGTAATCCAGCGACACCAGTGCCGAAAGGGGCACGGCGCGTCCGTCAGCCAGGTTCAGCTGAAGATTGCGGATCGTGTCCAGCGACTGCCGATCGGTGGCCTGTCCGCGTGCAACCACGTCAACCAGGAAGATGTCGTCGCGAAGTTGCGTGACATCCACGCCGCTGAACAGCGACGCCAGTACATTTGCAATGTCGGCGCTGGTGACGCCCAGCTGGCGCGCCTGGTCCTGGTCGACAATCAGGCGGACCATGCGCGCGGGTTCGTTCCAGTCCAGCACGATATCGCGCAGGCGCGGCTCGGTGGCCATGACCGTGGCCAGCCCCCGCGCGGCATCACGTGCCGAATCGGCGTCTGGCGCGCTGACCCGGTACTGGACCGGCTTGCCGACCGGCGGTCCAATTTCAAGGTTCTTTACATAGATGTCGACGCCGGGGAATTCCTCGGCCGCCAGCCGGTTCAGCTGCGCCTTGACCCGGTCCCGCGCAGCCAGGTCCGGGGTCTGGATCACGATCTGGCCCATGTGCGGGCCCGCCGTCGGCACGTCCATTGACAGCACAAAGCGCGGCGCGCCGCGGCCCACATAGGAGGTCCAGAACAGCACGTCGTCATTTCCCGCCAGCAACGCCTCCAGCCGGTCCATGTCCGCGCGGGTGCGCGTGATCGAGGCGTTCTGGCGTTCGGTGATGTCGACCAGAACCTCGGTCCGGTCAGAGGTCGGAAAGAACTGCTGTTCCACGAACCGCATCCCCCAGACCGAGATGGCGAAGATCGCCAGCGTTACCGCGATGGTCAGCCACTTGAAGCGCATGGCCACCCGCAGCAGCTTGTGGAAGCTGCGCCGCAGCCGCCCCGGCCCTGCCGCGTTGTGCTTCATCTTGGCAGGCAGGAAGGTCACGCCCAGAAGCGGCGCAAAGAGCACGGCGACGATCCACGAGATCACCAGCGACACCGCGATCACCACGAACAGCGAAAAGGTGAATTCCCCCGCGGCCGAACTGTTCAACCCGATGGGGATGAAGCCCGCCACCGTCACCAGCGTGCCGGTCAGCATCGGGAAGGCGATCGAGGTCCAGGCATAGCTAGCCGCATCGGTCAGGCTTTCCCCGATCTCGAGGCGAGAGATCATCGTCTCGATCGCGATCATCGCGTCATCGACCAGAAGCCCCAATGCGATGATCAGCGCGCCGAGCGAGATGCGCTGCAAGGTGATGCCATAGAGGTCCAGGATCACGAAGGTGATCGCCAGGCACAACGGGATGGTCAGCGTTACGACCAGACCCGCGCGCAGCCCCAAGCTGATAAAGCTGACGACCAGCACGATGGCCACGGCTTCGGCCAGGGCAGTGACGAAATGACCCACCGCCTCCTCGACCACATGGGGCTGGTCAGCGAACTTGGCCATTTCGATGCCGATGGGAAGGTCCGCCTCGACCTGCGACATCAGTGCCTCCAACTCCTCGCCGAACTCCAGGATGTTGCCACCCTGGCGCATGCCGACCTGCAGGCCGATGGCAGGCTTGCCGTTGAAGCGGAACAGCGAACTGGGCGGGTCCTTGTAGCCGCGCGTCACGGTGGCCACGTCGCCCAGGTTGAAGAACCGTTCGCCCACCCGCAGGTTGACCGCTTCGATGGCGTCCGCGTCGTCGAACTGCCCCCCGACCCGAACCAGCACGCGTTCGGGTCCCGCCTCGATCACGCCCGAAGGCGCAATGGCGTTCTGCTGGGCCAGCGTTCCCACCACCTGCGCCTGGCTCAGGCCAAGCGCCGCCAGGCGCGCAGCCGAAAATTCCAGAAATATCTCCTCCTCCTGCGCACCCAGCAGCTCGGTCTTGCCCGCGGCATCCAGCCCCGCAACCTGCTCCCGGATCGCCTCGACCCGGTCGCGCAACTCGCGCGGGGTGAAGCCATCGGCGGTGAAGGCATAGATGTTGCCGTACACGTCGCCGAAATTGTCGTTGAATTGGAAGCCCGCAAATTCCTGCGGGAATTCGGGGCGGATGTCGCTCATCATTTGGCGAACCCGCTTCCATATTTCGGGAACCGCAGGGCCACGCGTGGTGGGTTCCAGTTCCACATAAACGACCGCCTGGCCAGGCATGGTGACCGACTTGGTAAAGTCCAGCTCGTCCAGCTCCTCCAGCTTCGTCTCGATGCGGTTCGTGACCTGAGCCAGCGTCTCGTCGATGGTGGCACCGGGCAGGGCCGCGCCGATGATCATCGTCTTGATGGTGAAGTCCGGGTCCTCTTCCCGGCCCAGGTTCTGATAGCTGATCGTGCCGGCGATCATCGAGATGATCAGCAGGAACCACACGAAGCTGCGGTGACGCAGCGCCCAGTCCGACAGGTTGAAGCGCTTCAAGGTTCCAACCTCCGGCCGACGGGCTGGCCCTCGGCCAGGGAATGAACTCCGCGGATGACAACCTCGTCGCCCGCCTCCAGCCCCGCGGTGATCGCGACCCGGCCCCGGAAGGGGGCCGCGGCCGTGACGGACACGCGCTCGACCTGGGCGGTGTCGCCCTGCCGTCGTACGCGCCAGACCGTGCTGCCCCCGTCGTCGGTCATCAGCGCCTCGACCGGCAGCGACAGGGACGGCGCCTCGGCCGTGCCGAACCGGGCCCGCACCAGCGCGCCAAGCCGGAAGGGCGCTTCGGGCGGCAGGGTCAGATACAGCCGCCGCGTCCGGGTCGCGCTGTCCGCGATGGGGTCGATGCGATCCAGGACCGAGGTGACCTCGGTGGCGGAATCGTCGCGGTGCCAGACGCTGAAGGCGGCTCCGGGCTCCATTCCGATCAGGGCCTGCTCGGGAAGGTCTATCACCACCTCGCGGGCATCCTCGGCCGACAGCTGCAGCACCGGTTCGCCGGCGCCCACCACCGCGCCCGGGGCCTCGAAAACGGCGCTGATCACGCCGTCAAAGGGGGCGATCATGCGGGCGAAACCTTCGGCATCCTCGGCCTGCAGCAACTGCGACCGCGCCTGTTCAACCGCGGCATCGGCCGAAATCGCGGCCTGCTGCGCCTGCTCCAGCTGCGCACTGGATGCCACGTTGCGTTCCGCCAGGGCCTCGGTCCGGTCCAACGTGGCGCGGGCGGTGCGCTGCTGCACCTCGGCAGTTTCAAGCGCGGCGCGGGCGGCGCGGGTGGTGGCCGCCAAGTCATCGGTCGACAGCTGCGCCAGCACCTGGCCCTTTCTGACCTGGTCGCCCAGGTGGACCGGGCGCGTGATCATCCGCCCAAGCGCCTGAAACCCCAGCTCCACCTGCGTCCGCGACGTAACAAGACCAGGAATCCAGCGCGCGGCGGCGTCCCGATCCTCGACGATGACGCTGACGACAGGGCGGGGTGGGCCCTGTGTTTCCTGGGCATGAAGGCCAAATTTCAACCATTCTGGCAAGGTCAGCGCCACGGCCGGGGCGGCTGCCAGCATCAGCGGGGCCAACAGGGCGATCAGGATAACAATGACCTTCATGGCTCGCGCTCCTCGGCCGGCTGCACCCGGCGTCCGGGGTAAAGCAGCTGCGATCCGTCTCCGACCACGCGCTGCCCGTCGGCCAGCCCTTGGGACACATAGATCGTCCCGTCGCCGAAGTGAGCGATCGTCACCGGGCTTAGGGCAACGCTGCCGTCATCGGCCACCGTCCAGACCGCCGCACTGTCACCCTGGCGCATCAGCGCCGTCCAAGGCACGACGACGCCCTGGTCCACCGCAAGCTTCAGGTGACCGCGCACCGAAGCGCCCAGCAGCGCGGTTTCGTTGTCCAGCCGCTCGATCTGGACGCGCACGGTAACGGTGCCGGTGGCGGGATCGACCAGCGGCGCAACCTCGGTCACGGTGCCGGCCATGGCGGGCCGAACAACATCCAGCGTCCTCAGTGTCACTTCCCGGCCAGGCAGGTCGGGCAGCAGCGGATCGTCGGCCACCTGGAAGACGGCCTCCAGCCCGCTCAGCGTGGCCAGCGACAGGACCGGCTGCGCCGCCGCCACAACCTGTCCGGGTGCAAGCGACTTGGCAGTGACCACGGCATCCTGGGGCGCGCGCAGCACCGTATCCTCAACCGCGCGCCGGGCTTGCTCAACCGCGGTTTCGGCCCGTTCCAGGGCACCTTGCGCCTGCGACAGCGCCTGTTCGGCCTGATCGGCCGCCGCCCGCGTTCCCACGCCCCGCGCCAGCAAGGCAGCGGCACGGTCGCTGGCCTGGCGGGCCTGATCCTCGGCAGCGCGGGCCGCCTGCAGCCCGGCCTGCGCCACGTTCAGCGCCTGGTCCTGCTGGACCGCGCTCAGCCGTGCCAGGGGTTCGCCTGCCGCGACCCGGTCACCTTCGGCCACCAGCACATCGGTCACGCGTCCGCCCTGGCGGAAGCCCAGCTCCAGCCCGTCCAATGCCTCGATCGAACCCGAAAGATGCAGATCCAGCGCCAGGGGGCGCATCTCGGCCCGGACGATCCTGACACGAAGGTCCGGGGCGGCTCTTGGCTGCGCAAGGGCGGCACCCGACAATCCACACAACAAAAGCGCGACACTGAACAACTTGAACATGAAAAGGCCCCGGAACGCGGAATGCGTTATCTGTCTGCCGTTTCGCGCAGTTTGAAAACCCCCGTTCCCTCAGGTCACCGCGGCTTTCTGGTGAAAAACCTCGTCATCCCAGTTGCCGTCGCGCAACACACGGGCCAGCACGTCGACCGCCCGCGCCACGTCGTCCAGATCGTTGTAAAGCGGCGCAAAGCCAAAGCGCAGGATATCGGGCGCGCGGAAATCGCCGATCACCCCGCCTGCAATCAGCGCCTGCATGACGGCATAGCCGTGGGGATGGCGGAAACCAACCTGCGATCCGCGCATCGCAGGGTCGCGCGGCGATGCCAGCCGAAGCTCCGGGCAATTTACCTCCACCCCCGAAATAAAGGCCTCGGTCAGCTCGACCGATCGCGCCCTGAGATCGGCCATCGACACCCCGTCCCAAACATCCAGCGCCGCATCCAGCGCCGTCAAGGCAATGACCGGGGGCGTGCCCACGCGCATTCGCTCGATTCCCGGCGCGGGGCGGTATTCCTGGTCAAAGGCGAAGGGCGCGGCATGGCCCATCCAGCCTTGCAGGATCGGCTCGGCCGCCTCGGCATGGCGGGGATGGGTCCAGATGAAGGCCGGCGCACCGGGGCCGCCGTTCAGGTACTTGTAGGTGCAGCCCACGGCGAAGTCGGCGTCCGCCCCCAGCAGATCCACGTCCACCGCGCCCGCCGAATGCGCAAGGTCCCAGATCGCCAGCGCCCCTGCCGCATGGGCGCGGGCGGTCAGGGCGGCGATGTCGTGCCGGCGGCCGCTGCGGTAATCCACCTCGGTCAGCATTAGAACGGCTAGGTTGTCGTCGATGGCGGCCTCGACCTCCTCGGGGGCCACCACCCGCAGCGTCGCGCCCATCGCCCGCGCCAGCCCCTGCGCCACGTACAGATCCGAAGGAAAATTGCCGCTGTCGGACAGGATCACGCGGCGGTCGGGCCGCAGCGCCAGCGCGGCACTCAACGCCTGAAAGACCTTGATCGACAGCGTGTCGCCCATCACGACCTCGCCCGCGCCCGCACCGATCAGCCGCGCGATCCGGTCGCCGACCTTGCGGGGCTGGACATACCACCCGGCCTTGTTCCAGCCGGTGATCAGCATCTGCGACCATTCCTCGGCCATCATCCGCGCCACCCGCCTGGTCGCGGCGGCAGGCATCGGACCTAGGGAGTTTCCGTCAAGATAGGTGATGCCCTGGGGCAGGTCGAACGCGGCGCGGGTCTTGGTGAAATCGGTCATCTGGGCTCCCTCTTGACGGCAGGCTAGCAGCCGGGTCAGCTGCCCGAAAGAGGAACAGGATGCTCTATCAGATCACCGATTGGGACGACGCCTATGCCAACGGCGCCCATATTCCGGGCGCCGATGCCTATGTCCCCCGCTGGACCGAGGCCGCGACCGCCTTTCGCAAGGCGCACCCGCCGCAGCCTTTGGGACGCGGCCAGCTGTTCATGCCGCAGGGCAACCCGCGCGGTCTGATGGTGTTCATCCACGGCGGCTATTGGATGCGCTTTGATTCCACCCTGTGGTCGCATCTGGCCAAGGGCGCGCTGTTGTCGGGCTGGGCCTGCGCCATGCCCGGCTATCCGCTGGCGCCCGAGGCGCGCATCGCCGACATGACGCGCATCGTCGCCGATCAGGTGGCCCAGGCCGCCGCACAGGTTGCGGGACCGATCGCGGTGACCGGCCATTCGGCGGGCGGGCACCTGGCGGCGCGGATGATCTGTCCGGGCGTCCTGCCCGACGACGTGGCCGCGCGCGTGGTGGCCTGCGTCCCGATCTCTCCGCTGACCGACCTGCGCCCGCTGATGCGGACCGCCCTGAACAACACGCTGAACATTGACACGGCCGAGGCGATGGCCGAAAGCCCCGCGCTTCTGGAACCCCACGCAGGCATCCCCGTCACCACCTGGGTCGGGGGCGCGGAGCGGCCCGAATTCATCCGCCAGGCCCGCCTGCTGGCCGACATCTGGGCGGGGCTCGGGGTCGCGACAGACTGCGTCATCGACCCCGGCCTGCACCATTTCAACGTGATCGAGGCGCTGTCACGCGCCGACAGCCCGCTGACGCGCCGCCTGCTGGATCACAGCGGCGCGCGATAGTCGAAGGTTTCCGGATCGGGACCGGTCCGGTGGTTCCGGTCCAGCCCGTCCAGCGCCGCCATCTCCTGCGTGGTCAGTTCAAAATCCAGCACCTGGAAGTTCTGGGCCAGCCGGTCTGGGTTTTCAGACTTCGGAATGACCGACAGCCCGTGCTGGATGTGCCAGCGCAGGATCACCTGCGCAGGGCTGCGGCCAAGACGCTCCGCCACGGCCACCATCTCGGGGGCCTTGAAGCTGTCGCCGCGTCCCAGGGGCGTCCAGCTTTGGGTGACGATCCCCAGGCGCCGGTTCACCTCCCGCATCGCCACCTGCGGCAACGACGGATGCAGCTCGATCTGGTTCAGCGCAGGCGTCACGCCCGTTTCGTCAATCAGCCGCGCCAGATGCGCCTCGTGGAAATTCGCCACGCCGATGGAACGCACCCGGCCCTCGTCGCGCAACCGGACCAGCGCCTTCCACGTATCCACATAGGCGTCCAGCGCCGGCAGCGGCCAATGGATCAGGTAGAGGTCCAGATAGTCCAGCCCCGTGCGCTCCATCGTCGCGTCGAAAGCCCGCAGCGCCGCGTCATGGCCCTGCGCGTCGTTCCACAACTTTGATGTCACGAATACCTCGTCGCGCGGCACACCCGACTCACGCAACCCCTGCCCCAGGCCGCGCTCATTCTTGTAGGCGGCGGCCCCGTCGATCAGGCGATAGCCGATCTTCAGGGCCTGTGACACGACCTGGGGGGTCTTGGCATCGTCGATCTGCCAGATGCCGGTGCCCAGCTGGGGCATCCGGTGGCCGTCGTTTAGGGTCATCATGGGTTGGGTCATCGCGACGCCTCCTTGTGCTTGCGGCGGTCAACGCAAAGGCCGCCCGTCGGTTCAGGCGACGAAATCGCCCGTGGCGGCGCCGGTCAGCGCCCGCAGCCGGTCGGGGGCGATGGCAAAGATGTGGCGCGGGGTGCCGGCTGCCGCCCAGACCCGGGAAAAATCCGACAGGCGCGGATCAAAGAAGGCGCGCGGCGGGCGCAGGTGGCCCACCGGCGCAACCCCGCCGATGGCAAAGCCCGTCTCGGCCCGGATCAGCGCGGCATCGGCCTTGCCCAAGGGTTCGCCGGCCAGCGCGGCGGCCTTGGCCGCATCGACCATGTTGCCGCCCGCGGTCAGGAACAGCAGCACATGGCCGCTGTTTTCGCCGCGAAAGATGATCGACTTGGCGATCTGGTCCACCAGACAACCCGCCGCCTGCGCCGCCTCGGCGGCGGTCCGGGTGCTGCCCGGCATCTCCAGCACCACGGCCGGCTCATTCGCCGCCGCCAGGGCCGCCTTGACCCGTTCCAGGCTCTTGCTCATGCCTTGTCCTTCCTGTCTCAGGAACCCCGCCCCCGGCCGCCGGTTGATGTGCGCCCGTCACGCGGTCGGCGCATCCAACAGGACGGTTCCATGGAACAGAACATCATCCCTTTCGACCTCTATCGCATGTTCGTGGGCGAACAACCCCTTGCCTTCTATGGCGAGATCCTGGTGCGCACGCTGATCATCTATGGCTACACGCTGATGATGATCCGCTGGATCGGCGGGCGCAGCGTGGCGCAGCTGTCCATGGTGGAATTCGCGCTGGTCATCGCGCTTGGCTCGGCCGTGGGCGACGCGATGTTCTACCCCGAGGTGCCATTACTGGCCGCGATGACCGTGATCACGCTCGTTGTTGTCGTCAACAAGCTGCTGGACCAGCTGATCGTGCGGTCGGACCGGATCAAGGACCTGATCGACGGCCGCCCCATCGCGCTGGTGCGCGAGGGACGGATCCTGCCGGTCGCCGTGGCCCACCGCGACCTGGGCCTGGCCGAGATCAAGGCGATGCTGCGCCTGGCCGGCATCTCGAACCTGGGCGAACTGCACGCCGCCTATCTGGAGGCCGGAGGCGGCCTTTCCGTCTTTCGCTGCCCTGCGCCCCGGCCCGGCCTGTCGCTGCTGCCGCCCGAACACCTGCTGAACGGCCACCCGCCCCCTGACAAGGCGCTTGCGAAGGATGACCAGACATGCTGTGCCCTTTGCGGCGCGCTGTCGGGTGCGCAGATCATCGCCACCCGCAACCCCTGCCCCCATTGCGGCGGCCAGCTCTGGCAGGCCCCGGAATGGCCCTTGGGCCACGGAAACCAGCCGCCCGCACAGGGCGTCAAGCCGAAGGATTGAACCATGAAGGTCTATACCCTGGTCGTCGAACTGGGACGCAAGGCGGGCGACGGCCTGCCCAAGGGTGCCACGGGCGCGGGCCTTGTCTGCTATGCCGCTGGCAAGGACGAAGGAGAGGCGGTGCGTGAAACCGTGGCCATCCTGAAACAAGCCGACATGGCGCCCCTGGACGTCACCGGCTACGGCACCCTGGAGGAGCGCCTGGCCGAGGGTCACGAGATCGACGATGACGAACGCGCGCTGATGGACCGCGCCCTGGCTGAAAACGCGGTCATCATCGCGCAGATGACGCCCTGGTTCGGCGACGAACCCGACCCGGATGCCATGATCCACTGAAACGGGGCGTCCGGGGGCCATGCCGGCTCTGCCGGCTGCCGGCCTTTACGGATGTTTCACCGGAAGGGCCGCTCGCGCCTACCCAATCCGGGATGCTTGGTCTAGACTGATCACAATCAAGAAACCACGAGCAGTCACGAACAGGCGATCCAGATGAGCTTTCCCCGCATTATCATGTCCACAGCGCTGATCGGCGCGCTTGCCTCCTGTGGCGCGCCGATGTCGCGCATGCCCGCCTCGGGGCCCGCCGCGTCGCAATCCTCGGTCACGCCCGCGCCGATCCCCGCCGCCGCGCCGGGGGACGAGGCCGGCCTGCAACGCTTTGTGCAAGGCTTTCGCAGCCGGGCGCTGGCCTCGGGCGTTTCGGCTTCGACCTACGACCGCGCCATGCGCTTGGCGCGCTACAATCCCGAGGTGATCCGGCTGGACCGCCGCCAGGCCGAATTCTCGCGCCCGGTCTGGTTGTACCTGGACAGCGCGGTGTCCGACAGCCGCATCACCACCGGCCGCCAGAAACTGGCGCAGCTGAATCCCGTCTTGGCCCGGATCGAGGCGCAGTACGGCGTCCCGCGCGAGATCGTCCTGGCGGTCTGGGGGATGGAATCGAACTATGGCGCAAACCGCGGCAAGATGCAGATCATCCCGTCGTTGGCGACGCTGGCCTATGACGGCCGCCGCGGAGAGATGTTCCAGAACCAGCTGCTGGCCGCGCTGCGCATCCTGCAGGCCGGGGACACCGATCCCGAACACATGCTGGGCAGCTGGGCCGGCGCGATGGGCCACACCCAGTTCATGCCGACCTCGTACCTGGAATACGCGGTGGACTTCACCGGCGACGGCCGTCGCGACATCTGGTCGGACGACCCGACCGACGCGCTGGCCTCGACCGCAGCCTACTTGGCCCGCAACGGCTGGCAGCGCGGCCAGTCCTGGGGCGCCGAGGTGCAGCTGCCCGCGAACTTCAACATGGGCCTGATCGGCAAGGGCAACCGCCGTTCGGACTGGTCGTCAATGGGCGTGCGCCGCATGGGCGGGGGCGCGATGCCCTCGGGCAGCGGCTCGATCATCATGCCGGCAGGGGCGCGCGGCCCGGCCTTCTTCATCGGCGACAATTTCCGTTCCATCCTGCGCTACAACAACTCGGACAACTACGCGCTTGGCGTGGCCTTTTTGGGCGAACGTATCGCCGGCCGCCCTGGCATCCAAGGCAGCTGGCCGCGCAACGACCGCCCCCTGTCCACCAGCGAGCGCGAGGAAATCCAGCAGCGCCTAGCGCAGCGCGGCTTCTATCAGGGCGAAATCGACGGACTGTTCGGTTCGGCCACGATGGAATCCGTTTCGGCCTTCCAGCGATCGATCGGCGTGACGCCCGACGGGTACCCGACGTCGATCCTGCTGGACCAGCTGCGCCGTTGAAGGGTCCGCACGACATCACCGAAACGAACGGCCCCGCCCCGGCGGGACCGTTCACGCCCTCTGAACGCGAGGCCGTCTATCGGGCCATCCGACTGCGGCGCGACGTGCGCGGCCAATTCAGGCCCGACCCGATCGACCCGGCACAGCTGCGCCGCCTGCTGCAGGCCGCGCATGACGCGCCTTCGGTCGGGCTGTCGCAGC
The DNA here is from genome assembly GCA_003255745.1 of Paracoccus saliphilus. Classification (GTDB taxonomy): domain Bacteria; phylum Pseudomonadota; class Alphaproteobacteria; order Rhodobacterales; family Rhodobacteraceae; genus Paracoccus; species Paracoccus saliphilus_A. Next base: position 17,804 of record QKYL01000078.1, read on the forward strand.
CCTGGAACTTCATCCTGATCCGTGATCCGGCGGTGCGCCGCAGCCTTCATGACGCCTTCCAGGCCGCCAATGCCGAGGCGGCCGAACTGTTTCCCGGCCGCAAGGCGCTCTATTCCGCCCTCAAGCTGGAAGGCATCCTTGAATCGCCGGTCAACCTCTGCATCACCTGCGACCGCACGCGGGGCGGCACGCATATCCTGGGCCGCACCCATGACGCGGCGACCGACCTCTATTCCACCGTCTGCGCGGTACAGAACCTGTGGCTGGCCGCGCGGGCCGAAGGCATCGGCGTCGGTTGGGTCAGCATCTTCCGACAAGACGACCTGCGCCGGCTGCTGCACCTGCCGGACCATGTGGTGCCGGTCGCCTATCTCTGCATCGGCCATGTAACCGAGCTTTACGAAGAACCCGAACTGATGGCGCGGGGCTGGGCCGACCGGCTGCCGCTGGACGACCTGATCTTTGAAGATGCCTGGAACCGGCCGGGCACGGCCTGACGCAGGGGTTCAGCCGCGCGACAGATGCTCGCGGAACGCGTCCAGGACCTCGGCATAGACGGCGCGCTTGAAAGGCACGATGTTCTCCAGCAGCGCGTCGGCGGGCATCCACTGCCAGCGGTCGAACTCGGGATGCTCGGTCTCGATGCGGATGTCGCCATCCTCGCCCAGAAAGCGCAGCAGCAGCCATTTCTGCCGCTGCCCGCCAAAGCGGCCCTTCCAGATCTTGCCCAGCAGCTCGGGCGGCAGGTCGTAATAGACCCATCCCGGTGTTTCCGCCACGACCTCGACCAGGTCGGTCGAAACGCCCGTTTCCTCGACCAGTTCGCGCAGTGCGGCCTTGCGCGGGGACTCGTCCCCGTCGATCCCGCCCTGCGGCATCTGCCACGCGCCGGGCATGTCGATGCGCTGGCCGGCAAAAACCAGCCCCGCGCGGTTCATCAGCACAACCCCCGCGCAGGGGCGATAAGGCAGCCCCCCCGGCCCCAGACGTTCGCTCATGCCGTCAGCCCTTGTCCGCCGCGTCGTCCAGGCCCTCGCCCGACCCCTCGCCGGTGACCGCAGGTGTCACCGCGGCAGGCACCTGCTCGGCGCGGAAGTTCACGGCCGCCAGACCCTTCAGGATATCCACCGCATAGGCCAGCTGGTAATCCTCCTCGCGCAGCGCGGCGGTGGCCTCGACCTCGGCGGCCTCGGTTTCCATCTGCTGGCGGTCTTCGTCGCTGACATCGTTGCCAAGCGCGCCGCGCAGATCGGCCTCGGACCGGCTGAAGCTGCTGTCGCTGCGGGCCTCCTCCTCTTCCTCGGTCGGCGCGGGGCGGGGCTGGGCCACCAGGATGTCCGGCTGGACCCCAAGCGCCTGGATCGACCGCCCCGAGGGCGTGTAATACCGCGCCGTCGTCAGCCGAATCGCGCTCTCCGAGGTGACCGGCATGACCGTCTGGACCGAACCCTTGCCAAAGGATTTTTCGCCCACGACGATGGCGCGGCGATGATCCTGCAAGGCGCCCGCGACGATCTCGGACGCGCTGGCCGAACCGCCGTTGATCAGCACCACCATCGGTTTGCCCTGCGCCAGGTCGCCCATCTCGGCGTTCCAGCGCTCGCTTTCCTCGGGATTGCGGCCCCGCGTGCTGACGATCTCGCCGGCATCCAGGAAGGCGTCCGAAACGCTGATCGCCTGGTTCAGCAGCCCGCCCGGATTGTTGCGCAGGTCCAGCACGAAGCCGGTCACGCGCTCGATGCCGCCGGCCTCCTCGACCGCCTTGTCCAGCTCGGCCTTCAGCGTGTCATAGGTCTCGTCGTTGAAGGTGGACACGCGCAGAACAACCGCATGGCCTTCGACGCGGCTGCGCACAACGGTCAGCTTGATCGTGTCGCGCGCCATGGTCAGGTCGAACGGCTCGGTCTCGCCCTCCCGCAGGATGGTGATGGTGATCTCAGACCCGACCGGCCCGCGCATCATGTCCACCGCCTGGTCCAGCGTCAGGCCCAGCAGCGATTCGCCATTCACATGGGTGATCAGATCGCCCGTCTGTACGCCTGCCTCGGCCGCCGGCGTGCCGTCGATGGGAGAGACGACCTTGACCATCCCCTCTTCCTGGCTGACCTCGATGCCCAGGCCGCCAAAGCTGCCACGGGTTTGGGTCTGCATGTCGGCATAGGCGTCCGACGACAGGAAGCTGGAATGCGGGTCCAGCGAGGTCAGCATGCCGTTGATCGCCGCCTCGATCAGCTCCTTGTCGTCGGGCGCCTCGACATAGTCGCTGCGGATCCGCTCGAAGACGTTCCCGAACAGTTCCAGCTGCTGATAGATTGAGGCGTTGCGCCCCGTTTCCTGCGCGACCAGCGGGCCGGCGACCTGCGTCGTGACCAGCGCGCCGGCCAGAATGCCCCCCAGTCCTGCGATCAGATAATGTCTCATGACGGTTTTTTCCTGCCTCAGTCCTGTTGCGGCTCGACGATGGGATTCAGCACGAACCACTCTGCCGGGTCCAGCGTTTCATTGCCGCGGCGCAGCTCCAGATACAGCGTTTCGCTGCGTCCCGCCTGCCCGCCGCTGGCGGCATCGGCCACGAAGCGCGACCCGAATTCCTGGGCCGGGGCTTCCGCGCCGCCCATCAACCCCACGGGATCGCCCGCGTTCAGTACGTCTCCGACCTCGCCAAAGACCTGCGCCAGCCCCGCGAAGATCATAAGATAGCCGCGCGACGGCTCGGTGATCATCACATTGCCGTAATCCAGGAACGGCCCGCGATAGCGGATCGTCGCAGGCCAGGGGGTCTGCACCAGGGCGGCGGGCGCCGTGGCGATGACCCAGCCGGGGCGGCTGACGCCCGCGGCATCGGGTTCGTCATAGGGCCGCAGGATCGATCCGATCACAGGCAGGCGCAGATTGCCCTGCGCGCCTTCGAAATCCTCCATCGGCGCGCCGACGTCCTTTTCCATCTTTGCAATGCCGGTGGCGAAATCCGACAGGCTTTGGGCCGCGTCGCGCAGCGCCTGAAGTTCGGCGGGGTCCTCGGCAAAGCGCACCGGCATCGAGCTGCGGTCGGTCACAGCGCTGGACAAAAGCCGCCGCGCCTCCTGCACCGAATCAAGCCCGCTGCCCAGCATCGTTGCGGCGTTCGACTGCAGTTCGCGCACGGTGGCGATCTCGTCCAGATCGTCCTGCAGCGCCTCGGCCTCGGCCCGCAGGCCGGGGGTGACGCCCGACAGCAGCATTCCCGACCGCGCATTGGCCAGCGCCCCGGCCGGATGCAGCAGCATGGTCGATTCGGGGCTCTGCTGCAGCGCGGTCATGGCGCCCAGCACGCGCGAAAGCTGGCCCCGCTGCGCCTCAAAGCGGGCGCGCAACTCGGTTTCCCGCGCGCTGGCCTGGCGCAACCCCTCGCGCAGCGCGGCCAGGCCCAGTTCATAGCCGCGGATCACCTCGGTCAGGGCCACCACCTGGTCGTCGGCGCTGACCGCCTCGGCCAGCTGGCCCATGGCGGCGCGCAGCAGGGCAGCGGCCTCCTCGGCCTCGGCCACAGCCTGGTTGGCGGGGCTGGTCGCGGGTTCCTGCGCACCGGCCGGCGCGGCCAGGGCGCCGCAGGCGGCCAGGATCAGGGCAAGACGGCGCAGGATCATTGGACGATCAGGCTCTTGCCGGTCATTTCGGCCGGCGGCTCCACCCCCATCAGGTCCAGGACCGTGGGCGCCAGGTCGGCCAGCCGCCCGTCGCGCAGATGCGCCCCGGCGGGTCCGTTGTAGACGATCACCGGCACCGGGTTCAGCGTGTGTGCCGTGTGCGGGCCGCCGCTCTCGGGGTCGATCATCTGCTCGCAATTGCCGTGGTCGGCGCAGATGACCGCCGCGCCGCCCGCGGCGTCCAGCGCCTCCAGCATCCGGCCCAGGCCCCGGTCCACGGCCTCGCAGGCTCGCGCCGCCGCCGACAGGCTGCCGGTATGACCCACCATGTCGGGATTGGCATAGTTCACGACGATCATGTCGTAACCCGCGCCGATCGCCTCGACCAGCGCCTCGCTGACATCCTCGGCGGCCATCTCGGGGGCCAGGTCATAGGTCGCGACCTTGGGGCTTTGCGGCATGTGACGGTCCTCGCCCGGCTCGGGGGTTTCCTTGCCGCCGTTCAGGAAAAAGGTCACATGCGGGTATTTTTCAGTCTCGGCCAGCCGGAACTGGCGCAGGCCCTTGGCCGCGACCCAGGCCCCCAGGGTGTTGACCACCTGCCGCTTGGGATAGGCCGCCTGCATGAAACTGTCGTGTCTGGTGCTGTAATCCACCATGCCCAGAAGCCCCGCCCAGTCCGGCCGGTCGCCCACGTCAAAGGCATCAAAGTCGGGATCGCCCAGGGCCGACAGGATCTCTCGTGCGCGGTCGGCGCGAAAGTTCAGGCAGAACACTCCGTCTCCGTCCTGTGCGCCGTTATAGCCGTCGATCACGAAAGGCGGGATGAACTCGTCCGTCTCGCCACGCGCATGCGCCGTCCGCACGGCCGCACCCGCATCGGCCGCATCCTCGCCCTGCCCCAGCACGATCGCACGAAATGCCCTCTCGACCCGGTCCCACCGGTTGTCGCGGTCCATCGCGTAATAGCGCCCGATCACGGTGCCGATCCGGGCACCCGCCGGCAGCCCCTCTTGCAGGGTCGCCATGAAGCCGCCCGCCGACTGGGGCGCCACGTCGCGCCCGTCGGTGATCGCGTGGATGACGACCGGCACCCCTGCCCCCGCCACGGCCCGCGCCGCCGCCAGCACATGGACCAGATGCCCGTGCACGCCCCCGTCCGAGATCACGCCCATCAGATGCGCCGTGCCGCCGCTGGCCTTCATCTTCGCCACGAAATCCAGCAGCGCCGGGTTTTGCGCAAAGCTGCTATCCTCGATCGCCAGGTCGATCTGGCCCAGGTCCATCGCCACCACGCGGCCCGCGCCGATATTCGTGTGGCCCACCTCGGAATTGCCCATCTGCCCGCGGGGCAGTCCCACGTCCGGCCCATAGGTCAGCAGTGCGGCATTGGGACAGTCGCGCATCAGCCGGTCGAAATGCGGCGTCGCCGCCTGGTCGGGGGCGCTTTGATCGGGGCGGTCGGACATGCCCCAGCCATCGAGAATGCACAGGACTACGGGTTTGGTCATCTCTGCCTCGCGTTTTCCCCCTCATACGCGCAGCGCGCGCCAGCGGCAACCGAACCGCGGGCCGTCTTCAGGCCCGGTGATAGGGCGACCCGGCCAGAATGGTCGCGGCGCGGTACAACTGCTCGGCCAGCATCACTCGCACCAGAAGATGCGGCCAGACCATGCGGCCAAAGCTGATCTGCCAGTCGGCCCGCGCGCGCAGGCCCGGGTCCAGCCCGTCCGCCCCGCCGATGACAAAGCAGACGTCGCGCGCTTCGTCACGAAACCGCGCCAGCCGCGCCGCAAACTCGGGCGAGGTCGGCTGCTCGCCGCGCTCGTCCATCACCACCACCGCCGCACCCGCCGGAATGGCGCGGGCCAGCAGGTCGGCCTCGGCGGCCATGGTTCCGGCACGCCGATCCTCGACCTCGGTCACGGAAACGGCCGGAAGCCCAAGGCTCCGGCCGGTCTTGGCGAAACGGTCAAGGTAATCCGCGACCAGGGCCGCCTCGGGCCCCTTCTTCAGCCGCCCGACGGCGGCGATGTCGATTCGCATGGCCGCCCGGCGATCAGGGCTGGGGGCGGACCTGCTCGCGAACGCGGGTCAGCGCGTCGGCGGGCATCCACATCTTTTCCAACTGGTAGAACTCGCGGACCTCGGGGCGGAAGACGTGGACGATCACGTCCTCGGCATCGACCAGCACCCAGTCGCCGGCATCCTTGCCTTCGATGCGGGGGCTGCGGCCGGTCGCCTGCTTGACCCGGTCGGCCAGCTTTTCGGCGATCGCTCCCACTTGGCGCGAGCTGCGACCCGAGGCGATCACCATGTGATCAGCCATGGCCGAACGACCGCGCAGGTCGATGGTGATAACCTCCTCGGCCTTGTCGTCATCTAACGAAGTCAGGACAAGCGAAAGCATCTGGTCGCTGGACAGCGGCGCCTTCGCGGTGGTCGTGGCCGGCCCTTGGGCCGACGGGACGTCTTGTGACAGGGTTGTATCCTCCGGTCGGCGCGCCGATGGCCCCCGGCGCAGGGGTGTTCCCAACATAGCATCTTTTCGGCCCATCTCAATCTCTGGGCAGATTTTCCTTGGGGCTGCGCCCGCGCTTGTGAACGACACGGTTCACGCCCGCCCCCCGTCACGGGCCTTGCCACAGCGCGGGTCCTGACCTAATCTGCCCAGATGATGCGTTATTTCGACATCCATGACCGCGCGCGCCTGCCGCAGCGCTTCTATGGCGAAACGCTCTGCGTGACCGCGCGGGGCTGATGTCAGGCGGGGATTTCCCCGCCGCGTCTGCCTGCCTGCACCCTGCATCACAGCCGAAAGACCTCAGCCATGACCATTCCCGCAGCCACCGCGCCGCGCACGCTTTATGACAAGATCTGGGACGCCCATGTGGTCGACCGCCAGGACGACGGGACCTGTCTTCTGTATATCGACCGCCATCTGGTCCACGAAGTGACCAGCCCGCAGGCGTTCGAGGGCCTGCGGATGACCGGCCGCAAGGTCCGCGCCCCGGAACGCACCATCGCCGTGCCCGATCACAACGTGCCGACGACCCTCGACCGCCAGTCCGGCATCGACAACGAGGAATCCCGCATCCAGGTCGATGCGCTGGACCGCAACGCCCGCGAATTCGGGGTGCATTACTATCCGGTCAACGACATCCGGCAGGGCATCGTGCACATCGTCGGCCCCGAGCAGGGCTGGACCCTGCCCGGCATGACCGTCGTCTGCGGCGACAGCCACACCGCGACCCACGGCGCCTTCGGCGCGCTGGCCCACGGCATCGGCACGTCGGAGGTCGAGCATGTCCTCGCCACCCAGACCCTGATCCAGGGCAAGTCCCGGAACATGAAGGTCGAAATCACCGGCCGCCTGGCGCCGGGCGTCACCGCCAAGGATGTCGTGCTGCGCATCATCGCGGAAACCGGCACCGCCGGCGGCACCGGCCATGTGATCGAATATTGCGGCGAGGCGATCCGCAACATGTCGATGGAAGGCCGCATGACCATCTGCAACATGGCGATCGAGGGCGGCGCCCGCGCCGGCCTGATCGCCCCGGACGAGACCACCTTCGCCTATGTCCAAGGCCGGCCCCATGCGCCCAAGGGCGCCCAATGGGAGGCCGCCGTCGCCTGGTGGAAAACGCTGTTCAGCGATGACGGCGCGCATTTTGACAAGGTCCTGACCATCCGCGGAGAGGATATCGCCCCCACCGTCACCTGGGGCACCAGCCCCGAAGACGCGCTGCCCATCACCGCCACCGTCCCCGCCCCCGAAAGCTTTCCGGGCGGCAAGGCCGAGGCGGCGCGGCGCAGCTTGGACTACATGGGCCTGACCGCCGGCACGCCGCTGACCGACATCGCCATCGACGCAGTGTTCATCGGATCGTGCACCAATGGCCGGATCGAGGATCTGCGCGCCGCGGCCGAGGTGCTGCGCGGCCGCCGCCTGGCCGCGGGCGTGCGCGGCATGGTTGTCCCCGGCTCGGGGCTGGTGCGCGCCATGGCCGAAGAGGAGGGGCTGGACGTCGTCTTCACCGATGCCGGCTTCGAATGGCGCCTGGCGGGCTGTTCCATGTGCCTGGGCATGAACCCCGACCAGCTGAAACCGGGCGAACGCTGCGCGGCGACCAGCAACCGCAACTTCGAGGGGCGGCAGGGCTACAAGGGCCGGACCCACCTGATGAGCCCCGCCATGGCGGCCGCCGCAGGCGTCGCCGGCCATCTGGTCGACATCCGCGAATTCGCCCGCGAACCGGCCTGATCATGCGCCGGACGGTTCCGAACACGGCGGTTGCGGCGGGCCCTTCAGGCCAGCCGCCGCTGCCGCGTCCGGTGCCGTCGGCGCAGCAGCAGCAGCGCCGCGTTGACCGCGATCAGCACCAGGCCCGCGTTTTCGAACAGGAAGTTGTTCGGCACGCCCAGGCTGTGGTCGCTGATCAGGAAGTCGAAATGGTGGATGCTGACCGCGCGCACCATGACAAATCCCAAAAGCACCGTCAGCCCCAGCAGCGCCAGCAGGTTGCGCTGCAGGTTGCCGCGCAGCGCCTGCATCGCGGTGAACAGGCCCATCACCAGCAGCACCAGCAGCGCCCCGATGAACCCCGCCTGCACAAGGCGGCGGTTCTCGTACCAGCCCTGCGACCATGCCAGGCACCGGCCGACCCCGGTCAGTGCCGTCTGCAGGTCCAGCTGCTTGTTGAGGGCCAGAAAGCCCAGGATCAGCGTCAGCACCGCCCAGAAGGCCCGGCCGCGCCCAGGCCCCGTGACGCGCCAGACCGCCGCCGCCAGCAGGGCCGTCACCAGATAGCTGGCCACCGTCACCCAGCCCGTGACGTTCGGGTCGCCGATCTGCGGCACCCACCGCTCTGCCACGCAAGCCCACAATCCCACAATCGCACCCCATCACCGCAACCGCTAATGTCCGCACTTTAGGCCGGCGGCTCGCAGACAGGAAGACAAGAGAAACCATGGACAAATTCACCAGCCTGACCGGCATCGCGGCGCCCATGCCCCTGGTCAACATCGACACCGACATGATCATCCCCAAGCAGTTCCTGAAGACGATCAAGCGTTCGGGCCTGGGGGTGAACCTCTTTGACGAGATGCGCTATGACCGCGACGGCCACGAGATCGCGGATTTCGTCCTGAACCAGCCCGCTTATCGCGACGCGCAGATCCTGATCGCGGGCGACAATTTCGGCTGCGGCTCCTCGCGCGAACACGCGCCCTGGGCGCTGCTGGATTTCGGCATCCGCTGCGTCATCTCGACCAGCTTCGCCGACATCTTCTTCAACAACTGCTTCAAGAACGGCATCCTGCCCGTCGTGCTGCCCCAGGACGCCGTCGATGCGCTGATGGAGGACGCGCAACGCGGCGCCAATGCCCGCATCACCGTTGACCTGGAAAGCCAGACCGTCACCGCCTCGGACGGCACCAGCTTTGCCTTTGACGTGGACCCGTTCCGCAAGCACTGCCTGCTGAACGGCTTGGACGACATCGGGCTGACCATGGAAAAGGCCCCCGCCATCGACAGCTTTGAATCGCAGATGGCGCAGGCCCGTCCTTGGATCTGAGGGCGCTTGCCCTTCTGCTGGTGCTGGCGGGGCCGGTCGCGGCCCAGCCCCTGCGCCTGGCCACCTGGGATCCCGGCCTGACGCGCGACGGGCCGGGGCTTCTGATGCGTGACATCGCCGCCCATGACCCGCAGGTCGTGGCCGCCGCCCGCGTCATCGCGGCCGCGCAACCGGATGCGATCCTGCTGACCGGCTTTGACTGGGACCTGGACGGACGCGCCCAGACCGGCTTTGCCGACCTGCTGGCCGAACTGGGCCACCCGATGCCGCACCGCTTCGCGGGTCCCGGCAATCGCGGTCTGCAGACAGGCCACGACCTTGACGGCGACGGCCAGGGTGGAGAGGCCAGCGACGCACAAGGTTTTGGCGACTTTACCGGGCAAAAGGGCTTGGCCCTGCTGTCGCGCCTGCCGCTTGGGCCGGTGACCGATCACAGCGCCACGCTGTGGCGCGACCTGCCGGGCCATCGCATGCCGGACCTGGATCATGCCGACATCCGCCGCCTGTCGGGCAGCGCCCATTGGAACATCCAGCTGGAAACCCCGAACGGTCCGCTGCACCTGCTGGCCTTCGCTGCCACCCCTCCGGCCTTCGAACCGCAGAACGTCGCCCGCAACCATGACGAGGCCGCCTTCTGGATGCACCACCTGCCCCAGGCACCCTTCGCCGTCATCGGCAACCTGAACGTGGACCCGGTGGATGGCGACGGAAATCCCGCCGCGCTGCGGGCCCTGCTGACGGTGACCCATGACCCCAAGCCCCGCGGCGCCTTCCAGCCGCCGCAGACCGGCCCCAATGCGGACCAAAAGGGCGATCCGGCGCTGGACACGGTCGAATACGACCGTCCGCCAGGCAACCTGCGGCTGGACTATATCCTGCCCTCGCAGGACCTGCAGGTGACGGCATCGGGCGTCGTCTGGCCTGCGCCCGGCGACCCGCTGGCCAAGCCGGTGGCTGCGGCGTCGCATCGACGGCTGGTCTGGGTCGATCTAGACCTGGAATGAGGCGATGGCGCCCCAGGCCATGTCCAGGTCGGCCTCCGTCACCCCATAGGGCGGCAGCACATAGACGGTGTTCCCCAGCGGCCGCAGCAGCACCCCTTGCTGCATCGAATGGGCGCGCATCCGGGGTCCGACCTCGGCCAGATAGCCCCCTTCGGGCACGACCAGGTCGATGGCGGCAATGGTTCCGCACTGGCGCGGCGCCGCAAAACGGCTGTCACCGGCCAATGCCGCCAGCCGCGCGGCCTGCAAGAGGGTCAGCCGGTGCAGCCGGTCCTGCATGGGGCTGGCCTGCCAAAGCCGCACCTGCGCCAGGGCCGCCGCACAGGCGATGGGATTCGCGGTATAGCTGCTGGAGTGAAAAAAGGTGCGCCGCCGGTCGGCGGACCGATGCGCCTCGAATATCCGCGCGCTGGCCAATGTCGCGGCCAGCGGCACGACGCCCCCGGTCAGCCCCTTGGAGGTGCAGAGGATATCGGGCGCGATCCCCGCATGGTCGCAGGCCCACAAACGCCCCGTCCGGCCCCAGCCCGTCATCACCTCGTCCGCGATCAGCAGCACGTCGTGCCGGTCGCAGATGGCGCGCAACCCAGCCAGCACGGCGGGCGCATACATCCGCATGCCGCCCGCGCCCAGGACCAGCGGCTCCAGGATCAGCGCAGCCATCTGCCCGCCGGCCGCCAGCGCCTCGAAGGCCGCCAGCGTCGCCGCGCCGTCACCCTCGGGGAAGGGCAGCCGGTCCACCGCGAACATCAGCGGGTCATAGGCGGCGTTGAACACCCCCCGTTCGCCCACGCTCATCGTGCCGATCGTGTCGCCGTGATAGCTGTCCTCGATCACCGCGATCCGGTGGCGGCCGTCACCTTCGTGCCGCCAATATCCAAGCGCCATCTTCAGCGCCACCTCGACCGCCGTCGATCCGCTGTCGCTGAAAAACACATGCTCCAGCCCGGCGGGCGCCAGTTGCACCAGCGCCTCCGCCAGCTCCTCGGCGGGGTCATGAGTCAGGCCAGCAAAGATCACCTGGTCCAGGTGCCCGGCCGTGCGGCGGATCGCCTCGACGATCTCGGGCTGGTTGTGGCCATGCGTCACCACCCACCAGCTGCTGATCGCGTCCAGCAGCGGCCCGCGATCGGTGTGGATAAAGGCCCCTTCGCTGCTCAGCGCGCGCGGCGGCGCAGGCTCGGTCCCGTGCTGGAAAAAGGGATGCCAGACCGCGCTCATGCGAAATCCGCCGCGTCAAAGTTCCGCGCCATCGCCTCGGCCAGTGCCGCACGGTCCAGTTCCGGCAGGATCGGCAGACGGCCCAGCACCCGGACGCGGCCCAGTTGGCCGATGGTTGCCATGTTGTCATCGTTTTCGGGCCCGACAAAGGCCACGCCATGCACCGGCACGTCCCGCGCCCGCAGGCTTTCCAGAGCCGTCAGGCTGTGGCTGATCGTGCCCAGCCCTGTCGAGGCGACCAGCACGACCGGGATCTGCCAGCGCGCGAACAGGTCGGCGTACAGGACCTGCCGCGTCACCGGGACCAGAACGCCGCCCGCCCCTTCGATCACCAGCGGATCGGCATCGGGTGGCGTCAGCCCATCTGCGTCGATGGTGACGCCCTCCAGCTCGGCCGCACGATGCGGCGACAGCGGCTCGCGCAGCATCCAGGTCTCGGGGTGGCCGACGGCGCCAGACAGCCGCGCGACCTCGGCCCTGTCGCTGCCGGGCTGCGCGTCGTCGGTTAACGATGCGGGCGTTGTCGGTGCACGTCCAGTGTACGCGCCGTGACTGCCCGGTGCCTCGCTTGTGCGGCCCGGATTGGGGACGTTCCCCGCCAGCCCGGACTGCACCGGCTTCCAATAGCTTGCCCCCATCAGCCCGCACAATCCGGCGGCGAAAACCGTCTTGCCGATATCGGTACCCGTTCCTGTGATCACAAATCGGGCCATAGTTCCTCCAGCACCTCCGCCAGGCGGATCACCTCCGCCCGGGTGACATTCAGCGTCAGCGAGACCCGCAGCCGCGACGTCCCTTCCGGCACCGTCGGCGGACGAATGCCCCGCACGTCAAAGCCCCGCGCCTGCACCTGCGCGGCCAAGGCCATCGTTTCGGCATTGGGTCCGACGATCAGCGGCACGATCTGGCTGCCGCTCAACGGCACCTGCGGCAGGCGGGCCGCCATCTCGGCCCCGAAGGCCGCCACATGGCCCTGCAGCTCGGCGCGCCGCCACGGCTCGTCCCGCAAAATCGCCAGCGCCTCCCGTCCCACCGCCGCCATCAGGGGCGAGGGCGCGGTTGCGAAAATGAACGGTCGGCAACGGTTGATCATGAAGTCGATCAGGCACTTGGCGCCGCAGATCAGCGCCCCCGACCCGCCCAGGGCCTTGCCCAGCGTGTGCAGCGTCAGGACGTTGTCCCGCCCCTCCAGGTGATGGGCCAGGCCACGCCCTTGGGTCCCATAGACCCCGGTCGCATGCGCCTCGTCGACCAGTAGGAAACCGTGCCGATCGGCCAGCGCCGCCAGCTCGTCCAGCGGCGCAATGTCGCCATCCATGCTGTAGAGGCTCTCAACCGCGATCCAGACCGCGCCGGTATTCCCCGCCTCGCGCCAGCGCGTGATCACATCCTCCGCATGTCCCACATCGCCATGCCGAAAGGTCTTCACGTCGGCCCGTCCGGCCCGCGCCCCCTCATGCGTGCTGGCATGCGAAAGCGCATCCATCAGCAGCAGGTCGCCCCGCTGCGGCAGCGTTGTGATCACAGCAAAGTTCGCCACATAGCCGCCGCCGAACCCCAAGGCCGCGCCGACCCCAAAGAACCGCGCCGCCTCCTCCTCGAACGCCTCCTGCTCGTCCGTGTTCCCGCGCAGCAGACGCGACCCCGCCGCCCCCACCGGAACACCCCGCGCCAGCGCATCGGCGGCAGCCGCGACCAGCCGCGGCGACTGCGCCAAGCCGATATAATCGTTGGATGAAAAGTCCAGACCATGACGCGGCGCAAGACGCCTCAGCCGGCTTTCGGCCGCCAGCCCGTCCAGGTTCTGCCGATACTTTTCCAAACGGTCCAAGGCGACCTGCACCCTCTTCTTTGTCGAGATACTCTGGGGTCTGGGGGTGAGACCCCCAAAACTTTCAGCGCAGGATCGGGATCGCCGGATCGTGCTGCACCCGTTCGACCGAGGGTTCAGGCATATGCTCGTGCACCTGCATCGGCTGCAATCCCAGCTTGGCGAACAGCCGCATGTCGGCCTCCTCCTCCGGGTTGTCCTTAGTCAGCAGCGTGTCGCCCACGAAGATCGAGTTCGCGCCAGCGAAGAAACACATCGCCTGCATTTCGTCCGACATTGCCGTGCGGCCGGCCGACAGGCGCACATGGCATTTCGGCATCATGATCCGGGCAGTGGCGATGGTGCGCACGAAATCGATCGGATCGACCGGCGCGGCATCCTCCAGCGGCGTGCCTTCGACCGGGATCAACATGTTGATCGGCACGCTGTCGGGCGGCTCGGGCAGGTTGGCCAGCGTCACCAGCATGTCCACCCGGTCCTGCTGCCCCTCGCCCAAGCCCAGAATGCCGCCCGAACAAACCTTGATCCCGCTCTTGCGCACGTTTTCAAGCGTCTCCAGCCGGTCGGCAAAGCTGCGCGTCGTGATCACCTTGCCATAATGGGATTCGGAGGTGTCGATGTTGTGGTTGTAGTAATCCAGACCGGCTTCCGCCAACTGCCGCGACTGCTGCGGGTCCAGCATCCCCAAGGTCATGCAGGTCTCCATGCCCAAGGCTTTCACGCCCTCGATCATGGCGATGATCTGCGGCATGTCGCGTTCTTTTGGGCTGCGCCAGGCGGCGCCCATGCAGTAGCGCGTCGCCCCCGCGTCGCGGGCGCGCCGGGCCTCGGCCAGAACCCGCTGGACCTCCATCAGCTTCGAAGCCGACAGGCCCGAGTCGTGGCGGGCCGACTGGCTGCAATAGGAACAGTCCTCCGGGCAGCCGCCGGTCTTGATCGACAGAAGGCGGCTCATCTGCACACGGTTCGGGTCGAAATGGCGGCGATGGACGGTCTGGGCCTGGAACAGCAGGTCCATCAGCGGCTGGTCGAAGATGCGCCGCGCCTCGGCCGCGGTCCAGATCTCGCGGTGCTGGTCGGTGTTCGGATCGCTGTGCAGCATGGCTCCCCCTCGGCATGTTGCCCGTCCGTAGCATTCCGCGAAAGCCCTGTCCAATCCTGCGCCGGGGCGGCTGCTTAGAACCGCTCCTGCCGGCGGCGCTGTTCCTCGTCCTGCCCCAGGCCCAAAAGCACCTCGGCACGGCCGAACTCGCGCGCGGCCTGCCGGCGGGCGATCTCGAAGCCCGGCAGGATGCGCTGCAGCTGGCTGTCGGCATGGCGCAGTTCGCGCGCGGCGCGCCCGGCCTGGGCATTGGCCACCCGCGCCTCGGCCAAGGTCAGGGGGGCCAGGCTGTCATAGCTCTGCGCCAGCGATACTTGCAGGGCCTCCACCCGCTGGCGCGCCGCGGTGACATGGGCATTGTAGGCCGCAAAGGTCTTCAGCTGCCGCTCCGCCTTCAGCCGCGCGATCCGCTCCAGCTGCGCAAGCTGTTTCGCCTTGTCTACCATCCTGTCCTTGCTTTCTGACGCATCGTTTCGGCAAAGCGGATCGCCGCCGCCACGGCCGCGAAATGTTCGCGGGCGATCTCGTCACCGACCTTGACGGCCGCGTGAATGGAACGGGCGCAGGGCGGATCCGACCAAATCGGAACGCCTGCCTCGGTTGCCTTGGCGCGGATGCGGGCGGCGACATCGTCTGTTCCCTTGGCCACGCAGACCGGCGCCCGCCCCGAGCCGCGCTTCCATTGCAGCGCGACCGCATAATGCGTCGGGTTCACGATCACCACATCCGCCCCGCCCACGTCGGCCAGCATCTGCTTCATGACCACGTCCACCGCACGCTGGCGACGGGCGGCCTTCATATGAGGATCGCCCTCGGAATCCTTGAACTCGTCCTGCATCTCCTGGCGGCTCATCCGGTTCTTGCGGCGGTGGTCGAACCACTTCCACAGGATGTCCGGCAGGGTGAACAGGACCGACACCGCCAGTCCCAGAACCAGCACCTGCCCCAGGATCGCGCCCAAGGCTGTCGTCCACCGCTCACCGCCCATGGCCGAGGCTGCGATCCGGTCCAGAAGCCGCATGAACAGGAACCAGCCGCCGAAGCAGACCAGCACCGACTTGCCGACCGAGATGGCAAAGCTGACCAGCCCGTCCGACCCGAACTTCTGGGCAGCGTTCTTCAGCGGATTGATGCGCTTGATGTCCGGGGCCAGCTTTTGCGGCGACAGGATCAGGCTGCGCGTGGCGACCATGCCCAGAAGGATCGCCACGATCAGCAGCGTGGCCAGCGCAAGTGTCGCGATCCCCGCATGAGCCGCAAGATCCAAGGCGAGGTGCGAAGGGTCTGCGGGCCAATCCTCGGCCCCCATCACCCGCGTCGCCATGGCCAGCCACTGGCGGACAGCGAAACCTGCCGCCACGGCAAAGGCCAGCACCGCCCCCAGATACATCATCGCGCCGTTCAATTCGGTCGAGCGGGGGATGTCGCCCTTTTCCCGCGCCCGTTGCAGCTTCTGCTCGGACGCGTCGAACTGCTTGTCGTCCTGATCCTCGCTCATCGTGTTTTCCTTCAGGGAAATGCGGGCAGCATGAAGCCCAGGACCGCGTCGGCCCAGATGCCGACCAGCATGGGCGCCAAGACCGCAAGCCCGGCCAAGGCCAGGAATACCGATGCCGGGGCCCCAATGAAGACCACCGGCAGGGCGGGCATCACGCGGTTGATGACCCCCGACAGCGCCTGATAAAGAAATCCGCCCAAGGTGAAGGGCGCGGCCAGCATCATCGCCAGCAGAAAGCTGTCACGAACGACCGCCACGACCCCCCAGGCCAAGGCTTCAACCGGTGGCAGCGTAGCCGGCGGCCACAGGCGCAGGCTGTCGGCCAGCAGCTCGACCAGCATCATTGGCAGGCCCATGGCCATCAGCAGGGCAATGCCAGCAAGGTGCAGCATGTTTCCCACCGGGTGAGGCGCGGCCTCGTTCTGGATGCCCATCATCTGCGACAGCGATGCCGTGGCCGCGATCGCGGTCGTGGCGATGTCGATCGCCAAGGCCAGAAGCCGCAGCAGAGCCCCGGTCGTGAAGCCCAAAAGCATCTCCGGCACGATCTCGGCCAGAATGCCAATGGGCTGGTCCGGCATCACGCGCAGGGGGACGCCAGCAGCCAGCAGCGGGGACAGCGCCAAGGCAATGGCGATCTTGACCCGGGCCGGGATGACCCGTTCCCCCAGACCCGGGAGGATCAGCACGCAGGCCTGGATGCGCAGGTAGACCAGCACCAGGGACCAGTCCAGACCCGGAAAGATCGCCTGAAGCTGGCCCCACATCATGCCGCCTCGATGGTTCCCAAAAGGCGCAACTCGGCCTCCGGGTCCACCTCTTCAAGGCCCAGGACGGGCACTGCCATTCCGTTGGCCCCCAACACTGCCCGGATCATGCGGCGGCGATGATCGGGCGCCACGATGACGGTCCTTGGCACGGGATCGGCCAAGGACAGCGCCTTGCGCACGGCTTCCAGCAACTTCTTGGACAGCCCTGGCGTCATCGCCCCGCCTCCTGCGCGTCCTGTCTCGCCGTCGGCGCGGACAAATTCCGCCTCCCAAGCTGGATGCAGCTGCAGGGCGGCGACGCGACCCGCCTCGTCCGCGTACTGCTGGGTAATCTGGCCCCGCAGCCGCTTTCGCACCAGTTCATAGATCGTCTCGGCCGACTCGACATGCCGGAACTCGCAGATGGCATCAACGATCAGCGGCAGGTTCCGGATCGAGATCCGCTCCTCCAAAAGCGCGCGCAAAATGGCCAGCAGCGTTTCGGGCGTGACCTTGTCCGGGATCATGCTGTCGAAATATTTGCGATAGCGTTCGGCACGGGTGCTGTCGGAAAGGGTTTTCAGCTCCTCGATCTGGCGCTGCATTGCGCCCAAGGTCAGCAGCGTCGGAAGGTTGGCCTTGACCACTTCCATCAGGTGCGTCGACAGAACCTCCATCGGCGTCACCACCGTGGCGCCCATGGTGGCCGCCTCTTCCTGGTCCGCAGGCTGGATCCAACGGGCAGGGCTGGCATAGACGGGCTCGCGCACGCTGATGCCACGCAGTTCCGCCAGCAGCGCATCGGGCGCAAGCGCCAGGATCTGGCCCGGATGCAAGCTGCCGCGTCCGCGCACGACGCCCTGGATGCGGATCTGATAGTCGCCGGGCGGCAGGTCGTCGGTGTCGGTGATGCGCACATCCGGCAGGACCAGCCCAAAGCTGCGCGCAATGTGGATGCGCAGGTTGTTGACCCGGCTGCCCAGGCCGCGGGCCTGGTCCAGCGCGATCAGGATCAGGTCGGCCCCGATCTCGACGCTGATGTCGTCCGTGTCCAGCACGTCTCCCATGCGGGCGGCGGGTCGTGCGGCAGCCTCGTCCGCGGCAAGTTCGGGCAGCGCGTCGGCGGCTTGCCGCGCCCGCCGGGCAATCTGCCAGGCGATGACCAGCATTGCCGACGCGATGCCTAGGAACAGCATCCGCGGCATTCCAGGCACGAACGAGATCACGATCATCGCGCCGCCTACCATGGCGGCGGGCTGCCAGCTGCGGGTAAACTCCGCGGACAGCAGATCCGCGGTCGTATCCGTCGCACCGCCCCGCGACAGCAGCAGTGCCGCCGCCATCGAGGTGATCAGCGCAGGGATCTGGCTGACCAGCCCGTCGCCGATGGTCAGGTGCGAATAGGTGTCCGCGGCCTCGGCCAGCGGCATGCCGTGAACGGTGATGCCCACGGCCAGTCCGACGCACAGGTTGATCAACGTGATGACGATGCCCGCCACCGCGTCACCCTTGACGAACTTCGACGCGCCATCCAGCGATCCGAAAAAGCTAATCTCGCGGCTTTCCTGAAGCCTGCGTCGCTTGGCCTCGTGATGGTCGATGGCGCCGGCGTTCAGGTCGCCGTCGATGGCCAGCTGCTTGCCGGGCAGCGAATCCAGCGCAAAGCGCGCCGCCACCTCGGCCATCCGCCCCGAGCCCTTGGTGATCACCATGAAGTTGACCACCGAGATCACTGCAAAGACCGTGATGCCGACCAGGATCGAGCCCCCCGCGATAAAGTCAGCAAATCCGTTGATCACGTGCCCGGCGGCCTCTTTGCCGTTCTGCCCCTCGGTCAGGATCAGCCGGGTCGAGGACACGTTCAGCGACAGCCGGATCACCAAACTGACCAGCAGCAGCACCGGAAAGGCCTGAAAATCGGTCGGCTTGTCCACCAGGGATGCCATTACAAGAACCAGCGTCGCCATTGCGATCGATATCGCAATTCCGAAATCCAGCACGCCGGCGGGCAGCGGTATGACCAGCGAGATCACCACCAGCACCAGCCCACCAGTCACGAACAGCGGGGCGTCCAGATACTTGTGCGCCTTTCGCGCGGGGCCGGCGACTGGGGTCATTGGCCTGCCTCCGGTGCTGCGCCCGCGGGACGCAGCAGGTCGTCGAGCGGCCAGGGGCGGTCTGTCAGCAGCCCGATCCGGCGCAGCAGAGCGATGGCGCGGATGCGGTCGGCGCTGTCCATCTGCATCAGCGTCACCCGGTAGTCCCGGGGCAGCCCCTCCCCACTGAGCAGCCAGCCCGAGGCAGCCTCGGCGAAAGGCTCAAAGGCGGGGGCCGAGGCGCTGCCGGTGCCAAGCGCCGTCACCACGAACAGGATGCCGATGCCTGTCATCACGCGGCCTTCTTCAGCTCGCGCAACGCGCTTTCCAATGTATCGAAACTGGGGCGCACATGTTCGGGAACCGTCTGCCGCCCCACTTCCACGCAAAGCGTCGTCGCGTGCTGATGCAGGCCCGCCACCAGGACAGATTTGATCACGTCATAAAAGCCAAGGTCCTGCTTGACCACGGCACCAAGCCGGTTGGCCAGTGGCGCCACGAAGCCATAGGACAGGAAAACGCCCAGAAAGGTGCCGACCAGCGCGCCGCCGATCATCTTGCCCAGAACCGCGGGCGGCTGGTCGATCGAGCTCATGGTCTTGATCACGCCCAGCACAGCCGCGACGATGCCAAGCGCCGGCAGCGCATCCGCCATGTTCTGCAGGGCATGGGGGACATGCATCTCCTCCTCGCGCATGATGGCGATGCGGCGCGACAGCATGTCTTCGACCTGGTAGGGATCGTCATAGTTCAGGCTGGCCGACCGCATCGTGTCAGCGATCAGCGAGACGATGTTGTGCTCGGCCGCCAGACGCGGATAGGCGGTAAAGATCGGCGACTCGGCGGGGTTTTCGATATGCTGCTCCAGCGCCACCGGGTTTTCGCGCGCGATCTTGAGCAGCTGGAACATCAGGCACAGCACGTCCTGATGATCCTGGGGCGTCCATTTCGGCCCCTTGAAGGCGCGGATCAGGCCAGACAGCGTGTGTTTCAGGACGTGGGTGTTGTTGCCCAGAAGATAGGCACCCACGGCGGCCCCCATGATCATCATCATCTCGAAAGGCAGCGAGTGGAGGATGACCCCCATCTTGCCCCCCGCCAGCAGATAGCCGCCGAACACCATGGCGAGCGTGACGAAAATTCCGACGAAACCGAACATGATTGCTAGTCCTTATGGATTGCGGACACTGCGCGCACCCATCTGGGCCGTCAGCAGCGCGGCTTGGCGGGGTTCGACCGCGGCGATGATGCGGGCGCCGGTCTCGGGCTGGACCCTCATGAGGATCTCGGCCGCGAAATCGGCAGGAAGGTTGGTCAGAACGGCGGCAGCTTCGGCGGGCTTCATCTGGTCATAGACCGCGATCAGGCGGTCGATGTCGCTGCGCACGGCCTCGGATTTTCCGTCCTGGCGGGCGCGGATGCTGCCCTTCTGGCTGCGCAGCTCCTCAAGCCGCTGGCGCAGCGTCGCCTCGGCGGTGGCCAACTCCGCTTTGCGGGTTTCGATGGCGGCCATGTACCGCTCGATCCGCAGGGCGCGGTCGCGCAGCTCCTCGGCCAAGGCGACCGCTTCGGGGACATCTCCGCACCCCTGCAGAAGATCCGACGGCGCGGCGACAGCAGCGAAAAGGCGCGACAGGTCGCGGCCCTGCACCATCAACGCAAGGCCCGGCAGGACAAAGACCAGCGCCAGAGCGGGCAAGAGCGGCTTACTCATGGCCCACCTCGGCGCGCTTGCGCAACCTGCGCGCGGTCGTGGCGGGCGGTGGCGCCTCCGCCGCAGCCATTCCGATGCGCTGGCGAAGGTCCCAGATGGCGCGTTCGCGGCGGGCGGTTTCGATCTCGTCGGCCAGACGTTCGCTGGCGGCGTTGGCCTCGTCCCGGGCGGCGCGGATCGCCTGCTCCAGCCTGTCGACCTCGGCAGCCATGATGGCGATCGCTCCGCCAAGCCCGCTCTCCAGGTCGTTCAGCTTGCGCAGGCGATGGGTCAGCGTCACGCAGAAGGCCCCAAGTCCAAGACACGCAAGGACCAGCATGGCCTGAAGAAGATGTTCAATTGTCATTTGAAGCGGAACTCCGTGATCAGCAGGTCCTTGACCGGGTCTTCGCCCAGGACGAATCGCGTGCGGGTGACAAGTTCCGCACGGATCACCTCAAGGACCCCGCGCTTGTCATAGGCGCTCGGATCGACGCCCGAGAGGAATGTGGTGAAGGCGTCAGAGACGCGGGGCATCAGGTGCCGCACGTCCGCGGCGTGCGCGGTGTCGGTTTCGATCGTCGCCGCCAAGACCAGGCTGCGTGCCCGTCCTCCCGGAACAACAATCTCGACCTTTGGGACATCGATGAATTCGACCGCTGCATGGGCCAAGACAGGCTCGGCGCTTTCTGGCTGTGCCATCAGGCCGGCAGGTGACCAGAACCCCATATAGGTCGAGGCAAACCCGCCCCCGCCCAGCAACAGCGCAGCTGCGATCGGGACCAGCAGTCCTCTTTTGCTCCGGGAAGGTTCGGCCGCGTCGGCCACTGCGTCGGTCATCGTGATTCTCCGTCCTGACGAAACGGAAATATCAGGTTGCGACTAACCGAATCTTAATGCCGGCCATGTCATCCAAGGATCAGAACAACGACGACGCGCTGATTCGAAAGGAACGGTTTTGCAAAAACTGCAGGACTACTGGAACGAGCGAAGCTCTCAACAGCGGATGATCCTGGGCGGTGCCTTTTTGGCAGTTTTCCTTGCGATCATGGGCTTTTCGTGGCTGGCCAACCGGCCCAGCATGGCGCTGATCTATGGCGGGCTTGATTCCGCCCAGGCTGGCGAGGTGGTCGCCGGCATCGAACGCGCCGGTGTGCCCTATGAGGTTCGCGGCGACGCGATCTGGGTGGAGGCGGGACAGCGCGACCGACTGCGGATGGACCTGGCCGCGCAAGGCCTGCCCGCTGCCTCCAGCACCGGCTACGAGCTGCTGGACGGAATGTCAGGCTTTGGCACCACCTCGCAGATGTTCGACGCAGCCTATTGGCGCGCCAAGGAAGGCGAGCTGGCGCGTACGATCCTGGCCCTGCCGAACGTTCAGACTGCGCGGGTGCATCTGGCCATCGAAACCGGCCGGGGCTATCGGCGCGAACAGAACGGCAGCGCGTCAGTCACGCTGACAACATCGGGACAGGCGATCAGCCGCGACCAGGCAGCGGCGTTGAAATATCTGATTTCCTCGGGCGTGCCCGGCATGCAGCCCGACCGGGTGACGGTGATCGATTCGCAGCGCGGGATCATTTCGGCCACCGAGGATCAGACCGGGGCAGACCGCGCGGCCGAGATGAAGCGCAATGTCGAACGCATCCTTGAACCCCATGTCGGTGTGGGAAATGCCATTGTCGAACTGAACCTGGACCTGATCACCGATACCGAGTTGCTGACCGAGCAGCGCTTTGACCCCGAACAGCGGGCGCTGATCTCGACCGTGACCGAGGAAACGTCGGATCAAAGTAACTCGACCGGGGCGGGAGCGGTGACGGCAGCCTCCAACCTGCCCGATGCGCAGGAGCAGCCGGGCGACCAGAGCCAGTCGAACCGATCGGAGAACCGCCAGCAATCGAATTACGAGGTCAGCCGCGTGACGCGAGAGGTGTCGCGCCAGCCGGGTTCGACGCGCCGCCTGACGGTTGCGGTGCTGGTGAACGGCACGGCGCAGGTGGATGCCCAGGGAGAAACAACACTGGTGCCGCGTTCGGAGGACGAACTGACGACGCTGCGTGAACTGGTCGCCTCGGCCGTGGGGTATGACGAGGCCCGCGGCGACCTGATTACCATCAAGTCGTTGCCCTTCGCGGCCCTGGGTGAAGACGGAACGCTGGCCCGGCCCGGGCTTCTGGACCGCCTGGCACTGAACGACCTGGCGCGCATCGCGCTGGTGGGGGTCTTTGCCCTGGCCATCATCATGGTGGTTCTTCGCCCGATCCTGCGGACTCGTGCAACGCCCGTGCCGCTTCTGGACAGCAGCTCCGCCCCCGCGCCGACTGCGGCGCTGACCGGCACCATAGAAGAACCCGGCAGCCCATTGCCGCAGGAGGCGCGCTTTGCGGCCTCGGCCGCACCCGAACCGCCGCAGCTGTCCCTGCCGCCTGCCGATCCCGTCGCCCGCCTGAAAAGCATGATGCGGGAACGGCATGACGAAAGCGTCAAGATCCTCTCCGGCTGGATCGACAACAAGGAGAAAGCGAATTGAGCCTTGCGATGTTCAGGCTGGAATCCTTTTCCAGCGTCCTTCTGGACCAACCGACAGAGGCGACTTTTACCCGCCAGGACCTGGACCAGGCCTATGCCGATGGCTTTGCGGAAGCCCGCAACCAGTCCCGTGACGAAGAACTGCGGGCCTTGGGCGACAGCCTGGAAAGGCTGGCAGCCAGCCTTGCCGATGACGACGCCCGCCGCAACAAGATGCGCCTGGAGGCCGTCGAAGCGTTGAGCCCCATCTTGACGCAGATCCTGGACATCATGGCCCCGCCTTCGGCTTCGCGGCGGCTGGAGGAGGCGTTGCGCGCGGAACTCGACCGCTTGGCACAGCGCAGCAGCACACTGACGGCGCGCATCGCCTGCAACGAGCGTCTTCGGCCGCTGGTCGAGCGTTGCCTGAAGGACATCGGCATCACGGGGATCGAGATTGATGCTGCGCCGGCAGACAGGATCACCGTGACAGTCGCGGGTGGCCGGATCGAACTGACGCCCGACGCCATAGCGTCTCAGATCCGCACCCTTATCAGCGAAATCAAAGAGGACAGCACCTTATGGACCCATTGACCCACCTGATCGACACCGACATCATCCAGGTCGAAGTCACCATCCGCCTAGGGCGGACGCGCCGCACGGTGGCGCAGCTTTCGGCCCTTCGGCCCGACGACGTGCTGATCCTTGACCAGGCGATCGAGGACGGGGTCGAGATCTGCGTCGGCGACAAAGTCATCGCCCGCGGCGAACTGACCGGGGACGGCAGCAGCGAGGAACGGCTCTGCGTGCGCGTCCTGGGGGCAGCGGAGGCACCGTGATCCGGCTTGCGATCCTGGTGGCGGCAGCGCTGCTGCCTGTGCCGGCGCTGGCACAGGAGCTTGGCGACGCCCTGGGCGCCGGCCTGGGCGATAACGCGGCCCTGATCGTGCTGGGCCTGACCGCCCTGTCCCTGGCACCGGGCATCGCGATCATGGTGACCGCCTTTCCGTTCATCGTGACGGTCCTGTCCATCCTTCGTCAGGCCATTGGGCTGCAACAGGCGCCACCCAACATGCTGATCGTCAGCCTCGCCATGTTCCTGACCTGGTTCATCATGGACCCGGTCCTGCGCGAAGCCTGGCAGGTCGCGGGGCTACCCCTGCAGGAGGGAAGCATCGGCATCGCCGAAGCCTTCCAGCGCGGGATCGTCCCGTTCCAGACCTTCATGATGGCCCGCGTCGATCCCGATACGCTGGCCACGCTGGCGGAAATCGCGCCCGGCGCAGGTGACCCTGACCGGCTGTCAGTCCTGGTCCCGTCCTTCATGCTGTCCGAGATTCAGCGCGCCTTCGAGATCGGGTTCCTGATCGCCCTGCCCTTCCTGATCATCGACTTGGTCGTTTCAGCCGTGCTGATGTCGATGGGCATGATGATGGTGCCGCCGGTCGTGGTTTCCCTGCCCTTCAAGCTGGCCTTTTTCGTCACCGTAGACGGATGGGGGATGATCGCGGGCGCGCTGGTGCGCAGTTATGGCTAGGCTCCAGTCCCATTGATTTCACGCTTCATGCATGATTCAGGCTCCGCAAGAAGACCTGC
>QKYL01000079.1 GCA_003255745.1 Paracoccus saliphilus
TGGAGCGCCTGGACCTCATGCTGTCGCCGGCGCTAAGCGAGGATCCGCCGCCGCTTGGTACGTTGACCTTCGAGGCGAACGAAAGTGACCTCGGCCGCGGGATTGAGCGGGGCTACAGTTTTGCCCCATTGCCACGCCGGCTAATCTTGCGGGGCAGCCGGCTGCTTCATGCCCCGTGACGGTCAGTGAAAGAGATCTTCCGGTGGAGGTGCAGATCGCCAGCCGGCGGGGCAACGACGCTCTCATCCTGCGCGTAGCGCAGGAGATTGAGCAAGCGGTGGAACGGCATCATGCCAGCGCTAACCGTACGTCGATCTGCGGGGCGAACTGGACATAGCCGCCTTGAGGCAATTTCGGGTACCTCATGTCGATGAAGCAGTAGAGCTTCTGGGCGATCCCCTCGCGGCGGCACAGCTCAGCAATGCTGTCCTTTCCGCGAAGTCTAGCCAACACAATGCGGAGCTTCTCTCCCGCGTGATGAACCCTGCGGGGCGCTCGGCGGATATCTTTGACAGCCTTTTCCGCCTCGGCTTACGTCGTCAGAGGCTTATTGCTTATCCTGGCTCCATAAGGGCTGCGACGAGCCAAAATCCCTCCGTCACGCAATCAGCCTCATCTGTCCCATCGACGCCGACGTCAGACAGCTTGGAACATGCGCGGGCGCAACTTGTTGGACTGAGAAGATTCGGAAGGACAAGATGTTATGGTCACAGCCCACCTGAACCGGATTAGTACGGCTGTTCCCGATCATGACGTGCACAAGACGTTCATGAGTTTTGCCGAAAGGCTCCTGCAACAAGATAATAGGCATGCCTTGTTCCGGCGCATGGCCGGACGCGCGCAGATCGATCACCGATGGTCCTGTTTGAAGCCTGATGATGCTGGGCAATTTTCTTCGCTGGACCAGGGCGGCTTCTATATACCCGGCTCTTTTCCTACGACAGCGATGCGCATGCGCCAGTATGAAGCTGCGGCACCCGGTCTGGTCGACAAGGCTGTTGCAGGCCTGCAGATCACCCAGCCATCTGC
>QKYL01000080.1 GCA_003255745.1 Paracoccus saliphilus
AGGCACGTGCCATGCTAGATTAACCTGCCGCCCATGAAACCGGCAGCAGCTCAGTCATCAGAAGCAACCAAAGAGGGGCCGGCTCTGGCTGGGCGAGGGGTCTTGCATCCGTCTGCAGCCGGAGCGACCAAACCACGTCTGCTTCTACAACCCTGTCGAAAGCCGGATCCATGACGGGAGGAAGTTCCGGACGATGAACATCCTCGACGAGTTCAGCCGCGAATGCCTGACAATCAAGGCGCGGCGCAAGCTGAACTCGACCGATGTCATCGACGCGCTGACTGACCTGTTCATTCTGCGGGATGTGCCTGCCTTTATCCGTTTGGACAACGTTCTATGTCAGGAGCGAACGAGCCCATAAGGCGTCAGGTCACGGGCATTCGAGCGACCGAATGCCCTGAAGATGTTTGCCCAAGCCGGCTCCGCCGTCAAGAAACGGTCTCTGCCATGAGCCGAATACAGGGTCGGCCAGATTGCCGCCCTCACCGTCCTTGAGGCGAAATCCTGATTCCCAAGCGGATGGAGGAGGATCAGGAAGCAGTCCGGCGGACTGTTTTCCCGACGACGCCGAACATCATCTATGAGGTTGCTGTTGGCGCCTCCACGGCTCTACAGAGGGGGGTCCTTCCGCTCGGGCTTGCTCCGGCAAAGAAGGGCGATGAGGTTCGCCGGATTTGATCACGGCGTGAACGGTGCGTGCCATCTTGGCGGCGATGGAGGTGTATGCCTTGCGGCGCAGATCCGGGTTATAGCGGTCCTGTGCAATGTAGCGTTCAAACTTGTCCCGGAAGCTGTTGGCGGGCTTGAGCACGGCGGCTTGGCTGGCCAACCACAGCGTCCAGCGCAGCCTTGCATTGCCATATCTCGAGATCTTGCTCCTGCCGAGAAGTTGCCCATCGAGGCGCCATCGGTTCAAGCTCGATGGGCGACGCCGGATTGCACGGTTGCCAGGTCCCTTCCGCATAACTTCAGGAACTGGCGGTTATCCAAGAGCCATGGCCGCCCACGGGTTGATGA
>QKYL01000081.1 GCA_003255745.1 Paracoccus saliphilus
TGGAAGGGCCGGCGACATGGACGGCGGTAATCGTGTCGGTGGGCCAGAGCTTGGCGTCCCGAGCAGATTGCCGGTCGGTTGCACATCGACTTTCCCGGGGATGAAACCATGCGGATCAGTCACGAGGCCATTTACCAGGCGCTCTATATGCAGGGGCGCGGCGCAAAGCGCCGCGAGCTGACCGCGTGCCTGCGCACGGGTCGAGCTTTGCATGTGCCCGTGCCCGGACTGCCGGCCGGGGAAAATCCTTCATGACATTCGAAATCATGATCAGCGAGTGCCCTGTCGAAGCTGCGGATCGTGCTGTCCCGGGGCACTCAAAAGGCGACCTGATCATCGGGCTCAACCGCTCCGCCATCGGCACGCTGGTCGAGCGACAGACGCGCCTCACGCTGTTGCTGCACCTTCCGCGGATGCCTGGGCATGGTGAGGGGCCGCGCGTGAAGAATGGGCCGCCTCTTGCGGGTCACGGGGCGGAGGCCGTGCGCATGCCATCCTGCGCAGCATCGTTCATCTGCCCCGCCATCTGCGCCGGTCCCTGTCCTAGGATTAGGGGGCAGGAATGGCCGTCATGCCGAACTGACCAGCGCCGCTGATCTGCCGGTCTACTTCTGCGATCCTCAGAGCCCGTGGCAGCGCGGCACGAATGAAAACACCAACGGTCTGATGCGCCAATACTTCGTTCAGGCTGAACAACGCTGTCTGTCGGCGAGATCGCCGGTTCCTGCTCTGATCCCCGGCGGGATGGCGGCGTATATGGCGGCCAGGATGCAGGCCAACAAAGCCCTGAGGTGGGGGAGGATCTTGCGGATGTTGTGACCGCAGCCGCAGAGCGCGGCAAAGATGGCGTCGCCGGTCGTGCCTTTCAGCGGGCAGCGCGCCAGGCGGCCGTCGGTTTTCATGTGTCCGATCTCTGGCTCCATGGCGCTGCGCCGCCTCAGCAGCTTTTTCAGCGCGGGGGTCAGGCCGCGGCGGGTGCCGCTGATCAGAACTTTCGTTT
>QKYL01000082.1 GCA_003255745.1 Paracoccus saliphilus
GCGACGGAACTCAGAACCTTTGCGAGCCGCGCGGGCACGGCACTTGTGGTTTTCGAGGCTTCCGGAGGCTATGAGCGCCCACTGATTGATGCTCTTGTAGCAGCTGGGGCACGCTACGCGCGCGTGAACCCTCGCTAGGCGCGGAAGTTTGCCAGAGCCTCTGGCCGGCTGGCCAAGTCCGACCGCGTGGACGCGCGCGTGCTTGCCTAAATGGGTCGCGCCCTCAATCCCGCGCCGACTGAGCCCCTCGCGCCCGCGAGAGACAAGCTGGCCGCTCTGGTGGCGCGTCGCACTGACCTGACCGACATGATCGGAAGGGAAACAAACAGACGCAAGCAGGCGCACGATCCATTTGTTGCCCAACAGATCGACGCTGTGGTGCGGGTGCTCTCCCGGCACCTGAAGAATATCGAAGCCGAAATTGCCCGCCAGATCGAGAGCGATGAAACATTGGCTAGGCAGAGCAGCTGCCTACGGTCCATGCCAGGCGTCGGCCCAGTTGTTGCCGCGCATCTGCTTGCGGGATTACCTGAACTTGGTCGCTTGGATCGGCGAGCGATCGCGAGCCTTGCAGGTTTTGCACCATTGGCAAAAGATTCAGGCCTCACCCGGGGAAAGCGCTCGATTTGGGGAGGGCGAGCACCTCTCCGGCTGGCAATCTATCTCGGCGCGTTCATCGCCAGCCGGCATGACGCGACACTGCGAACCTTCCGCCATCGCCTGCAGTCGGCAGGAAAGCCAGTCAAAGTGGCGATCACCGCCTGCGCGCGAAAGCTGTTGACCATCCTCAACGCCATACTGCGTGAAGGCGCAGATTATCGCCGGCCGGCTGTCTGAAAGACAGTTGCTACATCAGGCTAAGGGAACTTCTGGGCGTCAGGTCACTCCAATACAACGCCCACCTTCTCCACATCAATATCTGGACTCCTCCCAAATGATCTTCCGCGGGATATGCTCAGGGAGATGGTGGTGCAGCGTCCAAACGAGGGTTT
>QKYL01000083.1 GCA_003255745.1 Paracoccus saliphilus
GCGATTTTCATCAGTGGCTGTCCTTTCCGACGTCGTTTCCTCGGGATCCCTTGAGGAAGTCCATGTCTGCGCCGGTGTCGGCGCCCATGACGTGCTGCTGGTGAAGCCAGGCGTAGCCGCTGGTGGGGGGGTCGGGGAGGGGCTGCCAGGCGGCCAGGCGGGCGGCCAGTTCGGCCTCGGGGATGTCCAGGTGCAGGCGGCGGGCGGGGACGTCCAGCTCGATCATGTCGCCCGAACGCACCACCGCCAGCGGGCCGCCGGCCGCGGCCTCGGGCGAGGTGTGCAGCACCACCGTCCCGTAAGCCGTCCCCGACATCCGCGCGTCCGAGATGCGCACCATGTCGGTCACGCCCCGGCGCAGCACCTTGGGCGGCAGGCCCATGTTGCCGACCTCGGCCATGCCCGGATAGCCCTTGGGGCCGCAGTTCTTCAGGACCATCACGCAGGTCTCGTCAATGTCGAGCTCCTCGTCCTCGATGCGCGCCTTGTAGTCGTCGATGTCCTCGAAGACGACCGCGCGGCCGCGATGGACCAGCAGATGCGGGCTGGCGGCCGAGGGCTTGAGCACCGCCCCGGCGGGCGCCAGGTTGCCCTTCAGGACCGCAATGCCGCCCTGCGCCGTCAGCGGCCGCTCGACGGGCAGGATCACCTCCTCGTTCCAGTTCACGACGTCGCGGACCTCGTCCCAGATGGTCATGCCGCTGACCGTCAGGGCGTCACGGTGCAGCTGCCCCGCCTCGGCCAGGCGCTTGATCACCACGGGCAGGCCGCCGGCATAGAAGAACTCCTCCATCAGGTACTGACCCGACGGCATCAGGTTCACGATCGTGGCCACGCCGCGGCCAAGCCGGTCCCAATCGTCCAGGGTCAGGTCGACCCCCACCCGCCCGGCCATGGCCAGCATGTGGATCACCGCATTGGTCGACCCGCCGATGGCGCCGTTCACGCGGATCGCGTTCTCGAAGGCCGCACGGGTCATGATGTCCGAGGG
>QKYL01000084.1 GCA_003255745.1 Paracoccus saliphilus
CATCGGGTCTATCCCTCGGTTCAGGTCGGTGCAAGCAACCCGACCCTACCGAGACAACCGATGGCCACCAACACCTGCACCACGCCCCGGAACGTCACCAAATCCAGACCGCCGAGCGGGTCGTCCGGTCCCTGAACCAGATCATCGAATGGCGCGGCAAACTTCAGACGGTCCGCGTGAAGGTGCCAATGGATGCGCCATTGGTTCAAGCACGACTGGCGACGGGCCCAAATACATCAGTCATGCGCTGCTCAATTGGGCTGAGAGCTATGGCATCGCTCTGGCGCACATCCAGTCAGACCAGCCGCGGCAGAACGCATATGTCGAGCACTATAACCGGACGGTCCGGCATGAATGGCTGCACCTCTACATCTTTAAAACCATCAAGGAGGTACAGCAGCTCGGCATTGTTGCAGAATTCGGCGTTGAAGCAGGGCTTCCCCTTGCCCCGTTTAAGCTCAGGCCACGGGCTCGATCTCGGCAGTGCCGCGTGCGTTGAAGCGGTTGATGAGCGCGATGCGGATATGAACTCCGGCCGTTTGTCTGTCCGGATCTGGCGAGGCAATCCGTTCGCCGAAGGACTTGAGGCAGCGCATCTTTGCCTCGATCCGACTTCGGACGTGACAGCCGGACCAGGGCTTCCAGTTCGACCGGCCCAAGCGCCTGGTCGTCCGGAGGATGTCGTTGCGGGCGCAAGCGGCAGGGCAGTCCTCCTTCCACAGGCGCCCGGTCCTGCGGATGGGTATGACGGCGGTGCCGCCGCGATCCACGATTGCGGTGTGGCAATGCCTGGGGTCGAAGGCACCGTCGCCGGTCACGGTGCCGATCGGTTCATCGGCCGGGACCTGGTTCAACAAGTCAGCCCATTCACGACTTGAGGTAAACTTTACCGCCCGGATGCCGCCGGTGGCCGTATCCATGGCCAGGTGGACCTTGCGAACACTGGCGCCTGCGGTGGGTGCCATGCTTGCGCGCCAGC
>QKYL01000085.1 GCA_003255745.1 Paracoccus saliphilus
AGGTGCTGAGCGGCATCATCTACGTCAAGCGATACGGTCTTCGGTG
Source organism: Paracoccus saliphilus (assembly GCA_003255745.1). Lineage (GTDB taxonomy): Bacteria > Pseudomonadota > Alphaproteobacteria > Rhodobacterales > Rhodobacteraceae > Paracoccus > Paracoccus saliphilus_A. Next base: position 47 of record QKYL01000085.1, read on the forward strand.
GCAGGATGCGCCCGCAGTCCAGTCCGACAAACAGCTTCATCCCTTGCTCCTCCCGATGATCCAAACACGGGAATGGCGCCAGCTTGCCCTTGGTTTGGCAACGGTAACGGGCGGGTCGCGGCGTAGGCCCGTTACGGCATCTCATTGAGTATCAAAGCCAGAACAGAACGGTTGCCGCGAGGATGATAGCGGAGAAGAACGTTTCCGGGCACCGATCGTATCGAGTTGCGACACGCCGCCAATCCTTGAGGCGGCCGAACATGATCTCGATGCGGTTGCGCCGTTTATAGCGCCGCTTGTCATATTTGATGGTCTTCTTGCGTGACTTCCGACCCGGGATGCAGACCTTTATCCCTCTGTCTTTGAACGCTTCTCTGAGCCAATCGGCGTCATGGCCCCTGTCGGCTAGAAGCCAGCCCGCCTTCGGCAGGCGACCCAGAAGCGCCGCCGCGCCGGTGTAGCCGCTGACCTGACCGGCCGACATGTAGAACCCGATCGGCCGCCCCTTGGCATCCGCGACGGCGTGCAGCTTGGTGTTCATGCCGCCCGTTGTCAGGGAAACAGTCCCCCGGACTGTTTCCCGATCTTCGAACTTCGGCCGATCTGGCGTCCGCGCCCCCCTTTTTCACGCACAGGCTTGAGGCCGTGCGGTGCGCCTTGAGATAGGTCGCGTCGATCATGATCGTCTTGTGCTCGGCCCCTTCGGCGGCCAGCCCCATCATGATCCGGGCGAAGACCCCGTTGTCGCTCCAGCGCTTCCAGCGGTTATACAGGGTCTTGGCCAAGCCGTATTCCTTCGGCGCATCGCACCACCGCA
>QKYL01000086.1 GCA_003255745.1 Paracoccus saliphilus
CTGCGACAGGCCGAGTTCTGCAACAATGCCGCACAATTGTCTCCGCCCCGGATGCCCTACGCGACAGACTCCGCGAGATGACGCGGATGCAGCTCATCCGCACGCTGGCCGCATCGCGCCCGGACATGTCTGCCTACCGCGATGTTGAGGGTGCACGCCGGATCGCGCTCAGATCGCTTGCCCGCCGCTACGTGGAGCTGCACGACGAGATCGGCGAACTCGACGAGACAATCGGCGCGATCGTGGAAGACTTGGCACCTGACCTCGTCACGCGCTGCGGGATCGGACGGGAGACCGCTGCCCAACTGCTGCTAGCCGCCGGGGACAATCCGGGCCGCCTCACCTCCGAGGCCAGCTTCGCCGCACTCTGCGGTGTCAGCCCGGTGCCCGCATCTTCCGGCTAGACGATCCGGCATCGTCTGAACCGAGGCGGTGACCGGGCGGCCAACAGCGCGCTGCATATCATCGCCGTCTCCCGGATGCGCCTCGACCCGCGGACAAAGGCCTACGTCGTCAAGCGCACGGCCATGGGACATTCAAAGCTCGAGGCGATTCGGATGCTCAAGCGTTACATCGGCCGCGAAGTCTTTAGCATAATCCGCGCCCGACAAAAAGAGATCAACCGACCACCAGCAGCGACCGGTTGACGCACAGAAGGGCGCCCAAGGCAGCCAGTTCACGTCCTTCGACTGGACCGATCGGTTAAAGAGGGCAAAGACCAAGATCTCGATGGACGGCAAGGCCCGGTAACTGGACAACATCTTCATCGAGCGTCTCTGGCGATCCCTGAAGTATGAATGCGTCTATCTGCACG
>QKYL01000087.1 GCA_003255745.1 Paracoccus saliphilus
TGCCGAGCGAGACGCAGCTGGCCCAGGACATCGGCGTGTCCCAAGGAACGGCACGCAAGGCGCTGATGATGCTGGAACAACATGGCATCGTGCGGCGCGAGCAGGGTCGCGGAACATTCGTGACTGCGCGCACGCCCGAGTCCTCGCTGTTCAACTTCTTCCGCCTTCGCCCGCCCCATGGCCATGTGGTACAGCCCGAAGTCTTGGACGAGCGGATCAGCCAGCGTCCCGCCACGCTGGTCGAACAACAGTCGCTGCATGGGGCGCCTTCGACCGTCATCGAAATCCGACGTCTGCGCAGCCTGCTGGGACGACCCAGGGTGATTGAGACGTCCGTAATCCCTGCTGATCTTTTCGCCGGGATTGAGCGACGCAGCCCGCTTCCGAGCGCGCTGTACGTGCTTTACCAGCAGGCGTATGGTCTGATCGTCCTGCATGCCGACGAGGCCATTACCGCCTGTGCCGCGCAGCAGCAGGACGCGGCCGACCTGCACATCGCAGTGGGAACGCCGATCTTGCAGGTGGAACGTTGCGCCACCGACATTCTGGGGCGCTTGATCGAACGTCGCCTGAGCCTCTATCTGACCGACGATCTGCGCTATATGGTGCGGCTGGATTAAGCGTCGGACCCGTCACGGCTGCCCGCTGCCTCTGCCGAGCCCGATCGCAGCCGCAGGGCAAGGGGTTCTGTCGCAAACCGTACGGCGTGACGAAGGGGTCGACGACCGCCTCGGCTTCAGGCGGCGATCTGACAGAACTGCTGGAAAGGACAGAACTCGGGCCTGAACTGGCCCT
>QKYL01000088.1 GCA_003255745.1 Paracoccus saliphilus
CGCAGGCGTCGTCTCGAAAATCATCGAGTGATGATCCTTGCGCGCCCGTAGGGGCCGCAGCCGGCGTCACGGAAAGGGCCGCCCTTTGGGGCGGCCTTTTTCACGCGCGGGGCAGGCTTCCGGGCGCTTGACGGGCAGGCTGATTTGCGGCATAGGACCGCATCGCTGTCGGTTCGGCAAGAATCGGCGGTTACGCGCCTGGCCGCCTCATCGTGGGCGGCCTGCGTTTTTTCGTACGGTCCGATGCTGGCGCCGCGTGGTGCGCCGTCAGCCTCTCGACTGGAACTCCCCGCAAGAGGGATGTCTTTATGCAAAGCCAGAATATCCGGATCCGGCTGAAGGCCTTCGATTACCGCGTGCTGGACGCCAGCACCCAGGAAATCGTCAACACGGCCAAGCGCACCGGCGCGACCGTTCGCGGCCCGATCCCGCTGCCGAACAAGATCGAGAAATTCACCGTCCTGCGCGGTCCGCACATCGACAAGAAGTCGCGCGACCAGTGGGAAATCCGCACGCACAAGCGTCTGCTGGACATCGTCGATCCGACCCCGCAGACCGTTGACGCCCTCATGAAGCTCGACCTCGCCGCCGGCGTGGATGTCGAGATCAAAGTCTGAGGAGGCAGATCATGTTGCGTACTGGTGTAATCGCCAAGAAACTGGGCATGACGCGTCTGTTCCTCGAGGACGGCCGCCAGGTTCCCGTCACGGTCCTGCAGCTGGATGGCCTTCAGGTCGTCGCACAGCGCACCGCCGCCACTGACGGCTATACCGCCGTTCAGCTGGGCGCCGGGGCCGCTAAGGCCAAGCGCACGACCGCCGCGATGCGCGGTCATTTTGCCAAGGCCTCGGTCGCGCCCAAGCGCAAGATCGCGGAATTCCGCGTGGCTGAAGAGAACCTGATCAACGTCGGTGAGGAAATCACGGCTGACCATTACTTCGCCGGTCAGTTCGTCGACATCGCGGGCACCTCGATCGGTAAGGGCTTTGCAGGCGCCATGAAGCGCCACAACTTCGGTGGTCTGCGCGCCTCGCACGGCGTGTCGATCAGCCACCGCTCGCACGGTTCGACCGGCCAGTGCCAGGACCCCGGCAAGGTGTTCAAGGGCAAGAAGATGGCAGGTCACCTGGGTGCCGTCCGCGTCACCACGCAGAACCTGCAGGTCGTCCGCACCGACGCCGACCGTGGCCTGATCATGGTCAAGGGCTCGGTTCCGGGTTCGAAGGGCGGCTGGGTCACCATCAAGGACGCCGTCAAGAAGGCAACGCCCGAGAACGTGATCTATCCCGCCGCGCTGAAGTCGGCCGCCGAAGAAGCCAAGCGTCTGGCCGACCAGGCCGCAGCCCAGGCTGCCGCCGAGGAAGAAGCCGCCCGCAAGGCCGCCGAGGAAGCCGCTGCCGCCGAGCAGGAAGCTGCCCTGCAGGAAGCCGAAGCCTCGACCGAGTCCGATGCAGACGCCGCGCCGGAAGGAGACAAGTGATGAAACTTGATGTGATCAAGCTGGATTCCGGCGCCGCCGGGTCGATCGAGCTGGCCGACGACATCTTCGGGCTGGAGCCGCGTGGCGACATCCTGCAGCGCGTCGTCCGCTGGCAGCGCGCCAAGGCGCAGGCCGGCACGCATTCGGTGCTGGGCAAGTCCGACGTCAGCTACTCGACCAAGAAGATCTATCGCCAGAAGGGCACCGGCGGCGCACGCCACGGTTCCAAGAAGGCGCCGATCTTCCGTCACGGTGGCGTCTACAAGGGTCCGACCCCGCGTTCGCACGCATTCGATCTTCCAAAGAAGGTCCGTGCCCTGGGTCTGCGTCATGCGCTGTCCGCTAAGGCCACGGCCGGTGAACTGGTCATCATCGAGGATCTGAACCTCGCCGATGCCAAGACCGCCGCCGTCGCCAAAGCCGTCCGCGAGAACGGCTGGAAGCGCGTGCTGGTGATCGACGGTGCCGAAGTCAACGAAGGCTTCGCCCGTGCCGCCCGCAACATCGAAGGCGTGGATATCCTGCCGTCGATGGGTGCCAACGTCTATGACATCCTCAAGCGTGATACCCTGGTCATCACGCGCGCTGGTGTCGAAGCTCTGGAGGCTCGTCTGAAATGAGCGCGAAAGCCGAACATTACGACGTGATCGTCAAGCCGATCATCACCGAAAAGGCCACCATGACGTCCGAGAACAACGGCGTCGTGTTTCAGGTCTCCAAGGATTCGAACAAGCCGCAGATCAAGCAGGCCATCGAAGCCTTGTTTGGTGTCAAGGTGAAGGCGGTCAACACCACCATCACCAAGGGCAAGACCAAGCGCTTCCGCGGCCAGCCCGGCCGTCGCAGCGACGTCAAGAAGGCCTATGTGACGCTGGAAGCAGGTCACACGATCGACGTCTCGACCGGTCTCTGAGAACCGGACGCGATCTGGCCGCCCCGGAGCGATCCGGGGCTGCCGCATTTGACTGAAACGGACCACCCTGGTCCAAAGCAACGGAAGACAGAAAGATGGCATTGAAGTCGTATAAACCGACGACGCCTGGCCAGCGCGGGCTGGTTCTGATCGACCGTTCGGAGCTTTGGAAAGGTCGCCCGGTCAAGGCCCTCACCGAGGGTCTGACCAAGAAGGGCGGTCGGAACAACACCGGACGGATCACCATGCGCCGCAAGGGCGGTGGTGCGAAGCGCCTGTATCGCATTGTCGATTTCAAGCGCACCAAGTTCGACATGGTCGCGGTCGTCGAGCGGATCGAGTACGATCCCAACCGGACCGCATTCATCGCGCTGGTGAAATACGAAGACGGCGAGCAGGCCTATATCCTGGCCCCGCAGCGTCTGGCCGTGGGTGACAAGGTTGTCGCCGGCGCCAAGGTCGATGTGAAGCCGGGCAACGCCATGCCCTTCAGCGGCATGCCGATCGGCACGATCGTCCACAACGTCGAGCTGAAGGCCGGCAAGGGTGGCCAGATCGCCCGTTCGGCTGGCACCTATGCCCAGTTCGTCGGTCGCGACGGCGGCTATGCCCAGATCCGCCTGTCCTCGGGCGAGCTGCGCCTGGTCCGTCAGGAATGCATGGCCACCATCGGTGCCGTGTCCAACGCCGACCACTCGAACCAAAACCTCGGCAAGGCCGGCCGCAACCGCCACAAGGGCATCCGCCCGAGCGTCCGCGGCGTCGCCATGAACCCGATCGACCACCCGCATGGTGGTGGTGAGGGTCGCACATCGGGTGGCCGCACGCCGGTCACGCCCTGGGGTAAAGACACCAAGGGCAAGAAGACCCGCAGCAACAAGGCGACCGACAAGTACATCTTGCGTTCGCGCCACGCGAAAAAGAAGGGGCGTTGATCCATGGCACGTTCTGTTTGGAAAGGCCCCTTTGTTGACGCCTATGTGCTCAAGAAAGCGGAAAAGGTCCGGGAGTCGGGCAAATCCGAGGTCATCAAGATCTGGTCGCGCCGTTCGACCATCCTGCCGCAATTCGTCGGTCTTACCTTTGCCGTCTACAACGGGCACAAGCACATTCCCGTTGCCGTCAGCGAAGAGATGATCGGTCAGAAATTCGGTGAATATTCGCCCACGCGCACCTATTACGGTCACGCCGCGGACAAGAAAGCCAAGAGGAAGTAATCGTCATGGGTAAGGAAAACAATCCGCGCCGCGTGGCGGAGAACGAGGCCTTCGCCAAGACGAAGATGCTTCGCACCTCGCCGCAGAAGTTGAACCTTGTGGCTCAGCTGATCCGTGGCAAGAAGGTCGACAAGGCTCTGGCCGATTTGACCTTCTCGCACAAGCGTGTGGCAGGCGACGTGAAGAAATGCCTTCAGTCGGCCATCGCGAACGCCGAGAACAACCACGGCCTGGACGTCGACAACCTGATCGTCGCCGAAGCCTGGGTCGGCAAGAACCTGGTGATGAAGCGTGGCCGTCCGCGGGCACGTGGCCGCTTCGGCAAGATCATGAAGCCGTTTTCGGAAATCACCATCAAGGTGCGCCAAGTCGAGGAGCAAGCGTAATGGGTCAGAAGGTCAATCCGATCGGCATGCGCCTCCAGGTCAACCGCACCTGGGACAGCCGCTGGTACGCCGACGACAAGGACTATGGCAACCTGCTGCTTGAAGACCTGAAGATCCGGGACTTCATCCACACGGAGGCCAAGCAGGCGGGCATCAGCCGCGTCATCATCGAGCGTCCCCACAAGAAGTGCCGCGTGACCATTCACGCTGCGCGTCCCGGTGTCATCATCGGCAAGAAAGGCGCGGACATCGAGACGCTGCGCAAGAAGCTAGCGAACTTCACCGACAGCGAACTGCACCTGAACATCGTCGAAGTGCGCAAGCCCGAAGTCGATGCACAGCTGGTCGCCGAATCGATCGCCCAGCAGCTTGAGCGTCGGGTGTCGTTCCGTCGCGCGATGAAGCGCTCGGTCCAGAACGCGATGCGCATGGGTGCCCTGGGCATCCGCGTAAACGTCGCGGGTCGCCTCGGCGGCGCCGAGATCGCCCGGACGGAATGGTACCGCGAGGGCCGCGTGCCCCTGCACACCCTTCGGGCCGATATCGACTATGCACTCTGCGAAGCCACGACCCCCTACGGGATCATCGGCGTGAAGGTGTGGATCTTCAAGGGCGAGATCATGGAACATGATCCCCAGGCCCGCGATCGCCGCGCTGCCGAGGCTCAGGAAGGTCCGGCCCCCCGTGGTCCGCGCCGCGATGCTCGGTAAGGAGTAGAAAACATGCTGCAACCGAAACGGACGAAGTTCCGCAAACAGCACAAGGGCCGGATCCATGGCGAAGCCAAGGGCGGGTTCGACCTGAACTTTGGCTCCTTCGCGCTGAAGGCCACCGAGCCGGAGCGTGTGACGGCCCGCCAGATCGAGGCGGCCCGCCGCGCGATCACGCGCCACATGAAGCGTCAGGGTCGGGTCTGGATCCGGATCTTCCCGGATGTCCCGGTCTCGTCGAAGCCCACCGAAGTCCGGATGGGTAAGGGCAAGGGCTCGGTCGACTTCTGGGCCGCCCGCGTCCATCCGGGCCGGATCATGTTCGAGATCGACGGCGTCAGCGACACCATTGCCCGCGAGGCCCTGCGCCTCGGTGCAATGAAGCTGCCCGTGCTGACGCGCATCGTCGCTCGCGAAGACTGGTAGATCTGGTCGGGCTGAAGATCAGAAGGCCCCGTCGCGGATGCGACGGGGCCTTTTTCTATTCAACGGTTTGAACGCGCCGTGACAACCGAAAGCCATGGCCGTCCCTATTGCGGCAGTTCAGCCCGCTTTCTTCCGACAAACAGACGATCCCGCCGAAATTCTCGGACTGGCCGTAATCCAAGACATAGATGCCAGGCGCGTCGCTGCGACTGCCCGGCGCGCCGCAGTCCATCCCGACCGCGCCCCGGTCCCGAAGCATGAAGATGTGCCCCGGGCACCCCGGCATTCAGCGGGTTGGGGCCGGGCAGGAGGACCAGAGCGCTGATAGATCTCGCAGATGATATCACTGTTCTGCGCTCCGATGCCGACCGAGCACTGGATGTTTCCGGACGGGGTACGCATCGGCATGATGTCGGCCGCCGCAGTCGCGACCGAAAGGGCAAGAAATCCGAGCATTGCAGGAAGCTTGTGCATCTTGTGTTCCTCTCCAGCGGTGATAGCCCGTGTCAGTCTACACCATAAGGACATAGGAATTCCCTTTGTCGGGGGATTGCCAAGCTTGGGCTTGCAAAACTTGATTGCAGCCTGTATGCGCAGGCCTTCATCACGAAACTCCACCGGAATCAGGGTGGCCCTGGATGACAGGGGCTCTCCGGTGATGTTGAAAGGAAGAAGCGTCATGGACGCCACTGAACTGAAGTCGAAGACGCCCGACCAGCTGAAGGATCAGCTGGTTGCGCTGAAGAAGGAAGCGTTCAACCTGCGCTTCCAGCAGGCCACTGGCCAGCTTGAGAACACCGCCCGCATGCGCTCTGTCCGCCGCGACGTTGCCCGCGTGAAGACGATTCTGAACCAGAAAGCGGCTGACGCCGCGGCCTCGAACTAAGGAGCCCGGTCCATGCCAAAACGCATTCTGCAAGGCCGCGTCACCAGCGACAAGAACGAACAGACAATCACCGTTCTGGTCGAGCGCCGCTTCAAGCACCCGCTTCTGCACAAGACCGTGCGGTCGTCGAAGAAATACCGCGCGCATGACGCGCAGAACCAGTTCAAGATCGGTGACCTTGTTCGCATTGTCGAATGTGCCCCGATCTCGAAGACGAAACGCTGGACTGTCCTGACGGACGAAGGTGCTTCGGCATAAGTCCATCATCACAGATCAGAAATGATCGAAACCCTGGGGCCGCTGCTGGCGGTCTCCAAAGGTCGGGAGAAACCAAATGATCCAGATGCAGACCAATCTGGATGTAGCTGACAACTCCGGCGCTCGCCGGGTTCAGTGCATCAAGGTCCTGGGTGGTTCGCACCGTCGCTATGCGTCGGTGGGCGACATCATCGTCGTGTCCGTCAAGGAAGCCATCCCGCGGGGCCGGGTCAAGAAAGGTGACGTCCGCAAGGCCGTCGTCGTCCGCACCGCAAAAGAAGTGAACCGTGAAGACGGAACCTCGATCCGCTTCGACCGCAATGCCGCTGTCATCCTGAACAACCAGGGCGAACCGGTCGGTACCCGTATCTTCGGGCCGGTCGTGCGCGAGCTGCGGGCCAAGAACTTCATGAAGATCATCTCGCTTGCGCCGGAGGTGCTGTGATGGCTGCCAAGCTGAAAAAAGGCGACAAGGTCGTCGTTCTGGCCGGCAAGGACAAGGGCAAGCAGGGTGAGATCGCCGCTGTCATGCCCAAGGACAACAAGGCCATCGTGGAAGGCGTCAACGTCGCCATCCGCCACACCCGGCAGTCGCAGAACAGCCAGGGCGGTCGTGTGCCGAAGGCCATGCCGATCGACCTGTCGAACCTGGCGCTGATGGACAAGGACGGCAAAGCGACCCGCGTCGGCTTCCGCATGGAAGACGGCAAGAAGGTCCGTTTCGCCAAGACCACGGGAGACGTGATCTGATGCTGGACGCCACCAAGTACACGCCCCGCCTGCGCGCGGAGTTCCGTGACAAGATCAAGGCTGCCCTGAAGGAAGAGTTCGGGTACGCGAACGACATGCAGATCCCGCGTCTGGACAAGATCGTCCTGAACATGGGCGTCGGCGAAGCCGTCAAGGACACCAAGAAGGTCAAGCAGGCCGCGGAAGAGCTGTCGCTGATCGCCGGCCAGAAGGCTGTCATCACGCATGCCAAGAAGTCGATCGCCGGCTTCCGCGTTCGTGAAGAAATGCCGCTCGGCTGCAAGGTGACCCTGCGCGGCGACCGGATGTACGAGTTCCTGGACCGCCTGATCAACATCGCACTGCCGCGCGTCCGCGACTTCCGCGGCGTCAAGGGATCGTCCTTCGACGGCCGTGGCAACTATGCGATGGGCCTGAAAGAACACATCGTGTTCCCGGAGATCAACTTCGACAAGGTCGACGAAGTTCTGGGGATGGACATCATCATCTGCACCAACGCGAAGACCGACGCGGAAGCGAAGTCGCTGTTGAAGCATTTCAACATGCCGTTCACCAGCTGATCGCGGAGGGAAAGAAGATATGGCAAAGAAATCCATGATCGAGCGCGAGAAAAAGCGCGAGCGTCTGGTCCAGCAGTATGCCGCGAAGCGTGCTGAACTGAACGAAATCATCCACGACCAATCCCGTCCGATGGAAGAGCGCTTCAAGGCCACGCTGAAGCTGGCCGAACTGCCGCGCAATTCGTCGGCCGTGCGTCTGCACAACCGGTGCCAACTGACCGGTCGTCCGCATGCGTATTACCGCAAACTGAAACTGTCGCGGATCATGCTGCGCGAGCTGGGCTCGCAAGGTCAGATCCCCGGCCTGGTCAAGTCCAGCTGGTAAGGGGGAACAGAGAATGATGAACGATCCTCTCGGCGATATGCTGACCCGCATCCGCAATGCGCAGATGCGTGGCAAATCGACCGTCCGCACCCCCGCCTCCAAGCTGCGTGGCTGGGTGCTGGACGTGCTGAAAAACGAAGGTTACATCCGCGGCTACGAGGAAGTGACCACCGATGCCGGCCATAAGGAGCTGGAAATCGGGCTGAAGTACCACGACGGTACTCCGGTCATCCGGGAACTGTCGCGCGTGTCGAAGCCCGGTCGCCGCGTCTATGCCGGCGCAAAGGAAATCCCGCAGGTCCGTCAGGGTCTGGGCGTCTCGATCGTCTCGACTCCCAAGGGCGTCATGTCGGATGCAGCGGCTCGCACTGCCAATGTCGGCGGCGAAGTCCTCTGCACCGTGTTCTAAGGAGGGCAGAATGTCTCGGATTGGTAAGAAGCCGGTCGAACTGCCCAAGGGCGTGACGGCCGAGATCAAGGGTCAGACCATTGAAGTGAAGGGTCCGAAAGGGTCCCGCAGCTTCACGGCGACCGATGATGTGGACCTGGTGCTTGAAGAAGGCTCCGTGGCGGTTAAGCCGCGCGGCGGCTCCAAGCGCGCGCGTCAGCAGTGGGGCATGACCCGCTCGATGATCGAGAACCTGACGACCGGTGTGTCGACCGGGTTCAAGAAAGAGCTGGAAATCCAGGGCGTGGGTTACCGCGCCACCATGCAGGGCAACGTCCTGAAGCTGGCTCTGGGTTACTCGCACGACGTGAACTTCGAGGTGCCGCAGGGCGTCACGATCACGGCGCCGAAGCAGACCGAAATCGTTGTGGAAGGCATCGACCAGCAGCTTGTTGGTCAGGTTGCCGCGAACATCCGCGAGTGGCGCCGCCCTGAACCCTATAAGGGCAAGGGCATCCGCTACAAGGGCGAGTATGTCTTCCGCAAGGAAGGCAAGAAGAAGTAAGGGGCGCATGAAATGGCACTGAAAAAGCAAGAGCTGTTCCAGAAGCGCCGCCTGCGCGTGCGGAACAAACTGCGGGCTATGTCGAACGGCCGCCCGCGGCTGTCGGTTCACCGGTCCTCGAAGAACATCTCGGTTCAGGTCATCGACGACCTGAACGGCGTGACCTTGGCTTCGGCCAGCACGCTGGAGAAGGACTTCGGCCTGGTGGGCAAGAACAACGTCGAGGCCGCGGCCAAGATCGGTTCGGCAATCGCCGAGCGTGCGAAGGCTGCCGGCGTGGAAGAAGTCGTCTTCGACCGCGGCGGCTTCATCTTCCACGGCAAGATCAAGGCCTTGGCCGAGGCGGCGCGCGAAGGCGGGCTGAAGTTCTGATCCTGCGGGCGGCGTCTGCGCCGCCCCGATGATCCGGGGACCCGTGGCCGCGCCGCGGGTCCACTAGGATTGACACAAACGGCGCGTTTGGCGCGCCACCTTACAAGGAATGCCTCATGGCAGAACGTGACAACCGCCGGGGTCGCCGCGAAGAGCGCGACGAGAACCCGGAATTCCAGGATCGCCTTGTCGCGATCAACCGCGTGTCGAAGACCGTCAAGGGTGGCAAGCGCTTTGGCTTTGCAGCACTGGTCGTCGTCGGTGACCAGCGCGGCCGCGTCGGCTTTGGCAAGGGCAAGGCCAAGGAGGTCCCCGAGGCGATCCGCAAGGCCACCGAGCAGGCCAAGCGCAGCCTGGTCCGCGTCCCGCTGCGGGATGGACGTACCCTGCACCATGACATCGAAGGCCGTCATGGCGCCGGTAAGGTGATCATGCGCACTGCCGTTCCGGGCACCGGCATCATCGCCGGCGGTCCGATGCGCGCTGTATTCGAGATGCTGGGCGTTCAGGACGTCGTGGCCAAATCGCAGGGTTCGCAGAACCCCTACAACATGATCCGCGCCACGCTGGACGGTCTGAAGAAGGAATCGAGCCCCCGTTCGGTCGCGCAACGCCGCGGCAAGAAGGTGGCAGATATCCTGCCTTCGGGCGACAAGCCGGCTGACGCCGCTGTCGAAGCGTAAGGAGCAAGACTGATGGCAACCATCGTCGTTAAGCAAATCGGTTCGCCGATCCGCCGCCCTGCCGACCAGCGTGCCACGCTGAAGGGTCTGGGCCTGAACAAGATGAACCGCACGCGTGAGCTGGAGGATACTCCGTCCGTGCGCGGCATGGTCAACAAGATCCCGCACCTGGTGACCATCATCGAAGAAAAGAACTGAGCCGGCCCGCTTGGTTGTAAGGAACGCCCCGCGAGAGCGGGGCGTTTTGCGTTTTCGACGGCGGCAGGGCCTATTGCCCTTCGCGGCAGGCATAGAGCGTGCCGCCGACCGCCACGACCGAGACAGCAGCGCCCGTCAGCAGAACAGGCGAGGCCGCGACAGCCGCCGCCGTCCCGCCAAGCGATGTCAGCGCGGCGGAAATCGCGGTTCCGGTCCCGCTGAGGATCACCGCCCCAGAGCCGTCGGGCAAAGCCTGCAGTCCCTGAACGGACCGACGGGCCGCAGCCGAGGTCAGCGCACCCGCCGCACCTGCGGTCTGGTTCACGCGGTTGCAGACAGAACCTGATGCCTGTCGGCAGCGCCCCCAGGCATCCCGCGCCCCCAAGTCATAGCCCGCAACTGATTCGGTTTGCTCGTCAAAGCGCAGGCAGAAGGGCAGGCGCTCCTCGTCGCTCAACTCGGGCGTCAGGCTGCGCAGGACCACATAGCTGGGGCAGTCATGCCTGCCCCACCTGGTCGCCAGCAATTCGCGGCGCGAATAGGTATCGCCGAGCCGCGCCTCGTCCTTGTCATAGCCGAGGACCACGTCCTTGGCGTTGATGCGGGCCGTGCACAGCGTCGGCTCGGCGCCAAGGGAGGCGCCGGCTCCTAGAAGCAGGAGCGCTGCGGCAGTGGAAAGAACACGCGAAAAGGTCATGGCAGTCTCGGTTGTGAAGCGTCTGGTCCTGCCCTAGCAAGCCCCGCGGCGCGCTCAAGACACAAGTGGGTGTTGCGGCTGGATGGACCGGCTGCCGTGGTTTCCGCATCGCTTGAAAGTGGCGGTAAATGCGGGTATAGGGCCCCGGTGCCGATTGGCGCACCGACTCAAGAACCAAGAAATGCCGTGGCCCCCTGTTTCGCTTCGAGGGTGCGTCCGGCGAAGGAGAAGCGATATGAAACTTCATGAAATCCGCGACAATGACGGCGCCAACCGCAAGAAAAAGCGCGTGGCGCGTGGTCCCGGCTCCGGCAAGGGCAAGACCGCCGGCCGTGGTATCAAGGGCCAGAGCTCGCGTTCCGGCGTTGCGCTGAACGGTTATGAAGGCGGCCAGATGCCGCTGTACCGCCGCCTGCCCAAGCGCGGCTTCACCAAGCCGAACGCCAAGTCGTTTGCCGTTGTCAACCTGGGCCAGATCCAAGGGTTCATCGACGCGGGCAAGATCGACGGTTCGGCTGAACTGACCGAAGACGCGCTGGTCGCTTCGGGTCTGGTGCGCCGCAAGCTGGATGGCATCCGCCTGCTGGCCAAAGGCGAACTGAAGGCCGGCTTGACCATCGTCGTTACCGGCGCGTCGAAGGCCGCCGTCGAGGCGGTCGAGAAGCTTGGCGGCAAGGTCACGCTGCCCGCAGTCGCGGCGGCGGCCGAATAAGCTGTTGATCGGGGCTTTCCCGCCCCATAGATAGCATCTAGGTTTTCAGGCGCCGCCGGTCCCCGGAAAACGGGTCGGCGGCGCTGTCATGACACGGGACGGACTTCATATGGCGTCAGCCGCAGAACAGATGGCCGCGAACCTCTCCTGGGGGCAGCTCGGAAAGGCCACGGAACTTCGCCAGAGGATCTGGTTCACGATCGGCGTGCTGATCATGTACCGCCTTGGGACTTATATCCCCGTTCCCGGCATCGACGGGGCGGCGCTGCGCAACTTCATGGACCAGGCCCAGTCCGGCATCGGCGGCATGCTGTCGATGTTCACCGGCGGCGCCCTTGGCCGGATGGGCGTCTTTGCCTTGGGCATCATGCCCTATATCTCGGCCTCGATCATCGTGCAGCTGCTGACCTCAATGGTCCCGTCGCTGGAGCAGTTGAAGAAGGAAGGCGAGCAGGGCCGCAAGAAGATCAACCAGTATACCCGCTACGGCACAGTGGCGCTGGCGCTGTTCCAAGCATACGGACTGGCCCGCAGCCTTGAAGCTGGTGGCCTTGCGCACGAAGCCGGTCTGTTCTTCCAAGCCTCGGTGGTGATCACCCTGGTCGGCGGCACGATGTTCCTGATGTGGCTGGGCGAGCAAATCACCGCCCGCGGCGTCGGCAACGGCATCTCGCTGATCATTTTCGTGGGCATCCTAGCCGAAGTGCCGGCGGCACTCGCGAATTTCTTCCAGCAGGGCCGCACAGGGGCCATCTCGACCCCCGTGATCCTGTTCGTGATCGTCATGCTGATCGCCATCATCGCTTTCGTGGTGTTCATGGAGCGGGCGCTGCGCAAGATCCGGATACAGTATCCGCGGCGCCAGGTCGGTATGAAGGTCTATGACGGCCAGTCCAGTCACCTGCCGGTAAAGGTAAACCCGGCCGGCGTGATCCCGGCGATCTTTGCCAGCTCGCTGCTGCTGCTGCCGATCACCATCTCGACCTTTTCGGGCAACGAGACCGGGCCGATCATGTCGGTGATCCTGGCCTATTTCGGTCCAGGCCAGCCGCTTTATCTGCTGTTCTTTGCGTCGATGATCGTTTTCTTCACCTATTTCTACACGCAGAACGTGTCGTTCAAGACCGATGACGTGGCGGACAACCTCAAGAACCAGGGCGGCTTCATTCCGGGCATCCGGCCGGGCAAGCGCACGCAGGAATACCTGGACTACGTCGTCAACCGCGTGCTGGTGATCGGATCGGCCTATCTGGCGCTCGTCTGCCTGATGCCCGAAATCCTGCGCACGCAGCTGTCGATCCCGGTTTATCTGGGCGGCACCTCGGTGCTGATCGTGGTGTCGGTGACGATGGACACGATCAACCAGGTCCAAAGCCACCTGCTGGCCCATCAGTACGAAGGGCTGATTGAGAAATCGCAGCTGCGTGGTAAACGCAAACCTGGCACCGCAAAGCCGCGCCGCTTGCCGTCGCGCCGCTGACCGAGCCGCGGGGGCGGGCCGGCAAGGCCCGCGCCGAAACCGACAAGGCCGCAAAAGGGCCGACTGAGGGGGACAGACGCCATGACAATCAACATCATCCTGCTTGGCCCACCGGGCGCCGGAAAAGGCACTCAGGCACGCCGCTTGGTCGAAGATCGAGGCATGGTCCAGCTGTCGACCGGCGACATGCTGCGCGCCGCCCGCAGTTCGGGCACCGAGATGGGCAAGCGGGTGGCCGAGGTCATGGATCGCGGGCAGCTGGTCACCGACGAGATCGTCATCGGCCTGATCCGTGAACAGCTGGCCGGGGGCGGCGCGGGCTTCATCTTCGACGGATTTCCCCGCACCTTGGGGCAGGCCGATGCCCTGGGGCAGCTTCTGTCCGAGACCGGGATGTCTTTGGATGCAGTGATCGAGATGCAGGTCGATGACGAGGCGCTGGTACGCCGCATTACCGGCCGATTCACCTGCGGTAACTGTGGCGAAGTTTATCATGATCAGACCAAGCCTACCGCGGTCGCGGGCGTCTGCGACGTCTGCGGCTCCACCGATCTCAAGCGCCGCGCCGACGACAATGAGGACAGCCTCAAGACGCGGCTGCTGGAATACTACAAGAAGACCTCGCCGCTGATCGGCTACTATTACGCCAAGGACAAGCTGACCCAAGTTGACGGCCTGGCCGAAATGGACGAGGTTTCCGCCCAGATCGCGGCAGCCTTGGACGGGACCGGCCCCAAGGCTTGACCTTGACGTGATGTGCCGATAAGTCACGGCATCTCGCAAGAGAATCACCCGGTCCGCGGGTGGACCATCGAATGGCCCGAAGGCACAGCTTTCGGGCCTTGCGTTGTGAAAAAAGGTTCCGGCGCTACGGAACCGCAACTGAAAAGGAAAACGCGTGGCTCGTATTGCTGGCGTCAACATTCCGACGGGGAAACGCGTCCCCATCGCCCTGACCTATATCCACGGCATCGGTGACATGTACGCCGAACAGATCTGCGAAGGCGTCGGCATCGACCGCACGCGCCGCGTCAACGAACTGTCGGATGCCGAAGTTCTGGCCATCCGCGAATACATCGATGCCAACCTGACCGTCGAAGGCGACCTGCGCCGCGAAGTTCAGATGAACATCAAGCGCATGATGGACCTTGGTTCGTATCGTGGCCTGCGTCACCGTCGCGGCTTGCCGGTTCGCGGCCAGCGCACGCACACCAATGCCCGCACCCGCAAGGGCCCGGCGAAGCCGATCGCCGGCAAGAAGAAGTAAGGGGCAAGCGACATGGCACGTGACAAGACCCGCATGAAGCGCAAGGAACGCAAGAACATCGCCACCGGCGTTGCGCATGTGAATTCCAGCTTCAACAACACCAAGATCCTGATCTCGGACGTCCAGGGCAACGCGATCGCATGGTCCTCGGCCGGCACCATGGGCTTCAAGGGGTCGCGCAAATCGACCCCTTATGCCGCTCAGATGGCTGCCGAGGATGCAGCCCGCAAAGCCCAGGAACATGGCGTCCGCACCATCGACGTCGAAGTCCAAGGCCCAGGCTCGGGCCGCGAGTCGGCTCTGCGCGCTCTGGCCGCCGCCGGCTTCAACATCACGGCCATCCGTGACGTGACGCCGATCGCGCATAACGGCTGCCGCCCGCCCAAGCGTCGCCGCGTCTGATCCTGGATCATTCTTGACCGGTCCGCGCGGCGATTTCGCGCGGGCCGGACTTTCGCATTTCACCTCGGGCGTTTCCGGCCTTGGTCATGGGTCGGGGACAGGTATGGAGGAAAATCCATGATCCACAAGAATTGGGCCGAACTGATCAAGCCGACCCAGCTGGTCGTCAAACCGGGCGCTGATGCGACCCGGACTGCCACGTTGGTTGCCGAGCCGCTGGAGCGGGGCTTCGGCCTGACCCTCGGCAACGCGCTGCGCCGCGTGCTGCTGTCCTCGCTGCAGGGCGGCGCCATTACCGCCGTGCAGATCGACAACGTCCTGCACGAATTCAGCAGCGTCGCGGGCGTCCGTGAGGACGTGACCGATATCGTGCTGAACCTGAAGGGTGTGACGCTGAAGATGGACGTCGAAGGGCCCAAGCGCCTGACGCTGTCCGCCAAGGGTCCGGGTGAGGTCAAGGCGTCTGACATTCAGGAAACCGCCGGCATCACCGTCCTGAACCGCGAGCATGTCATCTGCCATCTGGATGACGGTGCGGAACTGAACATGGAACTGACCGTGCAGACGGGCAAGGGCTATGTCGCGGCCGACAAGAACCGTCCCGAAGATGCGCCCATCGGCCTGATCCCGATCGATGCGATCTTCTCTCCGGTCAAGCGTGTGAGCTACGAAGTGCAGCCTACCCGCGAAGGGCAGGTTCTGGACTATGACAAGTTGACGATGAAGATCGAAACTGATGGTTCGCTGACGCCCGAGGACGCTGTGGCCTATGCCGCGCGCATCGTCCAGGATCAGCTGTCGGTTTTCGTTAACTTCGACGAGCCCGAGTCGGCCACCCGTCAGGACAGCGACGAGGGTCTGGAATTCGATCCCCGCCTGCTGAAGAAGGTGGACGAACTGGAACTGTCTGTACGTTCGGCCAACTGCCTGAAGAACGACAACATCGTTTATATCGGCGACCTGATCCAGAAGACCGAAGCGGAGATGCTGCGAACCCCGAACTTTGGCCGCAAGTCCCTGAACGAGATCAAGGAAGTGCTGTCGGGCATGGGCCTCCATCTTGGCATGGACGTTGTCGACTGGCCGCCGGAGAACATCGAGGATCTGGCCAAGCGTTTCGACGATCAGTTCTGATCTATCGGCGGGGCGCCTTGGCGCCCTGCCACCCCGGGCAATCCGCCCCAAGGAGAGCGGCCCGCACGCATGGGCTGCCGGACAAAGCAAAAGACGTAATAGGAGACACATCATGCGTCACGCCCGTGGCTATCGCCGCCTCAACCGTACTCACGAACACCGCAAGGCACTGTTCGCCAACATGGCCGGCTCGTTGATTGAGCATGAGCAGATCAAGACGACCCTGCCCAAGGCCAAGGAACTTCGTCCGATCGTCGAAAAGCTGATCACGCTGGCCAAGCGCGGCGACCTACATGCGCGCCGTCAGGCCGATGCGCAGCTGAAGCAGGACATTCATGTTGCCAAGCTGTTCGGAGAGCTGGGCGCCCGTTACAAGGACCGCCAGGGCGGTTATGTCCGCATCCTGAAGGCCGGGTTCCGCTATGGTGACATGGCGCCGATGGCAATCATCGAGCTGGTGGATCGTGATCCTTCCGCCAAGGGCGCCGCAGACCGCGCGCGACTGGAAGCCGAGGCGGCTGCCGAGGAGTAAATCCGGTCAGGCCGGAAAACGCAGGGGCCCTGTCACGATGATCGTGGCAGGGCCTTTTGATTGTTGGAAACTTCAATACGACTTGATCAGGTTGACGTAGCGGAAAGGGCAATTCTTAAGCTTCCGCGAGAGTCATCGCACATATATCATCGACAGACGGACGCCCCGCCCTTCGGCGGCGATTCCGGGGCGGGAGGCACATGTATTCGAAAGAAAAATGTCGGTTGTTAACCAACTGGAAACGAAAAGAGGGCAAAGCTACATTCGTCGTTGGCCGCAACAATTTCAATTTGTCTAAAAAGCCATGTCATCACGCGCAGACATAAACGCTGGTCTACGAACCCTCGGCAAGATTGCCTCGTCGGGGTATTTTGTCGGGCTGCACATCCGTTTTGCTGCCCCCTTGATGCAGTTCCAGACATATGCCGAGGAATGGTCCGAGTTCTATTCCCAGAACGGCTACGCCCTGCGTGACCCGACGATTGCATGGGGCTTTTCCACGACCGGCGCCTGCAGATGGTCGGCGCTGCCCATTCCGGACCCGTTCAACATCCTCAAGGATGCGGCGGCCCACGGCCTGACTTTCGGGCTGACGGTGTCGCATGGGCCGATCGCCTCCCGGACGATCGCCTCGTTCGCCCGCGGGGACCGCGAATTCACCGATGCCGAGATCCAGGAAATCTCGACCACAGTCTGGCGGCTTCACGAGATGACGGAGCCCCCGGCGAGCCTGACAAAGGCTCAAAAAGAAGCCCTCCGATGCATTGCGGAGGGTGACCGTCATGCAGCAGCGGCTGCCAAGCTTGGCATTACCGAAAGCGCGTTCAAGGCAAGGCTGATTTCTGTCCGGGAGCGTCTGAAGGCGCGGACGACTGCCGAGGCGCTCCAGAGGGCCAAGGAGTACCGGTTGCTGTAGATGTTGTCGCCCAAAGGGGGCCGCGAGGCATGGAGGGTGCCCTCACACCCCAGGAGTAGCAGATGCAGACGACCACACTTTCCTTTTCAAATTTACATAATCACGGCGAATTATTCGCAAACCTGTTTCGCGCCCGCAAGCAGAGCTTCATCATCCAGAAGAACTGGGACCTGCCCGAAGCCGAGGACATGGAGTTTGACCAGTATGACACGCCGCAGAGCCGCTGGATCGCGATCCACGACATGGGCGAAGTTTTGGCCGGCATCCGGCTGACGCCCACCATCGCTCGCTGCGGGATCTATTCCTACATGATCCGCGACGCTCAGGAGGGAATTCTTGGCGGCTCGATCCCGCAGGATCTTCTTTATGACAAGGCGCCGGTGGATCCCCATGTATGGGAATGTTCGCGCGTCTTCGTCAGCCATTCAATCCCGCAGATGTACCGTCGCAAGGTGCATTTCAAGATGGTTGAGGCGATGACGGGCTCGGCCCGCGACATGGGGGCGACCAAGCTGATCGCGCTGACGGGGGCGAACTGGCCGCGCTGGTACGGGCGCTGCGGGCTGGAAGCCGAGGCATTGGGCCGCGAGCTGTGGATTGACGACGCCAATTTCCAATGCGTGGCCATCGATCTGGCCGCCAAGATGCATTAACCCGCAGACGCCCGGTCGAACAGGGCTGTTGCAGATGCCGGGCTGCGCCTAGAATGGGCTGCCATGGCTGATCTTTTCGACATGAACCCGCCACCAAAACCCCCGTCCGCGACGGGGGTCAGGCCCTTGGCCGACCGGATCCGGCCTGCGCGCCTGTCCGAGGTGATCGGGCAGGGGAGGGTGCTGGGTCCGGACGGCCCCTTGGGCAGCATGTTGGCTGTGGGCAGCCTGTCCTCGCTGATCCTGTGGGGCCCACCGGGGGTCGGCAAGACAACGATCGCCCGCCTGCTGGCGGACGAGACGGATCTGGCTTTCGTGCAGATCAGCGCGATCTTCAGCGGCGTACCCGAACTGCGCAAGGTGTTCGACGCCGCCAAGATGCGCCGCCAGCAGGGACGCGCGACGCTGCTGTTCGTCGACGAGATCCACCGCTTCAACAAGGCGCAGCAGGACAGCTTTCTGCCGCATATGGAAGATGGCACGATCCTGCTGGTCGGTGCCACGACGGAAAATCCATCCTTTGAGCTGAACGCCGCGCTGTTGTCCCGCGCCCAGGTGATCGTGCTGGAGCGCCTGTCGCTGGCCGACCTGGAGTTGCTGGCGCAACGGGCCGAGCGCGAACTGGACCGCAAGCTGCCGCTGACTGCGGAGGCGCGCGAGGCCCTGTTGGAGATGGCCGACGGCGACGGCCGCGCCGCGCTGAACCTGATCGAGCAAGTCGCCGCCTGGAAGACCGAGGCGAAGATCGACCCCGACATGCTGGCGAAGCGGCTGATGAAGCGGGCCGCGAAGTATGACAAGTCCGGCGATGAACATTACAACCTGATTTCGGCTCTGCACAAATCGGTCCGGGGCAGCGACCCCGACGCGGCGTTGTACTGGCTGGCGCGAATGCTGGAGGGGGGCGAGGACCCGCGCTATCTGGCGCGCCGCATCACCCGAATGGCGATTGAGGATATCGGCCTGGCCGACCCCGCCGCCGCACGCCATTGCCTGGATGCCTGGTCGCTCTATGAACGCTTGGGCAGCCCCGAGGGCGAACTGGCCTTGGGGCAGGCCGTCATCTATCTGGCGCTGGCCCCGAAATCGAACGCAGGCTACGCGGCCTACAAGAACGCCCGCGCCGAGGCACGGCGCACCGGCAGCCTGATGCCGCCTTCCCATATCCTGAACGCGCCCACCAAGATGATGAAGGATCAGGGTTATGGTGCGGGATATGCCTATGATCACGATGCCGAGGACGGATTCAGCGGCCAGAACTATTTCCCTGACGGGCTGAAGCGCCCGGTCCTGTACACGCCGGTGGAGCGGGGGTTCGAACGCGAACTGAAGCGCCGCCTGGACTGGTTCGTGCAGCAGCGGCTGAAGCGCGGCGGTTGACTTTGCACGCCGGCGGCCACACAGACGCGGGCATGATGAACCCCTTTCTTCAGGTCGCCGTCGGCGGCGCCATTGGCGCCACCTGCCGCTATGCGTTGTATCGCGCGCTGCCGCTGGCGTGGCTCGCGACCGGGCTGGTCAATGTGCTGGGCAGCTTTCTGATGGGCCTGCTGGCCGCGCTGCTGACGCATCGGCTTGGGTCCGCTTGGGCGCCCCTGCTGCTGACCGGCATCCTGGGGGGATTTACCACGTTTTCGGCCTTTTCGCTGGATGTGCTGACGATGTGGGAACGCGGCCAGGGCGCTGGTGCGCTGGTCTATGTGGCGGGATCGGTCCTGCTGTCGCTGGCGGCGGTCACGGCCGGGCTGGCCTTGGGACGAGGAATTTGGGCATGAGCGGCGTGCAGACCATCACGGTCGGCCTGGATGAGGGCGACATGCGCCTTGATCGCTGGCTGAAGAAGCGCTTTCCGCAGCTGACGCAGGGGGCCGTCGAAAAGATGTGCCGCACTGGCCAGCTGCGCGTGGATGGCGGGCGCGCGAAAGCCGCCACCCGGATCGAGACCGGGCAGGAGATCCGCATCCCCCCGCTGCCCGACGCGCAGCCGGCCCAGGAACGGGCGCCGCGTCCGCTTGGCCCCCGGATGCTGGACAGCGATGTCGAGATGATCCAGGCCGCAGTGCTGTGGAAGGATGAACACATCATCGCCCTGAACAAGCCGCCGGGCTTGCCCAGCCAGGGGGGCAGCGGCCAGGGCAGCCGCCATGTGGACGGGCTGACCGAGGCGCTGATGTTCGGCTTCAAGGATCGGCCCAAGCTGGTGCACCGGCTGGACAAGGACACGTCGGGCGTGCTGCTGCTGGCCCGCACGGACCGGGTGGCGCGGGCGCTGTCCGAGGCGTTCCGGTCGCGCACCACGCGCAAGATCTATTGGGCGGCGGTGGCGGGCGTGCCGCATCCGCGCATGGGCACGATTCGCTATGGCCTGGTCAAGGGCGGCAGCGGCCGTGGCGGTGACAACGAAAAGATGATCGCGGTGCACCCCCGCGACATCGACAAGACCGAGGGCGCCAAGCGCGCCACGACCGACTATGCCGTGCTGGATGCGCTGGCCACGCGGGCCAGCTGGTGCGCGCTGGTGCCGATCACCGGGCGCACCCATCAGCTGCGTGCCCACATGGCCGAACTGGGCCATCCCATTGTGGGTGACGGCAAGTACGGCGGCTCGGGCCAGGAAAACCTGGGCGACGGCTGGGGCGCGCAGCTGGGCGGAGAGATCAGCAAGAAGCTGCACCTGCATGCCCGCAGCCTGACTTTCGAACACCCCATCACCAAAAAGCGCATGACCCTGACCGCGCCTCTGCCCGAACATATGCAGCGAACCTGGAAATCGGTGGGCTGGCACGAGAACGACGTGCCCGACGATCCCTTTGCGGAGGTCGAATGAGGCTTATCGTCTTTGACGTGGATGGCACGCTGGTGGACAGCCAGCACCACATCCATCACGCGATGAGCTTTGCCTTCGCGCAGGCGGGGCTTGAACCGCTGCCCAAGGCCCAGGTGCTGACGATCGTCGGGCTGTCTTTGCCGGTGGCCGTCGCGCAGCTGGCGCCCGAGGCTGACGCCGCCATGCAGGCCCGGATCGTCGAGGGCTACAAGGACAGCTTCATGAAGGCGCGGTTGAACCAGGCGGCGCCGCTTAACCCTGGCGCACTGGACTGTCTTGATCGGCTGGCCGGGCGGGACGACCTGTTGCTGGCGATCGCCACGGGCAAGTCGCGGCGGGGCCTGGATGCGATGATCGCCGCGCATGGGCTGCAGGGGCGCTTCCTCAGCCTGCAGACGGCCGACGGGCATCCCTCCAAGCCGCATCCTTCGATGCTCTGGGCGGCGCTGGCGGAAACCGGGGCCGAGGCTGGGCGTGCGGTGATGATCGGGGACACCACCTTTGACATGCAGATGGCGCGCGCGGCCGGCGTGGCGGGATTCGGCGTCACCTGGGGCTATCATCCGGTCGCGGCCTTGTCCGATGCGGGTGCGGCGCAGATCGTCAGGGATTTCGCGGCATTGACGAAAGCCATCGAGGAGTGGGCAGCATGAGCGAGTGGAAGGCGCGGCGGTTCTGGAAGACAGTTTCAACTCATCCCGCAGCTGGCGGATGGGAGGTGCGGCTGGACGACCGCCAGCTGCGCACACCTGCCAAGAACCCCTTGATCCTGCCGACCGAGGAACTGGCCCAAGCCATTGCCGCCGAGTGGCAGGCACAGGAGGCCGAGATCCTGCCCCACACGATGCCCCTGACCCGCGCCGCCAATTCCGCGCTGGAAAAGGTCGCCCCGCAGTTCGAGGCGGTGGCGGACATGCTGACCGAATATGGCGCGACCGACCTGCTGTCCTATCGTGCGACCGAGCCCGAGGTCCTGATCCAGCGACAGGCCGACAGCTGGGACCCTTTGGTGGACTGGGCCGCAATCGAGTTGCGGGCGCCGCTGCGGATCACGCATGGGGTGATTCCCATTGATCAGGACCCGGCCGCGCTGCAGCGGCTGCGTGCCGAAGTCGCCGCGCTGGACCTGTGGGGGCTGACCGCCCTGCATGATCTGGTGACCGTTCCCGGCTCGCTGGTCCTGGGCTTGGCGGTGATCCGGGGCCGCATCACGGGGGCCGAGGCGCACCGGATCGCCCGCATCGACGAGGAATTTCAGATCGAACGGTGGGGCGAGGACGAAGAGGCGCGTGAGGCAGCCCAAGGCCGCCTGGTGGCCATCGAATGGGCAGAGCGGCTGTGGCATCTGTCCCGTCGGGGTTGAAAGCGCCTGCCGTCACGGACGCGGTCCTTGACGTGTGAACATGTATTGGCACAATACCGCCTATTAGGGTCGCATGTTTGCGCGGTCTTATAAAAAATGGGCCGTGAATGCGGTCGGGACCTCGTTCGGTCGATCACGGTCGGCCCAAGAACGCTCCAACACAGAGGTAGAAATGAAAAAATCGGTTTTCCTGGGAACGGTGGCCGCCGCAACCCTGCTTGCGGGCGCGGGCTTTGCCCAAGAAGGATCCACCCTGGCCCAGGTCAAGGAACGCGGAGAGCTGAACTGCGGCGTGAACACCGGCCTGGTTGGTTTCGCCGCCCCGGATGCGAACGGCAACTGGACCGGCTTTGACGTGGCCTATTGCCGGGCGCTGGCCGCCGCCGTGCTGGGCGACCCAAGCAAGGTCAAGTTCGTGCCCACCACCGGCCAGACGCGCTTCACTGCGCTGTCCTCGGGCGAGGTTGACGTGCTGGCCCGCAACTCGACCTGGACCTATTCGCGCGACACCGACCTCAAGCTGGATTTCGTCGGGGTCAACTATTACGACGGCCAGGGCTTCATGGTCCGTCGCGACCTGGGCGTGACCTCGGCCAAGGAGCTGGAAGGCGCCACGATCTGCATCCAGACCGGCACCACGACCGAGTTGAACCTGGCCGATTATTTCCGCGCCAACAACATGACGTACACGCCCGTCAACATCGACAGCAATGCCGAGGGCGAGCAGCAGTACATGGCCGGCGCCTGCGACGCCTATACGACCGATGCATCGGGTCTGGCGGCAACGCGGGCGGCATTCGCCGATCCGGAAAACCACATCATCCTGCCCGAGATCATCTCGAAGGAACCGCTTGGGCCGGCAGTCCGCCACGGCGACAACAACTGGGGCGACATCGCACGCTGGACCCTGAACGCGCTGATCGCCGCCGAGGAATACGGCGTCACCTCGCGCAACATCGAGGAGCTGGTGCGTTCGTCCACCAATCCCGAGGTCCAGCGCCTGCTGGGCACCACCGACGAACTGGGTGCGATGATCGGGCTGGACGCCGAATGGGCCCGTCGCGCGATTTTGGCCAACGGCAACTATGGCGAGATCTTCGCGGCCAACATCGGCGAGCAGACCCCCATCGGCCTGGCCCGCGGCCTGAACGCCCAATGGACCCAGGGCGGCCTGCTTTACACCCCGCCGTTCCGCTGATCGGCTGAGACGAGGGGACCGGACCCATGCGGGGCCCGGTCCCGACCCTTTGGGGCACCACCAACGACAAACCCGCCGGCGAACAAAGCGGCAAAAAGCCGAGGGCGGGTGACAGGGGTAAAAGACAATGACGGACGTCTCGGCATCGGCGAGCCCGCCGTTCCGGCTGAGCATGCTGATCAATGATCGGCGCTATCGGTCCCTGACCTTTCAGGTCATCGTGTTCATTCTGGTCATGCTGGGCCTGTGGTGGCTGATCGACAACACGCTGCGCAACCTGGCCCTGATGGGCAAAAGCTTTGACTTTGGCTTCCTGTTCCAGCGTGCAGGCTATGACATCCCGCAGACGCCGATCCCCTACACCTCGGACGACACGCATCTGCGCGCCTCGGTCGTCGGGCTGCTGAACACGCTGATCGTGTCGGTCCTGGGCTGCATTGCGGCCACTGTGCTGGGCATCCTTGTCGGCGTGGCGCGCCTGTCGCGGAACTGGCTGTTCGCGCGGCTGATGACCGTCTATGTCGAGATCTTCCGCAACATGCCGCTGCTGCTGTGGATCCTGATCATCTACGCGATCTTCACCGAGATCCTGCCGCCCCCCAATGCCTATCGCGGCGAAAATGCGACCATGTCGATGATCCTGTTCGACAATGTGGCGCTGACCAACCGCTATACCGCGATCCCGACCCTGGGCATGACCAACGACCCCGGCAGCCTGGACCTGGGCGCGCGCATCACCTTCAACTGGGCAACCATCGCCTTTGTGGTGGCGCTGGTCGGGGGCTGGATGCTGCGGCGGATGATCCGCGATCATGCGCAGAGGGTTCAGGACCGCACCGGAGACCGCCCCGTGACCTGGTGGAAAAGCCTGGCTGTCATGGTGCTGCCGTCGCTGTTCCTGATCTGGTACTTTGGCCTGCACCTGGAGCCGCCATCCTTGCAGGGCTTCAACTTTACCGGCGGGCTGAACGTGTCGAACGGCCTGGTGGCGCTGTGGCTGGCGCTGACGCTGTACACCGCGGCCTTTATCGCCGAGATCGTGCGCGCGGGCATCCTGGCGGTCAGCCGCGGCCAGTCCGAAGCGGCATTCGCCCTTGGCCTGCGCCCGAACCGCACCATGAGCCTGGTGATCCTGCCGCAGGCGCTGCGGGTCATCGTGCCGCCGCTGATCTCGCAATACCTGAACCTGACCAAGAACAGCTCGCTGGCCATTGCGGTGGGCTATATGGACCTGCGCGGCACGCTTGGCGGCACAACGCTGAACCAGACCGGCCGCGAGTTGGAAGCGATCGTGCTGATGATGCTGACCTATCTGGCAGTCAGTCTGATCATTTCGGCGGGGATGAACGTCTTCAATGCCAGCGTCAAACTGAAGGAGCGATAGGATGAGCGACACCCACGCCCAAACCGTCCCCTTCGTACGCGACACGATGCTGCCCGCGGCCCCACCGCCCACGCGCGAATCGGGGGCGGTCAAATGGCTGCGCGAGAACCTGTTTTCAGGGGCGGTGAACACGGTCCTGACAATCCTGGGCATCCTGATCATCTGGTTCCTGGTGGCGACCTTCTGGGACTGGTTCGCCCATTCCGTCTGGAACGCCTCCAGCCTGACCGAGTGCCGTCAGATCATCGCCGCCACTTGGGGGGAGAACGCGCGCGGCGCCTGCTTTGCCGTCATTCGCGAACGCTGGAACCAGTACGTCTTCGGATTCTATCCGCAGACGCTTTATTGGCGGCCCACCATGGCCTTTGGACTGCTGATGGTGGCGCTGGCCCCGGTCCTGTTCTCGGCCTCGCTGATCATCCGGCGCGTGGTGCTGGCGATCACCACCCTTGCCACGCTGCTGTGCATGATGGTTCTGGGGGCGCCAGTCGGCTGGCTGGTCTTTGCCGCGCTGGTGCTGGCCGGCGGCCTTCTGGCCTCGGAACGCAACATCGCATGGCTGCTGCCGTTCTCGCTGATCTATCCGCTCTTGGGCGTCTGGTTCCTGTGGGGCGGCAGCCTCTGGGGGCCGATCTTCGTTCTGGTCGGGCCGCTGCTGGGCTGGCTGGCCTGGCGACTGCTGGCGGGCATCTCGCCACTGCTGGCGACGGTCGGGGCGATCCTTGTGACGGTGCTGTTCTGGCTGCTGCTGGCTGGTGACGCCGCCCAAAGCGCCCAAGCTGTGCTGCCCCTGTCCATCGAGGCGGTCCGGTCGGACCGGTTCGGGGGCTTTCTGCTGTCCATCACCATCGGCGTGGCCGGGATCGCCCTGTCGCTGCCCTTGGGGATCGTGCTGGCGCTGGCGCGGCGGTCGGACATGTTCCTGATCAAGTCGCTGGCGGTGATCTTCATCGAGTTCATCCGCGGCGTTCCGCTGATCACGCTGCTGTTCGTGGCTTCGCTGCTGCTGAACTACTTCCTGCCGCCCGGCACCAGCTTCGACATCATCCTGCGGGTCATCATCATGGTGACGCTGTTTGCCGCCGCCTACATGGCCGAGGTGATCCGCGGGGGCTTGGCCGCCCTGCCAAAGGGACAGTACGAGGCCGCCGACGCCCTGGGCCTGGACTACTGGAAGGCGCAGCGGCTGATCGTGCTGCCGCAGGCGCTCAAGATCAGCATTCCCGGCATCGTCTCGACCTTCATCGGGATGTTCAAGGACACGACGCTGGTGACCTTTGTGGGTCTTTACGACCCGCTGAAATCCATGTCGGACGCGGTGCGGGCGAACATCGAATGGAAGGGCATCTACTGGGAGCCGTTCATCTTCGTCGGCGCCATCTTCTTTCTCATCTGCTTCGGCATGTCACGATACTCGATGTATCTGGAACGCCGCCTGCAGCGTGACCACAGGTAAGGACCCAGGCCATGAACGAACCGATCAACCGACAGATCGACCGCAGCCAGATGACGATCAGCGACGAAGTCGCCATCGACATTCGCAACATGAACAAGTGGTATGGATCCTTCCACGTGCTGCGCGACATCGACCTGACCGTCCATCGAGGCGAGCGGATCGTCATCGCCGGACCGTCAGGGTCCGGGAAATCCACGCTGATCCGCTGCATCAACCGGCTGGAGGAACATCAGGCCGGCCATATCGTCGTGGATGGGGTCGAGCTGAGCAGCGACATCAAGAACATCGACAAGGTCCGGTCCGAGGTCGGGATGGTGTTTCAGCACTTCAACCTGTTCCCGCATCTGACCGTCCTGGAAAACTGCACACTGGCACCCATCTGGGTTCGCAAGGTACCCCGCAAGCAGGCCGAGGCAACGGCGATGCGGTTCCTGGAAAAGGTCAAGATCCCCGAACAGGCCGACAAGTATCCGGGCCAGCTGTCGGGTGGCCAGCAGCAGCGGGTGGCCATTGCCCGGTCGCTGTGCATGCAGCCGCGCATCATGCTGTTCGACGAGCCGACCAGCGCCCTGGACCCCGAGATGATCAAGGAGGTCTTGGACACCATGATCGAGCTGGCCGAGGAGGGCATGACCATGATCTGCGTCACCCACGAAATGGGCTTTGCCCAGGCCGTGGCGAACCGTGTGATCTTCATGGACCAAGGCCAGATCGTCGAGCAGAACAACCCGACCGACTTTTTCAACAACCCAAAATCCGAGCGGACCAAGCTGTTCCTCAGCCAGATTCTGGGGCATTAGGGCGCAGGGGCCGGGCGGCATCGCCCGGCCCCTGCGCTTGTTCCGTCGGTCGGATCAGACGCGGCCGTCTAGCCGGATGAAGTCCATGACGCTGCCCTGACCGGGCTGCACGTCGTTCCAGCTGTCGATCTGGAAGTCCACGACCAGCGTCGCTGCCGTGGGATAACGGCGGAAGTCCGGATCCATGGGCGGCCGGGCCGGCAGCATGGCTGCGAATTCCGAAATGCCCGGATTGTGGCCCAGCATCATCACCGTCGGCTGTGTCGCCGTCTTCAGCACAGCCAGCATCCGGTCGGGTCCGGCCTGATACAAAGCGGGCTCGATGCGGATCAACGGGCGCACCTCCAGCGGCGCGCCGGCCAGAACAGACCATGTTTCCTGCGTCCGCGCGGCGGAGGAACACAAAACCTCCTCGGGCTCATAGCCGCGGCTGGCCAGCCAGTCGCCCAAGGCGCGCGCCGAGCGGCGGCCGCGGTCGTTCAGGGGGCGGTCATGGTCATCAAGCGAAGGATCATCCCAAGCCGATTTGGCATGGCGCGTCAGAATCAGGCGTCGGTGTCCGTTCGGGGTCATGATGTGCTGCCTTTTGCCATGCCGTCAGTTCCGGCAGCCTGCCACAGCCTCTGTCGCCCCCGCAAGCACATCGCCTGATGGGGGCGGTGGGCAGAATCAGAGGCCAGGGTCGCCTTGGCGCAGCCCGCGCGGCTTGACGCGGGGTTCGGTCGTCCGGATCAGCGAGCCCGCGCCGTGCTCTGTGAACAGCTCCAGCAGGCAGGCATTGGGCACGCGTCCGTCCAGGATCACCACTGCGCGCACGCCGTCATCCAACGCATTCAGCGCGGTTTCGGTCTTGGGGATCATGCCGCCGGCGATCTGGCCGTCGGCGATCATGCCGCGCACCTGATCCGGGGTCAGCTGCGTGACGACCTGGCCCGACGCATCCTTGACCCCCGCCACGTCGGTCAGCAGCAGCAGCCGATCGGCCTTCAGCGCGCCGGCAATGGCGCCGGCGGCGGTGTCGCCGTTCACATTGAAGGTCTCGTTGTCCTCCATCCCGGTTGCGACGGGGGCGATGACCGGGATCATGCCGGCGCCATAGAGGTCACGGATGATCTGGACGTTCATCTCGACCGGACGACCGACAAAACCCAGTTCGGGATCGTCCGCCTCGCAGACCATCATGTCGTCATCCTTGCCCGAGATGCCCACCGCGCGGCCACCCGCGTCGTTGATCGCCTGGACGATGCGCTTGTTGACCAGACCCGACAGCACCATCTCGACCACCTCGACGGTTTCCTTGGTGGTCACGCGCTTGCCGCGGACAAAGCGGCTCTCGATGCCAAGGCGGCCCAGCAGGTCGTTGATCATCGGCCCGCCGCCGTGGCAGACAACGGGGTTCATGCCGACCTGCTTCATCAGCACGATGTCGCGCGCGAACTCCGCCATCGCGTCGTCGTCGCCCATCGCGTTGCCGCCGAACTTGACGACAACGACGGCGCCGGAATAGCGCTGCAGATAGGGCAGAGCCTCGGATAGCGTGCGCGCGGTGGCGATCCAGTCCCGGTTCATCTTTTGTGTTCTCATCCTCAAGGCCCCTTCTGACGGGGCGGACCCTAGGACGCGGGCGCCGATCAGTCCAGCCCGGCGATGATGGCGCGCAGCGTCGCGATGCCGTGACCCTTTTCCGAGGAGGTCACGACCAGTTCAGGAAAGGCCGCGGGATGCTTTTGCAATTCGCCTTCGACTTGGGCCAGCACGGGCTTCAGCGCGTTCGGGCCCAGCTTGTCGGTCTTGGTCATCACGACCTGAAAGGGGACGGCCGAGCGGTCCAGCAGGGACATGATCTCGTGATCAACATCCTTCACGCCGTGACGCGAATCGATCAGGCAGAAGGCCCGGCGCAGCGTCTGCCGACCGGCCAGATAGGATTTCAGCAATGCCTGCCATTTCGCGACCACGGCGACCGGTGCCTTGGCAAAGCCATAGCCGGGAAGGTCGACCAGATACGAATGTTCGCCCAGGGCAAAATAGTTGATTTCCTGCGTCCGACCCGGCGTGTTCGAGGCGCGGGCGATGCTCTTGCGCCCGGTCAGGGCGTTGATCAGGCTGGACTTGCCGACGTTGCTGCGCCCGGCAAAGCAGACTTCGGGGCGGTTGGCCGGGGGCAGGCCATCCATGTGCACGACGCCCTTGACGAAGTCGACCGGCCCCGCGAACAGCAGGCGCGCCGCCTCTAGCGTGGCGGCATCGGGTTCGGGGGCGACGGGAAAGGAGACTTTCATAGCATGACCTGATCCTGAAGGCGGATCGGACCGCCGGTGACGACCTCGGCAAAGATGCCGAAATCGGTATGTCCATAAAGGCGATCCAGCGTCCGGACCATGTCGATATCGATCTGCCCCGTCGCGGTGTCGGCGCTGGTGGCGTCGCAGCGGCCGATATGGTCGGCGACGCGCAGTTCGACCGGCCCGATGCGGATCACTTGCCCCACAAGGTCTCGTTCGGCAAAAGGCGGCAGGCCGTCGATCCACAGGTTGCCGCGCCAGCGATGGACGCCCAGGGCTTGGCCTGTCCGCGCCTCCAGTTCGGCCAGGCTCGACAGCGACAGGATCGAAACCCAGGGCCATTTTTGGTCGGTCCAGATCCCGGCCCCGCGCACCAGGCGCGTGGGCGCGGGGGCCGCCGCCGGCCACAGCGGGCGCAGCCAGTCGATCAGGCGCGGCCCTTCGGTGGCAGGGTTCAGGTCGATCTCGCCTTGGCGCGGATGCGACAGGCGCAGCAGGTCGCCGTGCCATCCACCCTTCACCGCCTGAAGATCGGCTGATGCGACGCCGCGCAGAAAACAGGATTTGGGCAGCCAGCGATCCGGCTGCCCCTGGGTTTCGCTGGCGGTGGCGTGGCGTTCGCCGGTTTCCGTCAGGACCGCCCATTCGCGGTCGCCGGGCAGGCGCCGCGCGGCCTGCAGCGTGATCGTCTCCAGCCCCTCGCCACCGACCGACTTGATCGGGTGCCGGCGGATCAGGGCCAGATGCGGCGTCACTTTCCGGCGCCCTTGGTCTTGGTGCCCTTGCCGCGCGTGGGCAGCGAAGACTTGATGTTGCCGAACATGTCGGGCCGGTGACCGTGCATGGTCATGATCGTGTACTGCTGCATGATCGTGATCACGTTGTTGGTGATCCAGTACAGCACCAGCCCCGAGGCAAATCCGCCCAGCATGAACATGAAGATCCACGGCATCCAGGCAAAGATCATCTTTTGCGCCGGATCGGCGGGCGCCGGGTTCAGCTTTTGCTGCATCCACATGCTGATGCCCAGGAGGATGGCCAGCGCCGGCAGCGACAGCGAGTGCAGCAGAGTTCCCTGCGCCGGCGCCGCATAAGGCAGCAGGCCGAACAGGTTCAGCAGGCTGGACGGATCAGGAGCGGACAGATCCTGCACCCAACCGATCCAGGGCGCGTGGCGCAGCTCGATCGTGACGAAGATCACCTTGTAGAGCGAGAAGAAGATCGGCACCTGCAGCAGGATCGGCAGACAGCCGGCGGCCGGATTGACCTTTTCGCGCTTGTAAAGCTCCATCACCTCTTTCTGGAACTTCATGCGGTCGTCGCCGGTCCGCTGCTTCAACTCCTCCATCTGCGGCTGCAGTTCCTTCATCTTCGCCATCGAGATGTAGGACTTGCGGGCCAGCGGGAAGACCAGCGTCTTGAGCACAAAGGTCAGCGCGATGATCGCCCAGCCCATGTTGCCGATGATGCCGTGCAGCCAGTGCAGCAGGCGGAAGATCGGCTTGGTCAGGAAATAGAACCAACCCCAGTCGATCGAATCGACAAAACGCTGGATGCCGGGGTTCTCCTCGTAGCTGCTGATGACCTCCCAGACCTTCGCGCCGGCAAACAGATAGCTGTCCGCGGACAGCTGCGTGCCCGGCTGGACGGTCTGCATCGGAAAGCGGGCTTCGGTCTGATAGATGTCGGCGCCTTCGGCATATTTGATCACCGCCGTGAACGCCTGTCCGGGGGCCGGGGCAAGGGTGGTCATCCAGTACTTGTCGGTAAAGCCGATCCAGCCGTTGCTGGAAACCTCGTAGACCTCGGCACGTCCCTCGCGCTCGATTGGTTCAAGCTCTGCGATGGCCTTGTATTTCTGTTCGATCAGCGTGCCGTCATCCATGCCGACAACGCCTTCGTGCAGCACGAAGTAGTTTTGCGTGTCGGGCCGGCCGTGGCGGGCGATGATGCCGTAAGGCGCAGCCGAAAACGCGGCATCACCGTTGTTCTGCAGGCTCTGCGACACGGTGAACAGATAGTTGTCGTCCAGCGCGAAGGTGCGGCGGAAGATCTGGCCGGCGCCGTTGTCCCAGGCCAGCGTGACCGGCTGCCCCGGGGCCAGCGTATCCCCGGATTCCAGCGTCCAGATGGTGGCAGGATCCGGCACCAGCGCAGCATCTACGCCGGGTCCGGGGGTCCAGCCATAGACCGCGTAATAAGGCTTGGTGCCGCCCGCCACGACGCTGTCATCGGCGGTGGCCGAAGAGGGCGACAGCAGGCGCACGTCGGGCGAGCCCGGCTCCATCGTTTCCTGATAGCGGGTCAGCATCAGGTCGTCGATGCGGCCACCTGCCAACGAGATCGAGCCGATGACGGCAGGCGACTGGATCGCGACCCGGCCGATCGGTTCGGCAGCCGGCGCATCGGGCGCGGCGCCCAGATCGGCGGGCGCGGCGGTGACGCCATCCGTAGGCAGCGGCTGGTCGCTGATCGTCTGTTGAGCCAGGGGTTGGCCCGAAGGTTGGTCCGACACGGGCTCGGGGGCGAAGACCGTGTACCAGACCAGGATCACCAGGAACGACAGGACTGTCGCCAGGATCAGATTGCGGTTGTTGTCTTCCATCTTCCGTCACCACTGTCATCGCGTCAGTCGCGCCGGTTCAACAGAAGGGACCCCGAAAGGTCAAGCGGATTTGGGCCGCGTGCCGTTATGGCACAGGGAAATCGCCCTCTGCCGCCCCGCAGAGGTGTGGCTGTACCTGACCGGCACCAGCCGCGGCGGCTCTGGCACCATGTGCGGCCGGTCCCGTGGCGGACAGGGCGCGCGCGCCGGCATGGGTGCCGGCCTTGGGCGGTTGGTTCAGCCGTGCCGCGCGATGCCGGGCAGGCTGGCGGTGCTTTGACTGTTGGCGGCCAGGAAGTCGAGCGTCCGGCACAGCGGCATGGCCCGCGCGATGGCATAACCTTGTACTTCGTCACAGCCCATCTGGGCCAGGAACGAATATTCCTCGCGCGTCTCAACGCCCTCGGCCAAGGCAGCGATGCCCAGACGCTCGGCCAAGGCCATGATCGCCAAAATCATCCGCTGCTGGCCCTCGTCGATGTCGCAGCCGGTCACAAAGCTCCGGTCGATCTTGATCCGGTGGATGCCGAACTGGCGGATCGCATCCAGGCTGGCATAGCCGGTGCCGAAGTCATCCAGGTCGATCCTGCAGCCTGCCTTTGACAGCTTGCCCAGATTGGTCTGGGTCTCGGCGTTGCAGGTGACCGGGCCGACACTTTCCAGCACCTCGACCACCAAGCGGGCCGGAGCGATGTCGTGTCGGTCCAGTTCCCACAGCAGGCAGTCGGCAAAGCCGCGATCCGACAGTTCTGAATTAGCGATGTTGATCGACACGGTCGGCACTTCATAGCCGGCGCGATCCCAAGCCTTCAGCGCCGCCATCGACTTGGCCAGCATGCACATGGTCAGGTTGATGTGGTCGGCTTCGGACATCTGGGGAATGAAGGCGCCGGGCAGCAGCAGCCCGCGCTGCGGATGCGCCCAACGTGCCAATGCCTCGAAACCCGTGATCCGGCCCGTGTGGCAGCACAGCTGGGGCTGGAACCACGCCTCGATCTGGTGGGCCTCGATCGCCTCGGTGACAGTGGCGGCCAGACCTGTGCCGCCAAGCCTGGGATCATGGGCATAGGGGTTCAACTGGCCCAGCTTCCTGTCCTCCAGCATCTGCAGGCGCTGGCGGCCGTTTTCGATCTGGGCGGCCACCGTCGGCAGTTCCGGCGCCTCGGCATGGATCAGCACGCCGGTCAGAACCGGGGTCACCGATCGGCCTGCCAGCGCGATGGGCGCCTGGCCCTGCTGGTGAAGCCTGCGCGCCACCTGCATTGCGTCGCGGTCGTTGCGGTTGCGCAAGACCAGCGCGAACAGACCGGGCGCAAGAACCTGGACAGGATCATAGGGTCTGACCGCCCGGCCAAGCGTCATGGACAACTGAACCAAAAGGTGGCTCATGGCGGTCTTGTCCAGATGGCGGCTGAGAAGCTCGGTATTTTCCAATCGAAGCAACAGGACGGTGCGCGCCTGGTCACAGGTTTCCTGCGAACTGCCCAGCAACTTGCGGAACGGCGAAAGCAGACGATTTACACTCTTGGACATGCCGGGCCTTTCACGGAATCACCGGCCTCCGGTTTAGCCCAAAATGCTTTGTGTTCCGTTAATGTTCAGGCTCTGCCTTGCGCAGGATCGGCGGCTGCTGCGGGTCGACCGAACCGCCTGCAGGGAAAAGCGACGCGAAATCAAACAAGGCGGGGTCCAGAAGATGCGACGGGCGCACGTTCATCAGCGCCCGGAACATCACCTGCCGACGGCCCGGGCTGCGCGCCTCCCATTCGTCCAGCATCCGCTTGACCTGCACACGCTGCAGCCCTTCCTGGCTGCCACAAAGGTCACATGGGATGATTGGATAGCCCATCGCCTTCGAGAACTTCTCGCAATCGGCCTCCGAGACATAGGCCAGCGGGCGCAGCACCGTCAGGTCGCCGTCCTCGTTCAACAGCTTGGGCGGCATCGTCGCCAGCCGTCCGCCATGAAAGAGGTTCATGAAGAACGTTTCCAGCATGTCGTCGCGATGATGCCCCAGCACCACGGCCGAACAACCCTCTTCCCGCGCGATGCGATAAAGATTGCCGCGCCGAAGCCGCGAACACAGCGCGCAATAGGTACGGCCCGCCGGAACCTTTTCCTTCACGATGGAATAGGTATCCTGGTATTCGATCCGGTGCGGCACCCCACGCGCCTTCAGGAATTCGGGCAGAACGGTCGCGGGAAAATTGGGTTGGCCCTGATCCAGATTGCAGGCCAGCAAATCGACCGGCAGCAGGCCGCGCCACTGCAGTTCGTGCAGCACCGCCAGCAGGGCATAGCTGTCCTTGCCCCCGGACAGGCAGACCAGCCAGCGATCGCCGGGGCGGATCATGCCGTAATCCTCGACTGCGGCGCGGGTGTCGCGGACCAGGCGCTTGCGCAGCTTGCGGAATTCCGTTCCGGACGGGGCGCCGGCGAACAGCGGATGGATCTCGGTGTCGTCAGCGTCGTCCAGCATCGCAGGCGTCCTTGTCATGTTGCGGGTCCGCGCCCAGCACGGGGTCATAGCCGTGGCCACCCAAGGGGTGACAGCGCCCGATCCGCCGCAGGGTCATCAGGCCGCCGCGCCACGCGCCGTGACGCTCCAGCGCCTCCAGCGCAAAGGCCGAGCAGGTTGGCTGAAAGCGGCAACCATGCCCGACCCACGGACTGGCGACCAGCCGATAGGCGCGCACCGGCAACGCGACCAGTCGGGCCAGCGGCGTCATTGGTGGATCCTGGTCATGGCGCGGGCAAAGTCGTCGCGGAGGTCGTCAAAGCTGCGGGCGATGGTGGCCTCGGGACGTCCGATCAGGACATAATCCCAACCTTCCCGACCCAAGCCCGGCAGGCCAAGCCGCGCGACTTCGCGCAGGCGACGCTTCGCCCGATTGCGCGCAACCGCATTGCCGATCTTCTTCGAGCAGGTGAAGCCGATCCGCGCGGGGCCGTCGTCGTCGCGCCGGCGGGCCTGCAGCAGAAAGCCCGGCATCCCTTGGCGCAGCGCCCGCGCAGCAGCCAAGAAATCGGCACGCTGGCGAAGCACCGGCGGCATGGGAAACCGGGTGTCAGAGGCCACGCGAAATGCCGCCGAGCCGACATCCTTGGGCTGATCTTCAGCAGGACGGGGCAAAGGCGGCATGTCGATAGCCTTCATGTGGCGGCGGCGGCCGCCGGCTTGATCGATGTGATCAGGCCGACAGGCGCTTGCGGCCCTTGGCGCGGCGGGCGTTCAGGACGCGGCGGCCGCCTTTGGTGGCCATGCGCGCGCGAAAGCCGTGACGGCGCGCACGAACGAGGTTCGAAGGTTGGAAGGTGCGCTTCATGGTCAGTCTCCGGGTCGTAGCTTGCCAATGGCAATGTCTTGCGGGTGGCGTCCGACCGGGGCAGGGTAGCAGGATGCTGCCCTGCGCGACGGCGCCGGTTGTTCGAAGCCCGCTGGATAGTGGACCTGCCTGCCCACGTCAACCGTGCAAACCCATAAAGAGTGCCTTATCCCTGCCGCTATGTTTCAGGGAACCGTGCATTGATCACATTCGTTTGATAAGCAACCTGCTCCCTGCTTTGCTGACAACCGGCGCCGGCGCCCCCATAACCCGGACACGATGCGACTGAACACAATCTCCGGCCGATTCGCCGCCTTGACGACGATGTTCGTCCTGTTGGCCGAATTATTCATTCTGCTGCCGTCGCTGGCAGGCTTTCGGCTGGATTTTCTAGAGTCGCGGCTGGAGCGGGCACAGATTGCCAGCCTTGCACTGCTGGCCACTGATGATTCCCTTGCACTGGACCTGGAATCAGAGCTGCTGCAGAATGCAGGCGTCTTCAACGTCGTGCTGCGTCGCAACGACATCCGACAGTTGGTCCTGTCTTCACCCATTCCCGGCCCCATCGCCGCCACGCACGACCTGCGGGACGAAGGCGTGCTGCAGACCATCGACGATTCCCTGGCCGTTCTGGCCGACTCGCAGAACCGCGTCATCCGGGTGATCGGGGCACCGGTGAATCAGGCCGGCCAGCTGATCGAGATCACGATGGAAACCGCCCCCCTCCGGTCCGCGATGATCGACTATGGGCTGCGCCTGCTGGCGGTATCGGCGGCATTTTCCATCCTGACGGCTGTTCTGCTGTTCCTGGCGGCGCAGCGGCTTATCCTGGTGCCGATCCACCGCGTGATCAGCCACATGTCGGCCTATGCCAGCGCGCCCGAGGATGCGCGCCACATTATCATTCCCGATGCCCGCTTGGCCGAACTGCGCGAGGCCGAAACCGCGCTGCAGTCCATGCAGCGTACCGTGACCTCGTCCCTGAAGCAGAAGGAACGGATGGCCCAGCTGGGCCAGGCGGTTGCCAAGATCAGCCACGACCTGCGCAACATCCTGACGACGGCCCAGATCTTTGCCGACCGGCTGGAGGACAGCGCCGATCCCAAAGTGCGCCGCGCCGCACCCAAGCTGGTGAACTCGATCACCCGCGCGGTGAACCTGTGCGAGACGACGCTGGCCTTTGGCAAGGCCGAGGAGCCGGCGCCCAGGCTGTCGCGCTTCAACCTGGCGCAGTTGGCGGCCGAAGTGGTCGAGGCCGAAATGCTGGCCGGCGAATCTGCGGGACAGGTCGAATTCCTGACCGACATTCCTGCCAGCCTGATGATTCGCGCCGACCGTGACCAGTTGTACCGGGTGCTGGCCAACCTGGCCCGCAACGCGCGTCAGGCCATTGAGGGCAGCGGCCAGCCCGGCACGGTCGAGATCGGCGCAGGCGAAGGGGACGCCGACTGGTGGATCAAGGTCTGCGATTCCGGTCCGGGCCTGCCGGACAAGGCGCGCGAATACTTGTTCCAGCCCTTCACCGGCAGCACGCGGCGTGGCGGCACCGGCTTGGGGCTGACGATCGCCGCCGATCTGGTGCGCGGCCACGGCGGGCGCCTTGACCTGCTGCGCAGCGACGGCGAGGGCAGCCAGTTCTGCATCCAGATTCCGCGCGGGATGGCTGGCATTCCAGCCCGCCACGAGGCTGCGGCGCGCTAGGGCCAAAAAAGAGTTTCATCCTTTTGTCGTTTTCGCTCTTGCATCCCCTTGGCCCCACCGTTAATTCCCGCCTCAAGACGGACCCGTAGCTCAGCTGGATAGAGCACCAGACTACGAATCTGGGGGTCGGGCGTTCGAATCGCTCCGGGTCCGCCATAGTTTATGTCAGATGCCAAGTAAAAATAGACGCTTGTGCCAAGTCGCTGACCTAGTGGGCGGAATCTCTGTAAATTATAGCTGCATTGCTCAGGTGAACTGGTGATTGTAAGATCAAGCCAATCCAGCCTTTGTCTGATCTTGAAAGCTTGCTTGGCTAAAAGCTTATTTCTACCCCCGAAACGAAATTTCCCCAGCTGCCGCTGACGGGGGCACATGCTGCCTTGGAGCCGGCATCTTCCTTGCTCTCGCGACTTGCGGCCAGGAACGGCGCCATCTCAATGCACAGGTTCTGCAGTGAAATGGCGTTGTTGCAGAACTCCCGCCTTCTGCGGGATTCACGCGGGCTGGCTGGTAGGGTAAGCGTGCTTGCACGAGCGAACCTGAGCCTGTCCGCTACCGCACGACGAACTGGACGTCCTCCAATGACCCCCTGAGGCGGCGGCGCGCTGCTGATCTGGCTGGACAAGGACATGGCGTGGCTGGCGAACAGGGCCGGACGTCCCGGCCGGCCGCCCGTGTTCTTTGATGCAGCCATCCGGTTTTGTCTCATGGTGAAGGTGCTCTTTGGCCTGCCGCTCCGGCAAATCGAGCCATGGAAACGCCACTGGTCCGAGTGACCCTGGCGAGGTGGCATGGTGG
>KZ836041.1 GCA_003255745.1 Paracoccus saliphilus
AGGTCTAGTGCGCTGACAGCACCTGCCTGCCGATGCGGCGCGGCTTCCTGTTATCATGGACTGGTCCATCCAGCTCCGGTGCTGGCCTGGCGCATCTCTAACACAATAAAATGAAACCTTGTTCGCTACCGGCTCAAGAACAAGGTAAAATGAATTCTGCGTTGAGGCGCCGAATAAGGCTATCCACCTACTTCGCGCGTCCGGTTCTGCAAATGATCCTGCGCCAGCCTTTTGACGTTGCGGNATCCTGCGCCAGCCTTTTGACGTTGCGGGCGTCGCCGGTCAGTACGACGTGCAGGCGACCGTGAAAGGTGGCGGGCTTTCGGGCCAGGCCGGTGCGGTCAAGCATGGCATCAGCCAGGCTCTGCAGTTGCACCAGCCCGCCCTGCGCGCGGCGCTGAAGGCCGCCGGCTTCCTGACCCGCGACAGCCGCGTGGTCGAGCGCAAGAAGTACGGCAAGGCAAAGGCCCGCCGCAGCTTCCAGTTCTCGAAGCGCTGATACCAGCCCTTCCGAGCGAAAGACATCAAGGCGCGACCCCTGCGGGTCGCGCCTTTTTGCGGTCCGGCCTCGAAAGTCGCGGGAGGGGCAGGGGTGATTCCTGTTATTGGTTATTGCAAAGGCTTCACCGGCTGCTTTGATGCCAAACGGCCTGCCGGCATTGTGCATGCAGATCAGCCAGATGGCAAAAATATGGCAGCAGGCTTCAATTTTTCTCTTGCGCCTTTGGTCTGGTGTTCGTAGATAC
>QKYL01000091.1 GCA_003255745.1 Paracoccus saliphilus
GTTCCCGTCTCTCCTCCACGTGCCGGTTCGCGTCTCACCGGGTAATTCGCAGCAGGCGACCGTCTTCCTGATCCGTCACCAGAAGAAGCGACCCGTCGTCGTCGACCTCGACGTCACGGGTGCGCTTCAGGTCGGGCAAGACGCGCTCTTCGGCCTGAACCAGGCCGTCTTCTCCCAGGGAAAGGCGCACGAGGCCGCCGGCGACGAGGGCCGAGATCAGGAAATCGCCCTGCCAATCCGGGAACATGTCGCCGTCATAGACAACGAAATCATTGGGCGCGATGACCGGGTCCCAGAAGTAGAGCGGCTGAGCCGTGCCCTCCATCTTCGCCTTTCCGGTCCCGATCGGAGCGCCGCCGAAGCGGTCATAGCGCCGGCCGTAGGAGACGAGTGGCCAGCCATAGTTTAGGCCGGGCTCGATCAGGTTCAGCTCATCGCCGCCCTGTGGGCCCATCTCAAGCACGACGAGCTTACCGTCGACGACCTGTGCGCCTTCGATGTTGCGGTGCCCATAGGACCAGATCGAGTCGTCGGCCTCGGGATCGCCGACGAACGGATTGTCCTCGGGGATCGAGCCGTCCGGATGAATGCGGATCGTCTTGCCCCATGTGGCACCGAGCTGCTGCGCGCGAGGCCGGTTCTCGAAGGTGAAGCGCTCTCCCGTGGTGATGAAGAGGTGGTTCTGATCATCGAACGTGATGCGGCTGCCATA
>QKYL01000092.1 GCA_003255745.1 Paracoccus saliphilus
ACCTGCCGCACATGAAACCGGCAGCAGCTCAAGGGCGCTCACCTCAGCAACGGCAGGCTCTATTGCCTTGCGCCTGAGTGCCGCGAAGGGGCTGAGCTTACCATCAGGTACCCCAAGATAGTCGCACAGTTCGTCAGTTTCGAGGTCGTTGTAGAAGACGTGCTTCAGGCCGATCCGCTTGGCGATGATCTCATACAGGGCCATGCTATACTTTGTTCCGAAGCCATGGAGGATCTGCATCTCAAGGCGTGCGAAGATCTGGCTGTCACGCAAGATTGAGAGCAGCTTAGGGTGAAGCTCATAAGTCAGCATCGTGGCGATACCGGGCCCGAACTTCTCGACGTCTGTCGGACCGAGCAGGTGCACGTTCCGGGTGGAGCCTTCAGACATTCGAACGCGAACCACGGTCTGCATCAGGCTGAGTATGGCCTCAGTTACTCGATCATTCGAGGTGTGATTGCCACGCAGTTCCGAGAAGGGAATACGGTATTCCTGACCTTCAGCCGCCATCTCGGGGCCAAAGGCATTGGAGAGGAGCTGGTTGTAGATCCGGCACGCCGCTAACGTGATCTTCTCGCCGCCACGCACCTCAATCAGCTCTGCGGGTTTGATGACCTCGCCATGTCGCTGAAACGCCTTTAGCAGGCCGCTGAAGAGGTCGATCCTTTGGCTTCTCCGAGGAACATGATTCACCG
>QKYL01000093.1 GCA_003255745.1 Paracoccus saliphilus
AGGCACGTGCCATGCTAGCTTAACCTGCCGCCCATGAAACCGGCAGAAGCTCAGACGGCCTCGAGGCGCTTGTAAGCCATCACCAGGCCGCTGCCGTCCCAGAACAGGATCTTCAATCTGTCAGCGCGTTTGGAGCGGAACACGAATATCGTGCCGGTGAAGGGATCCTCTGCCAACATCGACTGCGCCAGTGCCGCCAATCCGTCGTGCCCCTTCCTGAAGTCCACCGGCTTGGTCGCCACCAGGATCCGCATACCCTGCGACGACATCAGCACGGCGCTGCTCCGAGGGCTCGGACGATCTCGACCAACCGAACGGCAGACGTGTTCGCGGCCAGCTCGAGCCTCACCGCGCCGATCACGATCCGGATCTGCTCTTCAGTCGGCCGCTGTCGCAGGAAGGTGGTGCTGGCGCCGGATCGCAGACCACCAGCGGGGCAAAGACCGGCTCGTCGGTTGGTGCAGATGGCAGCACCAGCTTGCCTTGCTTCGCCAGCCGCCGCCACGCCGACAACTGGTTCGGCTGCACTCCATAGCGATCCGCCACAGCGTTCACCGTGACACCCGGCTCAAGCGTATCGGCGACAACCAAAGCCTTCACCTCAGTCGGCCACCGGCGATGCCCTGACGCAT
>QKYL01000094.1 GCA_003255745.1 Paracoccus saliphilus
CTGACCGCCCTTGACCAAGACGGATACTCGGACCAGAGCTGGCCCTTGCAGATCATGTTCACTGGTTAGATTGCGGCGATGGTCGACGCCGCTGACGTGAAGCACATTGCCGTTAAATGAGAGACAGGGTTCTTGGGGATAGTCGGTCAACGGCAAAGGCGATGGCAAAGAAACGGCAAGTGTCGGCGCTGAGGCTCTGCGTCGTGCATAGATCTTACTTCTGCTCGTTCAGGGGTACCTTGCCGGGACCAACAGCGTGGAAAGTGGGACCCTTGGCGCAATTTGGGGCGAGGGGTCAGCTTTGCAACGCTCTGGCGGTGGATTCGGCGACTAGTCGAGGGAGGGCGGTCGAACAATTACATTGGTCCCGCGCAAGCGCGGCCGCTCGGTAGAGCCGCCAGGGTGCCGGAGCGCGGGACGATGTTGAAACCATCATTGATGCCCACCTGACGCAGCACCGCTTGAGACGAGAGCGCTGCAGTTCGCTCCCCAAAGAATGCTGGAGGCGCTTACACGCTGCAGGTTATGCGTCAGGCTAAGAGAGCGT
Source organism: Paracoccus saliphilus (assembly GCA_003255745.1). Lineage (GTDB taxonomy): Bacteria > Pseudomonadota > Alphaproteobacteria > Rhodobacterales > Rhodobacteraceae > Paracoccus > Paracoccus saliphilus_A. Next base: position 548 of record QKYL01000094.1, read on the forward strand.
CCGACCTTCTGTGTATCGGTGATCTGGTCCATGCTTTCTGAGAGGAGCAAGGACGATGACGATTTCGA
>QKYL01000095.1 GCA_003255745.1 Paracoccus saliphilus
TTTGAATGATACGCTCATTGCTCATCCCCCTAGAACGGCCAACCTCACACCCATCCTATCCTTCCGGCACCGACCTCCCTTGAATTTGCGACAGATCCGTCCATGGCCCCTAAACTGGCCCCCGTCAGCAACCTGAGCCGGACCCGCTTTTCTTGCAGTTCGTGCGCCGTTTTCAGCATTGGAGGCAGGGATCAGAAGCTAACATCGATAAGCGGCAACAAGAAAAACCCTGGTTTTTCTGACGGTGCCTCAGCTGGCCACTGGCGCTAATGTGCCACACTGCGTTCAGATGAATTTCAGAAGATGCCGACACAGAATCTTGATACAATGAGGCATCTGGCGCGTATCGCTTGATAACTCCGCAAGTGCGGCGTTCTGCCAAAGTTAACAGTAATGTGGAGCGAACAATGAAAAGACATCTTGCAACGGGCGCAGCGTTTCTGGTCCTCTCAGCAACTTCGGCACTTTCCAATGATTGGTCAGGTTTCTACGCCGGTGCTGGTGTAGGAAAACTTGAGATCGATACAAGCGTCGCCGGTGTCAAGGAAAACGACACGGCTTACGGTGTTCACGCTGGATACAGGTATGATGCGGGTCAATGGGTTGTTGGCG
>KZ836042.1 GCA_003255745.1 Paracoccus saliphilus
ACCAGTGAGCAGTTTCAGCGCCTTCTGGCAGACAACAAGATGTCATGCTCAATGAGCGAGACAGGCAACGACTGGGATCGCGCCATAGGAACGCCACTTGTCCGAGTGACAATGGCGAGGTTGGCGATGGAAAGCTTCCTGTCGACGCTGAAGACCGAACGTGGACCTGTCCCGGTTTTGTTCCGGTCTTCTGAGGGCAATGCTCGCCAAGAAGGAGACTGGATATGGCAGCGACACACAGCGACGAGTTCAAGCGAGATGCGGTTCGCATCGCGCTTACCAGCGGTCTGACACGGCGCCAGGTTGCATCGGATCTTGAAGTGGGACTTTCGACGCTCGGAAAATGGATCTAGGCTATTCCGAAGAGGCCAGGGTTNAATGAACTGCTGCGCAAACTCCGGGATATGAGCCGAATTATGAAACAGTTCCGGGCACTGTTTCCCGGCGAAAGTGGGAGGTTCCAGTTCATTGCCAGCTATCGCGGCAGCCTTTCGTGCAGTCGGCTTTGCCGCCTGATGGACGTGAGGGATCGTGGGCTGCGGGCCTGGCGGCACTGGCCGCCATCGTAGCGACAGCGGCGCGACATGGTGATCCTGGCCCAT
>QKYL01000098.1 GCA_003255745.1 Paracoccus saliphilus
GGGCCGGATACACAAAGTTCAGGACACTCCCGTGTGACCTGCGTGGCCGTGGGCCAAGGAAACCGCCCCCGTTCAAGCGCCCTGTCGTAGAGGCAGAACCCTTGGTCACCCCAGTAAAGCAGCTTCAGTCGGTCACCGCGACGCCCCCGGAAGGCGAACACCGCGCCACCGGTCGGCTTCTGCCGCAACACGCCCTGCGTCAGCGCCGCCAGACCCGCGATGCCCTTGCGCATGTCCGTCGTGCCACAGGCCAGATACACCCGAACCCCTGTGCCTGGACCGATCATGCCGCATCCACAGCGCCGACCAGACCTGTCAGCACCGTGGCAAAGCCGCTCTTGAACCGGAGCGTGCGTCCCGGCACCAGGCGGAGCTTGATACAGGCAACCGGTGCCGGGCTTGCCGCCGGGGCGTGGTGCAGGTGTTGGGGGTCATCGGGTGTCTCGGTAGGGTCGGGTTGCTGACACCGACCTGCACCGAGGGATGTCCCCAATGGCCAAACCGATGATGGACCTCCGCGCGCTGATGGAGAAGAGCGGCGATGCCGATCTGCTTCGGGAGATGATCG
>QKYL01000099.1 GCA_003255745.1 Paracoccus saliphilus
CCAATGCCGCGGAGCGGCTTCGTCCATGGGCTCTTCACGTCATTCCTCAGGTGGGCAATGCAATTGCGGTAAGTGCCATGCCACGGCTGCCTCGCGGTGGCCGCACCTGTTTGAAGGGAGTGGCAGTGGCGCGTTCCTCGACCTGAGCGTGAGCGGGATTTCCGCTCAGGCTGGGGCTACGCAACACGCTCCACGCGCTCCCGGTAGTGTTTCCGGCTGCCGGCGAAGAGGCACTACCTTCTTGCAGTGCGTTTGTTGACGGCATTCTTAGCGGCTCGAGCCATCGCCAGCGCCAGCCGTCCTTACGGTCACGACCGGCTCATAGCCCGAAGGTGCCGTGAGTGCGATGCGCCGCGTACTGACATCCACCGCCATCGTTTTGCTGACACTGTGTTGACATGGATGCGGAACGCAAAAAGCCTCCCGCGAGGGAGGCCGTTAGGCTGCTGACGAAGCTAGAATTTTTGGTTGCGGGGGCAGGATTTGAACCTGCGGC
>QKYL01000100.1 GCA_003255745.1 Paracoccus saliphilus
CGAGGCCCGAAGTGTGCCGCATCAGGTCCTGGACAGTCATTGGTCGGTCTGCAGGCTCTGCGCCGTCAGCGGCGTCGTCTACGGCGGGGCTGACCTCCAGCCCCTCGAACTCGGGCAGGAACTTGTGCACCGGATCGGAGAGCTGCAGCTTGCCTTCCTCCATGAGGATCAGCGCGGCTACGGTGGTCAGCGGCTTGGTCATCGAGTAGATGCGGAAGATCGCGTCATCGGCCATCGCGGTGTCGGCCTCCGGGGCGAGTTCGCCGACGGCCGTCGAATAGACGAGCTGGCCGTCGCGGGCCACCATGATCACCGCGCCCGGAAGCTCGCCGCGGTCGACCTCGGCCTCAAAAGCCGCTTCGATCCGATCCAGGCGTTCGGGGGACATGCCAACTGCATCCGGCTCGGCGGTCGGAAGGGCTTGTGCACATACCCCCGCAGCTGAGAGCGCTGCAGCGCTCCAGATCGCGAGGC
>QKYL01000101.1 GCA_003255745.1 Paracoccus saliphilus
TTCAACGACGATCCCGTTCTCGCGCATCAGTCGCCCGACCCTGCGATGCCCGACATCAACGCCGACTTCCTTCAACTCTTCGCTCATCCTGGGGCGGCCGTAGCTGCCCAGGCTCAGGCGCGACTGCTCCTTGATATGGGCCAGAACCACCATGTCCATATGCTGCCTGCGGCTGGCCGGACGGCTGCGGAAGGCCCGCAACCCGCGTGAGCTGACATTCATCACCCGACAAAGCCGGTCGACCGGGAGAGCCTCACGCTGTTCCTCGACGAACCTGAACCTCACGGCTTTAGGCTCGCGAAGAACTGGGTGGCTTTTTTAGGATGTCCCTCTTGCTGCGGGGAAACAGTCCCGCGTACTGTTTCCTGATCCTGGCAAGTCCTTGAGGATGCGGATCTCGTGCCGAAGGCGTTCGTTCTCTCGCGCCAGTTCGCGATCCTCGGCAGAGACTACTGAATAGCCCCATGTTTCTTA
>KZ836043.1 GCA_003255745.1 Paracoccus saliphilus
TTGCCGCCCTCCAGCCCCATGCGGAACATCCGCATGCTGTCGGTCACGTTCTCGGCCAGGGCCTCGGCCGCACCCTGGTGCATCGCGTCCCGCGTCGCGGCCGAGCCCAGATGCGTCAGCCCCGTTCCCGTCAGGTGCAGATGCGCCGGGTCGGGATGATCCAGCGGCACAAGCAGCCGACCCTCCTCCAGCGCCGCGGCCAGGTCAACCGCCGCGCCCCGGCCCCGCGCCTCGACCTCGGCCGCAAGACCCCGCCCCGCCGCATGCGCCGCAAGCGCCAGATCCCGCGTCGAGGTCGCGCCGGGCACAAGCTGGGCAGCACCCCCGGTGCGGGCGGCAACGCCACGCGTCCCGTCATCAAGCGTCAGCTGCGAAAGCCACATCATCAAACCTCGCGGTTCTTGTTGTAAACGTCAAAAAATACAGCCGCCAGAGAAGTCGAGCCTCTGGCCGTTCCCCAATGTCGCACGGCTGTCTTTGTTTTTTTCCTGCCCATCATCCGGGCATGAGCGCACCATAGCAACTGCCGAAGATGATGGTAAATTGATAAAATTACCCATCTGCATATCAAAAACGGCATCTTGCCTCAGCTTCCAGCTTCATTAAGTTTCACAGCCAGAACGCGACAGTTTCGGCCAATGCGATGGCGGGAAGGTATGTCTCCGGGCATCGGTCGCAGCGGGTTGCGACGCGCCGCCAGTTCTTGTGGCGTCCGACCATGGTCCCGATGCGGTTACGCTTTTTGTAGCGGCGCTTGTCGTATTTCACGGTCTTCTTGCAGGAATTCCAGCCGGGGATGCATATCTGTATCCATCTGTCTTCCAACGCTTTACTCAGCTAGTAAGCGGCATATCCGCAGTCCGCCAGTAGCCATTCGGCCTTCGGCAGGTCGCCCAGCAACGCCGCCGCGCCAGTGTCGTCGCTGGCCTGTCCGGTTGACATGTAGAAACTGATCGGGCGGCCTGTCGCATCGGTGACGGCGTGCAGCTTGGTGTTCATGCCGCCTTTCGTTCGCCCGATCTGGCAACTGCGCCCCCCTTTTTGTGCACGCAGGCTGTAAGCCGTATAGGGTGCCCCCAGATAAGTCGTACCGATCATGATCATCTTTGGATCGGTGGCCAGGCCGGCCATGATCCAGGCAAAAACCCCGTTATCGCTCCAATGCTTTCAACGATTGTGGAGCGTTTTAACAAACCTGTATTCCTTCGGCGTATCGCACCAAGGCAAGCCATTGCGATTGATGAGGATAATGCCGCTTGAGCCACTCGCAGATCGTCAATGCGCGGGCGGCCATGGTTTTCGGGAAAGAAGGGGCGGAGGCGCGCCATCTGTGTGTCGGTCAGCCAAAACAGGTTGCTCATCAAGTCCTCACGGAGCATGAAGCACGCTAAAGGCCTGAAATTAATGGGTTTGGAACGTGGGGCACATCAACATTATGAACTGCGGCGGCACGGGCGTTATCCTGATCCACTGGAACGAGCGCATCTGGAAGAAAGGCTGCGCTCCACCCGTGCCCGCAGCGATATCTTCCGTTGGGCTGCCGCTTTGGTCGGACGGAGCGAAAGCACTGGTCCGGCTATCCTAGCCGGCCCAGGATCAAGGCAAGAAGTCGTTGTCTCAAATCTTTTATAGAGCGGATCGCCTCGCGCGGTTGTACAGGCAGACGGCCGAAGTCCATATTCCGCGTCGCAATGATGAACCGCTTCGGGTGACGTCCCGGGGTGTGGTGCAGGTGTTGGNCAGCACCAGGCCCTTGATGACCTGCTGATAATCGATGCCGATCCCCATGATCGACATGCCGTTGTTCATTACGCCCATGATAAAGGCGCCAACAACCGCACCGACAATCCTGCCCACGCCCCCGGACATGGACGCCCCGCCAATGAAGACCGCGGCGATCACGTCCAGTTCGACCGCGAAGCCGGCCTTGGGGGTGGCGGTGTTCAGGCGGGCCGCAAAGATCAGCCCGGCCAAGGCGGCCAGCAGGCCCATGTTGACGAAGACCAGGAAGGTCAGACGCTCGGTCCGGATGCCGGACAACTTGGCAGCCTTGGCGTTGCCGCCGACCGCATAAACGCGGCGGCCGATGGTCGTGCGTTCGGTCAGGAAGACATAGACGACGGTCAGGATCACCATCGACAGCAGCACGTTCGGCAGGCCGCGGAACCAGGCCAGCTTCCAGGTCACGAACAGCAGCGCCGCCGCGACGATGGCGTTGCGCAGGACGAAGAGGCCGAAGGGCTCGTCCTCGATCCCGTAGCGGGCGTTGCGGGCGCGGGTGCGCATCCCTTGCCAGACGATCAGCAGGGCGGCGACCACTCCCACCGCCAGCGCCACGCCGTTCGGGCGGCCGATGCCGAAAAGATCGGGAATGAAGCCCGTGGACAGCAGCTGGAAGCTGTTCGGGAACGGTCCAATCGACTGGCCGGCCAGCAGCCACAGCGACAGCCCGCGAAAGACCAGCATGCCTGCCAGCGTCACGATGAACGAGGGGATCTTCCAGTAGGCGACGAAATATCCCTGCACCGCGCCGATGGCGATGCCGGCCACCAGGCAGGCGGCGCCCGCCAGCCAGACAGGCAAGCCCCAGCTGACGATCATCACCGCCGCCAGCGCGCCGATGAAGCCCATGACCGACCCCACCGACAGGTCGATATGGCCGCTGACGATGACCAGCAGCATCCCCAGGGCCATGATGATGATATAGCTGTTCTGCAGGAACAGGTTGGTGATGTTCACCGGCTTCAGCAGCACGCCGCCGGTCACGATCTGGAAGAACGCCATGATGGCGATCAGCGCGAACAGCAGCCCGTATTCGCGGATGTGCCTGGCAAAATAGGCGCCAATGCCGGTGGCTGGCGCGTGGTCGGTATGTTCCATCCGCGTCTTTCCCTATTCCCTGACGATCAGCGACATGATCGCTTGTTGGCTGGCGGCGTCGCCGGCCAGTTCGCCCACGAAGCGGCCTTCGTTCATCACATAGATCCGGTCGCACATGCCCAGCAGCTCGGGCATCTCGGACGAGATCATGATGACCGCCTTGCCGGCGGCGCTGAGGTCGTTGATGATGTTGTAGATTTCATATTTCGCGCCGACATCGATGCCGCGCGTTGGCTCGTCCAGGATCAGCAGCTCGGGCTCGGTGAACAGCCATTTCGACAGGACCACCTTCTGCTGGTTGCCGCCCGACAGGTTCACCACCTTCTGAAAGACCGAGGGCGTGCGGATGCGCATCGCCCGGCGATAGGTTTCGGCCACCTCGGTCTCGCGGTTGTCGTCGACGACGCCGCGGGTGGCCACGGCATCCAGGTTGGCCAGCACCGTGTTGCGGCGGATCGTCTCGTCCAGGATCAGTCCCAGGGACTTGCGATCCTCGGTCACATAGGCCAGCCCGGCCTTGATGGCCCGGTCCACGGTCGAGACATCGACCGGCCGCCCGTGCATCAGCACCTGCCCCGAGATGTCGCGCCCGTAGCTGCGGCCAAAGATGCTCATCGCCAGCTCGGTCCGGCCGGCGCCCATCAGGCCCGCGATGCCCACGACCTCTCCGGCGCGGGCGGTCATCGACAGGTTGCGGATCATCTGGCGGTCGCGCTGTTCGGGATGCCAGACGTTCCAGTCGCGCAACTCGAAGACGGTGTCGCCGGCCTGGCGGTCGCGTTCGGGATAGCGGTGCGCCATGTCGCGGCCGACCATGTCGCGCACGATGCGATCCTCGGTCAGTTCGCCCCCGCGCGCATCGATCGTGGAAATCGTCGCCCCGTCGCGGATGACCGTGACGCTGTCGGCGATGCGGCGCACCTCGTTCAGCTTGTGGCTGATGATGATCGAGGTGACGCCCTGCGTCTTCAGCTCCAGCAGCAGGTCCAGCAGGGCTTGGCTGTCGCGTTCCGACAGTGCGGCGGTGGGTTCGTCCAGGATCAGCAGGCGCACGTTCTTGGACAGCGCCTTGGCGATCTCGACCAGCTGCTGCTGGCCGACGCCCAGGCTTTCGACGCGGGTGCCGGGCGGTTCGCGCAGGCCGACCTTGGCCAGCAGCGCTTCGGTCTGGCGAAAGGTTTCGGGCCAGTCGATGACGCCGCGGGTCGCGCGTTCGTTGCCCAGGAAGATGTTTTCCGCGATGGTCAGCAGCGGCACCAAGGCCAGCTCCTGATGGATGATGATGATTCCCTGCGCCTCGCTGTCGCGGATGGTGCGGAAATCCGCGACCTCGCCGCCAAAGACGATCTGGCCGTCATAGCTGCCGGTCGGATAGACGCCCGACAGCACCTTCATCAGGGTCGACTTGCCGGCACCGTTTTCGCCGCAGATGGCGTGGATCTCGCCCTCGCGGACCGACAGGCTGACATCGTCCAGCGCCTTGACGCCCGGAAAGCGTTTGCTGATGCGGCGCATTTCAAGAAGCGCGGTCATATGCTGTTCCTTGCTGGGGCCGCCCCGCGACGGGGGCGGCCCGCTGCGTCACTGGATCTGGTCGGCGCTGTAATAGCCCGACTCGACCAGCACCTTTTCCCAGTTCGACTTGTCGACCGGCACCGGCTCCAGCAGATAGGACGGCACGACCTTGACGCCGTTGTCATAGGTCTCGGTGTCGTTGACCTCGGGCTCGTTGCCCTCCAGCATTGCCTCGACCATGCCGACGGTGACGCGGGCCAGTTCGCGCGTGTCCTTGAAGACCGTCGAATACTGTTCGTCGTTCAGGATCGACTTGACCGACTGCACCTCGGCGTCCTGACCGGTGACGATGGGCATCGCCATGTCGCCCGAGCCATAGCCGACCCCCTTGAGCGAAGACAGGATGCCGATCGACAGCCCGTCATAGGGCGACAGCACGCCATGCACCTGCGCGTCGGTGTAGTTGGCCGACAGCAGGTTATCCATCCGCGACTGCGCCACCGCGCCGTCCCACCGCAGCGTGCCGACCTTGTCCATGCCCGTCTGGCCGGACACGACGGCGATCTCGCCCGCGTCGATCATCGGCTGCAGCACCGACATGGCGCCGTCGTAGAAGAAATAAGCGTTGTTGTCGTCGGGGCTGCCGCCGAACAGTTCGACATTCCACGGCTTCTGGTCGGGGAAACGCTCCTTGAGGCCGGCAACCAGCGAATTGGCCTGCTCGACGCCGACCTTGAAGTTGTCAAAGGTGGCGTAATAGTCGACATCGGGCGTGTCGCGGATCAGACGGTCATAGGCGATCACCTTGATGTCGGCGGCCTTGGCATTGGCCAGGGCGTTCGACAGCGTGGTGCCGTCGATGGCCGCGATCACCAGGACGTCGACGCCCTTGGTGATCATGTTCTCGACCTGGGCCAGCTGGTTGGGGATATCGTCCTCGGCATATTGCAGGTCGGTCTCGTAGCCCGCGTCCTGGAACTGCTTGACCATGTTGTTGCCGTCATCGATCCAGCGGGCCGACGACTTCGTGGGCATCGAGATGCCCACGGTTTCGGCCATGGCGCCGGTGGCCAGCCACGACACTCCGATCGCCAGCGCGACCGCGGCGGTTCTGATCTTCATGCATCCTCCCCCGTGGCGGATCGCGGCCGCCACATTTCTTGGCATGCCCTCTCCTCGGGGCACGGCATGACCATAGCAATATCGCGACATGATGGTAAAATGACATAATCTTGCAGCTGCATACCGGAAACGCCATGACGCCTCCTCCGTCCCGCCTGATGCTGAAGCCGGCCCAACTGCGGCTGATCTTTGAAATCGCCGAAAGCGGCCAGTTGCAGCAGGCGGCGCAGGCCTGCGGGATGACGCAGCCGGCCGCGTCCCGCATGCTGGCCGAAACCGAGCGGCAGCTGGGCGTGCCGCTGTTCCTGCGCCAGCCCAAGGGGATGGCCCCGACCGAGATCGGCCAGAACGTCCTGCGCCGCGCGGCGGTGATCCTGCGCGAGATGCAGGGCATGGCGACCGATGTCCGCGCGCTGAGCACCGGATATGCGGGATCGGTGCATGTGGGGGCGGTGACCGGCCCTGCGGTGGATTACTTGGTCGCCGCCATCCGCGAGGTCAAGGAGCAGGCCCCGGACGCCGACGTGACGGTCGACGTGATGCCCTCGCGCGAGCTGCTGAGCCACCTGGTCGCGGGGGACATGGACTTTGTCCTGGCCCGCATCCTGCCGGAATTCGACGCGCGCGAGTTCCTGATCCAGCCGATGCGGGACGAGAAGGTGACCTTCTGCGTCAGGGCCGGCCATCCGCTGGACCGCGGCCGCAGGGTCGAGCTGACCGACCTTCTGGAGCAGGAATGGGTGATGCAGCAAAGGGGCGCGCCCATCCGCGAGGCGACGCTGGACGCCTTTGCCGCCCAAGGCCTGTCCGAGCCGCGCAACGTGGTCAACAGCCCGTCGCTGCTGTTCACCATCTCGTACCTGTCGCAGAGCGATGCGGTGGCGCCCCTCTCGGCCGAGGTGGCGCAACTGCTGACGCGGCCGCCGGTCAGTGCAAATTTCACCTGCCTGGATATCGCCCGCCAGATCTGCGTGCCGCCATACTACCTGCTCAGCCTGCGCCGCCGCCCGGCCTCGCCCCTGGCCGAGAAGCTGCGCGAAAAGGTCATCGCCAAGTCGCTGATGGACTAGGTCGGCGGCACCTTGCCGCAGGGGGAGGGGCGGGAACAATCGAATGCCCGGCCGGTTCAGTTCGCGAACAAGCTGTGAAAGGACCGACAGATGAGCACGGGACAATCCCCCAAACGTCCATCGTCGCAGGTCGTGGTGGTCTCGGGCGCCTCCAGCGGGATCGGCCGCGCCACGGCCGAGGCCTTTGCCAAGACCGGCGCCAAGATGGTGCTGGCCTCGCGCGATGCCGAGACGCTGGAAGAGGTGGCGGAGGTCTGCCGCGGCTACGGGGCCGAGGTAATGACGCAGCGCGCCGATGTCACGGAATTCGCGCAGCTGCGCGACCTGGCGGTCAGCGCGCTGGCCTTTGGCGGGCGCATCGACACCTGGGTCAGCAATGCGGGCGTCGGCGCGGTCGGCGCCTTTCATGAGGTCCCGCCCGAGGTGCACGAACGCATCATCAGGACCAATCTGGTCGGCCACATGAATGATGCGCTGGCGGTCCTGCCGGTATTCCTGCAGCAGGAACGCGGCGTCTTTGTGAACGTGATCTCGCTTGGTGGCTTTGCAGCGGCCCCTTATGCGGCGGCCTACAGCGCCAGCAAGTTTGGCCTGCGCGGCTTTGCCGAGGCGCTGCGCGGCGAACTGACAACCCATCCGGGCATCCACATCTGTGACATCTATCCCAGCTTCGTCGACACGCCCGGTATTTCGCATGGGGCCAACTATGTCGGGCGCCGGCTCAGCGCCCCGCCGCCGCTGCTGGATCCCCGGCAGGTTGCCGCCCGGATCGTGCGCCTGTCGCGGCACCCCCGCCCGACGACGATGGTCGGGGTCCCGACCGCCCTGGTGCGGCTGGCGCATGCCGTCTCGCCTCAGATGACCACGCATGCAATGGGTACCTTCCTGCGCGGCTATTTCGCCCGGGCCGATCGGGTGACCCGGACCCGCGGCAACCTGTTTGCACCGCCTGCCAATCCCGGCGGCATCGATGGTGGGTTGCGTTCGGGGCCGCAGCGGGCCACCGCCCTTGTGGCAGGCGCGTTGGTGGCAGGCGGGGCGCTGGCCCTTCTGGCGGCAAGCAGCAGGCGTGAACGAGGGCGACGCAACTGACGCGCTTTTCCTAACGGCATAAGGCCGCGAACTGCCGGCAGGCGTTCCCATATGCGCCGGCGAACCGCTGCCTGCGATTTTCGCTGGATCGGCGGCCGCGTTTCTGGTCAGAGGGGCGCCAGACGGGCTGACCCCGCTGCCCCCCGCAGCGTTCCAAAGCAGGACAGGCGATGAGCATCCACTTGTACCCAAACGATCTTCCCGACGACCTGGTGCTTGGCCCTGTCGTGGCCATCGACACCGAGACAATGGGTCTTGACCCGCGCCGCGACCGGCTGTGCCTTGTGCAGCTGTCGGGGGGCGACGGAGAGGCGCATCTGGTCCAGATCGACCGCGGCCAGACCGAGGCGCCGAACCTGACCCGCCTGCTGACCGACCCCAAGGTCCTGAAGCTGTTCCATTACGCCCGGTTTGACGTGGCCGCGCTGGAAAACGCTTTCGGGGTGGTCACGGCACCGGTCTGGTGCACCAAGATAGCTTCCAAACTGGTGCGCACCTTTACCGACCGGCACGGGTTGAAATACCTTCTGAACGAACTGGTCGGCGTCGATGTCAGCAAGCAGCAGCAGACCAGTGACTGGGGCGCGGCTGATCTGACCGATGCGCAGCTGGAATATGCCGCATCCGACGTGCTGCACCTGCACAAGCTCAAGGATGCGCTGGAGGATCGGCTCAAGCGCGAGAACCGCCTTGGACTGGCGCAGGCGTGCTTTGACTTTCTGCCCGCCCGCGCCCATCTGGACCTGCTTGGTTGGGGCGACGAAAGCGACATCTTCCGGCATTGAGCAGGGGGCTTCGCATGATTTTCCAAGCGCGGATGATTGAAAGCCACAGATAAGGTGGACGCATGGCGGACTATATCGAGACGGCGCGGCGGGTGATCGAAACCGAGATCGCGGGGCTTGGGGCGCTGGCACGGGGACTGGGCGAGGAATTTTCCCGCGCGGTTGAGATGATTCTGGCGGTCCGGGGACGGGTAATCGTGTCGGGCATGGGTAAGTCAGGCCATGTCGGGCGCAAGATCGCGGCGACTTTGGCCTCCACCGGGACGCCCGCCCAATTCGTACATCCCGGCGAGGCCAGCCACGGCGACCTGGGCATGGTGACCAAGTCCGACCTGGCGCTGGTTTTGTCCAACAGCGGCGAGACGCCAGAACTGGCCGACCTGATCGCCCATACGCGGAGGTTTTCCATCCCGCTGATCGGTGTGGCGGCGCGCGCCGGCTCGACATTGATCCGGCAGGCGGATCTGGGCCTGATCCTGCCCGCCGCGCAAGAGGCCTGCGGGAACGGGATCGTGCCCACCACATCGACGACCATGACGCTGGCCCTGGGGGATGCGCTGGCCATTGCGCTGATGGAGCATCGCCAGTTCACGCCCGAACATTTCCGCACCTTCCACCCCGGCGGCAAGCTGGGATCGCTGCTGGCCAAGGTCGGGGACCTTATGCACCGGGACATGCCGCTGGTTGCCCTGGATGCGCCCATGTCCGAGGCGCTGTTGGTGATCAGCCGCAAAGGCTATGGCGTGACCGGCGTGACCGACGGCGACGGTGCGCTGGTGGGCATCATCACTGACGGCGACCTGCGGCGGCACATGCAAGGGCTGCTGGACCTGGACGCGTCCGCCGTCATGACGCCCACACCCCGCACCATCGCGCCGGGCGCATTGGCCGAAGCGGCACTGGCCCAGATGCAGGACAGCAAGATCACCTGCCTTTTTGCGGTTGAGGAAGGGCGCCCCTGCGGCATCCTGCACATCCACGACTGCCTGCGCGCGGGGCTGGTCTGAACATATGAACCGCACGCGCATCGTCCGCTGGCTTCGGGTGCTGATGCCGCTGGCGGCGCTGGCCATGCTGTCGACGATGTTCCTGTTCTCGCGTCAGTCCGACACCGAATCGCGCATTCCCTATGCCGAGGTCGATGCCGAGGCCGCCGCCCGCGAGGGGCGGATCGTGGCGCCGGAATACTCCGGTGTCACCCGCGATGGTGCGCAGCTGGCGCTGCGGGCCGCGCAGGCGGCTCCGGAGGGGGCGGGGGGCGCGGCGCGCGATCTGCGGCTGGACTGGCAGCGCCCCGACGGATTGACGGCCGGACTGACCGCGCCTGCGGGCGAATTGTCCGGGGGCCGCATCAGCCTGGAAGGTGGGGTGGTGATGACCACCTCCTCGGGCTGGAAGGTGGAGGCCGAGCGGGTCGAGGCTGAAACGGGCGCTGCCGTCATCACCGCCGAGCGCGGGGTCCGGGCCGAGGCTCCCTTCGGCCGGGTCGAGGCGGGGCGCATGCGGCTTTCACCCGAGCCCGATGCCACGGGCGAGGCCTCCCCCACGATCTTGAATTTCTCGGACGGCGTGCGTCTGATATACCAGCCCTGAGCCCCGACCAAAGGACCCAAAGATGCTACGCCCCCTGCTGATCGCCCTTGCCCTTGCGGCGCCCGTAGCCTTTCCCGCCCTGGCGCAGACGACTTTTGGTGGCATGCGTGCGGATGTCTCGGCCCCCGTCGAGGTTGCGGCCGACAACTTGACGGTTAACCAGACTGACGGCAGCGCCCTGTTCAAGGGCAATGTGGTCATCGGTCAGGGCGAGATGCGCCTGTCTGCGGACGAGGTTTCGGTCCAGTATGCGACAGGCAACCAGCAGCGGATCAGCGCGCTGACGGCCACTGGCAATGTGACGCTGGTGTCGGGCCCCGACGCGGCCGAGGCACAGCAGGCGGTTTATGACGTCGAGGCTGGCACGGTGCTGCTGACCGGGGATGTCTTGCTGAGCCAAGGCCAGAACGTCCTGTCGGGGGACCGGATGACGGTGGATCTGGCCACCGGCGCCGCCCAGGTCCAAGGGCGCGTGCGGTCGGTCCTGCAGCCCGGCGGCAACTGATGCGCCGCAGCCGGGCAACCGAGGGTGACGGGCTGGACGTGCGCGGCCTGCGCAAGTCCTATCGCAACCGTCCCGTGATCCGCGATGTCTCGGTCGATCTGCGCCGCGGCGAGGTCGTGGCGCTGTTGGGGCCGAACGGATCGGGCAAGACGACCTGCTTTTATTGCATCGCGGGGCTGGTGACGCCCGATGCGGGGCAGGTTCTGATCGACGGGCGTGATGCCACCCGCCTGCCGATGTTCCGCCGCGCGCGCATGGGCATCGGCTATCTGCCGCAGGAGATGTCGATCTTTCGCGGCCTGACGGTGGAACAGAACATCATGGCCGTGCTGGAGGTGACGCTGGACGATCCGCGCCACAGGCGCGACCGGCTGGAGGAGCTGCTGGGCGATTTCTCGATCACCCATCTGCGGGGCGCACCGGCCCTGGCCCTGTCCGGGGGCGAACGCCGGCGGGCCGAGATCGCCCGCTGCCTGGCGTCGGACCCCAGCTTCCTGCTGCTGGACGAACCCTTTGCCGGGGTCGATCCCATCGCCGTGGGTGAAATCCGCACCCTGGTCCATGCGCTGAAGTCGCGCGGGATCGGCGTGCTGATCACCGATCACAACGTGCGCGAAACCCTGGGCATCGTGGATCGGGCCTATATCCTGCATGACGGCCATGTGCTGATGTCGGGCACGACCGATCAGATCGTGGCCGACCCCAAGGTGCGCGAGGTCTATCTGGGGGACAGCTTCCGGATGGCCTGACAGGCCGGCGAATTCCCGACAATCCGGCCCTGCCCCCGTTGACAGATCCGCTCGGCTGTCACCAAATTGAGATACGCGGGTGCGGCACTTCCGTGCCCCGCCACCCCCGTTTCCGCCGCCGCCGGCGCCTGAACGGGCCGGCGCAGCTGAAACGGGCAACCGAAGAGGAAAGACGATGCGCTATACCATCAGCGGAAAACACATCGATGTCGGGGATGCGCTCAGCACGCATGTAAAATCCGAACTGGGCGAGACCATCGAAAAGTATTCGCAGCGCCCGACCGATGCGACGGTCACCTTTTCGAAGGATGCCCACCAGTTCACGTGCGACTCGGTGGTGCATCTGTCGACCGGCCTAACCGTGCAGGCTCGTGGCGCCGCCACCGACATCTATGCCGCCTTCGAGGCGTGCCGCGAAAAGATGGACAAGCAGCTGCGCCGCTACAAGCGCCGTCTGAAGGATCACCACACCGGCAACCCACAGCCCGTTGTCTTCGGCGAGGCCGGCAGCTATGTGCTGGCCGCCGATGAGGATGAATGGGAATCGGACGGCAACGGCCTTCAGCCCATCATCATCGCCGAAATGGAAAGCCGCGTTCCCACCCTGTCGGTCGGTGATGCGGTGATGCAGATGGAACTGTCGGGGACGCCGCTGCTGGTGTTCCGCAACGAGAAACATGGCGGCGTCAACGTCGTTCATCGCCGTGAGGACGGCAATGTGGGCTGGATCGATCCGCGCGGAAACGGCTGACGCCCTTCGCGCATGACGCCTGGCTTTTGGTGCCGCCCCCGACGATCCTGTCCGGGGGCGGACAGCTTGGGAAAGACGCGACGGAAATGCAACTGAGTGAAATTCTCAAGCCCGGGGCGGTCCGTTCCCTGGGGCAGGTCACTTCGAAAAAGCGGCTGTTTCAGGAACTGGCCGAACTCGCACATGCGGAATACGGGTTGAATGCGTCCGAGGTGCTGGACGCGCTTCAGGAACGGGAAAGCCTGGGTCCGACCGGCGTCGGGCAAGGCGTGGCGCTGCCGCATGCACGGCTGCACGGGCTGGACCAGGTCGTAGGGCTGTTCCTGCGTCTGGACAAGCCGCTGGACTTCGATGCCGTCGATCGCCAGCCGGTCGATCTGGTTTTTGCGCTGCTGGCGCCCGAAACCAGCGGAGTCGATCATCTGAAGGCCCTGGCGTTGGTATCGCGCACGCTGCGCGAGCAGGATCTGCGGGCAAAGCTGCGGGCAAATGACGATCCGGTGGCGTTGCATGCCGTGTTGTCGGCCGCCCAAGGGATCAAGGCTGCCTGATTCCAAAGCCGAGGGTTTCAAAAAAGACCGAATCGGTCCTATAATCTGGGTTCAGAACCAGAGGAGGGCCGTTATGAGCAGACATCTTGCCGATCAACCCCGGACACGTGGCGCCGCCCGCTTGCGCGCCTTCCTTCGCCAAGAGCGTGCCGAGGGGATGCATGAGGCCATCCGCAGCCTTCATACACGGCCCCAGACCCGGTCCGAGGACAATCGCAAGGCCGCCGAATTCGCCCGCATCGCGCGTGGAAGGTTGGCCTGAGGCATGAAAAAGGGCCGCCCCGACGGGACGGCCCTTCGCTTGTCCGGAACCGAAGGTCAGGCGCGGACCAGCGCCTCATAGCTTTCCGCCACGTCGCGCGTGATTTGGCCGACCTGGAAATGCCAGTCGCCGATCTGGCCCACCGGGGTGACTTCGGCTGCGGTGCCGGTCAGCCAGCATTCTTGAAAGCCCTCCAGCTCCTCGGGGAGGATGCGGCGTTCGTGGACGGTCAGGCCCTTGTCGCGCAGCATCTGGATGATGGTCTGGCGCGTGATGCCGTTCAGGAACCGGTCGGCCAAGGGCGTGTGGACCTCTCCGTCCTTGACGAAGAAGATGTTGGCACCGGTCGCCTCGGCGACATAGCCTTCCCAGTCCATGAACAGCGCGTCCGAGCAGCCCTTGGCCTCGGCCGCGTGCTTGGACATGGTGCAGATCATGTAGAGGCCGGCGGCCTTCGCGGCGGTCGGGATGGTCTCGGGGCTGGGACGCTTCCACTTGGCGACGTCCAGCTTGGCCCCCTGCCATTTCGCGTCGCCGTAATAGCTGCCCCATTCCCAGGCACAGACGGCCATGCGCACAGGGTTGCGCGCGGCCGAAACGCCCATGTCCGGCCCCGACCCGCGCCATGCCACAACGCGCACATAGGCATTCTCGAAGCCGTTGGCCTTCAGCGTGGCCTCCTTGGCGGCGTCGATGTCTTCGGCGGAATAGGGGATCGGCATGTCCAGCAGGCGGCCCGATTCGATCAGGCGCAGTGAATGCTCGTGGCTTTTGAAGATCTTGCCGTTGTAGCAACGTTCGCCCTCGAACACCGAACTGGCATAGTGCAGCGCATGCGTCAGGACGTGCACCTTGGCGTCGCGCCAGTCCACAAGTTCCCCGTCCATCCAGATCTTGCCGTCGCGATCGTCGTAAGCCGCCGTCATGTCTTTCTCCATCCGCCGCCCGTTTTTTCGATTCTTGCGTCTGTCAGGGCGAATTTGGCACATTTGTTACGCAAGATGCTTGACGGCTAGCAATCGAGGGTTAGAAAGTCAACATCGCTGCCATATCCGGCGGCATCGAAAAAATCGGGGACCGGCATGCAGGACAAGGCGCGGATTCAGGCAATGGTGGGCGAGGATCTGCTGTTCCTGACCGACGACCAACTGCGCCGGGGGATCGAGGCGATGTTTTTTGCCTATCGCGCCTTCACCGCCGATCCCGACATGATCCTGGGGGACATGGACTATGGCCGTGCCCATCACCGGGCGCTGCATTTCATCAACCGCGATCCAGGGCTGACGGTGACATCGCTGCTGGCCGTCCTGGGCGTCACCAAGCAGTCGCTGAACCGCGTGCTGCGGACGCTGATCGACGACGGGCTGGTGGACAGTCGCATCGGCCGGCGCGATCGGCGCGAACGGCAGCTGTACCTGACGCAAAGCGGCACCCAGCTGGAGCGCCGCCTGTCCGAGGCGCAGCGGGCCCGGATGCGCGCGGCCTATCGCAGCGTCGGTCCGCAGGCGGTGTCGGGGTTCCGGCAGGTGCTGGAAGCGATGATGGACCCCGAGACGCGGGCGCAGTATCAGGCGTTGAAGGATCTTCCCGACGACCGCTGAGGCGCCCGACATGACCCAACCCGATGCCCATCTGCTGATCGTCGACGACGACGAACGCATCCGCGCGCTGCTGGGGAAATTCCTGCGCAAGAACGGCTACATGGTCACCATGGCGCGCGATGCCGCGCAGGCGCGGCGCCTGCTGGCGGGGCTGGACTTTGACCTGATCGTCCTGGACGTGATGATGCCGGGCGAGGATGGCATGGCGCTGACCCGCGACCTGCGGCGGCGCATCGACACGCCGATCCTGCTGCTGACCGCCAAGGGCGAGACCGAGGATCGCATCACGGGGCTGGAAAGCGGCGCGGATGATTACCTGGCCAAGCCCTTCGAGCCGCGCGAGCTGCTGCTGCGGATCGGGGCGATCCTGCGCCGCGTGCCGGTGGTCGAGGTTGCGCAGCCGAAATACCTGACACTGGGCGCGCTGCGCTATGACACCGACAAGGGCGAATTGTGGAGCGGCGATGCCCCCCTGCGCCTGACGGGAACCGAGGCGGCGCTGCTGCGGCGCTTGGCCGCAAGCCGGGGCCAGCCGGTCAGCCGCGCCGACCTGATCGACGACTTGGGCCGCGGCGGCACCGGCGACGAGAACGAGAACAGCGAGCGCGCCATCGACGTGCAGATCACCCGCCTGCGCCGCAAGATCGAGCCCGACCCGCGCGAGCCGCGCTTTCTGCAGACGGTCCGCGGCACCGGCTACATGCTGGTGGTGGACTAGGACCGCGGCAAGGCCTAGCCTGCGCCGGTGATGGACCACATGACATATCAGGGATTCGAGCTGGACGCCGAGACGGCGCTGGCGCTGCTGGACTGGCAGCTGGAGATGGGCGTCGATGTCCCGATGCTGGACGCGCCCGTGGACCGGTTCGACCTGCCGGCCCGTGTCGTCCCCGAACTGCCCCCCGCCCAGGTCCGGGCCGCGACACCGGCTCTGCCCGGTCTGGACGACGACCTGTCCGCGCGGTTGGCCCAGGCCGAAGCCCTGGCGGCGGGTGCCGCGAGCCTGGAGGCGCTGGCCGCCGCGCAGGAATCCTTTGACGGGATCGAGCTGAAGAAGGGCGCGCGCAACTTCTGCTTCGCCGACGGCAACCCCAAGGCCCGCGTCCTGGTCCTGGGCGAGGCGCCGGGGGACGAGGAGGACCGGCAGGGCCGCCCCTTCGTGGGCCGCGCCGGGCAGCTGCTGGACCGCATGTTCGCGGCCATCGGGCTGGCCCGTGATGCGGTCGATGCCGAACGCGCACTCTATATTGTGAACGTGTTGACCTGGCGCCCGCCCGGAAATCGTGACCCCAGCCCTGATGAAATCGCTGTCAGCCTGCCGTTCCTGCGGCGCCACATCGAACTGGCCGCGCCCGAGGTGATCGTGCTGATGGGCAACATCCCCTGCCAGGCTGCGCTGGAGAAGCGCGGCATCCTGCGCCTGCGAGGCCACTGGGTCCAGGCCTTCGGGCGGCCGGCCCTGCCCATGGCCCACCCTGCCTACCTGCTGCGAAACCCGGCCGCCAAGCGAGAGGCCTGGGGCGACCTTCTGTCCCTTGCGGCGCGGCTGGAATCGCTTTCCGTTTAGGTTTCGTTTCCGCATCATGCGGTAACGTCCGTCATATGGACTTGACCGCATGCGCTTTCTGACCCGCAGCCTGATGGGGCTGTTCCTGACCTTCCTGACGATCGCGCTGCTGTTCCTGGCGGCGTTCCAGCTGTGGCAGGCGGTCGACGCGCGGCGCAGCGGCGGACCCCCGACGCGCGGCCCGTCCGAACAGGTCTATGCCGCCCGCATCATCACCCTGACGCCGCAGCCGATCCAGCCGCAGATGCAGGTTTTTGGCCAGGTCCAGTCGCGGCGGCAGCTGCAGCTGCGTGCGGGATCGGCGGGACGGATCGTCATGCTGGACCCGGCGCTGCAGGAAGGCGGAACCGTCCGTGCCGGTCAGCTGCTGGTGCGGATCGACCCGTCTGCGGCGCAAGCCGCGCTGGAAAGCCGCCAGGCTGAACGTGACGATGCCCAAGCCACGCTGGAGGATGCAGGCCGCGCCGTCACCATCGCCGCCGAGGATCTGGCCGCGGCCGAGCGTCAGGCCCAGCTGCGAGAGGCCGCCGTGACCCGCCAGGCGGAACTGGCCAGCCGCGGTCTGGGCACCAGTGCCGATGGCGAGACCGCCCAGCTGGCCGCCTCGACCGCCGAACAGGCGGTGATCAGCCGCCGCGCGGCCTTGGCCGATGCCGAAAGCGCCGTGACTGCGGCCCGCAATGCCCTTCGCCGTGCCGAGATCACCCTGTCCGAGGCGCGCCGCGCCCTTTCGGACACCGAACTTCGGGCCGATTTCGACGGCAGGGTGACCGAGGTGACCGCTGTGGAAGGCGGGCTTGTTGGCATGAACGAGCAGCTGGCGCTGATCATCGACCCCAACGCGCTGGAGGTGCAGATCCCGCTGTCGCTGGACCAGTTCTCGCGGCTGGTGGGGGATGGTGGCAGCTTGCAGGATCATGCGGTCACGGTGACGCTGGACAGTGGCGGTGGCCGGCTGACCGCGCAGGCGCGGCTGGACCGCTCGGCCGCATCCGTGGCCGAGGGCGGCGCGGGGCGCGTTGTCTATGCCCGCATCACCCAGGGCGGCGGCGCCCTGCGACCGGGTGATTTCGTGACCGTGCAGATCGCCGAGCCGGTGATCCCGGACGCCGCGCGCATTCCTGCCGCAGCTGTGGGGACCGACGGCGCGGTGCTGGTCGTGGCAGCGGATGACCGTCTGGCGGCCAGTCCGGTAACCGTCCTGCGGCGCCAGGGCGACGATGTGATCGTGGCGGTGCCTGCAACCCTTGCGGGATCCCGCATCGTGGCCGAACGCGCCCCCCAACTGGGCATCGGCATCCAGGTCCGGGACGTGGCCGAGGAGGCCGCCGATCCCGCCGGGCCGCCATCCGAACAGCAGGCGCGCCGGGAAAGCGGCGATAGCCGTGGCTGAGGGCAGGGGCATCCTGTCGCTGTTCGTCCGCCACGCGACACTGGCCAATCTGCTGCTGGCGGTGATGGTGGTGGCGGGGCTTTATTCCGCGCCCCGCCTGCGGGCGCAGTTCTTTCCCGATACGGTGGTTCAGCAGATCGACGTGACCGTGCGGTGGGACGGGGCGGGCGCCGAGGACGTGGACCGTTCGGTCGTGGGCGTGCTGGAACCGGCGCTGATGGCGGTCGAGGGCGTCGCGCTGACCTCCAGCCAGGCCAGCCAAGGCAGCGCCCGCGTGCGGTTGGAGTTCGAGCCGGGATGGGACATGTCCCGCGCCACGGCCGAGGTTGAAAGCGCGATCACGGCCGCGGGCGACTTGCCTGAGGGGGCCGAGGACCCGCAGGTCACTCGTCGTGCCTGGCGCGATCGGGTGGCCGACGTGGTGATTTCGGGGCCGGTCGGGCTGGATCAGTTGGGCCGGATTGCCGACGACCTGACAAACCGGCTTTATGCCCGCGGGGTGACGCGGCTGACGGTTACCGGCCTGTCGGCCCCGGAAACGCAGGTCGAACTGCGCATGGCCGACCTGGTGCGCCACGACCTGACGATGGAGCAGGTGGCGGCCGTCATCGGCGCCGCCGCCGCGCCGACCCCTGCAGGGGATGTCGCCTCAGGAACCGCGCGGGTCCGCACGGGAGCGGAAACCCGCGATCCGGCCGCCGTCGCGGCGCTGGTCCTGAAGGCCCTTCCCGACGGCAGCCAGCTGACCGTGGGGCAGGTCGCGCGGGTCACGGACAGCGGCATCGGGCGCGACATCGCCTATTTCGTCGGCGGCAACCCGGCAGTGACGCTTGCTGTCCAGCGCAACGCCTCGGGTGACGCGATCGGGATGCAGCGCGAGGTCGAGGCCGCTGTCGCGCAAATGGCGTCTTCGCTGCCCCAGGGCGTGACGATGGAACTGATCCGCGCCCGGGCCGAACTGATCTCGGCCCGGCTGTCGCTGCTGCTGGACAACGCGCTGCTGGGGCTGGGGCTGGTGCTGGGGCTGCTGTTCCTGTTCCTGAACGCCCGCACCGCGATCTGGGTGGCGGCGGGCATCCCGGCCGCGCTGCTGGCGGCGGTCGCGCTGATGTATGCAACCGGCATGACGATCAACATGATCTCGCTTTTTGCGCTGATCCTGACGCTGGGGATCATCGTGGACGATGCGATCGTGGTGGGCGAACATGCCGACTACCGCGCCCGCAAGCTGGGCGAGGCCCCCGTGGTGGCCGCGGAACGGGCCGCCATGCGCATGTCGGCGCCGGTGATCTCCTCCACGCTGACCACGATCATCGCCTTTGCCGGTCTGATGCTGATCGGTGGCCGCTTTGGCAGCATGGTGGCCGACATTCCGTTGACGGTGATCCTGGTGCTGGTGGCGTCGCTGGTGGAATGTTTCCTGATCCTGCCGAACCACATGGCTCATGCCCTGGCCCACACCGCGAAGAAGCGGTGGTACGACCGGCCGTCAATCCTGGTGAACCGGGCGCTGGACTGGTTTGTGGCCCATGTGGTGCGGCCGCTGATCCGGCTGGTGCTGGTAATGCGCTATCCGGTTCTGGCGCTGGTGCTGGTCGGGCTGTCCTGGTCGGCGGCAACGCTGATGACCGGCAAGGTGCCCTGGCGCTTTTTCGATTCGCCCGAACAGGGCAGCGTTTCGGGCAACTTCATGATGCTGCCGGGCGCCACGCGCGAGGATACACTGCGCGTGATGGGGCTGGTGCAGCAGGCGGTGGAAAGGGTCGCGGCGACATACGAGGCTGAACACGGCATCAACCCCATCACCCATATGATGACCCAGGTCGGCGACAATTCCGGCCGGCCGCTGCCCGGCGCCGACACCAAGGATGCCGACCTGCTGGGCGCGGTCCAGATCGAGCTGATCGACCCGGATTTCCGCCCCTATTCCAGCTTTGAATTCGTTTCCGCCCTGCAAGAGGCCATGCCCTCGGACCCGCGGCTTGAAACGATCAGCTTCCGCGGCTTCCGGTCGGGGCCGGGGGGCGATGCGATCTCGGTCCGGATGACGGGCGCGGATGCGGCGCAGCTGAAAGCGGCGGCTGAGGCGCTGAAGCAGCGCCTGGCACAGTTCTCCGAGGTGTCGGCGCTGGAAGACAGCATGGATTACGACAAGGACGAACTGGCCCTGCAGCTGACGCCGCGGGGCGAGGCGCTTGGCTTTACCACCCAGGGGTTGGCGCGTGAGCTGCGCCAGCGTCTTGGCGGAATCGAGGCCGCGACATTTCCTGTAGGCACACGGACCGGCGCCATCACCGTCGAGCTGCCCGAGGATGAGCGGCGCGGCGATTTCCTGGATCGCATGATGATGCGCACCGGATCGGGGGCATGGGTGCCCCTGGCGGACATCGTCGCCGTCAGCACCGAAGCCGGCTTTTCGGTCGTGCGGCGCGAGAATGGTGAACGGATGATCCTGGTCACCGGCGATATCGCGGGCGACGACCCCGCTCGCGCGGCCGAGATCACGCAGAACCTGCAGGACCGGCTGATGCCCGACATCGCAGCCGAATTCGGCATCACCTATGACGTCACCGGCCTGGCCGAGCAGGAGCGCGAGTTCCTGGGCGACGCGCTGACCGGCTTTGGCCTGGCGCTGCTGGGCATCTACATGGTGCTGGCCTGGATTTTCGCCAGCTGGACGCGGCCGGTCGTGGTGATGTCGGTGATTCCCTTCGGGCTGATTGGCGCAGTCTGGGGCCATGCCAGCTGGCAGTTGCCGATGAGCATGTTCTCGATCGTGGGGCTGATCGGCATGGCCGGGATCATCATCAACGATTCAATCGTGCTGATCTCGACAGTGGACGAATATGGCCGGACGCGGGGCCTGCGCCCGGCGGTCATGGATGCAGTGGCCGACCGGTTCCGGCCGGTGCTGCTGACGACGGCCACGACGGTGCTGGGCCTGACGCCGCTGCTGTATGAACGTTCGTCGCAGGCGCTGTTCCTCAAGCCCACGGTGGTGACGCTGGCCTATGGCCTGGCTTTCGGAATGGTGCTGGTGCTGCTGGTCGTGCCGGCGGTCCTGGCAGTGGGCGCGGATGTCGCAAGGGCGCGGCAGGGGTTCCGGCGCAGCCTGCGGGGGGGTCCGCTGCGCGCGGGCATGTGGTGGGCCAGCGGACTGGCGGTGCTGGCCCTTGCGGCGACGCTTGTGCCGGTGACGCTGGTTCCGGCGCTGGATCTGTGGATGCCTGCATGGTGGCCGGTTGCCCCTTCGGTCGCGGCAGGTCTTGGCATCTATGCGCTGCTGCTGGCCGTGATCATGCTGGGAGCAGGGCTGGCACTGATCCGCCTGCGCCCTAGCCGATAGGGGTGCAGCCCAGCATGTCGACCGCCTGCGTGTTCTTGCCTTGGCCCGACATCACGGTCAGGCGCAGGCCCGCAGGGTCCAGCTCAAACGGCTGGCCGGTTGGGGCGACCATCTCGACCACCGCCTGCGGCCCGGACGGCCCCTGCACCAGATCGGCGCTGGAAACCCAAACATCGGGCTGGTCGGGCAATTCGACCGCCGCCAACAGAACGCCATCACCGGGCAGTGCGACCGAAACGCGCAGCCCGTCATCGATATTCTGGACGCGGCAGGGCGGGCGCATATCCAGCCGCAGGGGTTCGGCCCTCAGGCCGGCGGCGATCTGCGGATCGCCCGTGGTGCCCGACTTTGGTGCGATCAGGTCCAGGCTGACAGGCACGCAGATATCCTCGCACAGGCCCAGTTCGACCTGCGCCACCACCTCGACGGGCTTGCCGGGGTCAGTCGCGCGGGCCGTGAAGGGCAGCAGCAGGCTGTCGTGATACCCCATCTCCAGCCGCTCTCCGGACCGGATCGCCTGGGGTGCGGGCCAGTGGAAAGTGACCCCGGCCAGGTTGCGCGACCCCTGCCATTCGAACCGCGGGGGCAGACCGGTGTCGCCGGGGCTGCGCCAGTAGGTCTTCCACCCCGGCTCCAGTTGCAGCTCCAAGGCCAGAACGCGGTTTCCGGCCGCATCGGTCCAGCCGGGACGCAACCGCGCAGACACAAGCCCGGGCGGCAGATCATCGGCAACCGGCATTGCGGGCACGGTTGCATCCTGCGCCAGGACGGGGGCAGCCGAAAGACAAAGCAACAGGGTCAGAACGGGCAGATGATGTGATACCATGGGAACAGCCATAGCCGCCGCGCGCCCCCCCTGAGAAATCACAACTGCGCGCAAACCTTGCAACAGCGTCCGAAATTCCCATCTGTTCAGGAAAGGAGACCCGATGAGCATACCTCTCGATACGCATCCGGCCCCGCGCGATCCGGCCCCCCAGAACCTGACCGGCAAGATCCTGATCGCCATGCCTGGGATGAGCGATCCGCGTTTTGAACGCTCGGTCGTGCTGGTCTGTGCGCATTCGGACGAGGGCGCGATGGGGCTGCTGCTGAACCGTCCGCTGCCCGAGATCGACTTTGGCGATCTTCTGGAGCAGCTGGGGATCGAGGCCTATGACGGCGCCCGCCCGATCGAGGTGCGCTTTGGCGGCCCGGTCGAACCCGGGCGCGGCTTTGTGCTGCACAAGGTGGCCGAGCATGGCCAGGACCCCGAAGGAAGGATGCGCATTGGCCAGGCGCTGGCCATGACCACCACGCGCGACATCCTGGAGGATCTGGCCCAGGGGAACGGCCCTGAACCGGCGATCCTGGCCCTGGGCTACGCAGGATGGGGTCCCGGCCAGCTGGAGACCGAGATGCTGGCCAATGGCTGGCTGACCGGGGACAGCGCCGAGGACCTGATCTTCGACCATTCGCATAACGACAAATGGAGCCGCGCGCTGCGCGCCCAGGGGATCGACCCGTCGCTGCTGTCGGCGGCCGCCGGCCGCGCCTGATCAGCGCGGGGTTGGGAAGAAGCTGTCGGAGGGTGTGAAGATCTCGCAGCCGTCGGCAGTCACGCCGATCGAATGTTCGAACTGCGCCGACAGCGACTTGTCACGGGTGACGGCGGTCCAGTCGTCAGCGAGGACCTTGGTTTCGGGCCGGCCCAGGTTGATCATCGGCTCGATGGTGAAGAACATGCCCTCCTCCAGAACCGGGCCTTTGCCGGACCGGCCGAAATGCAGCACGTTCGGCGGCGAATGGAACACCCGCCCGATTCCGTGGCCGCAGAAGTCGCGCACCACCGACATCCGCCGCTCCTCGGCATAGGTCTGGATCGCGGCGCCGATGTCGCCGAAGGTCGCGCCGGGGCGCACCGCCTCGATCCCCTTCATCAGCGCGTCATGGGTCACCTGCAGCAGGCGCTGCGCCTTCAGGGACGCGCGGCCCGCGACATACATGCGGCTGGTGTCGCCGAACCAGCCGTCAACGATCACCGTCACATCGATGTTCAGGATGTCGCCATCCTTCAGCAGCTTGTCGCCCGGAATGCCGTGGCAGACGACGTGGTTCACGCTGATGCAGCTGGCATGCTGATACCCGCGATAGCCGATCGTGGCCGAGGTTGCGCCCAGCTCCTCGACCCGGTTGCGGATGAAATCGTCAAGGGCGCCGGTGGTCACGCCCGGCTCGACCAGGGGGCCGACTTCGTCCAGGATCTGCGCGGCCATCGCACCGGCTTTCCGCATTCCCGCGAAATCCTCGGGCATGTGGATGCGGATGCCTTCCTTGGTGATACGGCTCTCGTCCATCGCTGATCCTTTCTTCATCGGCCCTAGATAGATGCGCAGGCCCACTTGTTCCAGCCCTTCGCGCGGGCATAGAAGGATGGAACCGCATCCAGCCCAAGGGACAGTGCCCATGCAGTCCGACAATCCTACCGCAGCGATTTTGGTCATCGGGGACGAGATCCTGTCGGGCCGCACCCGCGAGGGGAACGCCCATCACCTGGCCCAGGTGCTGACCGCCACCGGCTTCGACCTGCGCGAGATCCGCGTGGTGGCCGACGACCACGACCGGATCGTTGCGGCGATCCGCGCGCTGGATGGCACCCTGGGGGGCGACTGCGACCTGTTGTTCACGTCCGGCGGGATCGGCCCGACCCATGACGACATCACCGCCGATGCCGTCGCCGCCGCGCATGGCACCACGGTCGAGGTTAACCCGCAGGCACGCGCCCTGCTTGCCGACCGCTGCGACCGCATGGGGATCGAGCTGAACGACAACCGGTTGCGCATGGCCCGCATCCCGGTCGGCGCCACCCTGATCGACAATGGCGTTTCGGCCGCACCGGGCTTTTCCATCGGCGCCACTCATGTCATGGCCGGCGTGCCCGAGGTGTTCCGCGCCATGGTGGCGTGGCTGGTCCCGCGGCTGCCCGGCGGTCGTCCCGTCCAGTCCCTGTCGGTCGAGGTGCGCCGGGGTGAAAGTGAGGTGGCCGAGGACCTGAAGGCCGTGGCCGCCGAATATGCGGACCTGTCGCTTGGCTCCTATCCCTTCCGGGACGAGACGGGCTGGGGCACCAATCTGGTCGTGCGGGGCCTTGATGCCGAACGCGTGGGCCAGGCCATGGCCGATCTGCGGGCGCGGATCGGGCTGTGACGGGCCGACCCGACGCTGCGCTTGCCGACGCTTTCGAGGCCACCTGGCCCGCCGCTGAAACCGTCCGCTGCGGCGGCTTTCTGGTCGGACGCGGGCTGGGGGCAGGGGGGCGGGTCAGTTCGGCCCATCTCTGCGGACCCTGGACCGATGATGACCTCGACGCAGTCGAGGCGCGGCACGGCGGCTGGGGACAGCCGCCGTTGTTCCGCGCCTGGGATGACGACGACCGCCTGAGGGCGACCCTGACGGCGCGTGGGTATCAGCGCCAGGTTCCGACGCTGGTCATGGACGCGCCCGTCGCCGCGCTGACGGACCGCCCGCTGCCGCCGGTCACCGCCTTCGCCGTCTGGCCGCCCTTGGCGATCCAGCGGCAGATCTGGGCGGCCGGGAATATCAACCCGGCGCGGCAGGCCGTCATGGAGCGGGTGCCACAGCCCAAGGCCGCCCTGTTGGGCCGCATCCGCGACCGCGCGGCCGGCGCCGGTTTCGTCGCGCTCTACGGCCGGGTCGCGATGGTGCACGCGGTGGAGGTTCTGCCCGCCTTCCGCCGCCAAGGGCTTGCCGGCTGGATGATGCGGCAGGCGGCATTCTGGGCGCAGGATCTGGGCGCAAAACGCCTTGCCCTTGCCGTCAGCCGTTCAAATGACGCGGCGCAGGCGGCCTATGGCGCCTTGGGCTTTGCGCCCGCCGGCAGCTACGCCTATTACGCCCGCCCTTGATGCCCGCGGTTGCACCCGCGCTGTCGGACATGCACCGACCGCGCCCGGACCGCAGGGCCGGGCGCCACCTGACGGCCCCTACAGTTCGGTGCGCAGCTCCCACAGGTCGGGAAACAGCACAACATCCAGCATCCGGCGCAGATAGTTCACACCCGAGGTTCCGCCCGAGCCGCGCTTGAGGCCGATGATCCGCTCGACCGTGGTCACATGGTTGAACCGCCAGCGGCGGAAATAATCCTCGAAATCGACCAGCTTCTCGGCCAGTTCATACATCTCCCAATAGTGCGCCGGATCGCGATAGACCGCCGCCCAGGCTGCCCGCGCCGCCGCGTCTGGCGCATGCGGCGCGTCCAGCGCCACCCGCGCCGGCACATCGAAGCCCGCAGCCCGCAGCCGTCCCAGCACCTCATCATAGAGCGACGGCCGCGCGGACTCTGCCTGCAACGCTTGGGTCAGGTCTGGCCTGTGCGCATGGGGACCGATCATCGCCATGTTGCGATTGCCCGCGACGAATTCGATCATCCGGTACTGATGTGACTGGAACCCGCTGCTTTCCGCTAGCGCCGGGCGGAAGGTCGAATATTCCGACGGCGTCATGGTCCGCAGCACATCCCAGGCCGAATTCAGCTGCTCCATGATCCGCGCCACGCGAGACAGCATCTTGAAGGCCGGGCGCAGGTCGCCTGCCGCGATCCGCTCGCGCGCGGCGCCCATCTCCAGCAGCGCCAGCTTCATCCACAATTCGCTGGTCTGGTGCTGGATGATGAACAGCATTTCGTCATGCGCGTCCGACAGCGGATGCTGCGCACCCAGCAGCTGGTCCAGCCCCAGATAGTCACCATAGGTCATGCGGCCGTCGAACGACATGCGCGCGCCTTCGGATGCGGGATCGTAACTCATTGCTTCAACCTGAACCTCTGGATCTTGTGGTGCGGGGTCTGGGGCAGCCTGCTGTGAAGGACTGCCGGGCGGTAATATTCAAAGGGTGCGATGGCATTCCTGACATGATGTTGCAACCGTCCGGCCGTCAACCTGTGAGGCAGGGGCCCTTGTGCAGGAACGACGTGTGGCTGGACGGTCCGGCCGCGTTCGGGATCGGGCAGCGCCTCTGGCGCCAGGACATGTTGCTGCGGCGGCGGTTGCGGTTATCAGCGTCGCGACAAAGCAAGCCACCAACCTGTCCACACCACGGTGCCATTGCCGTTCAACATCAGCAACAGGCGCGACAGCTCCTGCATCGTCACCCCGTACCGCCCCCTATGACGTCAAAACCTGGAAGACTGGTGCCATGCGCGCAGCGTGGGCAGTCGCGCATCTGGCTCTCCGAAGCTTAACGGGCACCGCCGCCACCTGGAGGGGGCGCTCATGCGCTCTCGCCCCCATCCAGCACGATGGCCTGCCCGTTCACGCTGGCCGCGGCAGGCGAGGCCAGCCACAGCGCCGCGTCCGTCACCTCGGCTGGTGCGATCAGCCGCCCCTGCGGGTTCTTTTCCGCCAGCGCAGCGACCGCCGCATCCCGGTCGCGGCCGGTCTTTTCCATGATGTTGGCAATGCTGCGGTTCGTCATCTCGGTGTCCAGATAGCCGGGGCAGATCGCGTTTACGGTGATGTCCTTCTTTGCGACTTCCCGCGCCAGGGACCGCACCAGCCCCATCACGCCGTGCTTGCTGGCCGCATAGGGCGCTGCGTAGGCCGCGCCGCGGACCCCGGTGATGGAACAGATCGCGATCATCCGCCCCCCCGGCCCCATTTGGGTCAGCGCCTGGCGAAAGGTCAGGAAAACGCCGGTCAGGTTCACCGCGATGATGCGGTTCCAGTGATCCATCGTGACCTTGCCAAAGGGCGCGGCCTCGGCAATCCCTGCATTGGCGATGACAACCTGGCAGGGGCCGGCCTCGTCAAAGACGCGGCGGACCTGATGCTCTTCGCTGATATCGCCCTGAACGGCACGGATCCTTTCGCCCGCCACCGCCTTCAGCTTGGCCGGATCACGGCCCGTGATGACGACCTCGTGGCCTTGGGCTGCAAAGGCGCGGGCCATGTCGGCGCCGGTGCCACTGCCGCCGCCCGTGATCAGGATGCGGGTCATGCGTGGATCTCCTCGGGTTGCTGTCCGGTCGGGCGGGCGGAGGCGCCTTTATTGCTTCAGGCTTGAGACCTCCTGGGCGATGGACCGTGCGATCATCGCCGGAACTTCGGGGGCCAAGCCGATCGGGTCAAGGCGCGGCCCGGTAAAGCCGGCCTGGTCCAGCGCCTCGGGCAGGTCGTCCAGCACATGTTCGGCCTTCAGGGCAAACAGCGGCAGGCTGATCGCGCGGTCCAGCCCCTTTGCGGCTTCGGCGATAAAGGGCTCCTGCTCCACAAAGCCGGTCACGACGCGGGCGAAATGCGGCGCCAGGCGTTCGGCCAGCGCGGTCGTGATGTCAAAGCTGGCCTGGCTGCGCTGCGATCCATGCGCCGACAGCAGCAGCGTCGTGTCGGGCAGCGCCCAGCCCTGCGCCTCGGCCGCCTGCCGAGCCTTTTCCACGACCAGGTCCGGCAGGCCCGGGTCGGTGCCGAAAGGGCGCATGATATGCGCGCCCGGCGCACCCGCCCCGGTCAGGCGGCGGGGCAGTTCGGTGCCGGTGAACCAGCCCTCGGCCATGAACATCGGATAGATGATGCAGTCGCTGCGGCAGGTGCGGGGCAGCGCCTCGGGGTCGGCCAGCGTCGCGCCCATGACCTCGACGCCGGGCGAATGGCGCGCAACCTCGGCCGCCAGCGCCTCGATCGCCGCCTGCTGGGGCGCGGGGTCGCCCGGCTGGCCATGCGAAACGATAACGGCCCGCGTCACGACCTGCGGCCGATCGCCTTCGCGAAAGAAGCGGGCAAAGTTTTCGGGCATGGGGAATTCGGCCAGGGCCCGGGCCCGGGCCTCGTCCGACATCTTGCGGGCGGTCTTTTCGATGATGCGGGGCATCTTGTCGTCGGGCAGGGCCGCCATGAAGTCGCCCAGATACCAGCGGATGAAGGTGAAGCAGATCACATCCTCCAGCGCCTGCACCTGCGGATCGCGCTTGAGCCCCTGTTTCGTCAGCATCCTGCGGGCGCGGTCGATGTCGTCTGCGTCATAGCCCGCATCCGTCATGATGCCCGCGATGCGCTCGGCATGGCGGCGGCCCTGTTCCTGGCGCCATTGCAGATAGCCGGGGCGGTTCATCGGAAAGGCGCTGCGGGGCAGGGTCCAGCGTTCGATGTGCTGGCCCCGGCAGGCGATGCGCAGCACGTCGTCGGCCTGGGGAAACAGGCGCTGCTGTTCCGCCGTCATCCGCTGGCCATAAAGCAGGTTGGCCGGTTTGCCCTCATCAAGGTTCGGGTCCTGCGCATTGGCGGCGTCGATGGCGGCAAAGGCGTGGTCGAGGCGGGTCATCGCGGTCTCCGGGTTCTTTTGGCGACTGTGCGCAAGGGGGGTGCCGGAGGCAAGCAAAGATGGGGGGCGTGGCCCCGTCCTGCGGACTCCCACGGGGTATTTTGGCAACGGGGAAGGGTCAGGGCAGGGCAAAAAGGTCGGGGAGGTCCCGGCGGTCGTCCAGCAGCATCTGGGCCGCCAGATCCGCGATCAGGGGCGCTATGCCGAAGCCGATCTTGAAGCCGCCGTTGGCGATCAGGTGCCCCGGCCGGTTCGGCCAAGGGGCCAGCACCGGAGCGCGGGAGCGTGCTCGCGGGCGCAGGCCCGCCCAGATATCCAGGACCGGCGCGTCGCGCAGCGCGGGGCACAGGGCGCGGGCGCGAACCAGCAGATCGTCGGCCTGGTGGTCGGGCCGGTCATGGTCATAGCTGTTTTCCGAGGTCGAGCCGACCGCGGTTGTCCCGTCCGCGTGGGGCACGATGTGCAGCCCGTCCGCAAAGACCTGTGGCGCGTCGGGTGCGGCATGGGCCAGCAGCAGCGACTGGCCCTTGACGCCTTGGCCGATCCTGCGGTCCAGCGCCAGGTTCAGATCGAAAAGCCCCGGCGTCCCCGTAGCCCAAAGGGTGGGTGCCGTATCCGGCGCCGGGCGACCTTCTATAATTTCCCCGCCCCGCGCGCGAATGGCGGCGGCCAGGGCGGCCAATGCGGCGCGCGGGTTCAGCCGTGCGGTCATCCGGTCCTGCAGCCACAGCCCGGTGGGGCTGTCGGGAACCAGGGGGCCATCCGGTCGGTCGGTCAGCGACATCCCCAGGCCCTCCGGCCAGTTCCGCGCGGCGGCCGCGATCCGGTCGGCCAGGCGTTCGGCGGTGGCTTGGTCCGCGACGGGCTGCAGGCGGCCCATGCGGCCATAGCCTGTGGGCAGGCCCGAGACATCCTCGACCTCGGCCCAGAAATCCGGGGCGGCCAGCAGGCTTTGCAGCTGCAGCGCCTTTTTAGGGTTCCAGTTTTCGGGCGCATGGGGGGCCAGGGCGCCTACATGCCCGCCCGAGGAGCCGGCGCCGATCCAGGCCGCCTCGAACACCCGCACCCGCGCGCCCCGCCGGGCCAGCGCCCAGGCCGAGGCCAGCCCGAAGATGCCGGCCCCTGCCACATGGATCATCCCGTCCCTTGCCAAAGCCGCGTCCTTTCCCGAAAGCTGCCGGTCATGAGCGATCTAGACCAACCCCGCCCCGAAGACGAGCCTGCGCTGGACTGGCGCGAGGGCGGCGTGCCGGTGTCGACCCGGTTCGACGACCCGTATTTCAGCCTGTCGGGCGGGCTGGCGGAAACCCGGCACGTGTTTTTGCAGGGCAACGACCTGCCCGCGCGGCTGGTGGCGGGCTTTCATGTGGCGGAACTGGGCTTTGGCACCGGGCTGAACGCGCTGGCGCTGGCGCAGGTCGCGCAGGTGCCGGTCCGGATGACCAGCTTTGAGGCCTTCCCGATGAGCCTGCCGCAGCTGGCCCAGGCCCACGCGGCCTTTCCGGAACTGGGCGATCTGGCGGCGCAGTTGCGCGCGGGCTGGGGCGGCACGCAAATTCGCGTGGGCCAGGTCGATCTGACGCTGGTGCTGGGCGACGTGGCGCAAACCCTGCCCCCATGGCAGGGGCGGGCCGATGCCTGGTTCCTGGACGGTTTTTCGCCGGCCAAGAACCCGCAGATGTGGGAGCCTGCGGTGATGGCCCAAGTGGCACGGCACACCTGGCCCGGCGGCAGCTTTGCGACCTATACCGCGGCGGGCCATGTGCGCCGGGCCCTGACCGACGCGGGGTTCGCGGTGACCCGCAGCCCGGGCTTCGGGCGCAAGCGGCACATGAGCGTCGGGCGCCTGGCCGCCGCGCCGGTCAGCGACGCGTGACCCGGGGGATGCGGCTGCCGGCATAGGCCGTGTCCGGATGCGGGGGATGGCCATGCGTGCGGCTCCAGAAGCCGGGGCCGCCACGGCGCAGGAACAGCGGCAACGCCAGCAGCAGGCCCGCGGCAAAACCGCCCCCATGCGCCCAGTAGGCCACGCCGCCCTGCGCACCGACATTGGTGAAGCCGCCCAGCAGCTGCAGGGCGAACCAGATGCCCAGCATCAGCCAGGCGGGCAGGGTGAAAACCTTGAAGAAAATGATGAAGATCGCCACCACATCGACCCGGGCGCGCGGGAACATCAGCAGATAGCCGCCCATCACCCCCGCAATGGCCCCCGAGGCGCCGACCATCGGCACCGGCGACAGCGGATCGGCCCAGATCTGCGCCGCCGCCGCCGCAAGCCCCGCGCCCAGGTAGAAGGCCAAAAAGCCCGCGCGGCCCATCTGGTCCTCCAGGTTGTCGCCAAAGATCCACAGGAACAGCATGTTGCCGCCCAGATGCAACAGGCCCGCGTGCAGGAACATGTGGGTCAGCAGCCCGCCCATCAGTTCCCCGTTGACGACGGCCAGCGGATAGAGCGCCAGCTGCGCCCACAGCATCTCGCCTGCCTCCTGCCCGGGCAGGGTGGCCAGATACACCGCGATATTGGCCGCGATCAGCGCCCAGGTGACCAGCGGCCTGCGACTGGAGGGATTGTGGTCGCGGATCGGGAACATCGGTGTCAGTTCGTCCGGGCGTGGTCGTGGGGTGCAACCGAGGGACGTGGCGCGGCGCAGGAAAGGGCAGGTCGGGCCATCGGGCGTCTCCGGAAGGTGGGGTGCGGGGGCAGCTTGCGTCGGGGACGCCGAGGGTGCAAGCCTTCGCCCAAGGCCGCCAAGGCGGGGGCGACAGGCCTCCGGCTGGCAAAGGCGGGCGGACATGCCTATCTGCGGACCGGGCGCATGCGGCCCGCGGACATCCATTCACACGGGAGAGGCGCATGGGCGCGATCATCGAAATCGACCACCTTTCGAAGCAATACGGCAGCGGCACCCGGGCGCTGGACGATGTCAGCCTGACCATCGATGAGGGAGAGATCATCGCCCTTCTGGGACCGAACGGGGCGGGCAAGACGACGCTGATCTCGATCATCTGCGGGCTGGTCGTGCCGACCGGCGGCACCGTTCGGGTGGGCGGGCACGACATCCGCAGCGACTGGCGCGCGGCGCGCAAGCTGATCGGCCTTGTCCCGCAGGAGATCGCGCTGGAACCCTTTGAAAAGGTCATCAACTGCGTCCGCTTCACCCGCGGCCTGTTCGGGATGCCGCCCGACGACGCCTATATCGAACGCGTCCTGCGGGCGCTGTCGCTGTGGGACAAGCGCGATGCCGCCACGCGCGAGCTGTCGGGCGGCATGAAGCGCCGCGTGCTGATCGCCAAGGCGCTGTCGCACCAGCCCAAGGTGCTGTTCCTGGACGAACCCACCGCCGGCGTCGACGTGGCCCTGCGCCGCGAAATGTGGGAGGTGGTGGCCGATCTGCGCCGCGAGGGGGTGACCATCATCCTGACCACCCATTACCTGGAAGAGGCCGAGGAGATGGCCGACCGGGTCGGCGTCATCGCCAAGGGCCAGCTGCTGCTGGTCCGCCCCACGGCGGAGCTGATGGGCGACTTCGGCAAGAAGACCCTGACCATCGACCTGGACGCGCCCCTGGCAGCCATCCCCCCCGAACTGGCCGGGCGTGATCTAAGCCTGTCGGCCGATGGGCGGCAGCTGGCCTTCGACTATGACACGCGGGCCGAGCGCACCGGCATCGCGCGGCTTTTGGGGGATCTGGCGGCGCAGGGGATCACCGTGCGCGACGTGTCCACGCGGCAATCCTCGCTTGAGGAAGTCTTCCTGTCCCTGGTTTCGGAGAACGCGGCATGAGCAGCATCAACTGGCGCGGCGTGGGCGCGATCTTTCATCACGAGATGACCCGCTTTTTCCGCACGATCTGGCAGTCGCTGGCTTCGCCCGTCCTGTCCACGGTGCTGTATTTCGTTGTTTTCGGCGCGGCCATCGGCGGGCGCATCCAGTCGGTCGAGGGTGTGGAATACGGCGCCTTCATCGTGCCGGGCCTGATGATGCTGACCGTGCTGCAGCAGTCGGTCAGCAATGCCAGCTTTGGCATCTATTTCCCGAAATTCAGCGGCACGATCTATGAATACCTCGTCTCGCCCGTTGGCTGGATCGAAGTCACGCTTGGGTTTGTTGGTGCAGCGGCGACCAAGGCGGTGCTGATCGCGCTGGTGATCCTGCTGACCAGCTTCGCCTTTGTCGGCGTCCACATCCTGCACCCGTTCTGGATGCTGGCATTTCTGGTGCTGTCGGCCTTGGGGTTCAGCCTGCTGGGCTTCATCATCGGCCTGTGGGCCAAGTCCTTCGAGCAGCTGCAGATCGTGCCGATGATGGTCATCACGCCGCTGGTCTTCCTGGGCGGGGCCTTCTACTCGGCCAGCATGCTGCCGCCCTTTTGGGAGGGCGTGGCCAAGCTGAACCCGGTCCTTTACCTGATCTCGGGGTTCCGCTGGTCGTTCTTCGGGCTGGCCGATGTGCCGGTGGGGGTGTCGCTGGTGGCGGTGGCGGTGATGGTCATCCTTTGCATGGCGATCATCCGCTGGATCTTTGCCACAGGCTGGCGCCTGCGCGAATGATCAAAGGGCGCGTCTCAGCGGCGGGCCTTCGTTCCCCCGCCCTGCAGGCTGCCGCAGATGCGGGTCTGCGGGTCCAGCTTTATATAGTCGCGGGCGCTGATCACCTGCATCTCCATTGACCGGTTCCAGCCGCCGAACCAGCGGTCGCGGACGCCGCCGCGGTAATAGTTGCCCATGATCTGATCAACATAGGGCGGGATGATCTGCGTGTTCGGGATGCGCGGCGCGTGAAAGCCAATGCGCGCCTTGGGGCCAAGGCAGGCATTGGGCAACGTCGTCAGGATCGTGCAGGCCGACCGGCAATAGCCGCGGATGCGCACCTGACGCCCTGAACTGGCCAACTGCTGGCGCGTCTGGACCATCTGCAGCACGTTGCCGCCCCGGTTGTTCCACACGTCGATGAATGGCCCGTTGGTCTGGATGCCCTGCGGTTCGGCCGAAAGGGCAGGCGAGGCTGCGGCAAGGGCTGCCACAAGGCAAAGGGTCAGGCGGCGTTTGATTGTCATGCGGGGATCATCTCCGGGTTCTGCAGCAGGGTAAAATCACGTTCAGGCGAAGCGGTGCCGCGTATCTAGTTCGCCCTGAATAAGTCGGACCGACCAGCATTTGCTGGGTGATTGTGCCAAG
>KZ836044.1 GCA_003255745.1 Paracoccus saliphilus
ATGTGAAAGCACTGGCACAGGCGCGGGCCCAGGACCTCCGCCAAAAAATCGCGCACTTGCAGGATATGGCCGGAACGCTGGAGGAGCTGGCCCGGTCCTGCGCCGGAAACGAGCGCCCGGACTGCCCCATCCTGCAGGACCTGGGATCACAAACAGCTCCGACGCAAGGCAACCGCAAGCATCAGGACAAAAACAGCACTGCTATCCAGGAAAGGATCACATCANCAAAAACAGCACTGCTATCCAGGAAAGGATCACATCATGATCAACAGGCGTATCTTCATCGGAACGCTGGCAGCGGCTCTTGCCCCGGCAAGCGCTGTGCTGGGCGCTTCACCCGCGTTGGAAAAAACCCTCATCTCTGTGGTCCGTTCGCCCGATTGCGGATGTTGCGGCGCGTGGATCGATCACCTGCGGGAAAGCGGGTTCGCCGTC
>QKYL01000106.1 GCA_003255745.1 Paracoccus saliphilus
CCCGACACCTGCTGGCCGGGATTGTCCCTGTGGAATGTGCGCGGCTTTTGCGGTTTGTTGCCGGGCACGGGCACGGACACGGGCCGAACGAGGTTCGGGTCCCTTCCGCGTGCCGTCATGGATCCTTGCAGAAGGTTTCATAGAGAGCGGCCATCAGGAGGGCGATGTCGGGGTCGCTGATGCGGTAATGGATCGTCTGGCTTTCGCGGCGGGTGTCTACCATGCCTGCCTCGCGCAGCCTGGCCAGGTGCTGGCTGAGCGCCGACTGGCTCAGGCCCACCGCCTGCTGCAGCGCCCCGACCGAGCGTTCGCCCTGGGCCAGCTGGCACAGGATCAGCAGGCGCTTGGCATTGGCGACCAGCGCCAGCCGGGTGGCCACGTGGTCGGCGCGCGCCTGCAGGACCTGCGC
>QKYL01000107.1 GCA_003255745.1 Paracoccus saliphilus
ACCTGAGCAGATTCAGCTGGGTCAATACACCGGAGCGCCGAGAGCACCAAGAACCCGCAGAGATGCCCGCGGCTCAAGCCGCGGGCATCATCCATGCAGCAGCCTAGCAGGCGCAGGGCCGGGCGCTGCAGCGCGAAAAGGTCCGGCCCCAGTCGCCGGCGACCGGCTGCAGCGCCGCCGCGTCAGCCCAGCCTCGATGGGCCGGCTCTGGTTTCCCTGTCGCTGTAGCTTTCGACCCTTTTCCGAAAGCGTGCGTGCACTCTGTAGCGCGCCGCCCTACGATCTGCCGTAACGAGGTTGGGCAGTTACCGAGACTGCCGGTTAAACCACTCTCTAGCTAATCGCGGTTGCCCCGATGAGGTGAGAGCCGAGTATCCGTCTTGGTCAAGGGCGGTCAG
>QKYL01000108.1 GCA_003255745.1 Paracoccus saliphilus
AGGCCGTATAATCACGCGGGATGTGACACTTGAGGCGAGCAAGGCTGTTCTTGATCTTGTGGCGTTTGCGACAGTGTGCCTCGTTGTACGCGATAGGGTGTTGCGACTCTTCCGGGATGGACTGCACGCTTAGATACCCCTCTTCAAGCGCGTTGCGCGTTTGTCTATCGTCCACGCGGGGCTTACCATGGGATTCTGGGAAAAGGATTTCACCTTGGGCATCTGCGCGTCGCTTGCCCAGTAAAAATCTCTCATCTCACCGCTCCGTTTCGGTGCCGTGGAATTATGCATAAGGTCATGAAAAAATTTTATTATGGCCATTAGGCCGTGTTGACCCGAGGGCTCACAGGGCGGTCTGGATTTGGTGACGTCCCGGGGTGTGGTGCAGGTGTTG
>QKYL01000109.1 GCA_003255745.1 Paracoccus saliphilus
CGCAGAAACGGGGCCAAAGGCTGCAGCGCCGGCGATAACCGCCGATAAACCCGGCCGCCGCCGCGTCGGCCTCTGGGGAACGCGGCGGCCTTGGCCTGCTCTGCACGGCACGCCCCCGCCCGGTACAGACCCAAGGCGCGCGGTAACCGCCATCATCAGCGATCCTGTCCCCTTCGCGTCATCGGCAACGACCGGCTCGCCACAATATAAGCCAGGATGATGCCTGCAAAGCTGACGGTTCGCACAATCATAGTGCAATCCCCACGTTCGCATTCTCAAACCGTACGATCCCCTGTTATCGGGTATCGGCAGAATGAGTTTTCCAGCTTTGGCCACTCAAGCTAGGTTCAGGACTTGTTTTTGATCACAGCCAGAACAAGACTGTTGCGGC
>QKYL01000110.1 GCA_003255745.1 Paracoccus saliphilus
TTTCGTCCGTTCAAACTTTGCCTTTGCCATGAGGGCCTCCTGATACCGCGGGGCAGGGCTAAGATGGCCCCGGATTTTGACGTGCGCCGCGACATATAAGGCGTGCCGGGGAAAATCAAGGGCAGGAACGCGGGCGGGCGCGCCTATCGTGCGCGGCCCGAAGGACTGAATGCCGCGCGGGTTGGCCGGAACTGCCGCCACCCCCTTGTCGTTTGCCACCGACGCCGCAGGCCAGAGGGCTTGCGGCCGCATTCCAGGGGGATTGTCATGAGCTTGATGAAAAGTCTGACCCGCGTCGCGGCGGGTGTGATGCTGGCCAAGGGCATCGGCACGGTCATGAAGAACCAGCAGCACGGCGGCGCCCAGCAGCGCAGCAGCCGGCATGGCGGCGGGCTGCTGGACAGCCTTCTGGCCAACAATACCGGCGGCGCGGGCGGCAGCGTCACGCAGGCCTTGGGGCGCGCCTTGGGTGGCGGCTCGGGCATGGGCCGGGGCGGTTCCTCGTCCGGCAGCCTGGGTGGGCTTCTGGACAGCCTTTCGGGTCGGGGTGGCCACGGAACGTCCGGATCGGGCGGGCTGGGCCAGGTGCTGGGCGGCCTGTTGGGCGGTGCCGCGGCAGGCGGCACGGCGGGCGGGCTGGCGCAGAAGGATTCGCAGCCCTCGAACCAAGCGACCTTCGGGCAGCTTTTCGATGATGCGCTCAGCCATGATGGGGAACCGCAGGTCGCACCCACGCCGGAACAGAACGCGGTGGCTGGCCTGATGCTGCGCGCCATGATCCAGGCCGCAAAATCGGACGGCCATGTGGACCAGACCGAGCGTCAGCGCCTTCTGGGCCACCTGGGCGACGATCTGGACAACGAGGAGCGGCAGTTCATCCGCGACCAGATGGCCGCGCCCGTTGATGCGGCCGCGCTGGCGCGGGACGTGCCTAAGGGCATGGAATCGCAGGTCTATCTGATGTCGCTGCTTGCCATCGATTTCGACAGCGAAGCCGAGGCCCGCTATCTGAACGATCTTGCCAAGGCCATGGGTCTTGACCGTGCCTCGGTGAACAAGATCCACCAGGATGCGGGTGTGATGCCGCTTTACAACGCCTGATCCTGCCGGCGCCGCACGCTTCCCGGACGGGCGGCGCCCACGACCCAAGACCTGGACAGAGCCGGAACCTTCGCCCCGGCGCGCCGTTGCCCCGGACATTCCAAAGACGAGGTCACCATGTCCAGCAACGCCGTCCAACCGCCCTTCCGCAGCGGTGCCCTGCGAGATCCCAGCCTTCCCGCGCCCGATTTCCCTGCTCAAGAGCAGGCAGCCCCCGGGCTGGCGCAGAAGATGGACCCCCTGCCCGATCACGGTGAAACCAGCTATCGCGGCACGGGCCGTTTGGCGGGCAAACGCGCCCTGATCACCGGCGGCGACAGCGGCATCGGTGCAGCGGCGGCCATCGCCTATGCACGCGAAGGGGCAGATGTGGCCATCACCTATCTGCCGCAGGAACAGCCTGATGCCGACCGCGTGGTCGAGATCATTCGCGGCGAAGGCCGGGTCGCGATCGCTATTACGGGCGATCTGCGCGAAGAGGCGTTCTGCAAGGAGATGGTCGAAAGCGCCGTTTCGCAACTGGGCGGACTGGACATCCTGGTAAACAACGCGGGTCGGCAGCAGTTCTGCCACAAGCTTGAGGACCTGACGAC
This sequence comes from Paracoccus saliphilus, assembly GCA_003255745.1. Lineage (GTDB taxonomy): Bacteria > Pseudomonadota > Alphaproteobacteria > Rhodobacterales > Rhodobacteraceae > Paracoccus > Paracoccus saliphilus_A. The sequence continues at coordinate 1,695 of QKYL01000110.1, forward strand.
CGAGGCCTTCGATGCCACGATGAAGACCAATGTCTATGCGCCCTTCTGGGTCACGCGCGCGGCGCTGCCGCATCTGGAGACGGGCGCGTCGATTATCATCACCTCGTCGGTCCAGGCCTTCTCTCCGTCCGAACACCTGTTCGACTATGCGCAGAGCAAGGCCGCCAACGTGGCCTTTGCCCAGTCCTTGGCCAAGCAGCTGGCGCCGCGCGGCATTCGCGTCAACGCCGTCTGCCCCGGCCCCTACTGGACGGCCTTGCAGGTCAGCGGCGGCCAGCCGACCGAAAAGGCCAAGGAACACGGAGCCAACCAGCCGCTCGGCCGCCCAGGACAGCCGGTCGAGATCGCGCCGATCTATGTCCTGCTGGCCTCTGACGAGGCCAGCTATATTACCGGCGAGTATTTCGGTTCGGTCGGCGGCAGCGGCTTGTAGAAACCAAGGAACTGCAGTCGCAAGCAAGCTCCTGACGAAGCCCCCAAGGCTTTCTGCGAACCAAGGAAGGCGGCGGCCAGAGAGGCGCGCCCTTCCAGGTTAAGGCGCCCCGCCGGATCGCCCGGCAATCCCGGTGGGGCGCAGCCTTCTTAACCCCTTCGCAGGCACCATCGGCCTGCCCTACGGCTTAGGCGAAGCGGTTGTTGCGGGGAAACCCGCGCGGCGCCATCCGGCCGGCGCTGCCGCGCTTGCCCAGCCATTCCGTCAGGTCGGGCTCGGTCCGGGTCTTGCCGCCGCCCATGGGCCAAGACAACCCGTTGGCCAGCGTCAGGCAGATGGCATCCACCATGCCGTCATCCTTGATCAGCCCGCCGCCCTTGCCATAACGCTGCAGGCGGACGCCCTTGCCGCGGGTCATTTCCGGCAGTTCGGCCAGCGGGAAAACCAGCATCTTGCGGTTGTCGCCCACCACGGCAACATGATCGCCGCTGACGGGGCGGCACAGCAGCGCATCGCCGTTCAGGACCTGCTTGCCACTTTTGGTCTGGGCCAGGATATCCGCCGCGCCCACAATGAAGCCGTCCCCAGCCTTCGACGCCACCAGATAGCGGACGCCTGCGCGCCAGGGGAACATCGCGATCACTTCGGCCTCGTTGGGCAGGTCGATCATCAGGCGCAGCGGCTCGCCCATGCCCCGACCACCCGGCAGGGTGTTCGCCGGCAACGTGTAGAAACGCCCGTTGCTGGCAAAGATCATCAGCTTGTCGGTCGTTTCCGCATGCAGTGCCAGACCCGGCCCGTCGCCGTCCTTGAACTTCAGCTCCGCGTCCAGCGGCTGGTGGCCCTTCATGCTGCGAATCCAGCCCATCCTGGACAGGATCACGGTGACCGGCTCGCGCTCGATCATCGCCTCCATGTCGATGACCGGCATCTCGCTGGCCTCGCTGATGGTGGTGCGGCGCTGGCCGTCGGGGCGCGACTTGCCAAACAGGTTCCGCACCTCCTTCAGCTGATCGCCGATGCGTGCCCATTGCGCGGCCTCGCTGTCCAGCATGGCCTGCAGGCCCCGACGCTCCTCCAGCAGGGCGTCGCGTTCGGCGCGCAGCTCGATCTCCTCCAGCTTGCGCAGGGCGCGCAGGCGCATGTTCAGGATCGCCTCGACCTGCACGTCGGTCAAACCGAACTCGGTCATCATCACGGCCTTGGGCTCGTCCTCGGTGCGGATGATCTCGATCACGCGGTCCAGGTTCAGATAGGCGACCAGGTAGCCTTCCAGGACCTCCAGCCGCGCGGCGATCTTCTCCAGCCGGTAGGTCGCACGGCGGACCAGCACCTCGCGGCGGTGGTCGAGGAAGGCGCGCAGCACCTCTTTCAGCGAACAGACCTTGGGCACCCGCCCGTCGATCAGCACGTTCATGTTCAGGTTGAACCGCACCTCGAGATCGCTGGCGCGGAACAGCGCGCCCATCAGCTGCTCGGGATCGACGTTGCGGGCACGCGGCTCCAGCACGATGCGGACATCCTCGGCGGATTCGTCACGCACATCGGCCAGGATCGGGATCTTGCGGGTCTGGATCAGCTCGGCCAAGCGCTCGATCAGCTTGGACTTCTGCACCTGATAGGGGATCTCGGTGACGACGATCTGCCAAAGCCCGCGACCCAGGTCCTCCTGGCTCCAGCGCGCCCGCAGGCGAAAGGCGCCGCGGCCGGTGCGATAGGTTTCGGCAATGCTTTCGGCGCTTTCGACCAGCACGCCGCCGGTGGGAAAATCCGGCCCCTTGATCAGCGTGGCCAGCGTGTCGTCGCGCGCCTCGGGCGTCTTGATCAGGTGCAGGCAGGCATCCACGACCTCATGCAGGTTGTGGGGCGGGATGTTGGTGGCCATGCCCACCGCAATCCCCGAGGCGCCATTGGCCAAAAGGTTTGGGAAGGCTGCCGGCAGGACCACCGGCTCGGACAGGGTGCCATCATAGTTCGGGCGGAAATCGACCGTATCCTCGGTCAACCCGTCCATCAGCGCTTCCGAGGCCGCGGCCAGGCGCGCCTCGGTGTAACGGGCCGCTGCCGGATTGTCCCCGTCGATGTTGCCGAAGTTCCCCTGCCCGTTCACCAGCGGATAGCGCATGGCGAAATCCTGGGCCAGGCGCGCCATCGCGTCATAAATCGCGGCGTCGCCGTGCGGGTGATAGTTGCCCATCACGTCGCCGGTGATCTTGGCGGACTTGCGGAAGGGACCGTTCGGCGCCAGCCGCAATTCCCGCATCGCATAAAGGATGCGGCGATGCACCGGCTTCAGCCCGTCGCGGGCGTCGGGCAGCGCGCGATGCATGATCGTGGACAACGCATAGGTCAGATACCGTTCGCCGATCGCCCGGCTGAGCGGTTCGGATTGCGTACCTTGGTCGGGGTCGGGAAGCAGATCGTCGGACATGCGCCTTGGAATAGGCCGCGCCGCCCGCCCGGTCCAGATCGAAAAGCACGCCCTTTGGCGGGGCGCCGTCCGTTTGGGAACACCTCTGGCCGATTGGCGTTGCGTCGCGGGACCGGCTAAGGCCAGATGACGGGACGGAATGGGTGGAACATGATCAAGCTGGGACTGCTGATGCTGGTGACCCTGGTGACGTGGTTCACCGTCCTGATGGTCTATGGTAACGGCAACCTGCGCGCCGACCGCCGCCCGGCCCCTGCCCCGCAGGCCAGCGCCGCGCAGGACGCAGGTGCCCCCGACCTGCCGGATCAGCCTGCACGCCCTGCGCCGGAGGAGGCGCCGTCCCAGATCATCCCAGCCGCCAGCCAGACCGCCGCCCGCGTCCAGCGCTTTCCGGGACCCCCGCTGGAACCCTCGCCCGAACACGCGGACCAGGCGCCCGAAAGCAGAGAAAGCGCGGCCGAGGGGCCGGTGCTTTATGTCACCGCCACCCGCGTCAACATGCGCAGCGGCCCTGGAACCAATCATCCGGTCATTTCGGGCATCGACCGCGGCACCGCCGTTCAGGCCCTGGGGCCGGTGGGGGACTGGGTCCAGATCCGTGTGCCCGGCGGGCAGACCGGCTTCGCGTCGGGGCAGTTCCTGTCGCCCGAGGCGCCGTGACACGCGGCCGGATCCTGATCACCGGCTGTTCGTCCGGCATCGGCCTTGATGCGGCGCGACGGCTGACGGCCGAGGGCTTTCGCGTGGTGGCAACCTGCCGCCGCCCCGAAGATATCGCCGCGCGCCAGGCCGAAGGCATGGAATGCCTGCATCTGGACTTGGCTGACGAGGCCAGCGTCGCCGCCTGCGCCCAAGCCGCGCTGGACGGTGGGCCGCTGGAGGGGCTGGTCAACAACGCGGCCTTTGCCCTGCCCGGTGCGGTCGAGGACATTCCGCGCGGCGCCCTGCGCGCGATCTTCGAAGTCAACCTGTTCGGCACGCACGATCTGACAACCCGGCTGATCCCGCATTTCCGGCAGCGGGGGGCGGGACGGATCGTCAACATCAGTTCTGTCCTGGGGCTTGTCGGCATCCCTTGGCGCGGCCCATATGTCGCCACGAAATTCGCCCTGGAAGGTCTGACCGACGTCCTGCGGCTGGAGATGCACGGCACCCCAATCAAGGTCGTCCTGATTGAACCGGGCCCGATCACCAGCCGCATTCGCGCAAACGCAATCCCGCATTTTGAACGGTGGGTGAACTGGCAGTCCAGCGCCCGCGCGGACCAGTATCGCGCCACGCTGCTCAGCAGGCTCTACGAGCCTTCGGGCAAGGACCGGTTCGAGCTGCCGCCAAGCGCCGTCAGCGACCGCATCCTGACCGCACTGACGGCCGCCGACCCGGCCCCGCGCTACTATGTCACGGCTCCGACGCGGATTTCGGGCGTCGCACGGCGGGTTCTGCCAAGCCGCGCACTGGACTGGTTTGCCCGCCGCAGCTAGGGTCGCGGCCGAAAGGCGGTGTTGCCCATGCAAGACAAACCTCTGCTTATCGTGACCATGCTGTGCATCGGTGTGGTTGTTGCCATCCTGCTGACCGGCATCGGCGGCTTTGCCCGGGGCGGCGAATTCAACCGCAAGCACGGCAACCGCATGATGCGCTGGCGGCTTTATGCCCAGGCCGCGGCCATCCTGATCCTGCTTCTGTTCGTCTGGTGGAGGGCAAACTGATGGTCGTCCTGAACAAGATCTATACCCGCACCGGCGACAAGGGCGACACGGCCCTGTCGGACGGCAGCCGCGTGGCCAAGCACGATCCGCGGGTCGAGGCCTATGGCACCGTGGACGAACTGAACGCGACGCTTGGCCTGTGCCGCCTGCACGCGGGAGGCCAACTGGCCGAACGGATCGCGGTAATCCAGAACGATCTTTTCGATCTGGGCGCCGACCTGTCGCGGCCGAACATGGCCGCCGACGATCAGGCGGGCTATCCCGTGCTGCGCATCATCGACGCCCAGGTTGACAGGCTGGAGGCCGAGATCGACCAGATGAACGCCGACCTGCAACCGCTGCGCAGCTTTATCCTGCCCGGCGGCACACCACTGGCCGCGCATCTGCACCTGTCGCGCACGGTGGCGCGCCGCGCGGAACGACGCGCGACCGAACTGCTGGCGGCGGGCGACGTGAACGGGTCGGCGGTCCGTTACCTGAACCGGCTGTCGGACTGGCTGTTCGTCGCCGGGCGTCTGGCCAACGGCGGCGGGACCGAGGATGTGCTGTGGGTGCCCGGCGCCAGCCGTTAGCGCCGGTCAACGCCCACAGGGATGTGCCGATGGGCGCAAACGCAGCGTCCTGTGACGTTTTTGCCCTGTTATTGCGCGAATACCCTGTCTAACACTGCGGCTCGACAGATGACGCAACAAAGGGAGAGAGACCGATGAAGGTTCTCGTGCCAGTCAAGCGCGTGATCGACTACAACGTGAAGGCCCGCGTGAAGGCGGACGGATCTGGTGTCGATCTGGCCAACGTAAAGATGTCGATGAACCCCTTCGACGAGATCGCCGTCGAAGAGGCGATCCGTCTGAAGGAAAAGGGTGCCGCGACTGAGATCGTGGTGGTCTCCATCGGCGTCAAGCAGGCGGCCGAGACGCTGCGCACGGCGCTGGCCATGGGCGCGGACCGCGCGATCCTGGTCGTCGCCGCGGATGACGTGCATCAGGACATCGAGCCGCTGGCCGTCGCCCGCCTTCTGAAGGCGATCGTCGATCAGGAGCAGCCGCAGCTGGTCATCGCCGGCAAGCAGGCGATCGACAACGACATGAACGCCACCGGCCAGATGCTGTCGGCGCTGCTGGGCTGGTCGCAGGCGACCTTCGCCTCCAAGCTGGAGATCTCGGGCGATGCGGCCCAGGTCACACGAGAGGTCGATGGCGGGTTGCAGACGATCGAGGTCAAGCTGCCGGCGATTGTCACCGCCGACCTGCGCCTGAACGAGCCGCGCTATGCCAGCCTTCCCAACATCATGAAGGCCAAGAAGAAGCCGCTCGAGGAAAAGACCGCCGCCGATTACGGTGTCGATGTCACGCCGCGCCTGACCGTTGTCAGCACGCGCGAGCCCGAAGGCCGCAAGGCGGGCATCAAGGTCGGCTCGGTCGACGAGCTGGTGTCGCAACTGAAAGAAGCGGGGATCGTGTGATGGCTGTTCTGCTGCTTGCCGAAGTCACCAATGGCGAATTGAGCCGCGACGCGACGGCCAAGGCCGTCAGCGCCGCCAAAGCCTTGGGCGACGTGACCGTGCTCTGCGCCGGCGCGCAGGCCCGTGCCGCCGCCGATGCCGCCGCGACGATCGCGGGCGTTTCCAAGGTCCTCGTGGCCGAGGATGCGCGCTATGGCCACCGCCTGGCCGAGCCGACCGCGGCGCTGATCGTCAGCCTTGCGGGCGACTACAGCCACATCGTCGCCCCCGCGACCACGGATGCCAAGAACGTCATGCCCCGCGTCGCTGCGCTGCTGGACGTGATGGTCATCTCCGAGGTGTCGGCAGTGATCGATGCCGACACGTTCGAGCGGCCGGTTTATGCAGGCAACGCGATCCAGACCGTCAAGTCCTCGGACGCGACCAAGGTCATGACAATCCGCATCGCCAGCTTTGATGCAGCGGGCGACGGCGCCGCCGCCCCGGTGGCAAACGCCACCCTGGCCGATGACCCGGCGCTGTCGAAATGGCTGAACGACGAGGTCGCGCAAAGCGACCGTCCCGAGCTGACCTCGGCCGGGCGCGTCGTGTCGGGCGGTCGCGCGATCGGCTCGAAAGAACAATTCGTGCTGATCGAGCAGCTGGCCGACAAGCTGGGCGCCGCCGTCGGCGCATCCCGTGCGGCTGTCGATTCGGGCTATGCCCCGAACGACTGGCAGGTGGGCCAGACCGGCAAGGTCGTCGCCCCCGACCTATATGTCGCCGTCGGCATCTCGGGCGCAATCCAGCACCTTGCCGGCATGAAGGACAGCAAGGTCATCGTCGCGATCAACAAGGACGAAGAGGCTCCCATCTTCCAGGTTGCCGACTATGGCCTGGTGGGCGACCTGTTCACCATCGTCCCCGAACTGACCGAAAAACTCTAAACGCGTCCCGACACGGAGGCCGCCGGAACCGCCCCCCTTGCCGGGGGCGGTTTTGCGTTGCAGCACCCTGCCACCCGCCCTATCGTCCGGGCGATGGCAAGCAGGGGATCGGAAATGGCAATTCAATCGGTTGGCGTGATCGGTGCGGGTCAGATGGGCAACGGCATCGCGCATGTCTTCGCCGTTGCGGGCTATGACGTGGTGCTGACCGACATCAGCCAGGAGGCGCTGGACAAGGCCATCTCGCTGATCGACCGCAACCTGGAGCGCCAGGTCGGGCGCGGCAAGATCGCAGCCGAGGCCAAAGCTGCCGCGATGGGCCGCCTGCGCACCACGCTGAAGCTGTCGGACCTGGGCCAGACCGACCTGGTGATCGAAGCCGCGACCGAGCGCGAGACCGTCAAGCAGGCGATCTTCGAGGACCTGCTGCCGCATCTGAAGCCCGAGACGATCCTGACCTCGAACACTTCGTCGATTTCGATCACCCGCCTGGCCAGCCGCACAGACCGCCCCGAAAAGTTCATGGGCTTCCACTTCATGAACCCGGTCCCCGTGATGCAGCTGGTCGAGCTGATCCGCGGCATCGCCACCGACGAGGCCACCTACAAGACCCTGCACGAGGTCGTCGAGAAGCTGGGCAAGACCTCGGCCACCGCCGAGGATTTCCCCGCCTTCATCGTGAATCGCATCCTGATGCCGATGATCAACGAGGCAGTCTATACGCTCTATGAGGGCGTGGGCTCTGTCAGCAGCATCGACAGCGCGATGAAGCTGGGCACAAACCACCCCATGGGGCCGCTGGAACTGGCCGATTTCATCGGTCTGGACACCTGCCTGGCGATCATGAACGTGCTGCATGACGGGCTGGCCGATACCAAGTATCGGCCCTGCCCGCTTCTGACGAAATATGTCGAGGCCGGCTGGCTAGGTCGCAAGACCGGCCGCGGTTTTTACGATTACCGCGGCGAAAGCCCAGTTCCGACGCGCTGAATGTCGCGATCAGACGGTCACGCTGCGGGAAATCGTTCTTGACTGAGCGGATAATCAACAACCCCGACAGGAGAGACCCATGACCAAGAAGATCCTTGCCGCTGCCGTCGCCCTGACGACCCTGACCTCGCTTCCCGCCTTGGCGCAGGACGCCGCCGCCTGCGGCACGGTCCGCTTGTCCGATCCGGGTTGGACCGACATCACGGCCACCAATGGTGTCGCCTCGGTGCTGCTGAGCGCGCTCGGCTATCAGCCCGACATCGCCACGCTTTCGGTCCCGGTCGGCTACGAGGCATTGAAAAACGCACAGACCGACGTATTTCTGGGCAACTGGATGCCTGCGCAGGCGCGCTTCCGCGAGGATCTGGATGCCGCCGGCGGCATCACCGAACTGACCCGCAACCTGGAGGGCGCCAAGTTCACGCTGGCGGTGAACCCCGCGGGGGTGGAACTGGGTGTGGCCGATTTTGCCGACCTGGATGCCCATCGCGACGCCTTCGAGGGCAAGATCTATGGCATCGAGCCGGGCGCCCCCGCTAACCAGTCGATCCAGGCGATGATCGACGCGGACGAATTTGGGCTGGGCGATTGGCAGCTGGTCGAAAGCGGCGAACAGGCGATGCTGGCGCAGGTCGCACGCAACAGCGGCACCCCCACTGTCTTCCTGGCCTGGGCGCCCCACCCGATGAACGAGGCGATCGACATCACCTACCTGTCAGGCGGGGATGCGCAGTTCGGCCCCGACTACGGCGGCGCGACGGTACACACGCTGGCCCGCGCCGAATGGGCCGAAACCTGCCCGAACGCTGCGCGCCTGTTCAGCCAGCTGGTCTTCGACGTGCCGATGGAAAACCAGCTGATGGGCAAGATACTGGATGACGGGATGTCGGCCGAGGATGCAGCCCGCAACTGGATCGCCGCCAACCCGCAGGCGATCGAGCCTTGGCTGGACGGCGTGACGACGCTGGACGGGCAGCCGGGGCTTGCGGCGGTGCAATCGGCGGTCAAGGGCTGAAGATGCGGCCCAACATCCTGATCCTCATGGCCGATCAGCTGTCGGGGGTGCTTTTCCCCGACGGTCCGGCTGATTTCCTGCACGCCACGAACCTGAAACGGCTGGCTGAACGCTCCACCCGCTTTGCCAACACCTACACGGGCAGCCCGCTTTGTGCGCCCGGCCGGGCCAGCTTCATGTCGGGCCAGCTGCCGCGCCGCACGCGCGTCTATGACAACGCGGCGGAATTCGCGTCGGACATCCCGACCTATGCCCATCACCTGCGCCGGGCGGGGTGGCACACCTGCCTGTCGGGCAAGATGCATTTCGTCGGCCCCGACCAGTTGCACGGGTTCGAGGAGCGGCTGACCACCGACATCTATCCCGCCGACTTCGGGTGGACGCCGGATTATCGCAAACCTAGCGAGCGGATCGACTGGTGGTATCACAACCTCGGCTCGGTCACCGGCGCGGGCGTGGCCGAGATCACCAACCAGCTGGAATATGACGACGAGGTCGCCTATCACGCCTGCCGCAAGCTTTACGACCTGGCGCGCGGAATGGACGATCGGCCCTGGTGTTTGACGGTCAGCTTTACCCATCCGCACGACCCTTTCGTGGCGCGGCGCAAGTACTGGGACCTCTACGAGAATATCCCGGAACTAGAGCCGCCCGCGACCATCCCCTACGCAGAGATGGACCCGCATTCGCAGCGCCTGATGGACGCCTGCGACTGGCGCGGGTTGGAAATCACCGACGATCACATCCGCCGTGCGCGACAGGGCTACTTCGCCAATATCAGCTATGTCGACGACAAGATCGGAGAGATCCTGGACGTGCTGGAGGCGACGCGCCAGCAGGACACGATCATCCTGTTCCTGTCCGATCATGGCGAAATGCTGGGCGAACGCGGCCTTTGGTTCAAGATGAACTTCTTTGAAGGGTCAGCGCGCGTCCCGTTGATGATCTCGGCGCCCAGCATGGCGCCGGGGCGCGTCGATCAGCCGGTCAGCACCATCGACGTGCTGCCGACGCTATGCGATCTGGCCGGCCTGCCCATGGACGATATCGCGCCTTGGACCGACGGCGTGTCGCTGGCGCAGGGCGAGGATCGCGGGCCGGTTCCGATGGAATACGCGGCCGAAGGCAGCATCACCCCGCTGGTCGCGCTGCGGGACGGGCGCTGGAAATACGTCGCCTGCCGGGCCGACCCGGACATGCTGTTCAACCTGGACAGTGACCCGGACGAGCGGGTGAACCTTGCCGCCGATCCGGCCCATGCCGACACGCTGGATCGTCTGCGGGAACTGGCTGCGGACCGATGGGACCTTGCGGCCTATGACGCCGAGGTGCGCCAGTCGCAGGCGCGCCGCTGGATCGTCTACGAAGCGTTGCGGAACGGGGCCTACTACCCTTGGGACCATCAGCCGCTGCAACGCGCGTCCGAACGCTACATGCGCAACCACATGGACCTGAACGTGCTGGAGGACAACCAGCGCTTCCCAAGGGGCGAATAAGGCGACGGGGCCGGTTCATGCCGGCCCCGCGCAGGGATCAGGCGTCAGCCTTGTCGCCGCGCTTTTCCATGAACTGGTCGAACTCGGCCTTGTCCTTGGCCTCGCGCAGCTTGGCCAGAAACTCCATGAACTCGCGGTGCTCATCCTCCAGCCGCTTCAGCGTCTGCTCGCGATAGGCGTCGAACGCGGTGTTGCCGGTGGACTGCGCCACGTGGCGGGTGGAATAGCTGCGTTTGCTGCATCCGAACATGCGCTTGCTCCAGATCATGTAAAACAGAAGGGCCAGGCCCACCGGCCAGAAGGCGATGAAGCCCAGGACCGTGGCGGCAATCCAGGCGATGCGTCCACGCTGGTCCAGCCAGTCGCGCCCGCGGGCCAGAACCTCGCCGATGCGCGGCCCCAAAGGGGCTGGGCGAAGTACCTCAGGGGCAGTGTTCATCTGGTGTCTCCCAATGTTAATGTTAATCACATTTACATAGATGGGCGTATGGGTTTGGCCTTCAAGACCGGGGCGGCAAAAAATCAGTCGGTGATCAGTCCAAGCCCGCGCAGATAGATGATCGCCCCGCTTTCCAGCATCTCGGACGGCCCCACGGGGCTGCGGCAGCCCGGCTTGCCGCGGCTGAACAACTCGACCACGCCATGGCTCAGCGCCCAGATATGGTTGGCCACCATGCGCGACGGCGGGCGGCTTTCCGGCGGCAGGCGCGCCGCCAGCGCCTCGGCTCCGGCAATCAGCACCCCCTGCGCACGACCCGAGGCAGTTGCAAGGTCGGTATTGCCAGCGATCGATATTCCGGATTCGAACATGGCCATGTAATAGCCGGGACGGTCCGAGGCGAAGTCCAGATAAGCCTGCCCCATGCGCAGGAAAGCCGACAAGGGCCGGGGGCGTCCCCCGTCGAAAGCGGTTTCCAGCCTAGCAGCGAATTCAACAAAGCCTTGGCGTGCCACCTCCTCCAGCAACTCGTCGCGGCCCTTGAAATGGCGATAGGGCGCGGCAGCCGAGACACCCGCCCGGCGTGCGGCTTCGGTCAGGGTGAATGCCTGCGGCCCCTGTTCCTCGATCAGCGCGGCAGTGGCCTCGACCAGCGCCTGGCGCAGGTTGCCGTGGTGATAGGACTTGCGCTCGGGCACTACATGCCTTCGCCGAAATAGTCCCCGACAAGGGCCTCCAGCGCATCGGCCAGGGCTGCAGCCTCGGGGCCGGTCGTGGTGACCCGGATCTGGCTGCCGCGCGGGGCAGTCAGCATCAGCAGGCCCATGATCGAATCCCCCGACACGGACATGCCGTCCTTTTCGACCTGGGCCTGGGCGTCGAAACGCTCGACCACGTCAACGAATTTCGCGCTGGCGCGGGCGTGCAATCCCTTGACGTTGATGATCGACAGATCGCGCGTCACCGCCCCGCTCATCGCGCGCGGCTTTCGCGATCCAGGACAGCCTCGACCGGTACGTTGTAGGAGTTGATGTACTTGCGCCCTGCCTCCTTGGCAAAGCCAACCGCGTCGCGGACCGACAGGTGCCGCGACTTGGCCAGCTTGACCAGCATCGGCAGGTTGGCGCCATAAAGGATGGTCCGGTCCTGCACCGCGCAGGCTGGCAGCGACAGGTTCGACGGCGAGCCGCCGAACAGGTCGGTCACCAGCACCACCCCGTCGCCCAGATCGACCGCATCCGCGGCCGCCTTGATTTCCGCGGTCTTGGCCGCGCGGTCGTGATCATCCTCGATCGCGACCGCTGCAATACCTACCTGCGGGCCCACGACATGTTCGACAGCGGACAGGTATTCCCGCGCCAAGCCGCCATGCGCTACGATGACAATTCCGATCAACGCGTTCCACCAAGTCCAAAAGCCCGCATCGTCATGACGCCTGCCTCTGCGTCGGTCGTGCCTCGCCCGTGGGCGATGCGTCCCCGCCAGAATGCAGCGCCGTGCTCCGACGCTCAAGTTCCCTATGTCTTATTGACACCGGCCAGCCAGCATCCGCAAGCGCAACGGCCATCTTTTCCACCAAAGTGACGGAACGGTGTTGCCCTCCGGTACAGCCGAAGCCGATGGCCAGATGCGACTTCCCCTCCTCCATATGGGCGGGCAGCAGGAACTCGACAAGATCCCGGGTCTTGTCGAAGAAGGCCGCGAATCGCGGGTCGCCGGCCACATGGGCCTGGACCGCCCCGTTGCGCCCGTCCAGCGGCCGCAGGTCGGGTTCCCAATGTGGGTTCGCCAGAAAGCGGCAGTCGAACATCAGGTCCAGCCCGCGCGGCACGCCCCGCTTGTAGCTGAAAGAATGAAGCGACACCGTCAGCCGGTGGTCCGGCCGCAGGTCAAAGACGCGCGTCAGTTCGGCCTTCAGGTCGTGGGGGGACAGCTCGGTCGTGTCGATCAGCACATCCGCGCGCACCCGGACCGGCGCCAGCAGGTCGGCCTCGGCCTGCACGCCGGCCATCGGCTCCTGGTCCGGGGTCAGCGGGTGACGACGGCGCGTTTCGCTGTAACGGCGCACCAGCACATCGGCGTTGCAATCCAGAAACAGCACCTCGGGGGCGTATTCCGGCGCGCGCGTCAGCCGGTCGATCAGCTCGATCAGGTTCGAGGCGGAAAAGTCGCGATTGCGCACGTCCAGCCCTAGGGCCAGAGGCATCGGCCGGGCCGGACCATCCAGCAGGCGCGGGATCAGCGACAGCGGCAGGTTGTCAATCGCTTCAAAGCCCAGATCCTCCAGCACGTTGATCGCCGTTGACCGGCCGGCCCCGGAAGGCCCTGTCACCAGGACCAGCCGCTGGATCCCCAGTGCGGGATTGCCTTCTGCCTTGGCGGGATGCATGCGACCTCCTTGTTTCCGACGGCACACGGGCGGCTAGGCCAGGCGGTGTTCCAGCATCAGCTGCCGCAATGCGGCGTAAAGATGGGGCCGATAGGGTCCCAGCACAAGCGAAACCCGGACGCCCAGCCATTCCTGATGTCGCAGTTGCGGCAGCCGGTCGGCTTCGCTGCGGGCTAGATCACAGACCCAGGCCACCGGCACGGGCGGCGACGGCGCCGCCGACAGGATGCCGATGCCGCGAGCCTCGATTTGCCCCAGCAGCGGCAAAGGCGCCGAGGCGATCAACTGGCCCGCCGACAGGCGCAGGTCCGTCCGGTCGTCGGCCACCAGCGACGCCCCGGCCGCCATCAACTCCAGCGCCAAGCTGGACTTGCCGCTGCCCGACGGGCCCAGGATCACCATGGCCCTGCCTTCAAGCGCAATCGTCGTGGCGTGCAGTTGGATCATGCGAATCACCTCTTCCTCATCCTGCCGCGACAACGGTTAATTTTCCCTTCCAACTTCACACTCCGCGCGCGAGGAGCGCGCTGATTGCGATAACATTCAACGTTGGCGCTAACTGTTTGCGCTGTCTTGTTTTCGGCCTGAACGCGCATGTTATAGCCGATCCAGTGCCGAATGAACGGGCAGCCGCCCCACCCAAGCCACGGAGCCACGAACAATGACGACGCGTGTAAACCCCAACTGCCGACTTGAGGACCAGGGAATCGAGGGGCTGGGACGGGTTTATTACAACCTGCTGGAGCCGGCTCTGATGACCGAGGCGGTGGCCCGCGGTGAAGGCCAGCTGGGCCTGGGCGGCAGCTTTCTCGTCTCGACCGGCGCCCATACCGGCCGCTCGCCCAAGGACAAGTTCGTGGTCCGCACCCCGTCGGTCGAGGACGCGATCTGGTGGGACAACAACAAGCCGATGGCGCCCGAGGCCTTTGACCGCCTGCATGCCGACATGCTGGCGCATATGAAGGGCGGCGACTACTTCGTGCAGGACCTGTTCGGCGGCGCTGATGCGGACAATCGCCTGGATGTGCGCGTGGTCACCGAACTGGCCTGGCACGGCCTCTTCATCCGTCACCTGCTGCGCCGCCCCGCGGCCGAGGAGCTGGCGGCCTTCTCGCCCGAATTCACCATCATCAACTGCCCGTCCTTCAAAGCCGATCCCGAACGCCACGGCTGCCGCTCGGAAACCGTGATCGCGATGAACTTCGACAAGAAGCTGATCCTGATCGCCAACACCGCCTATGCGGGCGAGAACAAGAAATCCGTCTTCACGCTGCTGAACTACCTGCTGCCCGAAAAGGGCATCATGCCGATGCATTGCAGCGCCAACCATGCGCCCGGCAACCCCGACGACAGCGCGGTCTTCTTCGGCCTCTCGGGCACCGGCAAGACGACCTTGTCGGCCGATCCTTCGCGTGTCCTGATCGGTGACGATGAGCACGGCTGGTCCGACACCGGCATCTTCAACTTCGAGGGCGGCTGCTACGCCAAGACGATCAATCTCTCGGCTCAGGCCGAGCCCGAGATCCATGCCACGACCAGCCGCTTCGGCACCGTGATCGAGAACATGGTGTTCGACGCCGACAGCCTGGAGCTAGACTTCGAGGACAACTCGATCACCGACAACATGCGCTGCGCCTATCCGCTGGAGGCGATCTCGAACGCCTCGGCGACCAGTCTCGGCGGACACCCGAAAAACGTGATCATGCTGACCTGCGATGCCTATGGCGTGCTGCCGCCGATCGCGCGGCTGACCCCGGCGCAGGCCATGTACCACTTCCTGTCGGGCTTCACCTCCAAGACCCCGGGCACCGAAGTCGGCGTCAGCGAGCCGACCCCGACCTTCTCGACCTGCTTCGGCGCCCCCTTCATGCCCCGTCGCCCCGAGGTCTACGGCAAGCTCCTGCAGGAAAAGATTGCCCAGCACGGCGCCAACTGCTGGCTGGTGAACACCGGCTGGACCGGAGGCGCCTTCGGCACCGGCCGGCGCATGCCCATCGCCGCAACCCGCGCCCTATTGACGGCCGCCCTGGACGGCAGCCTCAACGACGCGCAGTTCCGCCGCGACCCGAACTTCGGCTTCGACGTTCCAGTCAGCGTGCCGGGGGTCGAGGACAGGCTTTTGGACCCACGCCAGACCTGGGCTGATCCGGCAGCCTATGATGCGCAGGCCAAGAAGCTGGTGCAGATGTTCTGCGACAACTTCGCCCAGTATCTCGACGCCATCGACGACGAGATCCGCGCCGCCGCCATCGGTTGATCCCCACGCCCCGAACCGGAAAGGCCGCGCCGCTTGCGCGGCCTTTTCTTGTGTCGTCGGGCGGCCCTTGGGCCGCCCGTCCGCTTTCCCGATCATGGGGCAACCCAAGGGCCGCCCCGTCAGGTCCAGGGTTCAGCCGATGCGGCCGCCGCCCTGCTTGGTGATCGCCACGACCGAAGGGCGGGTAGGCATGTTGTCGCGGAAATCCGGCCAGCGCGTGGACAGGTCCTCGTAATAGGACGGCCGCCCGAACTCCTCCCAGTCATCGCCGCCATCGGCAGGATGCTGGACGGCCACGAAAAAGGTCGCCATGTCGGGTGTCATACAGGGCCCGCACATTTCGGCCCCGACCGGGACGCGGTAGAACAGCCGCGAGGTGCCGCGCGCCTCGCCTTCCGTGTCCAGCGCCCACAGCCCGTCCGTGCGCCCCGTTTCGGAGGGGGAGTTGCCGTCGGTCGACACCCACAGCCGCCCATCCGCATCCACGGCGCAGTTGTCGGGCATTCCAAACCAGCCGTTTTCGGTCGTCGCGGTTGAGAAGGTCGCCCCCACCTCGGCGATTGACGGATCGCCGCACTTCACCAGGATCTCCCAGGTGCCGCGCGTGGCGGCCAGGTCGCCGCCCTCCTCGATGATCTCGATGATGTGGCCAAAGGCGTTCTCGGTGCGTGGGTTGGCGGCATTTGCCTCCTCACGCTTGGTATTGTTGGTCAGCATGACATAGACATGGCCGTTCTCGGGGTTCGGCTCGACATCCTCGGGGCGGTCCATCGGCGTGGCGCCCAGCAGGTCGGCGGCGCGGCGCGCCTCGATCACCACATCGGCCTGGCTTTCAAACCCGTTCTCGGCCGTCAGCGGGCCTTCGCCCTGAACCAGCGGCAGCCACTCCATGCCGCCCCCGTCGTCAAAGCGCGCGACATAGAGCGTGCCCTCGTCCAGCAGGTCCATGTTTGCGGCGCGGTCGTCAGGATTGTATGTCCCGGCCGTCACGAACTTGTAGACATAGTCGAACCGCTCGTCGTCGCCCAGGTAGAACACCACCCGCCCGTCCTTGGACAGCGCACTCTCGGCGCCCTCGTGCTTGAAGCGGCCCAGGGCGGTCCGCTTCTTGGGCACCGCGGTCGGGTCCATCGGATCGACCTCGACCACCCAGCCGAAACGGTTCGGCTCGTTCGGCTCCTGGGCCAGATCAAAGCGGCCGTGGAAGCGGCCCCAGTCGTAATTGCCGCCCGGCACGCCCAAGCGCTCGTAATTGGCGGCCTCGGCATGGCCCTGCGGCAATTCGCCCAGAAAATAGCCGTGGAAGTTTTCCTCGGCCATGACATAGGTGCCCCACGGCGTCACGCCCCCGGCGCAGTTGTTGATCGTGCCCAGAACCTCGCGCCCCGACGGGTCGGCATTGGTCTGCATCCGCGCGTGTCCGGCGGCGGGGCCGGTCAGCTGCATCGGGGTCTTGGCGGTGATGCGGCGGTTCATCCCGCCTTCCGGCACGGTGCGCCACTTGCCGTTCTCGCGGCGGATCTCGATGATCGTGCCGCCATGCGCGGCCATCTCGATGTTCACGCGTTCCTCGGTCGCCGGGGCCACCACGACCTCACCCGCCTCGACCGTGACGATGCCGGGGAACATCAGTTCCTCATTGGTATATTCGTGGTTCACGACCAACAGGCCGTGATCGTGGGCGCCGTCCAGCGGAATGAAGCCCACATAGTCGTTGTTATAGCCGAACTGCTTTTCCTGCGCGGCCTCGGACTGGTTCGCGGGGTTGAACTCGGGCGCGTCCGCCAGCACCTTGTCGCCCCAGCGGATCAGCACATCGGCGTCGTAACCCTCGGCCACGTGATGATCGGCATCCACGCCGGCGGTGACCTCGGGAAAATCAAAGGCCGATCCCTCGACCCGGCCCTTCACCTGCGCGGCATCCGCCGACATCAGCGCCATCGGACTGACCGTGGCGGAAATGGCGGTCACCGCCATGGCGCCGCGCATGAAGCCGCGACGCGAAAAACGCGCGGCGATGATCTCGCCCATGGTCTGGTTGCGGGTCGGGTTCAGGCCGGGGCCGTCGGCCCGCTCAAGCTGGCTGTTCCGGAAAATGCCGCGAACCGGCTGGAAGTCGTCCATGACGCGCTCCTTGCTGATGGGATGCCCCGCCTTTTCGGCGGGGCTTCAGCGCGGCTTAGACAAGGATCATGGCAGCCCGATCACGACGCGGCGACGATTTCATGACAACCTGCGGGCGACATCACAGGCCCAGGCAATGGCGCATGATCGCCTTCTGCGCGTGCAGCCGGTTCTCGGCCTCGTCGAAGATCACCGAATGCGGGCCGTCCATGATCTCGCTGGTGACCTCGTCGTCGCGATGCGCGGGCAGGCAGTGCATGAACAGCGCATCGGGCCGGGCCTTCTGCATCAGCGCGGCATTCACCTGGTATCCGCGCAGCTGGTTGTGGCGCCGCTCCTTGGCCGATTGCGGATCATGCATGCTGACCCAGGTGTCGGTCACAACCAGATCGGCGCCCACCACCGCCTTGTGCGGATCGCGCTCGATGGTGATCGGGCGCCCTTGCGCCGCGGCATAATCCAGGCAGGCGCGTTCCGGGTCCAGCGGCGGCGGCCCGGTAAAGGTCAGGTCGAACCCGAACTGCCCCGCCGCATGGGCAAAGCTCGCAAAGACATTGTTGCCGTCACCCGACCAGACGACCTTCTTGTCGCCGATAGGGCCGCGATGCTCCTCAAAGGTCATCACGTCGGCCATGATCTGGCAGGGATGGGTGCGGTTGGTCAGCCCGTTGATGACCGGCACGGTGGCATGCTCGGCCATCTCCAGCAGCGTCGCCTCCTCAAAGGTGCGGATCATGATCAGGTCGACATAGCGCGACAGCACGCGGGCGGTGTCGGCGATGGTCTCTCCGTGGCCCAGCTGCATCTCGGAGCCGGACAGGATCATCGTCTGGCCGCCCATCTGGCGCACGCCCATGTCAAAGCTGACGCGGGTCCGGGTCGAAGGCTTTTCAAAGATCAGCGCCACCATGCGCCCGGCCAGCGGCTGTTCGTCATCAAGGGTGCCCTTGGGCCGGCCGTTGCGGGCGGTCTTCATGGTGCGGGCCATGTCGATGATCGACCTCAGCGCCTCGCGGTCGGTGGTGTGGATATCCAGGAAATGGGTCATCTGTCTGTCTTTCGGCGATATCGGCCAAGCAAGCCTGCTTGCCACGGCGGGGTCAAGGGGGCGCAGCCTCCCTTCGCGGTTCTGGGCGGCAAGGATGCAGTTATCGTCGGCGCGTCATCACCCGGACCGGCTGGCCCGCCGCGTCGGGAAGGATCCGGTCGCCCGAAAAGCCCGCCTTCTCATAGGCCCGGATCGCGCGCAGGTTCCCGGAATCGGGATCTATCACCAACACCGGTGCCCGCGCCAGCAGCAGGTCGCCCAGCGCGCGCAGCCACTCTCCGCCCCGGCCCATCCCCTCGGGCGCGCCAAAGACGTCGATGGCGATGGCATCGGGGGGCAGGTCCGCGAAATGCGGCGCCGGCCAGTGATGCGCCGGATAATGCTGCGCATATCCCAGCGGCACCTCCCCCTCCATCGCGATCGCTTGCGTCATCGCGGCACGGTCCAGATCCTTGCGCAGCAGGCCCAGCTGATGCCGGGGGTCCGGCCACCAGCGGGCGACCTCGGGCCGCGCCAGCCAGAGGGCCAGCATCGGCAGGTCGCCCGGCGTGACGGGCCGGAACCGGATCTCAGACGGCAAGGCTGGCCGCCGCCCGATCCAACCGCGCCACGGCCTCGGCGATCTCGTCGTCGGCGATGTTCAGCGGCGGCAGCAGGCGCAGCGTGTCGTCGGCCGCAGGCACGGTCAGGATCTGCTGGTCATAGCCCGCCTTGACCAGATCCGCCGGTGCCACGCGGCATTTCAGCCCCAGCATCAGCCCCTGGCCCCGGACACCCTCGAACACCTGCGGATGGGCCGCGACCAGCCCCTCCAGCTTCTGGCGGAACAGCGCACCCTTGCGGTTCACCTCGGCCAGAAAGGCCGGATCGGCCACGATCTCCATCACCCGCGCGCCCACCGCGCAGGCCAGCGGGTTGCCGCCATAGGTCGACCCGTGCGTGCCCGCCACCATGCCCGCCGCGGCGGCCTCGGTGGCCAGCACGGCACCCAGCGGAAAGCCCCCGCCGATGCCCTTGGCGACCATCATGATGTCGGGTTCGATCCCCGCATATTCATGTGCGAACAGCCGCCCCGTCCGGCCCATGCCGCATTGCACCTCGTCCAGGACCAGCAGCGCGCCGGTCCGGTCGCACAGCTCGCGCAGCCCCTGCAGGCAGACGTCGGGCAGCGGGCGGATGCCCCCCTCGCCCTGCACCGGCTCGACCAGGATCGCGGCGGTGCGGTCGCTGACGGCCGCCTTCAGCGCCTCGTGATCGCCAAAGGGCAGCACGCGGAACCCCGGCATCAGCGGGCCGAACCCCTTGACCATCTTCTCGGCCCCCGATGCGGCAATGGCCCCGGTCGACCGGCCGTGGAACGCCCCTTCAAAAGTCAGGATCTCGATCCGCTCAGGATCTCCTGCATGGTGCCAATGCTTGCGGACCATCTTGATCGCCAGCTCGGCCGCCTCGGTGCCGGAATTGGTGAAGAACACCGTGTCCGCAAAGGTGGCATCGACCAGCAGATCGGCCAGCCGCTCCTGCTCGGGGATCTGGTACAGGTTCGATACATGCCAGATGCGCCCCGCCTGCGCCGTCAGCGCGGCCACCAGTTCGGGGTTCGCATGCCCCAAAACGTTGACCGCGATGCCCGCGCCCAGGTCCAGGTATCGCGTCCCGTCGGCGGTCAGGGCCCAGGCCCCTTCGCCACGTTCAAAGGCCAGGGGTGCGCGATTATAGGTCGGCAGAACGTGCGAAATCATGGCGGATTCCCCGAATTGTCAGAACAGGATGTGAAGGGCGGGCAGGATCGGACGGTGACGGAACGTCAACGTCGGGAACGGGCACGAAGGGCGGTCCAGGCGATCATGGGCCCTGCCATAGCGGCAAAGCCCACTTGGCGCAATCACGGTTTCATCCGATAGCCAGTTTTCAGCCAGCGCAGCGCCAGCGCCAGGACCAGCAAGACAACTGCCCCGCAGATCAGGAACCCGCGCAGCGGCGGCGCGTCGCTGACCCCGGTCACGCCGTACCGCGCCCCGTCGATCAGGTAAAAGACCGGGTTCCAGTGCGACAGCGTGTTGAACGGCTCGGGCAGGGCATCGACGGAATAGAAGGTGCCGGACAGAAAGCTCAGCGGCGTGATGATGAAATTGGTGATCGCCGCCATCTGGTCGAACTTTTGCGCCATGATGCCGGCCAGGATCCCCAGCCCCCCCATCAGCAGCGCCGCCAGCAGCACAAATGCCAGCGTCCACAGAGGATGGGCGATGCCGCGCCCGGTCACCAGCACCATTCCGGTGCCGATCACCGTGGCCACCAGCCCCGCCCGCACGACCGACCCGGTCAGGTAACCCGCCAGCAGCTCGGCCCCTGACAGGGGCGGCATCAGCGTGTCCACGATATTGCCCTGCACCTTGGCGGCGGTGATCGAGCTTGACGTGTTGGCAAAGGCGTTCTGGATCACCGTCATCATCAGGATGCCCGGCCCCAGAAAAACCAGATAGGGCAGGCCCATGATCTGCCCCCGTCCCTGACCCAGCGCCAGCGCAAAGACCACCACGAACAGGCCCGCCGTCATCAGCGGCGCGAATATCGTCTGCTGCCAGACCGCCATGAAGCGCATGACCTCGCGCGTGGCCAGGGTCCGCAGTCCCAGCCAGTTGACGCGGCCGAAACGGCGCACGCCCATGGGCCGGTCCGGGACCCTCTCTGCGGGGGTGGGTTCGGCGATTGTCCGGAAGGTCATCTGGCGGTCCTTGAATTTCTGCGCTTCGGCGGCTAAATCTCGGCATCCCGTTTCTGACGGGACCAATCGAAGGTTTCAAGATGGGGCGGCAGGTCAGACCCGCCCGGAAAGGCAGCCATGTCCTGGACGGATGAACGTGTCGAGACGCTGAAGCGCATGTGGTCCGAGGGTCAATCGGCCAGCGCCATCGCAAAGGAACTGGGCGGGGTGACCCGCAACGCGGTCATCGGCAAGGTCCACCGCCTGGGCCTGTCGAACCGCAACGACGAGGCCGAGGCCGCCCCCGCGCCCCAGCCCGCCCCCGAACCGGTGGCCGAGAAAAAGCCCGCAAAGCCCGCGCCCCAGCCGGCGGCGGCCAGTGCAGCACCCGCCGCCGCCCCCGAGCCCGCCGAGCGCCTGCCCGAGCCCGAGCCGATCGAGCCTGCAGCCGTGCAGCCCGCCTTCACGCCCGTGCCGCGCCGCCCGATCGTGCCTGCGGGCCAGCCTCTGCCGCCGCAACCTTCGGCCAACGAGATCAGCCCAGAGGCGCTGGCCTCGGTCCGCGAGGTGGAAAAGCGCGCCCGCAAGCTGACCCTGATGGAGCTGACCGAGCGGACCTGCAAATGGCCCATCGGCGACCCGGCCACTGACAAATTTTGGTTCTGCGGCCTGCCATCGGTCGCGGGCAAGCCCTATTGCGAGGCGCATGTCGGCGTCGCCTTCCAGCCAATGAGCTCGCGCCGCGACCGCCGTCGCTGACCTCGCCGCCATCCATGACAAAGGCCGCCCCAAAAAGGCGGCCTTTCGCATTTCCGGGGCCGGTGAATTCTGTCACCGCCGGTTGCCGGGGAACCACATGGCCATCCAGGCGTCGGTCCAGGCCTTCTGCCATTCCTGCATCATCTGGGTCTGGGTCTTGTTCATCTCGGACATCATCTGTCCGCGCGCGGCGCCGGTCATGCTGTTGGCAGCCGACAGCCAGGCGCTCATCCATGGGTTTTTCATGTCGCTCTCTCTTGTTCGGGTGAAGGGGGGGCCTTTGGCACAACCCCTAGGGGCCGCGACAGTTCCGGCCGGCACGGCCACGCCGTTGCCGCAGGTCCTGACGATCCGTTTACCGGGTAGCCGCAAGCGGTGTACATCCCGTGCATCCCCGGTGCATGCCCGGTGCGCATCCCGCGGCCAGCCCCTTTGCCGTCCCTTGACCGTTGCATGCACCCGCCGTCCAACGCGCGCCACACTTTCCAACCCCGCGCAACAGGGCTAGAGATGCGCGACCCCGAAAGGACGCATGCAATGGCCCGCCACCTCATCACCTCTGCCCTGCCCTATATCAACGGCATCAAGCATCTGGGGAACCTTGTCGGTTCCCAGCTGCCGGCCGACCTTTATGCGCGTTACCTGCGGGCGCGGGGCCACGAGGTGATGTTCATCTGCGCGACCGACGAACACGGCACGCCCGCAGAACTGGCCGCCGCCAAGACCGGCGAGGCCGTGGCCGACTACTGCGCGCGGATGCACGGCGTCCAGACCGCGCTGGCCGACGGGTTCGGGCTGTCCTTCGACCATTACGGCCGGTCGTCCAGCGACCGCAACCGACGCCTGACCCAGCATTTCGCGGGCCGCCTGGCCGACCAGGGTTACATCCGCGAAGTCGTCGAAAAGCAAATTTATTCCCATGCCGATGGTCGCTTCCTGCCGGACCGCTACATTGAGGGGACCTGCCCCAATTGCGGCTATGACAAGGCCCGCGGCGACCAGTGCGAGAACTGCACCAAGCAGCTGGACCCCACCGACCTGATCGACCCGCGCAGCGCCATTTCGGGCAGCACCGACCTGGAAGTGCGCGAAACGAAACACCTCTACCTGCGCCAATCAGCGCTGAAGGGCGACATCGCCGCCTGGATCGACGCCAAGGCCGATTGGCCCATCCTGACCACGTCCATCGCCCGCAAATGGCTGAACGATGGCGACGGGCTGCAGGACCGCGGCATCACCCGCGACCTGGACTGGGGCGTGCCGGTGAAACGCGGCGATGCCGACTGGCCGGGGATGGAGGGCAAGGTCTTCTACGTCTGGTTCGACGCGCCCATTGAATATATTGCGGCCACCGCCGAATGGGCCGACGCAGAGGGTCTGGACGACAACGCATGGCGCCGCTGGTGGCGCCTGGACGAAGGCGCGGAGGACGTGACCTATACCCAGTTCATGGGGAAGGACAACGTGCCCTTCCACACTCTCTCCTTCCCCGCGACCCTGATCGGCTCGGGTGAGCCGTGGAAGATGGTCGACTACATCAAATCCTTCAATTACCTAAATTATCAGGGCGGACAGTTCAGCACGTCGCAGGGCCGCGGCGTCTTCATGGACCACGCGCTGGACATCCTGCCCGCCGATTACTGGCGCTGGTGGCTCTTGTCCCACGCCCCCGAATCCGGCGACAGCGAATTCACGTGGGAGAATTTCCAGCAATCGGTGAACAAGGACCTGGCCGACGTGCTGGGCAACTTCGTCAGCCGCATCACCAAATTCTGCCGCAGCAAGTTCGGCGAGGTTGTCCCCGAAGCCTCCGCCTACGGCCCGGAGGAACAGGCCCTGATCCAGGCCCTGACCACCCGCATCCGCGCCTATGAAGGCTACATGGAGGCGATGGAGGTCCGCAAGGCCGCCTCCGAATTGCGCGCCATCTGGGTCCTGGGCAACGAATACCTGCAATCCGCCGCGCCCTGGACGGTCTTCAAGACCGAACCTGAACGCGCGGCCATGCAGGTGCGCATGGGCCTGAACCTGGTGCGCCTCTATGCCATCCTCTCGGCCCCGTTCATCCCCTTTGCCTCGCGCGCCATGCTGGAGGGGATGGCCGTGTCCGATGCGTCCTGGCCCGCCGATGTTCCCGCCGCACTTTCGGCCCTGCCGGCGGGCCATGCCTTCACCGTTCCCGAAGTTCTCTTTGCCAAGATCAGCGACGACGACCGCGTGGAATGGGAACAGCGGTTCAGCGGCACCCGCGCCTGACACACATACAGGGGACGGCGAGGCCCCTTGCCGCCCCACCCGCCGGCGCTATCTCCGGCACATACCCAGGCAAGCGGCTTTTCCCTCTGGCTGCGGCCCCCAGGCACAAGGCGCGCCACTGGTGCTTCGTCTCCGGACTGGCCGGTGGACTTTCCTCCCTCGGACGGGTTTAGTCGAGCCGACCAGCAGAAACGGAGACGCGGATGACCCATTGCATCCTGATCGGAGCCCCCGTGGACGAGGGGCAGCGCCGTCCCGGCTGCCTGATGGGCCCCGCCGCCTATCGCACGGCGGGCATCGCCGGCACGCTCAGCACGCTTGGCCACAGTGTCGAGGATCGTGGCGATGTCGCGTCCGCGCCCCTGGGCCAGCACGTCTGCGACAATCCGGCGGTCCACCATCTGGCCGAAACCATCGCCTGGACACAGGCACTGTCGGATGCCACCCAAGCCGCGTTGCCCGATGGCCTGCCGATCATCATGGGCGGGGACCATTCGCTTGCCCTGGGCTCGGTGGCAGGCGCCGCCCGCCATGCCGCAGGCATTGGCCGGCCGCAATTCGTCATCTGGCTGGACGCGCACAGCGATTTCCACACCGTGGCCTCGACCACCTCGGGCAACCTGCATGGCACGCCCATGGCCTATGCCAGCGGTCTGCCGGGCTTCGACCCCTTCCCGCCCTTCCCCGCCCCGATCCCGGGCGAGAATATCTGCATGTTCGGCATCCGCAGCGTCGATCCCGCCGAACTGGCCGCGATGCAGCCGACCGAGATCACCGTGAACGACATGCGGGTGCTGGACGAACAGGGCATCGTCGCGCCGCTGCGGGCCTTCCTGGACCGGGTGCGGGCCGCAGACGGGCTGCTGCATGTCAGCCTGGACGTCGATTTCCTCGACCCCTCGATCGCGCCCGCCGTGGGCACCACCGTTCCCGGCGGCGCCACCTTCCGCGAGGCGCATCTGGTCATGGAACTGCTGCACGAATCGGGCCTGGTCACATCGCTCGATCTGGTCGAGCTGAACCCGTTCTTGGACGAACGCGGCCGGACGGCCAAGCTGATGGTGGATCTGGTGGGCAGCCTCATGGGCCGAAAGGTCTTTGACCGCCCGACCCGCAGCTATGGCTGAAGCGCGCCAGGCACCGGCGCCCCTCTTCTTTGGGAAAACACCCCGTGTGGGTCCGGGAGCACGAAGCCCCCGGCACCGTTTTCACCAGAGTTTGGCCTCGCGGTCGTAATACCGCCGGCAGGCCGCCTTGACAAAGGCATCGGGCGCCAGCCCCGGCACGCCTTCGTCCTTCTCGACCCCAGCCGCCATCAGCAAGGCGGTGGCGTTCTCATCCGCGCCGATCGCCTTCATGTGCGCGAATGCGTCCGAGACGAAATCGATGGCCGGCTTGTACTTGGCCAGCTTCGCCGCGTCATCGGCCGAGATCACCAGCGCCACCGCGTCGAACAGCACCGAGGGCGATCCCGCCAGCTGCGCCTCGGCCTTGCCGCGCTCCTTCGCGATCAGGGCCACACTGCCGCCTTCGGCCTCGATCGCCGCCTTCAGCGCCTCGACCTTGGACCGATCCCCGCCATCGCCGATCAGGATGCCGACCTTGCGCCCCTTCAGCGTGTATTTCGCGCTTTTCGCAATCGACAGCGCATCCGAAGGGGCCATGTCGACCGGCTCGCGGAAGGGTGTGGCGGCATCCGGCAGGTCCTCGGCCAGCCCTTCGGCGACCATCTCGGCCAGATCCTCGTCGATGACCCTCAGATGTCCCAGCATGCGCTGGATCACGTGGCCCAGACCCACCTTCGACAGCTCGAAGGTGATGGCATCCGCGATATGGCGCTGCTCGACCTCTGTCTGGCTGCGATAGAACATCCGCGCCTGGCTGTAGTGGTCGCCGAACAGTTCGGGCCGGACGCGCAGCTTCTGGTCGGGCTGGTTGCCCAGGTCGGTCATTGACTTGACGGTGGCAAAGCCGCGATCAATCGCACGGGGACCCGTCTCCTCGCCCGCCTCGTCAAGGCTGTTCGGTTCATAGTTGGCGCGACCCTTCGGAACAGCCATCTGCATCATCCCGTCGCGCTGAAAGTTGTGCATCGGGCATTTCGGCGCGTTGATCGGAAGCTGGTGAAAGTTCACCGTGCCAAGCCGCGACTTCTGCGTATCCAGATAGCTGAACAGCCGCCCCTGCAGCAGCGGGTCGTCGGTGAAATCGATGCCGGGAACGATATTGGCAGGGCAGAAGGCCACCTGCTCCGTCTCGGCAAAGAAGTTGTCGGGGTTGCGGTCCAGAACCATGCGCCCGACGATGCGGACGGGGATGTCCTCCTCGGGGATCAGCTTGGTCGCGTCCAGCACGTCATAGGGCTGGCGGGCGGCCCATTCCGCGTCGAATGTCTGGATGCCCAGGTCCCATTCGGGATAATCGCCCGCCTCGATTGCCTCCCACAGGTCCTGGCGGTGGTAATCCTGGTTGGCGCCCGCCGTCTTGACGGCTTCGTTCCAGACCTGGCTCTGCAGGCCAAGACGCGGCTTCCAGTGGAACTTGACAAAGGTGGACTTGCCTTCGTCATTCACCAGACGGAAGGTGTGGATGCCAAAACCCTCGATCATGCGCAGGCTGCGCGGAATGCCGCGATCCGACATCGCCCACATGATCATGTGCATCGATTCCGGCATCAGCGACACGAAATCCCAGAAGGTGTCATGGGCGCTGGCAGCCTGGGGATAGCCGCGGTCGGCTTCCATCTTCACTGCGTGGATCAGGTCGGGAAACTTGATCGCGTCCTGGATGAAGAAAACCGGAATGTCGTTGCCGACCAGGTCCCAGTTGCCTTCCTCGGTATAGAACTTGACCGCGAAACCGCGCACGTCGCGGGGCGTATCCACGCTGCCGGCCCCGCCGGCGACGGTGGAAAATCGGGTAAAGACCGGCACACGGCCCTTCTTTGACAGCAGACTGGCCCGGGTCAGTTCGGGGATCGGATCGGTGCATTCAAAATAGCCATGCGCCCCGGACCCGCGCGCATGGACGATCCGCTCGGGGATGCGTTCGTGGTCGAAGTGAAAGATCTTCTCGCGCAGGACGAAATCCTCCAGCAGCGTCGGCCCGCGCGCGCCCGCCTTGAGGCTGTTCTGGTTATCCGAGACGGGAATTCCCTGGTTGGTCGTCAGGGTTTCTCCGCCGCGCTGGTGCAGTTCGCCGCCTTCGCCCTGCGTCTGGCTGATCCGGGACATGGTGTCCTCCTGTATCCGGTGTCCGGCACAACCAGTTGAAGAAGGACCGGTTCCGTCTTTTGTCGCGGGACCTGCGCGTGGTGCTTGCCCCCGGCTTCAGGGCCTGCGATATGCATCCTTGGGTGCCGCGGACGTGGCGAAATCGGTAGACGCAGCAGACTTTAAGATTGGAGTGCCCGGCGGGAAACCGTTGGTGCAGAACCGCTCAAATTCGGGGAAAGCTGGGGGCCTTCGGGCCCGTGCCAATCCCGAGCCAAGCCCTCTTCGGGGGGAAGGTGTAGAGACTAGACGGGCGGCGCCTAAAGCCCCTTGCAGGCCAGGGCGAAGGGATAGTCCAGACCACGAACGCCCGACCGGGCGGCGGCGAAAGCCGAAGTGGTACGAAAATCTGTTTTCCGGATGGAAGTGCGGGTTCAAGTCCCGCCGTCCGCACCCCCCCCCCTCAACGTCGCCCACCGGCCAGGCGCGCCGCCTGCGGCAGGGTCCGCAGCCGCAGCATCGCCCAAGCCCCCACGATCGGGCCGGGCACCAGCGCCAGGAACGCCCACCGCCAGCCGCCAAGCAAAGCCGCGACATGCGGCAGCAGCCAGATCGCCAGCACGGTCAGCGCAAAGCCCAGTGCAAGCTGCAGGGTCAGGGCGGTGCCGACCAGGCGCGGGTCCGACAGTTCGGACACGGCGGCCGAGAACTGGGCGCTGTCGCCGATGATGCTGATGCCCCAGATCACGGCGATCAGGGCCACCAGCCAGGCCGGCCCGCCCCAGGCCAGCCCGATCAGCGCCGCGCAGGCGCCCGAGACCGCCATCATTCCGGCCGTGG
Source organism: Paracoccus saliphilus (assembly GCA_003255745.1). Taxonomy (GTDB): domain Bacteria; phylum Pseudomonadota; class Alphaproteobacteria; order Rhodobacterales; family Rhodobacteraceae; genus Paracoccus; species Paracoccus saliphilus_A. The sequence continues at coordinate 30,191 of QKYL01000110.1, forward strand.
TCCAGCAGCGCCCGATCCGGTCCGACAGCCACCCGCCAAGCGCGCAACCCAGACCCCCCGATGCAATGACGACAAAGGTCAGGACCGAGGCATCGCCGAAAGGCAGCGCCCCCGCCTGCCCCGCCGCCAGCGCAAAGGCCAGGAACCAGGCCCACATGGCGTAAAGCTCCCACATGTGGCCGAAATAGCCCAGGCTGGCCAGGCGCAGCGGCCTGTCGCGCAGCACCGCCCAGGTCTGAAGCGGGTCGAAGCTGGCGCGGGCAAAGCCGTGCGGCCCTTCTTGTACCGCCAGCCCAAAGATCGCGGCCGAGGTCAGCGCCCCTGCGCTGGCCCCCGCCACCACAAGCCGCCAGTCCAGCCCGCCCCCCAGGGCGCGCAGCAGATGCGGGGCGGCCGATCCGATCGTCAGCGCGCCGACCAGCAGCCCCATGGCCAACCCGCGCCCGGTCACGAACCAGGTGGCCATCAGCTTCAGTGCGGGGGGATAGACGCCGGCCAGCGCCACGCCCGTCGCCAGCCGCGCCAGCAGCAGCCCCGCGAAGCCCGGCTGCAGCAGTACCGCCGCATTGGCCAGCGCCGCCAGCGCGGCGGCCCAGGTGATCAGCCGCGTCATCGGCAGGATGTCTGGCAGGTTGACGGCCGAGGCCGCCAGCGCCCCAAGCACAAAACCAATCTGGACCGCATTGGTCAGCCAGGCCGACTGGCCTTGGGTCAGGCCCCAGACCCGCACCAGCTCCGGGCCGATGGCGGTGGTGGAAAACCAGCAGGCCATGGCACCGACCACCCCGGCGCAAATCAGCGCAAGGGCGGTCCAGCGGCCGGGAACGGGCGCGCCGCTCAGGTTCCGACCGTCTGCGGCTCGCGTGGGGGGCGGCCGATGATGTCGCGCAGCGCATCAAGTTCGATGAAGTTGTCAGCCTGGCGGCGCAGGTCGTCGGCGATCATCGGCGGTTGGCTGCGGATGGTCGAGACGACCGAAACCCGCACGCCCTGGCGCTGCAGCGCCTCGACCAGCGGCCGGAAATCTCCGTCGCCCGAGAACAGCACCGCGTGGTCCAGCCTGGGGGCCAGCTCCATCGCGTCCACGGTCAGCTCGATGTCCATGTTGCCCTTGATCTTGCGGCGCCCGACGGCGTCGGTGTATTCCCGCGCGGGCTTCGTCACAACGCAGAAGCCGTTGTAATGCAGCCAGTCCACCAGTGGCCGGATCGGGGAATATTCCTCTCCCTCCAGCAGCGCGGTGTAGTAATAGGCGCGCATCAGCTTGCCGCGCCGATCGAATTCCTGGCGAAGCAGCTTGTAGTCGATATCGAAACCAAGGGATTTGGCAGCCGCGTACAAGTTCGCCCCGTCTATGAATAGCGCCAATCGGTCGTCTTTATAAAACATTGTGGTTGCCTTTGATGGGACTTGCTCTCTCCAGGCGCGTATCGGAACAGGGTGAGGGGCCTGTTCGAGACGAGTCCGTATACTTTAGCTGTAGGACAAAGAGGAAAGCGTGGTTAACCTGTCTTTTGGTATCGTTGCCCTGGGCGCCAACCTTCCGCTGTCGCAGCGGGATTTGTGGACGACGCTTCGCGAGACGTTGGGCATTCTGCATGCCGAACCGGGCGTTTCAATCACGGCCACCAGCCGCTTCTGGCAGACTCCCGCCGTCCCGGCCGGATCTGGGCCGGATTACGCCAATGCCGTGGCCTTGGTCAGGACCGATCTGGACGCGCCGGACCTGCTGGCGTGCCTGCACCGGATCGAGGCCGATCATGGCCGCGACCGCAGCACCGGGCGCTGGTCGTCGCGGGTGCTGGACCTGGACCTGGTTGCGCTGGACCGGATGATCCTGCCGGACGCCACAACGTTGCGGCACTGGATCGACCTGCCCTTCGACCAGCAGCGCAGCCAAACGCCGGACCAGCTGATCCTGCCGCATCCGCGGATGCAGGACCGCGGCTTCGTCCTTGCTCCCTTGGCCGAGGTTGCCCCGGACTGGCGCCACCCGCTGACCGGGCGGAGCGTGCTCCAGATGCTGGACGACCTTGGTCCTGACGCCTCGGCCGGAATGACGCCGCTGAGCCTGGGCGATTTGCCGGGTTTTCCTTGACAAAGGACGCGATGCTGACCACTAGTCCGTTTTCGCCCCGAATGTCCGATTCGCAAATGCACAGGTGATTCATGGCCCGCGTAACGGTTGAAGACTGCGTCGACAAAGTTCCCAACCGCTTTGATCTGGTGATGCTTGCCTCGCATCGCGCCCGCGAAATCACCGCCGGCAGTGCGCCGACGGTTGATCGCGACAACGACAAGAACCCGGTCGTCGCCCTGCGCGAGATCGCGGAGGAAACCCAGCCCGTGGATGATCTGCGCGAGCGGATGATCGAATCCACCCAGACCCAGATCGAGGTCGACGAGCCCGAGGAGGACGCGATGGCGCTGCTTCTGGGCGCCGAGGTGGACCGTCCCAAGCCTGCCGACGAGGAATCCGAGGAACGCATGCTGCGCATGATGCTGGAAGCCAACCAGCGCGGCTGATACCAAGGACGAACAAGCCTGCAAGCAGAGGTCTTCGGCAGCATCATGATTGACGTCGAAGACCTTCTGGCGCTGGTGCGCAACTACAACCCGCGCAGCAATGCCACCCTGATCCGCGATGCCTATGAATACGGGATGCGGATGCACGAGGGTCAGTTCCGCCATTCGGGCGAGCCCTATTTCACCCATCCCATCGCCGTGGCCGCCATCCTGACCGAGATGCGGCTGGACGACGCCACGATCGTCACCGCCCTGCTGCACGACACGATCGAGGACACGCGTTCGACCAAGGACGAGGTCGCTGCGATGTTCAGTCCCGAGATCGCGGAGCTGGTCGATGGCGTAACCAAGCTGACCAACCTGGAACTGTCCAGCGCCCAGTCCAAGCAGGCCGAGAACTTTCGCAAGCTGTTCATGGCCATGTCCCGCGACATGCGGGTGATCCTGGTCAAGTTGGCCGACCGGCTGCACAACATGCGAACGATCCGGTCAATGCGCCCGGAAAAGCAGGTCAAGAAGGCCCGCGAGACCATGGACATCTATGCGCCCCTGGCCGGCCGCATGGGCATGCAATGGATGCGCGAAGAGCTTGAGGACCTGGCCTTCAAGGTCATCAATCCCGAGGCGCGCAATTCCATCATCCGGCGCTTTGTCAGCCTGCAGCGCGACAGCGGCGACATCATCGGCCACATCACTGCCGACATCCGCGCCGAGCTGGAGCGGGAGGGGATCGAGGCGACCGTTTTCGGACGGGCGAAGAAGCCCTTCAGCGTCTGGCGCAAGATGCAGGAAAAGCAGCTGGCCTTTTCGCGGCTGTCCGACATCTATGGCTTCCGCATCATCACCGCGACCGAGATGGACTGCTATCGCGCGCTTGGCATCATCCATCACCGCTGGCGCGCCGTGCCGGGCCGGTTCAAGGATTACATCAGCCAGCCGAAATCCAACGGCTACCGCTCGATCCACACTACGGTGTCGGGGCGCGACGGCAAGCGGGTCGAGGTGCAGATCCGCACCCGCCAGATGCACGAGGTTGCCGAGGCGGGCGTTGCGGCGCACTGGGCCTATCGCGACGGCGTCCGGACCAAGAACCCATTCGCCGTCGATCCGGCCGAATGGATCGCCCAACTGACCGACCGCTTTGACACCGAGGACCACAACGAGTTCCTGGAGCACGTCAAGCTGGAGATGTATCAGGACCAGGTCTTCTGCTTCAGCCCCAAGGGCGACGTGCTGCAGCTGCCGCGCGGGGCATCGCCCGTCGATTTCGCTTATGCCATTCACACGCGGCTTGGCAATTCCTGCGTCGGCGCCAAGATCGACGGCATCCGCGTGCCGCTGTGGACGCGGCTGAAGAACGGCCAGTCGGTCGAGATCATCGCCGCATCGGGCCAGCGCCCGCAGGCGACATGGCTGGACATCGTGGTGACGGGACGGGCCAAGGCCGCGATCAGGCGGTCCCTGCGGGAGGAAGACCGCGACCGCTTCATCCGCCTGGGGCGCGAACTGGTGCGCGTCAGCTTTGAACATGTCGGCCGCAAGGTCACCGACAAGGCGCTGCGCACGGCGGCCAAGCAGATGGGCCTGCCCTCGGCCGAGGAGCTGCTGGCCCGCATCGGCAGTGCCGAGAATTCGGCCAAGGAGGTGCTGGGCGTTCTTTATCCCGAGCTGGCCGATCACCAGGATGAAATCGATGGCAAGCGCCCCTTTGCGGGCCTGGAGGCCGACGCCAACTTCAAACGCGCCCCGTGCTGCAACCCGCTGCCGGGGGAACGTATCGTCGGCATCACCTATCGCGGTGCGGGCGTAGTGATTCATGCCATCGATTGCCCCGTGCTGGCAGAATTCGAAAACAGCCCCGACCGGTGGGTCGATCTGCAATGGCGCGACGGGCGACATCCTGCGGCCTATTCCACGGTGCTGAACCTGACGATCCGCCATGATGCAGGGGTGCTGGGGCGCATCTGCACCTTGATCGGCGCGCAGGGGGCGAATATCTCGAATCTCGAGTTCATCGAGCGCAAGCCCGACTTTTACCGGATCGAGGTCGAGGCCGAGCTGCGTGACCATGAACATCTTCACAACCTGCTGACCGCGCTGGAAGCGGAAAGCGATGTGGCGCAGGTCGCCCGAATCCGGGACCCCGCGCTGAAACCTTAAGGCCTGCCCGCGCGGCCGCCACAGATCAGGTGCATCTTCGTGTTCAAACGCCGCAAGCCCCGCAGCTATGGGCAGATTGCCAGCGAGATGATCTATCCGCGCGGCGGCTGGCGGCGCGCCGGCACCTATGTGATGCACCGCCTGCGCCGCCTGCCCGACCAGCCCCATCGCATCGGCCGGGGCGTGGCGGCGGGCGTCTTCGTATCCTTCACGCCGCTGTTCGGTTTCCACTTCCTGTCGGGGGCGGCACTGGCTTGGATCATCCGCGGCAACGTCCTGGCTTCGCTGCTGGCGACCTTTGTCGGCAACCCTGTCACGCTGCCCTTTATCGCGCTGGCCTCGACCGGGCTGGGACGCCAGATCCTGGGGCTTCACGGCGAACTTTCACCCCATTTCATCTTCCGCGAATTCTCGCGCGCGACGGGAGAGCTGTGGCACAACATCCAGTCGGTCTTCGGCCCCGAGGTTGCCCACTGGGGTCATCTGGCCGATTTCTTCCACCAGATCTTCTGGCCCTACGCGGTGGGCGGCGCAATCCTGGGGCTGCTGGTGTCGGTCGCGACGCATTATCTGACGGTGCCCGTCTTTCGTGCCTATCAGCGCCGCCGGGAAAAAAAGATGGCAGACCGGATTGCCCGCGCCTCGGATCGTGCCCGGCAACTGGCCGCCGCGCGGAACGTCCCCGCTGATGCCAGAGACGCATCCTTGTCCGATCCCGAAGAAAACATCTCGGGCCGGGGTCCGGATCAGTAGCCCCTGGTCCGATCCACCAAGTGCAGCAGCGGCAGGCCCGCCAGCGCCCGCCGCAGGTTTTCGGCCACAACCGGTGCCGCGGTCGCGGGCCTGGTCGCTGCGGCGATATGCGGCGTGACGGTGACGGCCGGATGATGCCAGAAGGCGTGTTCGGGGGGCAGCGGTTCGGACCGGAAAACATCCAGAACGGCATGGGCGGGGCGACCCTGATCCAGCGCATGCAAAAGCACATGGTCTTCGATCAGCGTCCCCCGTCCGGGATTGATGATCCAGGCCCCCTGCGGCAACAGCGCAAGCCTGTGCGCGTCCAGCAGGTTCCGGGTCCGCGGCGTGTCCGGCAGCAGGCAGATCAGGATCTGCGCCCGCCCCAGCACCTGGTCAAGCTGATCGATGGGGCGGACTTCGACCCCCGGCACCGCCCCGCCCGAGGCGCTGACGCCCGTGACGGGGAAACCCAACCCGGCCAGCATGTGCGCCGCCGCCCGGCCCAACTCACCCATTCCCAGAACAGCGACCTGGCGTTCCTGGGCCAGCGGAGGAGTCTGCCCGTTGCGCCAGATCCCGTCCTGGGCATAGTGGTCCATGCCCAGATGCGCGCGCATCGCCCAGCCCGTGCAGTATTCGGACATGCCCTGCGTCAGGCCCGGATCGACCATCCGGGCCAGGGGCTGCGTCAGCGTCCCGTTTGTCACGATCCGTTCGACCCCGGCCCAGAGGCTCTGGACCAGGCGCACGTTGCGGTAGGGGGTAAAGTCACTGATATCGCCGCCAGGCGCATATATGATGGCGTCAAAGATTTCGGGCGGGCCGTCCTGTTCCAGACTCATTTCGGGCAACGCCGCGCAAAGTGCCGGGGTCCATTCATCCCATGATGCAGCCGAGGCGGAAAAGCGGACCTTCATTCCATTACCTCGGCCTGTGGACATGGGCCGCCTGCACCAGACCAAAGCCCAGCATCAGGATCATCAGCGAGGTCCCCCCATAGCTGACCAGCGGCAGCGGCGAGCCCTTGGCCGGCAAAAGACCCATCACGGTCGCCATGTTGATTGCGAAATACAGAAAGAACGTGCCGCTGATGCCGATGGTGATCAGGCTGGCAAAACGGTCGCGGTTCGTCAAAGCCGAGTGCAGGCAAAAGCCCACGATCAGCATGTAAAGCATCAGCAGGGAAAAGGCGCCGATGAAGCCAAACTCCTCGGACAGGACCGTGAAGATGAAATCCGTGTGCTTTTCCGGCAGGAAGTTCAGCCGCGACTGCGACCCCTGCATGAAGCCGCGCCCCGACCATCCCCCCGATCCAAGCGCGATCTGGCTTTGAATGATGTTGTAGCCCGCACCCAAGGGATCGGCCGAGGGGTCCAGGAACGTGTCGATCCGGCGGAACTGATAGTCCTTGAGCAACTGCCAGTCGGTGCCGCGGCTTTTCATCACCGCCGCGATCAGCCCCACGCCCATGCCGATCACGATGCCGAAATACCACAAAGAGACACCGGCGGCGAACATCACGATGCCGCCCCCCGCGATCAGCATGATGGACGTCCCCAGGTCGGGCTGGATCAGCACCAGTGCGGTCGGCGCAACAATCAGAAGAACCGGGATCATCACCCAGATCGGCCTGGACACGCGGTGAAGGGGCAGCCAGTCGTAATAGGCCGCCAACAACAGAACCAGCGCGATCTTCATCAACTCTGACGGTTGAAGCCTGATCGGCCCCAGGTCTATCCAGCGCTGCGCCCCCATGCCGATCGTTCCGAACAGGTCAACGGCGATCAGCATCAGGAAGCAGACCACATAGGCCGCGACCGAAATCCCCCGCCAGAACCACATCGGCACAAAGGCCAGTCCCAGCATGATGACCATGCCGACGGCAAAGCGGTACATCTGCGGCTCGGCCCAGGTGTCCATCCGGCCACCCGCGACGGAATAAAGCATCAGGAACCCGATGCAGCAGACCGCCGCCACCAGGATGACCAGCGGCCAGTTGATGTGCAGGATCTTGCGAAAGCCGGTGGGAACCTGGGCAACCTGATAATCGAGATAGGACATCAGGCGACCTCAGGCGCGGCTGCGGCCCGGGCGCGCGGCCTCGGGCGTGAAAAGCTGCATCGCCTCGTGGCGCTCCTCCAACGCGGCGCGCTGATCGGCGGGGACGGCATCTTGCGGCGGCAGGCCGTTGTTCAGCGCGAAGAGCAGGATGTCGCGCGCAACGGGGGCCGCCACGGCCGAGCCGCCGCCCCCGTGTTCCACCACCACCGAAACCGCATAGCGGGGTGCATCGAAGGGCGCATAACAGACGAACAGCGCGTGGTCACGCCGTTCCCAAGGCAGTTGGTCGTTGGAAATGACGCCCCGCGCGCGTTCGGCGGCGGTGATGTTGCGGACCTGGCTGGTCCCGGTCTTGCCGGCCATGCGCCAATCCTCGCGGGTGATGCGCGAACTGCGGGCCGTGCCGCGGCCGCCGTTCATCACCGCGTCCATTCCAAGCCGCGCCACCCGCAGCGAAGCCTCGGAGATGTCCAGTGGTGGATACTCCGCCACCGCCTGCCGCACCCCGTCGATCGAGCGGATCAGCTGCGGCTTGACCTCGCGCCCCGAGGCGATGCGGGCGGTCATCACCGCCAGTTGCAGCGGCGAGGCCAGCACATAGCCCTGCCCGATCGACGCGTTCAGGCTGTCGCCGATCTGCCAGGACTGGCCATAGCGGCTCATCTTCCATTCGCGGTCCGGGGCAATGCCGTCGGCCACTGCCGACATCGGCAGGTCGTGGCGGACCCCCAGTCCCAGCTTGCGCGCCATGATGGCGATACGGTCAATACCCACGCGCTGCGCCAATTCATAGTAATAGACGTCACAACTTTCTTCGAGGCTCTTGACCGCGTCCACTGTCCCGTGCCCGCCGCGCCGCCAGCAATGGAAGCGCCGCCCGCCCAGCTCGGTATAGCCGGGGCAAAAGAAACGGCTGCCCGCATCGATCACACCGGCCTCCAGCCCCGCCATCAGCGTGACCATCTTGAAGGTCGAGCCGGGGGGATAGACGCCCTGCACGGTCTTGTCGGCCAAGGGGCGGTGGTCATGATCCATCAGCGCCCGATATTCCGGGCTGGAAATGCCGCGCACGAACTTGTTCGGATCGAAGCTGGGCGAGGAGCAGATCGAGATCAGCTCTCCGCTCTGGCAGTCCATCACAACCGCCGCCGCACTTTCCTTGCCCATGCGCTGCGCGGCATAGTTCTGCAAGGCTGTGTCCAGGCTCAGCTGGACGGTTGCCCCCTGCTCGCCCTCCTGGCGGGACAGCTGGCGCATCTCGCGACCGGTGCTGTTCACCTCGACGCGCCGGGCGCCAGCCTTGCCGCGCAGGACCTCCTCCAGCCGCCCCTCGACGCCGATCTTTCCCAACTGGAAATCCGGCAGACGCAGGACCGGGTCAGGGTCCTCGATGCGCGACAGGTCGTAATCGCTGACCGGACCGACATAGCCCATGACATGCGCGAAATCGCCCGCACGCGGATAGGCGCGCGACAGGGCGGATTCCGGCGTCACCCCCGGCAGCGCGGGTGCATTAACGGCAATGGCACTGAACTGTTCCCACGTCAGACGGTCGGCCAGCACGATGGGGGTGATGGCGCTGCGCCTGGAAAATTCCTCCAGAAGCTCTGCGATCCGCTCCTCGCTCATCGGGATCAGCTGCGACAGGCGGCGCAGGACACCCTCGACGTCGCCCCCCGCCTCTTCGCGGGTCAGGGTAACGCGATAGTTCTGTTCGTTCCCCGCAATGATCAACCCGTTGCGGTCCAGGATCAGCCCGCGCGACGGCGGCAGCAGCCGGATCTTGATCGAGTTGCCGTCGGCCAGCATCCGGTATTCTTCGGCATGGTCCAACTGCATCGATCGCAGCTTCAGCGCCAGCGTGGTGACGACGGCGACCTGCACCCCCGCCAGCAGCACCACGCGGCGGGTGATCTGGCGGCTGCTGTCCAGGATCTCGCGTTGCGATTTCTTCATGTGCTGCCCCTTGCCCTATGCGGCTTCGCCGTGGCCGATGCGACGTAGCCCGATCAGCCAGCGTGCGCCGAAGACCACGGCCGGATAAGCCGCCACCGTTGCCAGATATTGCAGGATCACCTGCCCAAGTGCCGCGACCGGTACCACGAACAGGATCTGGACAATCCGATAGCCCAGCATCATCAGCCCGATCAACATGGCGACCTGCAGCCATTCAACCATGAATGGCTGGTCGCGCCAACGGGGCTCGCGGGCCCGTGCGGCCTCGGACCCGATCAGCACAACAGCGGTCCACAGACCAAGCGGCCGCAACAGCAGGACGTCCTCGATCAGCACGACCAGCAGGATGACCGGCGCCGCCAGCTGGTCGGGACGGCGCAGCACCCAGGCCAGAATCAGCGCCAGCCCCAGATCCGGTCCGGGCCAGCCCATGATTCCTTCCGACAAGGGCAGCAGACGGATGAACAGCAGCAGCATGGCCAAAGCCAAGAACACGATCGTGGCGATGATCTGGTCCCGGTGCGGCATCTGGATCATGGCGCGGTGCCGGGGTCCAGCGGGTCCGTCGCGGCGGCGGCCTCGACGGGGGATGCGGGCAACTGGGGGCCCATGGGACCCTTTTGGTCGGCCCGGATGACGGCGCCGGCCTCGGCCACGGCCTCGGCGGGGTGCGACCGCAGGACCCGCAGGAACTCCAGCCGGCCATAATCGGCGGCCATGCGCAGGCGCATCCGGCCATCGGTGCCTTGCGCGACCTGGCCAACCAGCAGGCCCGGCGGGAAGACGCCGCCATCGCCCGAGGTGACAACCCGATCGCCAGGCCGGACATTGTCGCCCGTTTCGATGAACTCCAGCAGCGGCAGGGGCGTATTATCCCCGGTCAGCAGCGCACGTTCCCCGGTCGGCTGCACCGTCACCGGCAACCGCGACGACGGATCGGTCATCAGCAGAACCCGGCTGGTGCGGCTTCCCACGCCCGAAATGCGCCCTACCAGCCCCAGCCCATCCATCGTGGCCCAGCCTTCGACGATCCCGTCCTGCGCCCCCACGTTCAGCAAAACCGACTGCCGGAAGGCCGATCCGCTGTCGACCATGACCACTCCGGTGACGCTGGTCAGCGCGGGATCGATGCGCACGTTGTTCTGGGCCAAGAGCTTGGAGTTCTCCTGCTCCAGCTGGACGGCAGCTTCCTTCCAGGCGGACATGCGCTGCAATTCACGGCGCAGCTCCTGGTTCTGCTCATAAAGGCGGGCATAGCTCTGGAAGCCCGCGACCATCTGCGTGACGCGGGTGACCGGCAGCAGCGCCCATTCGAAACGGGGCACGATCCGGTCGATCATCGCCGTGCGCATCTGTTCGGCACGGGGGCTGTCGATGCGCCAGAACAGGAACAGCACCAACAGCACAAGCGCCATCAGCGCGATCAGGACGCGCCGGACGGGGGTGGCGAAATCGGGGCCCTTGCGCGCCATTCTGGCGGCCTCCCGCGTTCTTCTGTCAGCTGTCGTAGTCGATGACGTGGCGCAGCTGCTTTTCGAATTCAAGCGCCTTGCCGGTGCCAAGCGCCACGCAGCTCATCGGCTGATCGGCCAGGCTGATCGACAGGCCCGTCTGCTCGCGCAGCGCCAGGTCCAGCTCGCCCAGCATCGCGCCGCCGCCGGTCAGCATCACACCGCGGTCCACGATGTCGGCCGCCAGGTCCGGGGGCGTCGCCTCCAGCGCGACCATCACCGCCTCGCAGATGGCCTGCACCGGTTCGGACAGCGCCTCGGCAACCATGGCCTGGCTGATTTCGATTTCCTTGGGGATGCCGTTCAGCAGGTCGCGGCCGCGCACCATCAGCGTGGCGCCACGCCCGTCGTCGGGCATGCGGGCGGTGCCGATGCTGGTCTTGATGCGTTCGGCGGTCGATTCGCCAATCAGCATGTTCTGGTTGCGGCGCAGATAATTGATGATCGCCTCGTCCATGCGGTCGCCGCCGATGCGGACGGACCGCGCATAGACCACGTCACCCAGCGACAGCACCGCCACCTCGGTCGTGCCGCCGCCGATGTCGACGACCATGCTGCCGGTCGGTTCCGTAATGGGCATGCCCGCCCCGATGGCCGCGGCGATCGGTTCGGCGATCAGGCCGGCCTTGCGCGCGCCGGCGGACAGGACCGACTGGCGGATCGCGCGCTTTTCGACCGGCGTTGCACCGTGCGGGACGCAGACGATGATCTTGGGCTTGGAAAAGGTCGTGCGCTTGAACACCTTCTTGATGAAGTGCTTGATCATCTGTTCTGCGCTGTCGAAATCGGCGATGACGCCTTCGCGCATCGGGCGGATGGCCTCGATGGAACCGGGCGTGCGGCCCAGCATCAGTTTCGCATCCTCGCCCACGGCCAGCACCTGACGCTTGCCGTCCTTGACGTGATAGGCGACCACCGAGGGCTCGTTCAGGATGATGCCCTTGCCCTTGACATAGATCAGCGTGTTCGCCGTCCCCAGGTCGATTGCGATGTCAGTCGAAAACAGCCCGCCGAATGCCATGCCCGTGTCCTTTTCGCGCCGGTTGGCCCGGCCTGCCCTGTTCTGATGTTCCGGATGGGCCTGTCGCCCTGAATCGCCCCTTCAGGCGTTGCCCCGTATAGAGCGGGACGTCCCACCCGGAAAGCCCCGATGCACGGCCGCGCCAGCAATCGCAGGTTGCTGGCGTCCAAAGAACAACAGCGGCGGGATGTGCCTCGCCGCTGTTGCCCGATTTCAGTGCGAATACATGCTGATCTGCTTGGAGTCGCTGTCGCGGCCGGTCATCGCGCGGCGCAGGATCAGCCGGTTCAGCGCGCCCACATAGGCCTTGACCGAGGCTAGGATCGTATCGGTGTCGGCCGCCTGGCCGGTGACGATGCGGCCATCCTCCTCCATCCGGACGCTGACCGTGGCCTGGGCATCGGTGCCCTCGGTCACGGCATGCACCTGATACAGCTGCAGCCGGGCGGCATGGGGAAAGATCTCCTTCACCGCGTTGAAGCACGCATCCACCGGACCGTCGCCGGTCGTCTCGGCGCGCTTTTCCACGCCGTCCACGATCATCGTCAGGTCAGCCGACTGGCCGTCGCTGCCGCAGATCACGCGCAGATGCTTGACCTGCAGGTGATCGCTGTCGGTGTTGGCGGCGGCATCCTGGACCAGCGCCACGATGTCGTCGTCATAAACCTCCTTCTTGCGATCGGCCAAGGCCTTGAACCGCACGAAGATGTCCTTCAGCTGGTTGTCCCCGACCTCGTACCCCAGATCGGCCAGCTTGGCGCGCAGGGCGGCGCGGCCGGAATGCTTGCCCATGGCGATGTTGTTCTCGGTCAGGCCGATATCGGCCGGGCGCATGATCTCAAACGTCTCGACATTCTTCAGCACGCCGTCCTGGTGAATGCCGCTTTCGTGCAGAAAGGCGTTCTTGCCCACGATGGCCTTGTTGAACTGTACCGGAAAGCCCGACACCGCCGCCACGCGGCGGGAAATGCCGATGATCTTGGTCGTGTCGATGCCGGTCTGATAAGGCATGATGTCATTCCTGACCCGCATCGCCATCACCACCTCCTCCAGCGCCGTGTTGCCGGCGCGTTCGCCCAGGCCGTTGATCGTGCATTCGATCTGGCGCGCGCCCGCCTCGACCGCGGCCAGGGCGTTGGCAGTCGCCATGCCCAGGTCGTTATGGCAATGCGTGGCAAAGACGATCTCGTCCGCGCCCGGCACCCGTTCCAGCAGCATCGCGATCAAGGCGGCGCTTTCGCGCGGCGCGGTATAACCCACGGTGTCGGGGATGTTGATCGTCGTCGCGCCGGCCTTGATGGCGATTTCCACCACGCGGCACAGGTAATCGTGTTCGGTCCGCGTCGCGTCCATGGGCGACCACTGCACGTTGTCGCACAGGTTGCGGGCATGGGTCACCGTCTGGTGGATGCGGTCCGCCATCTGGTCCATGTCCAGGTTCGGGATTGCCCGGTGCAGGGGCGACGTGCCGATGAAGGTGTGGATGCGCGGGCGGCGGGCGTGCTTGACGGCTTCCCAGCAGCGGTCGATGTCGGGCAGCTGCGCGCGGGCCAGGCCGCAGATCACGCTGTGCTGCGCCTGGCGCGCGATTTCGCTGACGGCGGCGAAATCACCCTCCGAAGCGATGGGAAAGCCCGCCTCGATGATGTCCACGCCCATCTCGTCCAGCATCTGGGCGATCTCCAGCTTTTCAGCATGGGACATGGTGGCGCCGGGCGACTGTTCGCCGTCGCGGAGCGTGGTGTCAAAGATCACGACGCGGTTCTGATCGGTCATCTGTCTGTCTTTCTTACGATGTCTTGCCGAGGGTCCGGGCGCTGACCTGACTGAGCGGCGGCCCGGAAGACCCGCTCAGCGCAGCGTAAGAAGCAGCAGACCGCGGAGATGCACGGCCAGGCGCGCACCATGGGGTGCGGTCGTGGCAGGGGCGATATGGCGCATCCGAGTCATGGCGGCGACTATGCCGTCCCGGCGCCTGCTTGAAAAGACCAAACCGTCATGTTGCGGGACTGCGTCAGGACGGGGCAGCCGCGCACCCGTCAGGGGCAATGGCGCATCACCGGGCGGACATCGGAATTGTAGCGACACATTTTTGCTGGTCCTGAACCTGTCGCGTGCCTATCCTTTCCGCACCGGAACCACCAACGATAAGCAACAGATGGGGGCACAATGTCACGCAAGATCGTCGTCGGGTTCGACGGCAGCGAAGCGTCGTTACGGGCGCTCGACTTCGCCATCACCCGGGCTCAGGCACAGGGCGACAATATCCTGATCGCCCATGTGTTGGAATGGTCGCCCTACAGCTTTCTGACGCCAAGCGAGGTCGAGGAACGCCACCGCCGCCGCACCCAGGAACTGCAGCGTGCCGAGACGGCGATCCTGACCCCGGTGGTCAAGCGCGTGGAAGAGGCGGGTATCCCCGTGGCCACCACGCTGCGCTATGGCCATATCGCCGAAACGCTGTGCCGGATCGCCAAGGACGAGGGCGCCGCGATGATCTTCATCGGTCGCATGGGCGATTCGGGCTTTGCCTCGCGTATCTTCGGGTCCGTCGCGGCCACGCTGGCGCAGGTCGCGCCGGTCCCCGTGGTCATCGTGCCATGACCCGCCGCGCCCCCAGATCAACAGGAACAAGAACAATGAAACAACATTGGAACGCGCCGGCGATTGCGGCGCTGGCGACGGGCCTTGCCGCCGCGCCCGCCGCGGCGCAGGGCATCGACGAGACGGTGAACCAGGTCTTTGCCAATTCGACGGGCTGGTTCGTCAGCCTGATCTTTTCCAACTTTCCGGGCACCAGCTTTCCCTGGATCGTCGGCTGGCTGGTTATCGCCGCAACCGTCTTCACCCTTTACTTTGGCTTTGTCCAGTTCCGCGCCTTCGGCCATTCAATCGCGCTGGTGCGGGGCGATTATTCCGACCCCAACGACGCGGGCGAAGTCAGCCACTTCCAGGCGCTGACCACGGCGCTGTCGGGAACGGTGGGCCTGGGCAACATCGCGGGCGTTGCGGTGGCCATCGGCATCGGCGGTCCGGGCGCGACCTTCTGGATGATCCTGGCCGGCCTTCTGGGCATGGCCTCCAAGTTCACCGAATGCACGCTTGGCGTGAAATACCGCAACGAATATGCCGACGGCACCGTCTCGGGCGGGCCGATGTACTACATGACCAAGGGCTTTGCCGAACGGGGCCTGCCGGGCGGCAAGTTCCTGGCCGTGATGTTCGCGATCTTCTGCATCCTGGGCAGCTTCGGCGGCGGCAACATGTTCCAGGCCAACCAGGCCCATGCGCAGATCATCAACGTCGTGGGCGATTATCCGGGCTGGATCACCGGCGTGGTCATGGCGGTCATCGTCTTTCTGGTCATCGTGGGGGGCCTGAAATCCATCGCCCGCGTGACGGAAAAGATCGTTCCCTTCATGGCCGCGCTTTACGTCATCACGGCGCTGATCATCATCGCCATGAACTATGACATGATCGGAGAGGCCTTCCGGCAGATCTTCGTTGGCGCCTTCACCAATGACGGCGTGGTCGGCGGGGCCATCGGCGCGCTGATCCAGGGTTTCCGCCGCGCGGCCTTTTCGAACGAGGCGGGCGTGGGTTCCGCCGCCATCGCCCACAGCGCCGTGCGCACCAAGGAGCCGGTGACCGAGGGCTTCGTCTCGCTGCTGGAGCCGTTCATCGACACGGTCGTGATCTGCACCATGACCGCGCTGGTCATCATCATCACGGGCCAGTTGGTCGCCGACCCCACCACCGGCCTGTTCGTGCTGAACGAAGCCGGCACCCAGATCCAGACCGTCACCGGCAACAGCGGCGTTGCGCTGACCTCGGACGCGTTCAGCAGCGCCTTTGGCTGGTTCCGTTACATCCTGGTGCTGGCGGTGGTGCTGTTCGCCTTCTCGACGATGATCTCGTGGAGCTATTACGGCCTGAAGGCCTGGACCTTCCTGTTCGGCGAAGGCCAGACGAAGGAGCTGATCTTCAAGGTCATCTTCTGCCTCTTCGTGGTCATCGGCGCCTCGGCTGGCCTGGGCCCGGTCATCGACTTCTCGGATGCGGCGATCTTTGCCATGGCGGTCGTGAACATCATCGCGCTGTACCTGCTGATGCCGATCGTGAAGGCCGAGATGAACAGTTATCTGTCGCGGCTGAACTCTGGGCAGATCCGCAAGTACGAATAAGCCGTTCCAACCGTTGCTCCCAAGGGGGCGGGCGCCATCTGCGCCCGCCCCTTTTTCATGCCTTTTGGCGGTTTCCGTTCCCTGCATTCTGTGCAACGAGGCCCGGGCTCAAGATCGCCAAGGAAGACCCGCCATGACCCCGCCCCCCTTTGTTCATCCGGGCATGCGCCTGCCATTTGTCCTGCTGGTGACTTGCTTTGCCGCTTGGGGCATCGCGGCCAACATGACCGATCCGCTGGTCCAGGTCTTCTCTCGCATCTTCTCGATGACGACGCTGCAGGCGTCCTTTGTTCAGTTCGCCTATTACGGGGCCTATTTCCTGCTGGCGCTTCCCGCAGCCTTCATCAACCGGCGCTGGTCCTACCGGACCGGGATGCTGACCGGGCTGGGCTGCGCGATTCTGGGGGCCTTCATGTTCTATCCGGCGGCGCAGGCGATGACCTTCGGCTTCTTCCTGCTGGCCCTGTTCCTGCTGGCAGGCGGGCTGTCCATCCTGGAAACCTCAGCCAATCCCTTCGTCATGGCGATGGGCCCCGAGGTCAACAGCACCCGCCGCCTGAACCTGGCGCAGGCGTTCAACCCGGTGGGCACCAACATCGGGGTCTTTTTGGCCGCGACGCTGATCCTGCCGCAACTGAACACCGCCAGCGCCGCCGATCGCGCCGCCATGACGCCCGAAATGCTGCGTGCCGTTCAGCAGGCAGAGCTGCAGGCCGTCATGACGCCCTATGTAGGTTTCGCCTTTGTGCTTCTGGCGATCTGGGTCGCCATCGCGATGATGCGCATGCCCACGCCGCGCGAACGGGCCCGGAAAACCGCTGCACCGCTGGACTTTGCAGCCTCGCTGCGGCGGCTGCTGTCCAACCGGCATTACGTGTTCGGCGTGACGGCCCAATTCTTCAATGTCGCCGCCCAGACCTGCGTCTGGACCTTTACCATCCAATATGTCCTGGCCGCCCTCGGCGGGACAGAGGCGCAGGCAGGTTGGTATCTGCAGGCCAGCCTGATCGTCTTTCTGGTCGCGCGCTTTGCCATGGTGGCGGCAATGGGCGTCATCCGTCCGGCCCTGCTGCTGAGGGTCATGGCGCTGGCCGGCACCGCGCTGTGCCTTTTCGCGGCGACGGGTCCGGGCGTGGCCGGGGTCTGGGCCGTGGTGGCCCTGTCGGCCTGCCTGTCGCTGATGTTTCCCACCATCTATGGGATTGCGCTGCACGGGCTGGGCGATGACACCAAGTTTGGCGCGGCGGGACTGGTCATGGCAATCCTGGGCGGCGCGCTGATGCCGCTGGTTCAGGGGGCTGTCCTCGACGCCCAGGGTGCAGTCGCCTCTTATGTGGTGCCGGGATTGTGCTTTCTGGTCGTCGCGGCTTATGGGGCGTTCGACCTGCGCAGCGGCCGTCAGGGCTGAGGGATCAGCGCCGTTCGGGGATCAACTGCTGGGCCGCGCCTGCCAGAAGCAGCCAGACCGAAGTGATGACCAGCCCCCAGATCGCCCAGCTGGACGGGTGGAAGTCGACCCATGCCGCCCGGCCGGCAAAGACCACCCACAGCGCCGCGACCGGCAGCGTGATCGCGCGCCATCGCTCGGTCCGGACAGGGTGGATGAACTTGATGTTGGTGAACATGGCGATGCCCAGGGCGGTCACGATCGCCAGGATCACCACCCAGTGCGGCTTCACCGCGAACACGACCAGGATGACCATGTTCCAGCAGCCTGGAAAGCCCGCAAAGGAGTTGTCGCGGGTCTTCATGCGCGTATCCGCGAAATAGATCACGCTGCCAAAGACGATCACGATGATCGCGAACCAGCCGGTCCAGCCCGACAACAGCCCCGACTTGAACAACGCAAAGGCGGGGATGAAGACATAGGTCAGATAGTCGATGATCAGGTCCATCAGCACGCCGTCATAGGCGGGCCAGTTCTTGGTGACCTCGTACCGGCGGGCCAGCGGCCCGTCGATTCCGTCGACAACAAAGGCAAAAACCAGCCACAGGAACATCAATGCCCATTCGCCGTCCACGGCGGCCAGCATGGCCAGCATCGACAGGACCGCGCCGCTGGCGGTCAACAGATGAACAAAGAGGGCTTTGTGACGAATATGCATCACGGATTTGTGGCAGGTTGGGCGGGCGGGTGCAACCGGCCTTGGCGCTTCAACGCAGGATCGGGGGTCCTTTGGGACGGGGGGCGGGGGCATCAGACCGGGGTGGCGTCAGGTCGAACAGCAGGGCGCCTGCGGGCGCAACCGTTTCGGCAAAGCTGATATCGACACCGCCGGGCTGCGGCGGCAGAAACGCCAGCGCTTCGGCCATGGCCTTGGCAATTGCCGGCTGCCGGTCCGGCGGGGCACCTGCGATCAGCAGCAGGTGGCCGTCGCTTTCAGCGATCCCGACCAGAGCTGCGCCCGCGATCAGCCCGCGCAGGTCCGCCAAGCGTTCGCCCAAGGGCGCCGACAGCGCCGCAGCAACATCGGCCGAAGGCGCGGTCAGGCTCATCCGGGCCAAGGCCTCCTCCGGGCGGGCCTCCAGCGCGCCGGTCAGCCAGTCCAGCATGGCGGCATCCAGCAACATTTCGGACGGATGGCCGGGATTGACCAGCAGTCCGGCGCCATCGGCCTTCAGCAGCCCCGCCAGAACCCGTCCCGGCATGGCGGCATAAGCGGTGGGTTGGCCGAAAAAGCCCGCCAGCCGATCCTCGGTGTCGCAGGCCAAGGCCACGCGCGCACCTTCCAGTTCAAAGATCTGCAGCTCGACCGCGTCCCGGACCGGCTCGCGCAGCAGCGCAACCGACAGTTCGGTATCCGCCAGCCGCGACAGCATCCGGGCACGCTGCGGCGCCTCGGCATCGTGAAAGGGAACGGGTGCAAGATCGTCCAAAGCGGTCATGTCGCGGCCTCTTCCGGGGGGTCTGCCCCTGCCCTAGTCCCGCCGCCAGGTGCAGGCAAGCGCGATTGCCCCGGCCCCTGGCAGGCAGCCGTCGGCGCGGGTTCAGTCGATGATGTCGCCGGCCTGGAAGTTGCCGAGGTTGCCCAACAGCTGCCCGATAAGCGAGATCTCGGTCACGCTGCCGTCGGTGACGCGGCGGGACAGGGCGACGATGCGGCCGCGCTCCAGCCCGAAACGCTCGATATTGCTGACGACGCCGCCCTCGGCGAACGAGATGGCGACAACCTGACGTTCGATCTCCTCTGGGGCGGCGGCGGCGACACGCCGCCAGCGCGAACCAACGTAATACCAGCCCGATCCCGTCAGCAGCCCCTGCGCCGTCGGGCGCCCGATCAGGTCGGGGAGGTCGTCCATCGTCGTCTGGCCGACGACCACCTGCGCCAGGTCGGTCTCGGGCGGGACATAACCGTGATTGCGATAGATCGGCGTGCAGGCAACAAGCCCCAGGACGGCCAGAAATGCCAGTGTCATCAGGCTTCTGATGGCGGTCATGGGGGTGGTCCCTCCTTGGGGCGGTTGACGCGGCCCGCCCTGCCTAGCAAACTCGGCCACCCGGCTCAAGAATATCAATCCGCCGGCCCCCGTCCCTGCACCGACCGCAGCCGTCCCGCCCGCCCCAGACATCCGAGGCCCCATGACCGCACCCGAATCGCATCCGCAGCGCCTGCGCGTGGCGCATCTGAATCCCAACACTGCAACGTCCTTCCACCTGCGCCCGGACGAACCCACACGCTTGGGGATTGCGACCGAACTGGGCGTGGATGCCCTGACGCGGCTGGATTTTCAGGGTCAGGTGCGGGCCCATGGCAGCGATGGCTGGCTGCTGACCGGCACGCTGGCGGCACGGGTCACCCAGCCCTGCGTGGTCACTCTGAAACCGGTGCGCAGCGACATCGTCGAGCCGGTGCGCATCCAGTTTTCGCCCCATGCCCGCGCCCCAGAGGGCGAGGAGGTCGAGATGCCGGATGAGACGGTCGAACCCCTGGGCAACTTCATTGACCTGACCGCAATCATGATCGAGGCGCTCAGCCTGGGGCTGCCGGAATATCCACGCGCCGAAGGCGCAGGTCTGGCCGCACCGCAGCCGGACGAACCTGCCGCCGATACCCGCAAGCCCTTTGCGGGCCTGGACAAGCTGCTGCGCGGCAAGGGCGGCGAATCCTGACAACGGCACGCGCCGGGGATCGTGGCTCTGCCGCCACATGCGCCGCAGGATTCGGAGCAGAAAGCGCAGGAAAGCGGGAAACCGCCGCCAAAGCGGGGCAAATGAGGTCGGAACGCGGCGCAATTCATCCCGTCCCACGGCCACGAGGGCTTGCGGGCGCGGCTGTCATGGCGTATCTGCGCGGTTCATTTACGAATTCAAATCTCCGGTGCCAAGGCGTCACGACGCAGCACCCTGTCAAACCGAGGTGGTGACATGGCTGTCCCTCAGAATCGCGTAACCCGGTCCAAGCGCAACATGCGTCGCGCGCATGATGCTCTGGTCGCGGGCAACCCGAACGAATGCTCGAACTGCGGCGAGCTTAAGCGTCCGCACCACGTGTGCCCGTCCTGCGGCCATTATGCCGATCGCGAAGTGATCGCGCAGGCCAACGAGATCGACCTGGACGACGACGCGGCCTGATCACGGGTCGCGGCAACCTTTCATGACTGTCGAACCTGCGATCACGCCGGCGCCGCGCGTCCTCGAAACCGGGGGCGGCGTGGTGATATCGGTTGACGCCATGGGCGGCGATCGCGGCCCGGCGGTCGTGGTCGCCGGCATGGCCGAAAGTGCCGAGAAGAACCCCGAGATCCAGTTCATCGTCCATGGCGACGAAGCGCAGTTGCGCAGCCTGATCGGCAAGCGCAAGTCCTTGGCCGGGCGGTGCGACATCCGCCATGCCGGATCCGTTGTCACCATGCACGACAAGCCCAGCCAGGTCGTCCGCAAGGGCGAAGGCAGTTCCATGTGGTCCACCATCGAATCGGTCAAGCAGGGAGAGGCGCAGGTCGCCGTGTCCTGCGGCAATACCGGCGCGCTGATGGCGCTGTCGATGCTGCGTTTGCGCAAGCTGCCCGGAGTGAACCGTCCGGCCATTGCCTGTTTGTGGCCGTCGCGCAACCCGCAGGGGTTCAACATCATGCTGGACGTGGGCGCGGATATCCGTGCCGATGCGCATGATCTGCTGCAATATGCGCTGATGGGGGCTTCCTATGCCCGAAACGGCCTGGGCGTCAGCCAGCCGCGGGTCGGCCTGCTGAATGTCGGCACCGAGGAGCACAAGGGCCGGAGCGAGCTGAAACAGGCGCATGACCTGATTGACGCCGCCGCCGGTTCCGGAAATTTCGATTATGTGGGCTTTGTCGAGGGTGGCGATCTGCCCTCGTCGCGCGTGGATGTGATCGTCACCGACGGTTTCACGGGCAACGTCGCCTTGAAGACCGGCGAAGGGACCGCCAAGCTTGTAGGAGACTTCCTCAAGGACGCCTTCTCGAATTCGATCATGTCCAAGTTTGCAGCAGTTCTGGCGATGACCTCGCTCAAGCGCCTTCAAAAGCGGATCGACCCGCGCCGCGTGAACGGCGGCATCTTCCTGGGTCTGAATGGGACCGTTGTGAAATCTCACGGATCGGCCGACGCCACCGGCGTATCGGCGGCGATCAAGCTGGCATTTACGCTGGCCAAGTCGGGCTTCCAGGACCGACTGGCTGCCCGCGTGGCACAGGGCGCAGCCGCTTCGGCCAATGCGGCCGAAACAGGAGCATCCTCTTGACCCGTCGTTCGGTCATCCGCGGCACTGGCCATTACCTGCCCGAAAACGTCGTCGAGAACAGCTGGTTCGAAAGCCGTCTGGACACCAGCGACGAATGGATCCGGTCGCGAACTGGGATCGAGCGGCGCCACTTTGCCGCCGATGGCCAGACCACCAGTGATCTGGCCATCCGTGCCGCCCGCGCGGCGCTGGACCGGGCCGGCATGACACCGGCAGATATCGACGGGATCATCCTGGCGACTTCGACCCCCGACTTCACCTTTCCGGCAGTCGCCACGATGGTCCAGTCGGGCCTGGGGATGTCGCGCGGCTTTGCCTATGACGTGCAGGCGGTCTGCGCCGGCTTCGTCTTTGCCTTGGCAAATGCCGACGCAATGATCCGCGCAGGCTTGGGAGACCGCGTGCTGGTGATCGGCGCCGAGACCTTTTCCCGCATCATGGACTGGACCGACCGCGGCACCTGCGTGCTGTTCGGCGACGGCGCAGGCGCCGTGGTGCTGGAGGCGCAAGAGGGCGCAGGCACCAGCGACGACCGCGGCATCCTCTCCTGCGACCTGAACAGCGACGGCACCCACCGAGAGCTTTTGTACGTGGACGGCGGCGTCTCCTCGACCGGCACGGCAGGGCAGTTGCGGATGCAGGGGAACCTGGTCTTCCGCCATGCGGTGGAAAAACTGGCCAAGACCGCCCATACTGCGCTGGACAAGGCCGGGTTGACCGGGTCGGACGTGGACTGGCTTGTGCCCCACCAGGCCAACATGCGCATCATCACTGCCACCGCCCAGAAGATGGGCCTGCCCTTGGACAAGGTCGTCCTGACGGTGGCGGATCACGGCAACACCTCGGCTGCCTCGATCCCGCTGGCTCTGTCGGTTGCGGATGGGCGGGGCCAGTTCAAGCCGGGACAGGTGCTGGTCACCGAGGCGATCGGCGGCGGGCTCAGCTGGGGTTCGGTCGTCCTGCGCTGGTAACCGGCGGCCGCCGACGCCAGCCCCGCTATTTCAGCAATGCATCCTTGCTGGCGCGTCGGTTCATCCCGCCTGCTGGCCGCCGCGTGCGGTCATGGCCGGACTGGCAGCCCACGCACAGCTTGACCCCCGGCTGCGCCTGACGGCGCGCTTCCGGGATCGGATCGTCGCATTCCGCGCAATGGGTGGCGCTGTCCCCCTGCGCCGCGCGCCGCGCCGCATTCAGGCGCGCGCGGGCCACGGCCTCGGCCGTGGAAATCTCGATCTGCTCGTTCACCGCGTCGTCGCGGGCCCATCCGCCAGCCATGTAAGCCTCCTCAAGTCACCTCCCCAAGATGGGGCAGGTCGGGCGCCTTTGCAAATGCACCCGCCATTGACAGGGGCCGGGTCAACGGAAAGACTGCACATGATGCAGGTGCAGAAAATGCCTGCCGCTCTGGGGAGGGCTGTGAATTTTGGGGATCGTCCGTCTGTTCGACGGCATCAATGAAGTCGTCGGCCGGATCGTTTCGGTCGTCGCACTGATTTTTGCCGGCATCATCATCTATGACGTCTTCATGCGCTATGTGCTGGGACAGCCGACGCGATGGGCCTTTGACGTCTCCAAGCAGCTCTACGGCTTCTATTTCATCATGCTGGGCGGCTATGCATTGCGTCATCAGTCCCATGTGCGGGTCGATCTGCTGACGGCGCGCATGCGCCACGGCCTGCGCCGGTGGGTCGAGGTCGCGGGCTATGCGATCTTCTTTTTCCCCTTCGCCTGGATCTTTGCCACGCACAGCTGGACCTTCGCCATGACCTCGTGGCGGCAGGGAGAGCTGACCTATGGCGCTGTGCAGCTGCCGGTCTATCCGCTGAAGATGGCAATGTTCGTGGCCGCATGTCTGCTGCTGATCCAAGGGGTCGGAGAGGTGTTGAAGCTGGTCCTGAACCGGACCGGCGATCTGGAAACGCGCGATGTCGGGTGAAGCCATTGCGCTGATCATGTCGGGCCTGCTGGTGCTGGGCCTGTTCATGGGCCATCCGCTGGCCTTCGTGCTGGGCGGAACGGCGGTCCTGGGCGCCTTCATCGCCGGCAAGCCGATGGTGCTGGGCATCGTCATCAACCGCATTTTCGGCGACGTGCTGGACAACTATGTCCTGATCGCGATCCCGCTTTTCGTGCTGATGGCACGCTTCCTGTCCGACAGCGGCGTGACCGACCGCATGTTCGAGGCGCTGCGCCACCTGATGAGCCGCGTCACCGGCGGGCTGGGGCTGGCGGTCGTGTTCATCTCGATCCTGCTGGCGGCGACGACGGGGATCATCGGTGCCTCGATCACCGTCATGGGCATGATGGCGCTGCGCCCGATGCTGCAATACGGCTATGACAAGCGGCTGGCCACGGGGCTGATCGGCGCCTCGGGGTGCCTGGGCATCCTGATCCCGCCGTCGATCATGCTGATCCTGATGGCCTCCTATGCGCCGGGCCTGTCGGTGGGCCAGCTGTTCGCGGGCGCGATGATCCCGGGGCTGCTGCTGGGGGTCATGTACGCGATCTATGTGGTGATCATCGCCTGGATGCGTCCCGATTGGGCCCCCAAGGTGACCGAGGCCGACAAGATCAGCCGCGCCGCCATGTGGAAGATGCTGGTCATCGAGGCCGTGCCCCCCCTGATCCTGATCCTGGGCATCCTGGGTTCACTGTTGGCCGGCGTCGCCACCGCGACCGAGGCCAGCGCCATCGGCGCCGTTCTGGCCCTGCTGATCGTCATCATGCGCGGCCGCTTTCAATGGGTGACCTTCTATTCGGCACTGCTGGAAACCGGGCGGACCAGCGCGATGATCCTGTTCATCGTGGTGGGCGCCACCGCCTTCACCGGCGTCTTCAACATCACCGGGGGCCTGCGCGCCAGCCAGGACCTGATCCGCGGCCTGGCCGACGACCCCTATACGCTGATCGCGGTGATGCTGCTGGTGGTCTTCATCCTGGGGATGTTCCTGGACTGGACCGGGATCGTCCTGCTGTCCTTTCCGATCTTCCTGCCGCTGGTCGGAGAGATGGGGATCGACCCGCTGTGGTTCGTCGTGCTGATGGCCGTCGTGCTGCAGACCAGCTTCCTGTCGCCGCCCTTCGGATACGCGCTGTTCTACATGCGCGCCATCGCCCCGCCCGAGGTCAGCACGACCGACATCATCATGGGCGTGCTGCCCTTCATCGTCATGGTGCTGCTGATGTGCGGCGCGATGATCCTGTTCCCTGCCCTGGTCACCTGGCTGCCGCTGACGCTCTACGGCTGACCGGGGCCTTCCCAATTTTCATGAGGAGGATGAAAAGATGAAACATCTGCTGACGACCGCCGCGCTGGCGCTGGCCACGGCGACCCCGGCCCTGGCCGAAAACTGGACGATGACGACGACCTGGCCTTCCAGCCTGGAGCTGATCGAGATCGACAAGCACTGGGTCGATCTGGCCAACAAGCTGGTGGACGATGACAAGCTGACCATCGAATTCTACGAGGGCGGCAGCCTGGTCCCGGCCGGAGAGGTCTTCGGCGCGGTCGAATCGGGCACCATCCAAGCCGGCGCCGACTGGCCGGGCTATTGGGCGGGCCGCAACAGCGCATTTTCGCCCCTGGCAACCACGGCCAGCCTGTTCAATGCGGTCGATTACGTGAACTGGATCCAGGAATGGGGCGGAGAGGAGCTTTATAACGAGGTCTATGGCCAGTTCGGCATGGTCTATCTGCCCTATGGCGTCACCAACAACGAATCGGGCTTCCGCACCGTCAGCCAGCCGATTCGCACGCTGGAGGATCTGGCCGGGCTGCGCCTGCGCCTGTCGGGCCTGGAACAGGGCAAGCTGCTGGAAAAGCTGGGCGGCAACCAGGTCAGCATGGCTGGCGGCGAGATCTATCAGTCGCTGGAGCGCGGCGTGATCGACGGGGCCGAATTCTCAACCCCGAACGTCGATTTCTCGGGCGGCTTCCAGCAGGTGACGAAATACTGGTCGACCCCCGGCTGGCACCAGTCCTCCTCGGTCTTCGGGGTGATGATCAACAAGGGAGCCTGGGACGCGCTGGATGAGGAAACGCAGGAGCGGCTGAGGATTGCCGCCGACGCGACCATGCTGTGGAGCCTCAGCTTTACCGAAAAGCGCGCAACCGAAGCCTATGATCAGTTCACCGAGGCAGGCACCGAAATTACGCGCCTGGACGACGAGGCGCTGGAGCGTGTCCAGCAGCTGGCCAACGAGACGATCCAGGAAGTGGCCTGCGAAAACCCGATGTCGGCCAAGGTCTATGCCAGCCAGCTGAGCTATCTTCAGGACTATGCCACCTGGCGCGACGCGTCGGCTCCGTTCAACCTGGGGCGGACCCCAGAGGGACCGGATCTGGCCGCGATCGAGGCCTGCGCCCAATAAGCCCATCCATCACCATCGCAAGTATCGGGCGGGGAACGATTTCCCCGCCCTTCTCGTTGACAGGGCAGGCAAAGCGCACCATCCTGCACCCAACCAAGAGGACCAACAATGGGCGACAAGACTCTGACCCGGATGGATCTGGCCGAAGCGGTATTCCGCGATGTCGGCTTGTCGCGGCACGAATCGGCGCAGCTTGTCGAAAGTGTGCTGGACCATATCTCGGACGCGCTGGTGCGTGGCGAGCAGGTCAAGATCTCGTCCTTTGGCACCTTCTCGGTCCGCGACAAGAACGAGCGGATCGGCCGCAATCCCAAGACCGGGGAAGAGGTTCCGATCACGCCGCGCCGCGTTCTGTCCTTTCGCCCGTCGCACCTGATGAAGGATCGCGTGGCGGCCGGCAACAAGCGGTAAGGTTTCCGATACAGGATGCAAAAGGGCGCAGAGGCATTCCGGTCGATCGGCGAAGTGGCGAGCCTGATCGGTGTCGCCCCTCATGTTCTGCGCTATTGGGAAACGCAGTTCACCTTGCTGCGGCCGATGAAGCGCCCGGATGGCCGCCGCTATTACCGCCCCTCTGATCTGGCACTGGCCGCAGGCATCTGCGAATTGCTGCGCGACGAGGGGCTGACCATCCGCGGCGCGCGCAAGTTGATTGCGGTTGACCGGGGCGAGGCGGTGAGGGCGCGTGGACTTGCACGCTTGGCGACCCTGCCCGATATTCCCGCGTCCGTTGATGTTCTGGACGACGGAATTGCGCCGCCCGCCGCGGACCTGGTCCCCTCTGCCGGTGACGACGCCCCTGCGAGCCAGACGCCCGTACAGATCCAAGCGCCGTCCGATGTCGCTGTGCCCCCGCCGGCCCTTTGGCTGGCGCGCCTGACCGAGTTTACCCGGCTGCTGGAACGGCTGACGCCCGCTGATCCGCGCTGGCCTGCGGTCCATCCCGTCGCCTTGCGTCTGGGGCAGGCGATGTTGCGGCTGTCCTGACAGGTCGCTGCACATTGGGAAAGATTTCCGCACGGCAGCCCTTGTGCATCCCCGCCGGATCGCTTTATACGAAGCGCGTCGGGCCGTGGCGCAGCCTGGTTAGCGCGTCCGTCTGGGGGGCGGAAGGCCGAGAGTTCGAATCTCTCCGGCCCGACCATTCCGAAAACGCCCATCCCTTTTTAGGGGTGGGCGTTTCCCTTTTCTGCTCCTCGGGTCATGGGAGGCCAAGATGAACGGTGTCCTGCCTGACAGCGAGATCCGCGAACTGATCCGCACCGGCGCGATCGACGCCGACAGCCCCGTCATCCCCGAACAGATCCAGCCCGCCTCGCTGGACCTGCGGCTTGGCACGCGGGCTTATCGCCTGCGCGCCAGCTTCCTGGCCGGGCGCGGGCGCCGCATCGTGGACAGGCTGGACGATTTCTGCATGCACCAGATGGACCTGTCGGGTGGCGCAGTCCTGGAACGCGGCTGCGTCTATCTGGTCCCGCTGCAGGAGCGGATCAGCCTGCCGACTGGTCTGTCCGCCGTGGCCAATGCAAAATCCTCGACCGGGCGGCTGGACCTTCTGACACGCCTTGTGACCGATGACGGGACCGAATTCGACCGCCTGCCCGAAGGCTATGACGGCCCCCTTTATGCCGAGATCTGCCCGCGCAGCTTTTCGGTTCTGGTGCGCCCCGGCATGCGGCTGAACCAGCTAAGGCTGCGGCGCGGCCAAGCCGTCCTGACGGACGCGCAACTGGCCGAACTGAACGCGCGCGAACCGCTGGTTGGCGACGGCCAGGCGCTGATCGACCACGGTTTGGGCTTTTCTGTCGACCTCCGCCCCGGCAGCGGCGATCTGGTCGGCTATCGTGCCCGCCCCCATAGCGGCGTCATCGACCTTGATCGCATCGGCGCGTATTCCGCCGCCGAGTTCTGGGACGAGCTGCGCACGACCGAAGGCCGCCTGATCCTAGACCCCGGCGCCTTCTATATCCTGATCAGCCGCGAAGCAGTGGCCATCCCCGCTGATTACGCGGCCGAAATGGCGCCGTATCTGGCGATGGTCGGGGAATTCCGGGTGCATTACGCCGGCTTCTTCGATCCGGGCTTTGGCATCGGCACAACGGGCGCAGGCGCGCGTGGGGTGCTGGAGGTCCGCTGTCACGAGGCGCCCTTCGTGCTGGAACATGGGCAGGTCGTGGGCCGTCTGGTTTATGAGAACATGGCCGCCCGCCCTGAGCGCCTCTATGGCGAAGGGATCAAATCCAACTACCAAGGGCAGGGCCTTAAGCTGGCAAAGCAGTTCCGTTAAAGCGGCCCGGTCTGCCACAGGCGGACCTTTAGCCCGCCATGCGCCACGATCGGTCCCGGTGCCTGCCAGGGCAGCCCGGTCGCCTTGGCAAGCCCCGCCTCGCTGGTCACGATGCCGACGCGCCAGCCGGGGAAACGGCTGCGGAACACCTCGCCCATCTGCGCGTGCAGGCCGAACAGGGGTCCCTTGTTGCCGATCCGCGCGCCATAGGGCGGATTCACGATGACGATGCCGGGCGCGCAGTCCGGGCGCTGAAGATCGGTGATCTGGCAGGTCTGGAACTGGGTCACCGCGGTGACGCCGGCACGTTCCGCGTTCGCCTGGCTCATCCGGACGGCGCCGGGGTCACGGTCGCTGCCGAAGAACTGCGAAGGGGCCGGGCGCGGCGTAGCTTCTGCCTTCAACCGCGCCCAGGCTGCTGGGTCGTAATTCGCAAGCTGCTGAAAGGCAAAGGCCCGGCTGCGCCCCGGCGCCAGGCCCAAGGCGATCTCGGCCGCCTCCAGCACGAAAGTGCCTGATCCGCACATCGGGTCCAGCACGGGCTGGCTGCCGTCGAAGCCCATCTGGGCCAGGAACATCGCGGCCATCGTCTCTCGCATGGGGGCCTTGGCAACCGCCTCTTTGTGGCCGCGCTTGTGCAGCGATTCGCCGGTCGCATCCAGGCTGAAGGTCACCAGATCGTCTTCGATCCGCGCCTTCACCGTTATCGGCGCATCTGCGGCCAGCGGTGCGCCCAGTTCCTCGGTGATCGCGCGCTCGATCCGCTGCGTGGCAGCGCCGGCGTGATAGATTTTGGATGCCTTGCAGACTGTCTCGACCTTCACCGGCAGGTCCGGGCGCAGCAGGTCGCCCCAAGCGAACTTGCGCGCGCGCTTGTCCAACTGTGCCAGATGCATGGCACGAAAGCCGCCCACGCGGGCCAGAACGCGGGTCGCACCGCGAAGCCACAGGTTCGCGCGCCAGACGTCATTCCAGCCGCCGCGGATGGTGACGCCGCCAAGCTGGATCACGGGCTGCCAGCCCAAGGCCGCCGCTTCGGCGGCCAGCTGTGCCTCAAGGCCGGGGGTGGCCACCAGGAAAATGTCGAAATCGGGTATGTCCATCGCGCAGCCCTATCCCGCGCCGCGCCGAAAGGCGAGAGGTTCAGCGGCGGATGAGGCGCGCCAGCATGCGCATCCGTTGCGCCAGATCCTGCGTCTGCCGGTTCCGGCCCTTGATGCGACGCCCGGACCCGTTTCTGCCGGCCAGGACATTCACGCCCTTGTTGATACCCCAGTTCATTGCGCGGCGCGCAACAAGACGGGTGAACATGTTGATCAGCTGGTTCAGGTTCATCGGCGCGCCTTTCAGTCGTCGTCAAACAGATCCTCGGCGGGGACCGCGCCGGCATCGTCGCTGTCCATATCGGCATCCTCCACCTGGCCCGCAAGGGGCAGGCCCAGCCCCCCGGGCGGCGGCCGCGACTCCAGCAGGCCGGCCGCCCGCAATTCCGACAGTCCTGGCAGATCGCGCGCTGATTCCAGCCCGAAATGATCCAGAAAGGTTTCGGTCACAACATAGGTGGCCGGCCGACCGGGCGTCATGCGGCGGCGCCCCACGCGGACCCATTCCATCTCGATCAACTGGTCCAGCGTGCCGCGGCTGACGGCGACGCCCCGGATCTCCTCGATTTCGGCCCGCGTGACCGGTTGGTGATAGGCGATGATCGCCAGCGTCTCGACCGCGGCGCGGGACAGGCGGCGGCTGTCCACCGTTTCGGCCTGCATCAGAAAGGACAGGTCCGGCGCAGTGCGAAATGCATAGGCATCGCCGATACGCTCCAGCACCACCCCTCGCCCGTCATAGGTGCGGCGCAGCGCGGCCAGTGCCTCGGCCGGATCGCAACCCGGAGGCATCCGTTTCCCGATGTCGTGCAGCGACAGCGGCTGGACGGCAGCGAACAGGATTGCCTCGACCATCCGCTCCTGCTGGGCAAGGGGCGGCGGCGGGAAATCGGCGGCGGGATCAGGCGCGGTCGTCATGGGGTCGGTGCCGATAGCTGATGGGGGCAAAGGTTTCGGCCTGCCGTATCTCCAGCCGGCCTTGGCGCGCAAGCTCCAGCGAGGCGGCAAAGGTTGCGGCAGTGGCACTGCGGCGGCGCTGAGGATTGGCCTGCCAGCCATCGGGCAGAAAAACCGACAGGTCCGTCCAATCGCCCGTAAAGCCGATCAGCCGCCGTAACCGCTCCAGCGCCTGCTCCATGGTAAGGACGTCTTGGCGGTCAAAGGCATAGGGACGGAACTCATCGCGGGTCTTCAGCCGGGCATAGGCGCGCATCAGGTCGATCAGCCCGGCCTGCCATTGGGTCTTGCGGCTGCGGGCCACGATCTCGGGCGCGCCGCGGGCAAAGCGGGACTGCCCAAGCCGGTCACGTCCCATCAGCTGCGCCGCGACCTGGCGCATCGCGGCCAGACGCTCCAGCTGAAAGGCCAGATGGGCGGCCATGTCCTCGGCCGAAGGGCCGTCGGCCTCGGGGTCGGGGGGCAGCAGCAGCCGGGATTTCAGGAAGGCCAGCCAGGCGGCCATCACAAGATAATCGGCCGCCAGCTCAATCCGCAGGGCGCGGGCCTCCTCGACAAAGGACAGATACTGTTCGGCCAAGTCCAGCACGCGGATCTTCAGCAGGTCGACCTTCTGCGTGCGGGCCAGCGTCAGCAGCAGGTCCAAAGGCCCCTCGTAGCCCTCGACATCAACGATCAGCGCCTCTTCTGCCCGACGTTGCGCCACCACGGCGGCGTCGAAGCCGTTGTCGGGCACGGACTTCAGATAGGGAACCTCGGGCTTGACCACACTGCCTCCTTGCATCGGCGCGACAGGGTCGGGTCCGCCCGACCGGCTGTCAAGCGGTCAGCGCGCGCCATTCCGCCATCATCGCCGCGGTGTCGACCTGTTGAGGCGGCAGGCGCCGCTCCAGCGCAGCTTGGGCCCGACGGCTTGCCTCGGTGGACATGGTGCCGGCTGCCGCCACCACGGGCTGCATTTGCGCAATGCTGCCGTTGCAGTGCAGCACCAGGTCGCAGCCCGCCGCGAGCGAGGCAGCGGCCCGTTCGGCCTCGGTTCCCGACAAGGCATTCATGGTAATGTCATCGGTCATCAGCAGCCCGTCAAAGCCGATATCCTGACGGATCAGCGCGATCATCCGGGCCGACGCGGTGGCCGGCGCGTCATCCAGCGCGGTGAAACGGATATGCGCGGTCATGCCCATCGGCAGGTCCGACAGCGCCCGGAACGGCGCGAAATCCAGCGCCTGAAGCTCGGCCTCGGCGGCCTTTACCACGGGCAGGTCATGATGGCTGTCGGCGACTGCGCGGCCATGTCCCGGCATGTGCTTGACCACCGGCAGCACCCCCGCCGCCAACAATCCGTCGGCTGCGGCGCGACCCAGCTTTGCGATCTGGTCTGGGTCCGAACCCAGGCAGCGATCGCGCAGGAAAGCATGCGTGTCGGCCTGAGCCACATCCAGCGTCGGGGCACAATTGGAATCGATGCCCACTGCGCGCAGCTCCTGTCCGATCAGGTGATAGCGCAGCCACATGGCGCGGACGCCGGCCCCTGCCTGATCCAGCGGCGCCGGCCAGTCAGTCCAATGGGGCGCGCGCAGGCGCTGGACGCGGCCGCCTTCCTGATCGACCGTGATAACCGCATCCCGCCCGACAGCCTCGCGCAGCTGGCCAGTCAGGCGGCGCAGCTGGTCAGGACTGCCGACATTACGGCCAAAGAGAATAAAGCCCCAAGGGTCGGCATCACGGAAAAAGGCGGCCTCGTCGGCCGTCAGCGACAGGCCGGCGATGCCGCCCAGGATGGTGGCGCCATGGCTCATGCGGTCACTGGCCCAAGGCCAGACAGTCCGTCCCCGAGGATTGCAGCGCCGAACAGAACTGCCGCGCCTCGCTGATCGAGCCAAAGCCGGCGACGCGGAGCCGCCAGAAAGTGCGCCCGTTTGACTGGTGTTGCTGGATGACCGGCGCCTTGCCGGAGAAGAGCGAGCCGTTGCGGCCGGCCAGACGCTGCCATTCGTTTTCGGCGATGGCGTTGCTGTCAAAGGCACCGACCTGAACCAGCGGGCCGCTGGCGCTGCTGGCGGCGGCGGGGCGTTCCACCGGTGCCTCGGCCGGGGCGTCAGCGGGGGTCGGGGCGGCCTCGACGGCGGGTGCGGGCGTCGGGGCGGCGGCAGGTGCAACCGCGGCCACGCGGGTCACGGTCCGCGGCCGCGGCGCCGGGCGGCTGGAGGCGACCAGCACGCCGGGATCGGCTTCGGCCTGAGCCTGGGCCAGCGCCTCGGCAATGGCGACAGCTTGGGTTGGGACGCCATTCTCGTCCGTCACGACATCGGTCACCAGCCCTTCCGAGGCGGGGGCGTCGATGATCGCGGCGTCGTTCACCGCCTGATCGGCAAGTGCCCGTTCGGCGGCGGCGGCAGCCTGAGACTCGGCCAGGGCGCGCGCCTCGCTGTCGGACAGCGGCACGATCGGATCGCCGGCAAATGTCAGGGGCGTCTCGGATGGATTGGATGGCTCGCGGGCGGTGGCGCCCAGCTGGCCCATCGCCACGTCATCCTCGGACAGTTCCACCGGGGCAGGCGCGATGGCGACCTCCTGGGCCGGGGTTGCGGCCTCGCCCGCCGCAACGCTGTTGACCGCAAGCCCGGTGTGGTTTGTCAGCTGACCGCCCGGATTTTCCGGGGTGGTGCGGGCCTCGCCCTGGATCGCGCGGATCACCGGCACGCCCGACACATCCCGCGACACAAGCTGCCATCCCCAGGCCATCAGCCCGACCATCAGCCCAACCGAGGCGACCGCACCCATGTAATGCGTCAGCCGCGCCAGCCGTGCCGTCAGACCGTCCGCCTCGGCGCCAGCGCCCTCGCGGGCATCCGCGCCGGCCTGATCCTGCGGCGCGTTCCAGCTGCCTTGGTCATAGGAAAATTCGCGCTTCACCTTGTGACGCGAGAACACATAGCCGCCTTCGCGGAAATCCATCACTGCCATGTCTGCCTGCCTGCCGGTTGTTCCGGATTAACTTTGCCTGCTCAGAGCCTCGTCCGGCAGCGACGCTGTTCGTCAGCGCATTTCTTCTGCCGGAGTCACCCCAAGAATAGCGAGACCGCTTGAAATAACAACGCCAACTGCCCGGACCAGCGCAATTTTTCCCTGGCTTGTGGCGGGCTCGCCTTCCTGCACAAAGCGCAACGACGTGTCATCATTGCCGCGATTCCACAGCGAATGCAGGTCGGATGCGATGTCATAGAGGAAGAAGGCGACCCGGTGCGGCTCGTGCGCGCGGGCGGCATGTTCGACCAGCCGCGGCCATTCCGCGACCTTGCGAGCCAGCTCCAGCTCGGTGGGGTGGTTCAGGACCGACAGGTCCGCGCCGGTCAGGGCAGAATCGCCGACGTCGATTCCCGCCTCGGCCGCGCGGCGCAGGACCGAATGGACCCGGGCGCTGGCATATTGGACATACCAGACCGGGTTGTCCTTGGACTGCTCCAGCACCTTGGCAAAATCGAAATCAAGCGCCGCATCGTTCTTGCGCGTCAGCATGATGAAGCGGGTGACATCGGCCCCCGCCTCCTCGACCACGTCGCGCAGGGTGACGAAGGTGCCCGCGCGCTTGGACATCTTGAACGGCTCGCCGTTCTTGTAAAGCTTGACCAGCTGGATCAGCTTGACGTCCAGAGGCACGCGCCCCGCCGACAACGCCCTGACGGCGGCCTGCATCCGCTTGACATAGCCGCCGTGGTCGGCGCCGAAGACGTCGATCAGCTTGTCAAAGCCGCGTTCAATCTTGTCGAAGTGATAGGCGATATCGGGCGCGAAATAGGTCCAGGCGCCGTCCGACTTCTGAATCGGCCGGTCGACGTCGTCGCCATGCGCGGACGAGCGGAACAGCATCTGCTCGCGCGGCTCCCAGTCCTCGGGCAGTTTTCCCTTGGGCGGCTCCAGGACACCGTGATAAATCAGGTCCATGTCCTTCAGCCGGGCGATGGCGGCCTCGATTTTGCCGGTGCCGTAAAGTGCCTTTTCGCTGGAATAGACATCCATCTGCACGCCAAGCGCGGCCAGATCGCCGCGGATCTGCTCCATCATGGCCAATGTTGCGAAATCACGGATCGCGACCAGCCAATCCTCCTCGGGCTTGTCCAGAAGGCTGCTGCCGTATTCGGCCTTCAGCGCCTCGCCCACCGGGATCAGGTAATCGCCGGGATAAAGCCCTTCGCGGATTTCGGGTTCCAGCCCGTTCGCCTCGCGATAGCGTTCATAGGCCGAGCGTGCCAGCACATCGACCTGCGCACCGCCATCGTTGATATAGTACTCGCGCGTCACGTCATGACCGGAAAAGGCCAGCAGGCGGGCCAGCGCATCGCCAAAGACCGCACCACGGACATGACCCACATGCATGGGACCGGTCGGGTTGGCGCTGACAAACTCGATGTTGACCCTTTGTCCCGCGCCCATGTTCGAACGGCCGAATTCCAGCCCAGCCTTCAGCGCGGCCGCGACGACCTGCTGCCAGACGACCGGCGACAGGCGCAGGTTCAGGAAGCCCGGTCCCGCCACCTCGGCCGCGGCGATGCGGGGGTCGGTCAGGCGGGCGGCCAGCTTTTCGGCGATGTCGCGCGGCTTCATGCCGGCGGGCTTGGCCAGCACCATTGCTGCATTGGTGGCCATGTCGCCATGGGCGGGATCGCGCGGCGGCTCGACCGTCACATTGGCCAGGTCCAGGCCCTGCGGCAGCTCGCCGGCCTTGGCCATCTGGTCCAGCGCCTCGACGACGACGCCGCGGAGATCGGTGAAAAGGTTCATCTTGGGCTTCCTGATTGACCCCTGCGGGTTAACGCCTGAGGTCGGGGAAGGTCAACACATTGCCCTCTCAGCTGCCGGTTTCGGCCTTTTCGCGATGCTGGCGCGCCACGTCTGCTGCCTCGGCGGCCAGATCCCCGCCCGCTGTATCTTGCGGCGGCGACAGCGCCGGCGGCACGAAGGCGGTGATCCAGTCGCCGGACTGGGCCGCGACGGGCTGATCCTCGCCGTGAAAGCGCAGCATTCCGGCCTTGGACACGACGACCAGCGGCTCGGCCCCCGGACGGTCCGCCTGCCAGTCGTCAAAGGTGTACTCGTCCGACAGGCGCGTGCTTCGCAGGGTCCACCCTTCGGCCAGACGCTGGTTCAGCACGTCAAAAGTGGGACAACTGGCCAGCCGCTGCCCGCCCAGCTGCGCGGGCAGCGCGTGGCGGGATTGATCGCGAACGCGGCTGATCTGCCAGACCGCGTCACGGCCCAGTTCCGGCCCCAGGTCGGTGGCCACCAAAGTATTGTAGGCATCGTTGTCCGATGCGGCGAGAACGGCGGGATATGCGATGAATTCCACCTGGTGTTCGGCCGCCTCGCCCAGGATGTCGCCGTAATAGGTGGGGACGCCCGCGTGCCGCGCCTGGATCAGATGCTGGCGGTTCGTGTCGGCGATCAGCGTGCCGACGCCCGCCCGTTCCAGCGCCTGCGCAAGGGCCACGGCAAAGGGCGATCCGCCCACGACCAGCAGGCCCGGACGTTCTGGGCCCGACAGGCCAAGCCGGCGGGCCAGGGGTGCCAGCGTAAAGCCGTGGATAATAACGGTGGCCAGCACAATGATGAAAGCCAAGGGCGCCAGGGCCGCGCCGTCTGGGATACCCGCCTCGACCAGCTTGTCGCCAAAGATGCCCGACACCGCAACCATCACCACCCCGCGCGGTCCGGTCAACGCGATCAGCCAGCGTTCGTTCATCGGCAACCGCGTCCCGATCAGCGGCAGCAGCACCTGCAGCGGCCGCGCCAGGGCGACGGTGAAAAGCACGAACAACGCCGCCCGCCACGTCAGTTGGCCAAGCGTCGCGAAATCCAGCGAGGCCGCCATCAGCACGAAGACGCCCGAAACCAGCAAGATCGTCGCCTGTTCCTTGAAGCGGTGCAGCTCGGTATAGGAAGACAGCTTGGCGTTCGCCAGCACCATGCCCATGATCGTGACGGCCAAGAGACCGGTTTCGTGCAGCACGCTGTCGGTAATGGCAAAGATCGCGATGACGCTGACGAACAGCATCGGAACCTTCATGTATTCGGGAACCCAGCCCCGCCTGAAGGAGAGGGCCATCGCCTGCCCTCCTGCCCAGCCCGCCAGCGCCGCAAAACCGATGCCCGATCCCAGCAGCCAGGCAGCCGCGCCCATCGACAGGCCGGTTTCCAGGACCAGCACGATCTCCAGCAGCAGGACGGCGATCAACACGCCAATGGGGTCGTTGACGATCGCCTCCCATTGCAGGACCTGTGCAGGTCGGGCCCACAGGCGCGCCTGGCGCAGCATTGGCGCAATGACCGTGGGACCGGTCACCACCATGACGCCGCCAAAGACCGCGGCCGCCTGCCAGGACAACCCCACCGCCAGCCACAGGACCAGCGCGGACAGCGCCCAACCAAGCGGCGCGCCCAGGAACACCAGCCGCTTGACCGCCGGTCGGGCATCGCCCAACCGGTGATATTCCAGGGTCAGCCCGCCTTCGAACAGGATGATGGCCACGGCCACGCTGATCAGGGGACGATAGATCGGTCCCAGGTCGCGCTCGGGCAGGAACCAGCCCAGCACCGGCCCGACCACCAGGCCCACGCCCAGCATCAGCACGATCGCGGGCAACCGGAACCGCCAGGCCAGCCATTGCGCCCCCACGCCGAGGACGCCCACCAGTGCAACCACCTGCACCGGCGTCAGTGCCTGCATCACTTCGCCATCCATGTCCGCCCCTTCGTCCGCGCCCAGCAGTCAAGCCAGCAACGCCCGGTCGGGTTCCGTGAGACGGCTCACGCTAAAGATTGACGGCGCTCAGAGTTTGGTCTAGGCGATGCTGGCCTGCATCCGGCAGGCATCAAGGCGGGGCGTCCGTGACTGCGTCCCAACTTTGCCGCAGCGGCGCCACTTGGGCGCGCGGCATGGAACGCATCGCGCCAAGATTTCGGCGCGGCTTAATGGAAAGCCCCGAATGACAAAATTCTCTGATCTGAAGCTTGATCCCAAAGTGCTGCAGGCCGTTCTGGAAGCAGGCTACGAGACGCCGACGCCCATCCAGCAGGGGGCCATCCCGCCCGCGCTGGAAGGCCGCGACGTGCTGGGGATCGCGCAGACCGGAACCGGCAAGACCGCAAGCTTCGTGCTGCCGATGATCACCATGCTAGGCCGTGGCCGCGCGCGCGCGCGCATGCCGCGCAGCCTGGTGATGTGCCCGACCCGCGAACTGGCAGCCCAGGTGGCCGAAAACTTCGACACCTACGCCAAGCACACCCGCCTGACCAAGGCGCTGCTGATCGGCGGCGTCAGCTTTGGCGAACAGGACAAGCTGATCGACCGGGGCGTGGACGTGCTGATCGCTACCCCCGGTCGCCTGCTGGACCATTTCGAGCGCGGCAAGCTGCTGTTGACCGGCGTTCAGATAATGGTCGTGGACGAGGCGGACCGCATGCTGGACATGGGCTTCATCCCCGATATCGAGCGCATCTTCCAGCTGACGCCCTTTACCCGCCAGACCCTGTTCTTCAGCGCCACCATGGCGCCCGAGATCGAGCGCATCACCAACACCTTCCTGCACGCGCCTGAACGTATCGAGGTCGCCCGCCAGGCCACGGCCAGCGAAACCATCACGCAGCGCCTTGTCGAGTTGTCCCCCACCCGCCGCGACATGGCCTCCAAGCAAAAGCGCGACCTGCTGCGTGCGCTGGTCGATGCCGAGGGCGAGGCGCTGACCAACGCGATCATCTTCTGCAACCGCAAGACCGACGTAGACATCCTGTCCAAGTCGCTGGCCAAGCACGGCTACGATGCCGCCCCTATCCACGGCGACCTTGACCAGAGCCAGCGCACCCGCACGTTGGAAAGCTTTCGCGACGGCAAGCTGCGCCTGCTGATCGCATCCGACGTGGCGGCGCGCGGGTTGGACATCCCGGCCGTCAGCCATGTCTTCAATTATGACCTGCCCAGCCATGCCGAGGATTATGTCCACCGGATCGGCCGCACCGGCCGCGCCGGGCGTCTTGGCACGGCTGTCAGCATCGCGACCCCGTCCGACGAGAAATATCTGACCGCAATCGAAGGGCTGCTGAAGAAATCCCTGCCTCGGGTAGAGATGCCCGCCGGATTTTCTTTCTCGGCGTCCAGTGTTCCCGCGCCCGAGCAGGCCCGCGAGCGCGAGGAGCGTAAGGGCGGCAGCCGCGAACGTCGTCGCCGACCGCGCCGTGACGAGGAACGCACGCCCGACCCTGTCGTGACCGAGATCGAGGCCCTTCCCGAGGCGCATCCCGAACCCAAGCGTGCTGAAGCGCGCTCAGAACCCCGTCTTGAGCCTCGGGCCGAAAACGTCCGCCGGGATGAGCCCCGCCGCGAGGAGCGTCGCGAAGATCGACGCGAAGATCGCCGGGGCGAACGGCGCGACGGGCGCCGGGGCCGCGATCAGGAGGGCCGTGGCCATCAGGTCATGGGCATGGGCGACCATGTTCCGCAATTCATGCTGGTCGAGCTGCGGACCGCAGAGATGACCGATACGCCCGAGGAAGTGTCCGCGCCGCCCGCCGCAGCCGAGGCGGCGGAGCCCGCTGCCAATCCCCGCCGTTCGCGTGGTCGCCGCAAGTCCATGGCCACGGCGCCCGATGCAGCGGCGCCTGAGGATGTGGCCGTCGAAGCGACCGAACTGCAGACCACTGCGCCTGCACCTTCGGCAGAACCCGCACCCGAAGCCCAGGCTGCCACCGCCGCAGAGGCTCCGCAATCTGCCGCCGATGCACGTGTAGCAGAGGCAGAGGCACCCGCAGCGGCGCCCGAGACGGGCGTGGCCAAACCCAGGCGCGGCCGAAAGAAGGCAGAATCTGCCGAGACCCCCGCCGCCGATCAGCCCGCACCCAAGCGCTCGCGCAGCCGCAAGGCCCCGGCCGAGGTTCAGCCCGAAGCCGCAGAGGGTGCCGAGCCTGCCGAAAAACCAAAGCGCACGCGCCGCAAGAAGGCCGAGGATGTGCCTGCTGAGGCCGCCGAAGCCCTTGCTGAAAAGCCCAAGCGCACGCGCCGCAAGAAGGCGGACGCCGCCGATCCCGTCAGCCAGTCCAAGGACGCTGACGCCGAGGCGTGATGAAGGCCGGACGCTCCAGCATGGTCCCGCCGCGCCTGACGCGCCGGGGCCGCCCGCCCCTGCGTGTCCTTGCGCCGGATCTGGGCCTGGGGCTGGTAGCGGCACTTGGTCTTGCACCCTTCGGCATCTGGGGGGCCACGCCGGTGGCCCTTTCCTTGGTCCTGTGGCGGCTGGCGCGCGCCCGCGCCGCTGCGGTCTTTTGGCATGCGCTGGCCGCAGGCTTTGGCTGGTTCGCACTGGCCCTGTTCTGGATCACCGAACCATTTCTGGTCGATGTCGCCCGTCACGGCTGGATGGCGCCCTTTGCCCTGCTGCTGATGGCCTTGGGAGGTGCCCTTTTCTGGGCGATCCCCTGCTGGGCTGCGGCGCGGCTGGCGCGCGGCTGGCGCATGCAGGCGCTGGCGATTGCCGTGGCGCTGGCCCTGTCAGACTGGCTGCGCGGCTGGATCTTCACCGGCTTTCCTTGGGCGATGATCGGGCATGGCTGGATCGACACGCCGGTGGCGCAACTCGCGTCCTGGACGGGGGCATTGGGGCTCAGCATCCTGACGTTGGTCCTGGCGGCCCTCCCGGTCCTGCTGGGGCGCCCAGAGCCGCCCAAGGTTACGACGCTTCTGCCGGGCATCCTGACGGCAATTATCCTGACCGGTGCGACTTGGGCAGGCGGACTGGCGCGGCTGGCGGCTCCTCTGCCGCCGGACAGCGACACGGCCCTGCGCATTGTGCAGCCCAATGCTGCGCAGCACCTGAAATGGGACCCGGAATGGGCCCAGATCTTCTTTACCCGCCTGCTGGACCTTTCGGCGGAACCCGGTCCCCGCGACCTGGTGATCTGGCCCGAGACGGCCGTGAACTTCCTGCTGGAGGACGCGACCGACCTGCTGCCGGTGATGACCGAGGCCGCCGGAGCCCCCTTGGTCATGGGTATCCAGCGGCGCGAGGGCAGCCGGTTCTACAACAGCCTGGCCGCGCTGGAACCGGGGGGACGTGTCACCCAAGTCTATGACAAGTTCCACCTGGTGCCCTTTGGCGAATACATGCCTTGGGGCGACGCGCTGTCCCGCATTGGCATCAACGCCTTTGCGGCGCAGCAGGGCAATGGATATTCCGCAGGTCCAGGCCCGATGCTGATGACCGCAGGCGATGCCCCGCCGTTTCAGCCGCTGATCTGCTACGAGGCGATCTTTTCCCGCCA
This sequence comes from Paracoccus saliphilus, assembly GCA_003255745.1. Taxonomy (GTDB): domain Bacteria; phylum Pseudomonadota; class Alphaproteobacteria; order Rhodobacterales; family Rhodobacteraceae; genus Paracoccus; species Paracoccus saliphilus_A. The sequence goes on from QKYL01000110.1 coordinate 71,079, forward strand.
CCTGCGCAGCCTGGGCGCGCGCCCCGCATGGCTGCTGCAGGCCACCAACGACGCCTGGTTCGGCCGCATCTCGGGACCCTACCAGCACTTGGCGCAAGCCCGTCTGCGATCGATCGAGACGGGGCTGCCGATGGTGCGCGCCGCCAATACCGGGGTCAGCGCGGTCATCGACGCGCGGGGCGGGATCCGGGACAGCCTGCCCTTGAACGTGGCCGGCAAGATCGACGCCCCGCTGCCCGGCGCCCTGCCCCCGACGCCCTGGAGCCGGTACGGCGACCTTCCGGCGCTGCTGTTGCTGCTGGCGGCCCTGCTGGGCGTCGCCGCAGCTCGCCTGCGCTGCTGAACGGCCTCAGTCGCGGATGAAGCGGCTGTCCTTGATCTGGTCCCAGGCCCAGACAACCTCGGACAGGCGATCCTCGTCCGACCGGTCGCCGCCGTTCATGTCCGGGTGCAGGTCCTTGACCAGCGACTTGTACTGCTTGCGGATTTCAGCGCGGGTCCAGCTGTCCTTGGCCTCAAGGATGTCCAGCGCCCGGCGTTCGGTGGGGGGCAACTTGCGCGTGCTGACTTGCGCGCGCGCCTCGGGGGCCGTGCCGTTGGCGCCCAGGATCTCCAGCGGGTCGCTGACGCCGTGGCGGGCCCACTTGTCCTCCTGCGCGGCGCGACCAAAGGGCTTGGTCGGACGCTCCCAGACCGTAGCGTTGTCGATGAACTGCTGGAACTCTTCCTCGGACTGGCCTTGGAAATAGTTCCAGTTCGCGTTGTATTCGCGGACATGCTCCTTGCAGAACCAGAAATAGTCGTCGAGGTTGCGGGGGTTCTTGGGCGCCCGGTACTGCCCGGCCTCCTCGCAGCCCTCGCGCTCGCAGATGCGGGTCGAGGTCTCGAAGGCACCCGACATCCCGCGCCGGCCCTTGGACTTGCGCTTCTTGTCCTTGGCGGCCGAGATGTCGAAACCGAACGGGTCGTTCTTGCTCATGAAGGGGCACCTTTGCGACTCGGAGGCGGCAGTTTATGCCATTTGGCGGGACATGAAAGACCTTGACGGAAGGATAAGTGGATGATCGCGGACAAGATGGCGGAACGTCTGGCTGGGCTGAAGCCCACCCAGCTGGAGGTGATCGACGAAAGCGAAAGCCACCGGGGACATTCGGGCTTTCGCGAAGGCGGGGAAAGCCATTTCCGCATCCGCATGGCCAGTCCCGCTTTTTCGGGGCTGACACGTCTGCAGCGGCACAGGCTGGTCCATGCAACGCTCGGCGACATCGTGCCGCAGATCCACGCCCTGGCGCTGGAGCTGACGGAAAGCTGAACCGTTAGCGCCTACGGTCTTGCCGCACCCGGCGGCGGGTCTTAGAAGCGCCTATGACCTGAACAAAAGGGACGAGGACATGACCGCACCGAAGGATTTCAACGACCGTATGCTGTCTCTGGGACTGGCGCGCGTCAGCGAGGCCGCGGCCCACGCCTCGGCCCTGCTGATCGGACATGGGGACGAAAAGGCTGCCGACCAGGCCGCCGTCAACGCCATGCGCGACCAGCTGAACATGCTGGACATCAAGGGCGTGGTCGTCATCGGCGAAGGCGAGCGTGACGAGGCGCCGATGCTGTTCATCGGCGAGGAAGTCGGCACCGGCGACGGTCCCGAGGTGGACATCGCGCTGGACCCGCTGGAAGGCACCACCCTGACCGCCAAGGACATGCCGAACGCGCTGACCGTGATCGCCATGGCCCCGCGCGGCACGCTGCTGCATGCGCCCGACGTTTATATGGACAAGCTGGCCGTGGGTCCGGGTTATCCCGTCGACGTGGTCAGCCTGGACATGTCCCCGGCCGATCGCGTGCGTGCCCTGGCCCGCGCCCGCGGCGTGTCGGACCGTGACATCACCGTCTGCATCCTGGAGCGTCCGCGCCACGAAGAGATGATTGCAGAGGTCCGCCAGACCGGCGCCGCGATCCGCCTGATCACCGACGGCGACGTGGCCGGCGTGATCCATTGCGCCGAGGCCGAACTGACCGGCATCGACATGTATATGGGTTCGGGCGGGGCGCCCGAGGGCGTTCTGGCGGCGGCGGCGCTGAAATGCATGGGCGGCCAGATGTGGGGCCGGCTGCTGTTCCGCAACGATGATGAAAAGGGCCGCGCCCGCAAGGCCGGGATCACCGATCTGGACCGCGTTTATTCCCGCAACGACCTGGTGACTGCTGACGTGATTTTTGCGGCGACGGGCGTGACCAACGGCTCGATCGTGGCAGGGGTCAAGCGCGAGCCCGGCTATCTGACGACCGAGACGATCCTGATGCGTTCAAAGACCGGTTCGGTACGGCGGATGATCTATCGCAACCCGATCAAGTCCTGACCGGAACAAGGGGGCGCTGCCCCCGCCCCGTTCCGGGGCTCCCCCGGGGTATTTTTGCAAAGAAGAAGTGACGGCGTGGCATTTCTGGGAATCGAAAGCTCGCTGACCGGGCGGCGCTGGATCGGCCCGGAGGCGGATCTGGAGCGCCGGGCCGAGGGTCTGGCGCAACAGGCCGGGCTGCCCCTGCCGGTGGCGCGGGTGCTGGCCGACCGGGGCGTTGCGCCCGACGGCTGCGACGGCTTTCTGACGCCCCGGCTGCGGGACCTGCTGCCGGACCCTTTGGCCCTGCGGGACATGGCCCAAGCGGCCGAACGGCTGGTCGAAGCGGCGGTGCAGGGTCAGCGGATCGCGATATTCGCCGATTATGACGTCGACGGCGGATCCTCGGCCGCGCTGCTGCTGGACTGGCTGCACCGGCAGGGCCGCGAGGCGACGCTGTATATCCCCGACCGCATCGACGAAGGCTATGGCCCGAACGTGCCTGCCATGACCGGGCTTGCCGCCGCGCATGACCTGATCGTCTGCGTCGACTGCGGCACGCTGAGCCATGAGGCTTTGGCCGCCGCCGCGGGATGTGACGTGATCGTTCTGGACCACCACCTGGGCGGAGAGACGCTGCCCCCTGCGCTGGCCGTGGTGAACCCCAACCGTATGGACGAGGATGGCAGCCTGGGCCATCTTTGCGCCGCCGGGGTGGTCTTTCTGACCCTGGTGCAGGCGGGCCGCGTGCTGCGGTCGCGGGGCCTGCCGGAACCTGACCTGATGTCGATGCTGGACCTGGTGGCCTTGGCCACAGTGGCCGATGTGGCGCCGCTGGTGGGCGTCAACCGCGCCTTTGTCCGGCAGGGTCTGGCGATCATGGCGCGGCGCCAGCGGCCGGGCCTTGTCGCGCTTTCCGACATCGCGCGGCTGGACGGGCCGCCTGCCGCGTTTCACCTGGGCTTTCTTCTGGGTCCGCGCATCAATGCCGGCGGGCGCGTGGGGCGGGCGGATCTGGGCGCCCTGTGCCTGTCCTGCCGCGATCCGCATCGTGCCGACGCCTTGGCGCGGCAACTGGACGAGCTGAACCGCGACCGCCGCGCGATCGAGGCCGCCGTGCGCGACGAGGCGCTGGCGCAGGTCGAGGCCCGGGGCGAGCCCCGGCTGTCCTGGGCCGCCGGGGCCGGTTGGCATCCGGGCGTCGTTGGCATTGTCGCGGCGCGCGTCAAGGAAGCGACGGACCTGCCCTCGGTCGTGATCGGCGTGGAAGGCGGCATCGGCAAGGGCAGCGCGCGCTCGGTGCCCGGCGTCGATCTGGGCCGGGCGATCCAGCGCCTGGCACGCGAAGGGCTGCTGCTGAAGGGCGGCGGTCATGAAATGGCTGCCGGCCTGACCGTGGAGGAGGCGAAGATCGCGCTGGCGATGGAGCGTCTGGCCGAGCTGATCGCCCCCGACCTGGCCGGCCGGACCGGCGGGCGCGACCTGCGCATCTCGGGCCTGCTGGAACCGCAGGGCGCCACGCCTGCCATGTTCCGGATGCTGGAGGATGCCGGTCCCTTCGGACAGGCCGCCCCGGCGCCGCGTTTCGCCTTTGCCGACCAGTTGATCGACAGCGCGGCGACGATGGGCGACCGCCACCTGCGCCTGCAGTTCCGCAGCCCAAGCGCGCCCGCGCTGGAGGCCGTTGCCTGGGGCGCGATGGACGGCCCGCTTGGCCCGTCGCTGATCGGCGCCCGCGGCCGGCGCTTTCACCTGGCTGGCAAGCTGGAACTGTCGACCTGGGGCGGGCGCGAGCGGCTGCGGCTGCGCCTGGACGACGCCGCGCCGGTTTGAGCGGCCATAAAGGCAACCGCATCGCCGGCCGGGGGGTTCTGGTCACGCGGAAGGGGCACCGCTAACCTGCCCGCGACACGGACAGAGGAGACTGCGATGCAACTGACCTGGCTTGGCCATTCGGGCTTTCGTCTGGAAATCGAAGGGGCCGTCATCCTGATCGACCCCTGGATGACCGGCAATCCCAGCTTTCCGCCCGAGGCGCGCGAGGCGGCCGTGCAGGGCGCCACGCATATCCTGCTGACCCACGGCCATGGCGACCACAGCGGCGACACGCTGGCGCTGGCCAAGCAGCTGAAGATCCCGGTGGTGGGCATCTTCGACCTCATCAGCCATTGGGAGAGCACCGAAGGGATCGAGGGGATCGGCTTCAACAAGGGCGGCACCGTGGACCTGGGCGGAGCCAAGGTGACGATGGTCAATGCGACGCATTCCAGCTCGATCTCCGGGCCCGACGGGCCGATCTATGCGGGCCACGAATCGGGCTACATGATCGCCGGTGAAGGCCACGTGATCTATCTGTCGGGCGATACCGACATCATGGCCGACATGGAATGGATGGGCGACTATCACAAGCCGGATATCGGCATCCTCTGCGCCGGCGGGCATTTCACCATGGACATGGCGCGGGCAACCTATGCGGCGCGGCGCTATTTCAATTTCAAGACCGTCATTCCTTGCCATTACAAGACCTTCCCGCAGCTGGAACAGTCAGCCCAAGCCCTGATCGACGGCCTGCCCGGCGTGCAGGTGATCGAGCCCCAGGTGATGAAGGCGATCACACTATGAGCTTCCAGAGCTTTGACGACCCCGCCGGCGGCGGCGACCACGCGGCCCGGCTGACGGCCCTCCGCGCAAAAATGCGGGACCAGCACCTGGCGGCCTTTATCGTACCGCGCGCCGATGCGCATCAGGGCGAATACGTCGCCGATGCCGATGCGCGGCTGGCATGGCTGACCGGCTTCACCGGCAGCGCGGGTTTCGCCATTGTCACGCAGGACCGGGCCGCTGTCTTCATCGACGGGCGATACCGGGTGCAGGTCCGCGCGCAGATCGACCTGCGGCATTTCACACCGGTGCCCTGGCCCGAAACCCGGCCGTCGGAGTGGCTGCGCGAGGTTCTGCCGCAAGGCGGGCGCGTGGGCTTTGACCCTTGGCTGCACACGCGCAAGGAAATCAGCACAATGGAGGCTGCGCTGGCCGAACATTCCATTGCCCTGATCGCAGTCGAGACCAACCCGGTCGACGCCGTCTGGCCCGACCGCCCCGCCCCGCCGGTGGGCGCGGCCCGCATCCACGACGAGGCGCTGGCAGGCGAAAGCGCCGCGCAGAAGCGGTCGCGCTTGGCCGCCGAACTGAAGGCCGCGGGACAGGCCGCAGCCTTCCTGTCGCTGCCTGATTCAATCTCGTGGCTGCTCAACATCCGGGGCAGCGACCTGCCCAAAAACCCGGTGGTGCAGGCCTTTGCTGTGCTGTCGGACAACGGCGACCTGTCGCTTTTCGCCGATCCTGCCAAGTTCGACGACAGCCTGCGCGCGCATCTGGGCAACCAAGTCTCGATCCTACCGCCCGAGTCGCTTTCGGCCGCGCTGACCGACCTTGAGGGGCCGGTGCGCCTGGACCCCGGCAGCGCACCCGAAGCCGCCTTCCGCATTTTGGAGGACGCGGGCACCAATGTTGTCCCCGGCCCCGATCCGGCGGTCCTGCCCAAGGCGCGCAAGAACGCGGCCGAAATGGCGGGCATGCGCGCGGCCCATCACAGGGACGGCCTGGCGATGGTGCGCCTGCTGGCCTGGCTGGACGGGCAGGAACCCGCCGCCCTGACCGAGATCGACGTGGTCCGGCACCTGGAGGATCTGCGGCGCGAGGCGGGCATCCTCGACATCAGCTTTGACACGATCATGGGGGCGGGTCCCAACGGCGCCATCGTCCATTACCGCGTGACCGAGGCGACGAACCGGCATCTGGCCGAGGGCGACCTGCTGCTGATCGATTCGGGCGGGCAATATGCAGACGGCACGACCGACATCACCCGGACCGTGGCCCTGGGCCAGGCGCGGGCCGATGCGATAGCGCCGTTTACCGCCGTGCTGCGGGGGATGATCGCGCTCAGCCGGGCGCGCTTTCCCAAAGGCGTGGCGGGGGCGCATCTGGACGCGCTGGCGCGGCAGTTCCTCTGGGCCGAAGGCATGGATTTCGATCACGGCACGGGCCATGGCGTCGGCGCCGCCCTTTGCGTTCATGAAGGCCCGGTCCGCATCAGCCGCGTCAGCGACATGGCGCTTGAAGCGGGTATGATCCTGTCGAACGAGCCCGGCTATTACCGCGAGGGCAGCTTTGGCATCCGGATCGAGAACTTGGTCGCCGTCACCGAGGCCGAGGCCGAACCCGGCCGTCGCATGTTGGGCTTCGAGACGCTGACGCTCTGCCCGATCGACCGCCGCCTGATCGATTTGCACGCCCTGTCACGCGACGAACGCGACTGGATCGACAATTATCACGCGCGGGTGCGCGACGCATTATTACCGGATCTGCAGGGGGCAGAGCGCGACTGGCTGACCGCGGCCACGGCGCCCTTGACCTAGGGGGCAGTGCGCCGCCCGGGGGGTGCGGGGGGCAGGCCGCCCCCCGCCGTCGCGGGACGCAAGTCTGCGTTCGGTCAAAGAGCGTCCAGAATCCGCTCGGCCTCGGCTTTGCAGGGCGTCAGGGCGGCGCGATCCTCGCCCGGATAGAACCGCGCACGAACGGCGGTCGGCATGGGCGCAGGCGTCTCGATCAACACACGCGGGCCGGTCTGCATGGTTTCCGCCCGCCAGCTTTGCGCCAAAGCGATCTGCGCGGCCTTGGTGGCCCCATAAGCGCCAAAAAACTTTTGCCCGCCGCGCGGGTCGTCAAAGAACATTGCCGTCCCACTGCGGACGCGCAGCAGCGGCTCCAAAAGGGCAATCAGGCCGCGCGTTACCTCGATGTTCAGCAGCACGGACTTGGACCAGTCGCGCGCCTCGATATGGGGTGCGGGGGCCATCGGTGCCGCGTGCACCGCACTATGCACCCACAGGTCCAAGCCGCCCCATCGGCCCCGGATCGCCTCGACCATCTGCTGCATGGCCGCAGGCTCGGTCACGTCCATCGGCGCCAGCGTCGCCTGCCCGCCCGCGGCGCGGATGCGGTCGTCCAGTTCCTCCAGTGCGCCCACCGTTCGGGCCACCGCCAGCACGTGATAGCCGCGCGCGGCCAGCCCCTCGGCCATCGCCGCGCCCAAGCCGCGTGAAGCCCCCGTCACCAGCGCCAGCCTGGGCGCTCCTGTCTGATCATGTTCACTCATGCCCGACCAATTGCCACCGCCGTGCCCCCCGCGCAAGTCCCCCGGCCCGGCACATGAAAACGGGGCCCGTAAATGGGCCCCGTCACGTCACGGAACAGCAGGTTCAGCGCGCCGTCAGGTCGACATAGTCGCGCTTCTCGCTGCCCACATACAGCTGGCGCGGGCGGCCGATCTTGTTCTGCGGATCGCCGATCATTTCCTTCCACTGCGCGATCCAGCCCACCGTGCGCGACAGCGCAAAGATCGGCGTGAACATCGAGGTCGGGAAGCCCATCGCCTCCAGGATGATGCCCGAATAGAAATCGACGTTGGGATAAAGCTTCTTCTCGATGAAGTACTCATCCTCCAGCGCGATCTTCTCCAGCTCCTTGGCGACCTGCAGCGTCGGGTTGTTCTTGACGCCCAGCAGGTCCAGGACCTCGTCGGCGGATTCCTTCATGACCGTCGCGCGCGGGTCAAAGTTCTTGTAGACCCGATGACCAAAGCCCATCAGCTTGAAAGGATCGGACTTGTCCTTGGCGCGGGCGATGAACTCGGGGATCCGCTCCACGGTGCCGATCTCGCGCAGCATCTCCAGGCAGGCTTGGTTCGCGCCGCCGTGGGCGGGACCCCACAGGCAAGCGATGCCGGCCGCGATGCAGGCAAACGGGTTCGCCCCCGACGAGCCCGCCAGGCGCACGGTCGAAGTCGAGGCGTTCTGTTCGTGATCCGCATGCAAGGTAAAGATGCGGTCCATCGCCCGGGCCAGCGCCGGATCGACGGTATATTTCTCGGCCGGAACCGAAAAACACATGTGCAGGAAGTTGCTGGCGTAATCCAACTCGTTCTGCGGATAAACGAAGGGCTGGCCAATCGAATACTTGTAGGCCATTGCCGCGATGGTGGGCACCTTCGCGATCAGCCGGATTGCGGCCACTTCGCGCTGCCACGGATCGGCCACATCGGTCGAGTCGTGATAAAACGCCGACATGGCCCCGATCACGCCGACCATCGTGGCCATCGGATGCGCGTCCCGGCGGAAGCCGCGGAAGAAGTTGTGCATCTGCTCGTGCACCATCGTGTGGCGCGTGACGCGGCCTTCGAAATCCGACATTTGCTCGGCCGTGGGCAGCTCGCCGTAAAGCAGCAGATAGCAGACTTCAAGGTAATGCGACTTGCCCGCCAGCTGCTCGATCGGATAGCCGCGATACCACAGCTCTCCCTTGTCGCCGTCGATGAAGGTGATGGTCGAATCGCAGCTGGCCGTCGATGTGAAGCCGGGGTCATAGGTGAACACGTCCGCCTGGCCATACAGCTTGCGGATGTCCAGCACGTCCGGACCCTTGGTCGGGCTGAGGATAGGCAGATCGAATTCCTGGTCGTTGATTCGCAGTTTGGCGCTCTTGTCGGCCATCCTAAGAGTCCTTTCCGGCTAGGCCGGCCCTTCCGCCGCAAAGATCGTCAGACGGCCCGGCATGTGGAGACAGGCTTCAGCCTGCCAAATCGGTCTGGTCCTGAAGCCGGGCCAGCGTTTCATCGCGGCCAAGCGCAGTCATCATGTCGAACACGGAGGGAGTGGCGCTGGTGCCGGCCAAAGCGGCGCGCAGGGGCCCGGCGATCTTGCCAAGCCCGAGGCCGTTTTGCTCTGCAACCTGCTTGGCCGCGCCCTCCAGATCGTCGCGGCTCCAGCTAACATTCTGCACTGCGGCAGTCAATGATTTCAGCATACCACGGGATACCGAGTCCAGGTTCTTGGCTGCCTTGTCATCCACCTGGACCGGCCGTTCGATCATCGCGAAACGCGCCTGATCCAACAGCGCCGGCAGCGTCTTGGCCTTGTCCTTCAGCGCAGGCATCGCACCCAGAACGCGGCGACGTTGCGTCGCAGTCAGCGGCGCAGCGCCGGTTTCGACCAGATAATCCGCCAGCGCATCCAGCACGTCCTGGTCGGCCATCCGGCCGATATGGTGGCCGCTGACATGTTCCAGCTTCTTGAAGTCCAGGCGCGCGGGGGCACGTCCGATGCCCGGCAGGTCGAACCACGCACGCGCCTGCGCGTCGTCGAACAGTTCATCATCGCCGTGGCTCCAGCCAAGCCGCGCCAGATAGTTGCGCATCGCCGCCGGGGGATAGCCAAGCGCCGCGAATTCATGCAGGCCCACCGCGCCGTGACGCTTGGACAGCTTCTTGCCGTCCTCTCCGTGGATCAGCGGGATATGGGCAAAAACCGGGCGGTTCCAGCCCATCGCATCATAGATCTGGATCTGGCGCGCAGTGTTGGTCAGGTGGTCGTCACCCCGGATCACATGGGTCACGCCCATGTCATGATCGTCCACCACCACCGCCAGCATGTAGGTCGGCGTGCCGTCGCTGCGCAGCAGCACCATGTCGTCCAGCTGGTCATTGGCCACGCGGACTGCGCCCTGCACCTGATCGTCGATCACCGTTTCGCCCGCGCGCGGGGCCTTCAGGCGGATTGCAAATGGCGCATCGGGCAGTTCCGTCGCGTCGCGCCACGGGCTGAGGAAGGGCTGGCGCGGATTTCCTTCGCGCCAGGCCGCGATCTCGTCGGTGGTGGAAAAGCACTTGTAGGCAGTGCCGTTCGCCAGCATCTGATGGGCGACTTCGGCGTGGCGGTCCTTGCGGGCGAACTGGCTGATCGGGTCGCCGTCCCAGTCCAGACCCAGCCATTCCAGCCCCTTCAGGATCGCAGCCGTCGCCTCGGGGGTCGAGCGGGCGCGGTCCGTATCCTCGATCCTGAGCAGGAACTTGCCGCCCCGGCCGCGTGCGAAGAGCCAGTTGAACAGTGCCGTCCGCGCGCCCCCGATATGCAGGTAGCCGGTAGGCGAGGGGGCAAAGCGGGTGACGACTTGGGACATGGCGGCCTTTGGCAATTCGTGACGTGGCGGGGCGACCGGTCCGAGCGTGCAGGCGTTAACGCTCTGGTAAGGATCGCCATGCCATCCTTTGGCGCAAGTGATAGTCAACAGCCAGGGAAAGGACAAGGATGTTGCCCCATTCGGGCGTGGCCGCTGCCTCTCTGCCCTCTCTGGCCGGGCGGATGGCGCCGGCGCGTCCCCTTGCTCCTGCACGGCAGGCTGCGGCGGTCAGGGCCGGACTGTTCCCTTGGGTGCCCGTCTGCCTGTCGGCGGGCATTGCCCTGTGGTTCCTGCGGCCAGCCTTGCTGGAGCCTGCGGAATGGACCGGCCTGGCGCTGCTGGCGGCCGGGTCGCTGGCGCTGGCGCTTGGCGCACCGCGATGGGCAGCCCGGGGCGCGATCCCCTGGCGGATGGCGGACAGCCTGCATCTTGCGGCCTTGGCCCTGTGCCTGATCGCCAGCGGAGCGGCCTTGGCCGGTCATCGCGCCGCCCGCGTCGCCGGACCCGTGCTGGAATGGCGCTATTACGGTCCAGTCGAGGGACGGGTGACTGAAATCGACCGTTCAAGCCGCGACCGGATGCGGGTGACACTGGACCGGGTGCAGCTGCGCGACATGGCGCCGGACCAGACGCCCCTGCGGGTCCGCCTGTCGCTGATGGAGGACATCGACCTGCCGCCCTTGGGCCAACGGGTGATGCTGACCGGGCACTTGGGTCCGCCGCCCGGACCTGCCGCGCCGGGCAGCTTTGACTTTCGCCTTCACGCCTGGTTCCAGGGCCTGGGGGCGGTCGGCTATTCCCGCACGCCGATCATGGCGGTCAGCCCGCCCGAAGGCGGCATGTGGTGGATGCACCGCGCCCGCATGCGCATCAGCGCCGCCATCCAAGACCGGATCGGCGGCCAGGCCGGTGCGGTGGCCTCGGCCCTGACCACCGGCGACCGGTCCGGCATTTCCGAAGCCACGAACGAGGTCATGCGGGCGTCGAACCTTTATCACATCATTTCGATCTCGGGCCTGCACATGGGAATGCTGGCCGGATTCGTCTATGCGGCGGTGCGGCTGGCGCTGGTGGTCTTGCAAGGTGCGGGCATCGGCTTGGCGCACCCGATGCACAAGATCGCCGCCGTCGTGGCGCTGGCGGCGGCGGCGGCCTATCTGTGGCTGTCTGGCGGCGGCGTCGCGACGGAACGCGCCTTTATCATGGTGGCAGTCATGTTGGGCGCGATCATCGCCGACCGGCGGGCGATCTCGTTGCGGACGGTCGCGCTAGCGGCGACCGTCATCCTGATCTACAGCCCCGAGGCCCTGACCAGCGCCGGCTTCCAGATGAGCTTTGCCGCGACCATCGCGCTGATCCTGGTCTATGGCCCCTGGTCGCGGATCGCGCCGCGCCTGCCCTTCTGGCTGCGCCCGGTGGCGATGCTGCTGGTGTCGTCGCTGGTGGCGATGCTGGCCACATCGCCCATTGCCGCGGCGCATTTCAACCGCATGGCTCAGTACGGGATGCTGGCCAACCTGTTGGCGGTGCCCGTCATGGGGACGCTGGTGATGCCCGCAGGCGTCATCGGTGCCCTGCTGGCCCCCCTGGGGCTGGAGGGGCCGGCCCTGTGGATCATGGGGCTTGGAACGCGCTGGATGCTTTATGTGGCCGAAATCGTGGCAGGCCTGGACGGGGCCGTCACCGCGCTGCCGATGCCGCCGCAGCCGGTGGTGCCGCTGATGGGGTTCGGGGCGGTGCTGGCCATCCTATGCTGGCGGCCCGGGGTGCGGTTCGGGCGTCAGGCTTGGCCGCAGGCGGTCGGCGTCGGGATCGGACTGCTGATGCTGTTGGCCTCGGCCGGACTGTGGCTGACGGACCGCCGTCCCCTGCTGCTGATCGCGCCCGAGGGCGATGCGGTGGGTCTGATGACCCCCTTGGGGCGCGCGGTGTCCAAACCCGCAGGCGGGGCCTTTGTCGTCTCCACCTGGCTGCAGGAGGATGGGGATCTGGCCGATCAGGAAACCTCGGCCACCCGGACCGCCTGGCAGGGGGATCGCCGGGACAAAGCGGCGGATCTGCCGCACGGCTGGCAGGTCTGGCACCTGACTGGCAAGGGATCGGGGGAACGGGCCGCAGCGGCCTGTAAACCCGACCGCATCGTGGTGGCGTCAGAGCCGGTCCCGCTGTCTGATCCGGCAGCCTGCCTGGTTCTTGACCCCAAGCGGTTGCGGACAACCGGTGCCGTTTCGGTCAGGATGACCTTGAATGGGCCGCTGCTGCAGCACGCCCAGCCGATGCGCCTGGCGTGGCCTGGGCGACATTAGGACCGGGTCAGCCGCGCAACCAGGCGGCGCGCCAGCGGAGCCACGACCAGAACCGCGGGAAAGGCCACGGCCCAGCTGGAAAGCCAGTTGCCCAGCCATAACGCTGCCAGACCCTGCCCCATCCCTGCGGCCCGGAAGGTGGCAATGGCCGAAACCAGGGCGGACATCAGCCCGGACAGAACAAAGCCAAACAGGACGGGTGCATAGCGGGCCGGAAACATCGGCGTTGTCCTTTTGCATAAGCATTCGGCGGGCGCCGCAGCCGGCGCCCGTCAATCAAGCCAGTTCCGCAAAGACCTTGCCCAAAGCCTTGTCCAGCTTTTCGAACATCTCGTCCATCTGGCCTTCCGTCAGGATGAAGGGCGGGCACAGCACGATCGACTGGCCAAGCGGGCGGCAGATCAGTCCCATGTCGGTGCAGGTATTGGCGATGCGCTCGCTGACGGACAGATGCCCCTCGAACGGGGTCTTGGTGGCTTTGTCGCGCACCGCCTCCAGCGCCCACATGAACCCCACGCCGCGATATTCGCCGATATTGGGGTTTGTTGCCAGCTGGCGCAGCCCGTCCTCAAAGCGCGGCGCAAGGTCGCGGACGTTCTGGGCCAGCCCCTCGTTCATGACGACATCAATGGCCTTCAGCGCAACCGCGCAGCCGACCGGATGGCCCGAGGCGGTGAAACCGTGGGGAAACTCCTCGATCCTGTCGATGGCAGCCTGCAGGCGGTCGGTCAGTTCCGGTCCCAGGATCACCGCGCCCATCGGGAACAGCCCCGCTGTCAGGTTCTTGGAGCTGATGATCGCGTCCGGCACAAAATCATAGGTCTGGCTGCCCCAAGTGTTCCCGGTGCGGCCGAACCCGGTAATCACCTCGTCGGCGATCATCGGAATCCCGTGTTTCTTCAGCACCGGCATGATGGCCTGGAAATATCCTATGGACGGCGGGATGACGCCCCCCGCCCCCTGCACCGGTTCCGCAAAGAAGCCGGCGATGGTGTCGGCCCCCTCGGCTTGGATGGTTTCGTCCAGCTCGCGCGCCAAACGCTGCGTGAACTGCTCCTCGGTCTCCCCATCCTCGCCATAGCGCCAGTAATGCGGGCAGGTCAGGTGGATGAAGCCGGGCAGCGGCAGGCCGAACACCGAATTGTACGGCTTGCCCGTCATGCTGGCCGAAACCGCCGTCACGCCGTGATAGGCGTTCCAGCGGGTCAGGATCTTGCGCTTTTGCGGGTTGCCTTCGGACGCATGCATGAACCACAGCATCTTGACCATGGTGTCATTCGCCTCGGAGCCCGAGTTGGTGTAGAACACCTTGCCGCGCAAAAACGGCGACACCTCGACCAGCTTTTCCGACAGCATCACCGTCTGGTCGGACATCCGCCCGAAAAACGCGTGATAGCCGGGAAAGCGGTCGTACTGGTCCTTGGCGGCCTGTGCCAGGCCCTTGTGGTCGAAGCCCGCGACCATGTTCCACAGGCCCGAATTGGCGTCCAGGTAGCGGTTTCCGTTCACGTCGACGACATAAGGGCCCTCGCCATGGGTCAGCACAACAGCGCCGCGCTTGTGCACGCTTGGCAGGTCGGTGAACCCGTAAAGCGAATATTCGTCGGCGCGTGCTTCCCAGCTTTGCGGCGTGTTCATGGTCATGCTCCTCAACCGATCTTGCCGGCAAGGCTATCCGGGCGGCAGGCGGCGTTCAATGGGGCACGGGGGCGGCTTGTGCACGTCGTGCAAGCGGGGCAGAGTTCGCATCACAACCTTCGGAGGAGCTGACGTGAAACACCTGCTGCTGGCCGCCGCGACGGCCATGGTCTGCGCCACACCGCTTGCCGCCCAGAACCGCATCGACCTGATCCGTCCCGACGCGCCCGAGCTTGCGGCCTTCGGTCCCCATCCGGTCGGCGTGCGCGCCACCACCTTCACGGACCCGGACCGGATCGACGTCATCGCCACGACCGCCGAAGGCACGCCCCCGACCCGCGACAGGGTCATCCAGGCCGAGATTTGGTATCCCGCCGCCGAGGGCACCGAGGCCGGGACCACCTACGACACGATCCTTCGCGACGGGGTCACGCCCACCGCCCTGACCGGCCGCGCCGCGCACGATGCCGCCCCGGCCGAGGGGCGCTTTCCGCTGGTGATCCTGTCGCACGGTTATCCCGGCAACCGCTACCTGATGAGCCACCTGGCCGAGAACCTGGCCTCCAAAGGCTATGTTGTCGTGGCGGCGGATCACCCGGAAAGCACCTATGACGACCAGCAGGCCTTCACCTCGACCCTGGTGAACCGGGCGGTGGACCAGCGCTTCCTGTTGGACAGCATGGCCGGGCTGGAGGACGAGATCGGCCAGATCACCGACGTCGACCGGACCGGGGTCGTCGGCTATTCGATGGGCGGCTATGGCGCGATGATCTTTGGCGGCGCAGGTCTGTCACAGACCGCGATCACGCGGACCGAACCGGAACGGTTCGTTCCGCCGCAGGACCTGCTGTCGCGGCTGGCCGCCGGCAGCGATGCCCACGCCGAACTGGTCGATCCGCGCGTCAAGGCAATCATCGCCATTGCGCCCTGGGGCCGACAGCACGACTTTTGGGATGCCGAGGGGCTGGCCGCGTTCGAAAAGCCGCTGATGCTGGTCAGCGGCAGCGACGACGACGTGTCGGTCTATGACGCGATCCGGCAGATATTCGACCAGACCACGGGGACGACGCGGCACCTGCTGACCTTCGAATATGCCAACCATAACGCGGCCGCGCCCATGCCCGCCCCGGCCGAGGCCTGGCAATATTCCGAAAGCCTGGGCCGCGCGCCCTTCGATCACTACGCCGATCCGGTCTGGGACAGCGTGCGGATGAACAACATCCTGCAGCATTTCGCCACGGCCTTCATGGACCTGCACCTGAAGGACGAGGCGGCCAAGGGCGAATATCTGGACCTGGTGGCGAACCCGGCCGACGGCGTATGGTCGATGGACGAGGCCGGAAAGCCCGCGGACGACCACAGCTATTGGATGGGCTTTCCCGACCGCACCGCCAAGGGCCTGCGCTTCGAAACGCAGGCCGCGGATCAGTGATCAACCGGGGCGGCGCAGCCCGATCAGGTCCAGCGCCGCCTCGATCCCTGACAGGGGCACACCCCGAACCTCGACCACCAGCGTGTCGAAGCGGGCGCGCAGGGCGTCCTTTTCGGCGCCCTTGCAATCGTTCCAGGGGCGGCCCTGCAACGCCATATGCAGCACGTAATAGCCGATGAAATGCGGCCGCTCTCCGGCAGCCAGCAGCGCGCGATAAGCCTCGTGCGCGCCAAGCGTTCGCAGCGCCGCCGCGTCCGCCACGCCCGCCGCGATCAGGGACCGCGCGGTGGCGGGACCGATGTTTGGGATCCGCGTCAGGTCGCTCTCCATCCCGTGCCTTTCCAAAACCGCAGGTTTCCTGTATCAGCGCGCCGATCTCAAGGACATCATGACATGACCCAGGACGCCAGCCCCACGGCCGCGAAAAAGCTGTTCATCAAGACCTATGGCTGCCAGATGAACGTCTATGACAGCCAGCGCATGGCCGAGGCGATGGGCGCCGAGGGCTATGAGCTGACCGAGGACCAGGCCGAGGCCGACATGGTCCTGCTGAACACTTGCCATATCCGCGAAAAGGCAGCGGAAAAGCTGTACTCCGATCTGGGGCGACTGAAGCCGCTGAAGGCGGAGAAGCCGGACCTGAAGATCGGCGTCGCGGGGTGCGTGGCCCAGGCCGAAGGAGCCGAGATCATCCGCCGCATGCCGCTGGTGGATTTGGTCGTGGGTCCGCAGACCTATCACCGCTTGCCCGCGATGATGCGCGGCGAAGCGCCCGCGGTCCTGACCGACTTTCCGGAAGAGGACAAGTTCGACCACCTGCCCGAACGTCGCGCCACCCGCCGCGCGCCCGCGGCCTTTCTGACCGTGCAGGAGGGTTGCGACAAGTTCTGCGCCTTCTGCGTGGTCCCCTATACGCGCGGCGCCGAGGTCAGCCGCCCCGTGGACCGCATCCTGCGCGAGGCGCGCGACCTGGTGGCGCGCGGCGTGCGCGAGATCACGCTGCTGGGCCAGAACGTCAACGGCTGGCACGGCCAGGGTCCCGACGGCCGCGAATGGGGCTTTGGCCGCCTGATCCGCGCCATTGCCGAAATTGATGGATTGGACCGCATCCGCTATACGACCAGCCACCCCAATGACATGGCCGACGACCTGATCGCGGCCCATCGCGACATCCCCGCGCTGATGCCCTATCTGCACCTGCCGGTGCAGTCGGGCAGCGACCGCATCCTGAAGGCGATGAACCGCAAGCACACGGCCGAGCAGTACCTGCGCCTGATCGACCGCATCCGCGAGGCGCGCCCCGACATCCTGCTGACCAGCGACTTCATCGTGGGTTTCCCCGGCGAAACGGACCAGGACCATGCCGACACGCTGCGGCTGGTCGAGCAGGTCGGCTTCGGCACCGCCTTCAGCTTCAAGTATTCGCCGCGTCCGGGCACGCCCGCCTATGACCGCGCCGAGGTCGAGGGTGCTATCGCCGACGCCCGCCTGCAGGAACTTCAGGCCCTGCTGACCCGCCAGCAGCGGGCGGCGCAGGAAAGCATGGTCGGACGAACGGTGAGCGTCCTGTTCGAGAAGCCCGGCCGTGAGACGGGCCAGATGGTCGGCAAGTCCGACTACCTGCATTCGGTCTTTGTCGAGGCGCCGCAGGCGCAGGTTGGCGACCTGGTGCAGGTCCGCATCCTGGAAAGCGCGCCGAATTCCCTGCGGGGCGCCCTGCTGGACTGACGGGAAAGAAAAAGCCGGCCCCCGAACGAACGCGCGAACAGGTCGGGGGCCGGTCCTCCACGCGGACGGGCCGGCGCGGAAGCTGTGATCGCAGCCGAGGCCGCGAATGATGTGCCGGCCCCCCGAGGAACGCGCGAACAGGACGGGGGGCCGGACTTTTCCGTGCCTTCGGGACCGGGCACGGAAACCGTAAGGTCGGGGGCGGGGCTATTCGCCGCCGCCCAGACCGTGAACATAGACCGCAAGGGCGCGGATCTCGGCTTCGGACAGGCGCGCGGACCAAGCTGGCATCACGCCATAGGGACCTTCGCTGATGATGCGGACCAGCGTCTCGGGTTCGGAGCCATAGAGCCAGACCTGATCGTTCAGCGCCGGTGCACCCTGACCGCGATCGCCGCTGCCGTCATCCATGTGGCAGGCCGCGCAGTTGTCGGCATAGACCTCGGCGCCCTCCGCAGCGCGGGCGGCATCATGCGGCAGCCCCGACAGCGACCGTACATGGTCCGTCACCTGCAGAATCTGCGCCCGCTCCAGCAGGCCGTCGGCGCCAAAGCGCGGCATTTCGGAATAACGCGTGTCGGGGTCCAGCGGATCGCGGATGCCGTGCTGCAGCGTCAGATGGATATCCTCCAGGCTGCCGCCCCAGAGCCAGCTGTCGTCCAGAAGGTTCGGGTAACCCGGCCCGCCCGCAGCCCCGGCGCCGTGGCATTGCGCGCACCAGGTCCGATAAAGCGCGCCGCCCGCATTGGTGGCATAGCTGACCAGCTGCGGGTCCGACGGGATCTGCGCCAGGTCGGTTTCGACCAGCGCAGCCTGGACCGGGGCATTGGCCTGCTGAAAGCGGTCGATCTCGGCCGCGACGGCAGTGCGGCTATTCGTCCCCAGCAGGCCCTGGGTCGCCTGGCTGACCAGCGGGATCGCCGGATAGGCCACCATGTAGCCCAAGGCCCAAACAATCGTGGCATAGAAGGTCCACAGCCACCAGCGCGGCATCGGGTTGTCGTATTCGGTGATGCCGTCCCATTCATGCCCGGTCGACGGCGTTTCCTTCAGCCCCACGCCGTGGCGACCCTTGCGGCGCTGGCTGGGCGTGCTCGGCTGGTCAGGGGCCGGGCGGGGCGGGATGTCCCCGCCCAGCTTTGCGGCATGTTCGGCATCGGCGCTGTGCCGGCGCAGGCCCACCTGGTTGTCGGGGTTCTGCGGCGAGGCATGATCGTCGGCCGGGTTCCGGGGCTTGTCGGACATCAGCGGTCGTCCTTGTTGTCGTCCTCGGCAGGACGGGTCTCGTTGCGGAAGATGCTTTCGGCGGCGTCCTTCTGGACGCTTCTGGAACCGGGGCGGAAGGCAAAGATCACCACGCCCACAAAGACCAGCGTCAGCACCAGCAGGACCCAGCTGTCAGCCAAGGTGCGAAGAAAGCTGTAGGTTTCCATCGGCGGCCTCAGCGGTTCGGATCGGGTTCGAAGGTCGAAAAGTCGACCATGGTGCCCAGCACCTGCAGATAGGCGATCAGGGCGTCCATCTCGGTCAGCTGCGGCTGGCGATCAAAGTTGCGAAGCTGGGCGCCGGGATAGCGCGCCTGCAGCCCCGCCGCGTCACCAAAGGGGTCGGCCTGGGTGCGGAAGTCGGCGACCGCGTTCTGCAACATCTCTTCGTCATAGGGGACGCCCACGGTGCGGTCGGTGCGCAGCCGTTCGACGATGTGGTCGGGGCGGATCACCCGGTCCAGCAGGAAACCGTATTTCGGCATGATCGATTCCGGCACCAGCGATTGCGGATCGCGCAGGTGGTCGATGTGCCATTCGTCGGAATAGCGGCTGCCCACCCGCGCCAGGTCCGGCCCGGTCCGCTTGGACCCCCACTGAAAGGGGTGGTCGTACATCGATTCGGCGGCCAGGCTGTAATGGCCATAGCGTTCCACCTCGTCGCGCATCGGCCGGATCATCTGGCTGTGGCAGACATAGCAGCCCTCGCGGACATAGATGTCGCGGCCGGTCAACTCCAGCGGCGTGTAAGGACGCACGCCCTCGACCTCTTCGATGGTGTTTTCCAGGTAGAACAGGGGCGTGATCTGCACGAGGCCGCCGATGGTCACCACCAGGAAGGAAAAGATCAGCAGCAGCGTCGCGTTCTTTTCAAGGATCTTGTGCTTGTCCAGGATTGCCATGAACGTTGCCCCTTACTCGGCCGGAACGGCGATGGAGGTGGAGACGGCCCTGGGCTGCCGCGCGACGGTGGCCCAGAGGTTGAAGGCCATGATGACCCCGCCAGCCAGGAACAGGACGCCGCCCAGGCCGCGCACGACGTTCATGGCGAACTTGGCGGCAACGGTGTCGGCAAAGGCGTTGACCAGGTAGCCGTTCTGGTCGACCTCGCGCCACATCAGCCCTTCCATGATGCCGCTGACCCACATCGAGCTGGCGTAGAGGACGATCCCGATGGTCGCCAGCCAGAAGTGCCAGCTGACCAGCGACAGGCTGTAGAGGCGTTCCCGCCCCCAAAGGCGCGGCGTCAGGTAATAAAGCGCGCCAAAGGTGATCATCCCGTTCCAGCCCAGGGCGCCGGAATGGACGTGCCCGATGGTCCAGTCGGTATAGTGCGACAGGCTGTTCACGGACTTGATCGACATCATCGGACCTTCAAAGGTCGCCATCCCGTAGAAGCCCACCGCCACCACCATCATGCGGATGATCGGGTCGGTGCGCAGCTTGTCCCAAGCCCCGGAAAGGGTCATCAGGCCGTTGATCATGCCGCCCCAGCTGGGCATCCACAGCATGATGGAAAACACCATTCCCAGGGTCGCGGCCCATTCCGGCAGCGCGGTATAGTGCAGGTGGTGCGGACCCGCCCAGATATAGAGGAAGATCAGCGCCCAGAAGTGGATGATCGACAGCTTGTAGGAATAGACCGGGCGTTCGGCCTGTTTCGGGATGAAGTAGTACATCATCCCCAGGAATCCGGCCGTCAGGAAAAAGCCCACCGCGTTGTGGCCGTACCACCACTGCACCATGGCATCCTGCACGCCGCTGAAGACCTGAACGGATTTCGACCCCCAGATGCTGACCGGCACCGACAGGTTGTTGACCACGTGCAGCATCGCGATGGTCACGATGAAGGCCAGGTAGAACCAGTTGGCGACATAGATATGCGGCTCGCGGCGCTTGATGATCGTGCCCAGGAAGACCGCCAGATAGGTCAGCCAGACCACCGTCAGCCACCAGTCGACGTACCATTCCGGCTCGGCGTATTCCTTGGACTGCGTGGCACCCAGAATATAGCCGGTCGCAGCCAGCACGATGAACAGGTTGTAGCCCCAGAAGACGAACCACGCCGCGTTCCCGCCCCAAAGACGTGCCGCGGACGTGCGCTGCACGACGTAAAAGCTGGTCGCGATCAGCGCATTGCCGCCAAAGGCAAAGATCACCGCGCTGGTGTGCAGCGGCCGCAGCTTGCCAAAGTTCAGGTAGCCCCGCGCCAGGTCGCTGAAGTTCAGCGCCGGAAAGGCCAGCTGAAAGGCGATGATCACGCCGACCAGAAAGCCCACGACGCCCCAGATCACGGTCGCGACCACGCCGGCACGGATCACGCCGTCCATGTATTCGTTGCCGTTGACCGGCAGCACCGGCTCGTCGATGCGGCGCAGGGTCCACAGGAACATCCCGCCCGCGACCAGCATGACGGTCAGTGCATTGACCATATAGGCCGGATCACGGGCCAGGTTGGCCCCGATCGCGGCGAAAAGTGCGATCCCGCCCAGCAGGATCAGTTTCACGTAATTCCACATGGCGTCCCCGTGCCCATCTGCGTCGCGTCCCGCTCTGCGCCCCTCCGCCCGCGAATCGCCAGCGGCCCTTGGGGCCTTCGATGGAATGGGCATAGGCTGCGGGGGCGGGCCGAACCTTGATCTGCGTCAAACCCGCGACTTGATCGGGATCAAGGCCGGCCGCCCCGCGCCGCGGCAGGATGTCCCCATCACCCCTTGGAACAGAGGACACTCTCATGGCCTACAAGACGATCCTGACGGTCCTCAGCGCGCCGGGCCAGTTGCCCCAGTTGGACGCCGCTGTCGGACTGGCCCTGGCGCAGGATGCGCATCTGGACATCCTCTGCCTGGGCATCGACCACAGCCAGCCGGGCTATTACTTCCCCGGCGGCACCGCCTATGGCCTGCAGGAGGCGATCGACAGCGCCATGGGCGATGCCGAGGCGCTGGAGACCCGCATCCGCCAGCACCTGGCGCCGGTCACCGAGCTGCGCTGGTCCGCGGAATCGGCCGTGGCGCAATCCGGCGGGATTGCTGGACTGGTCGGGCTGCGTGCGCGCTTTGCCGACCTGACGGTCCTGGCCAGCCCCTATGCGCAGGGTCAGCCCGGCGATGCCGAGATCGTCACCGAGGCCGCCCTGTTCGAAGGCTGCTGCCCGGTCCTGATGCTGCCCAACGCGACGCCCCCTGCGCTGCCGCCCGGCCGGGTGCTGGTCGCGTGGAACCAGTCAACCGAGGCGCTGGCAGCAATCCGCCGCGCGCTGCCGCTGCTGAAGGCCGCCCGGTCAGTCGAGATTACCTGCATCGACCCGGGCCGCAACGGGCCCGAACGCTCGGACCCCGGCGGTGCCCTGACGCAGATGCTGACCCGCCACGGGGTTCGGGCCGAGATTGCGGTTCTGGCCCGCACCGCGCCGCGCATCAGCGACGAGATCAACCGACGTGCGATCGAGATCGGTGCCGACCTGGTGGTGATGGGGGCCTATGGGCATTCCCGCCTGCGTCAGGCAATCCTGGGCGGGGCCACGCGCAACATGCTGGAACAGGCCCGTGTTCCGGTCTTTATGGCCCGCTGACCGGCTTCGGCCGACGGGGTAACGCGCAGGGGGGTGCGGGGGGACGGCCAGTCCCCCCGCAACGTCGCGGGACGCAAATCAGACGCCGCGGCGGTTGCCCCACAAGATGACATGCAACTGCGGCAGCACGCGTGGCGTGAACCAGCGGTCTGTTGTCACCTTCTGGACCAGCCACAGCAGCCGGTCGGCCACGTCCTGAGCCGCCACCGGCAGGTCGGGATGGACCTCGGGATTGCCCGGCTGCAGATACAGCGGCAGGTCCCGGTGGCGCTGCGCCAGGTCGCGCGCCCAGTCATAATCCCGGTCGTCGAAAATCACGATCTTCATCACCGTCTGCCCAGCCCCCTGCCCCGCCCGGATGCAGGCGGCAAGTGCGTCCAGATCCGGGCTTTCCCCGCTGGACGGGGGCTTGGGGCTCAGGACCAGCATGTGCAGCTGGTCGAACCAGTCGCGGGCGATCGACCCCTGCGTTTCCAGCGCAAAGCGATAGCCCGCGTCCCGGCCCCGCGCGATCAGCGGCCCGAAATCCTGGATCGCCGGGTTCCCACCTGAAATCGACACCGTCAGGGGTTGTCCACCCGACAGCGCCTCGACCTGGTCCCAGACCTCTTCGGACGTCATCTGCGCCCAGGTGTCGCGGAAGGCACTGTCCACCGCATGCAGCGAATCACACCACGAACAGCGGTAATCGCAGCCTCCGGCGCGAACAAAGACGGTGGGCTCTCCGATCAGGGCGCCCTCGCCCTGGATGGTCGGGCCGAAGATCTCGGCGATGCGCAGGCGCGTCACGGCCGGTACTCGGCCCAGGTCTTGGGCGTCTCGCTGACCTTGACGGCGCTGGTTTCCGGCCAGCGGGCGCGGCACCAGTCAAAGAAGTGGCGGGCCAGGTTCTCGGCCGTCGAGGGCACCTCCAGCAGGTCGTTCAGGTGGCGGTGATCAAAGCTGCCGTCGATATAGTCCTTGAGCGGCTTCAGCTCGTGATAATCGCGCACAAAGCCATCCCCGTTCAGGTCCGGCGCCGCCAGTTCGACCACCACGACATAGTTGTGGCCGTGCAGCCGCGCGCATTGGTGATCCACCGCCAAATGGTCCAGCCGGTGCGAGGCGCTGAAGTGAAACTCCTTGCTGATCCTGAACATCACGCCCCCTGCACGGCATGGGCCGCGACGGCGGCCTGCCAGAAATCGGGATCCTCGTAATCGCTCGGGTCCGCAACGCCGGCCAGGTGAAACGCCTCGCGCCGCTCCACGCAGGTGCCGCAACGCCCGCAATGCCGCGCCCCACCCTTGTAGCAGGACCAGGTCTGGGCAAAGGGCGTGCCCGCATGCGCACCCGCCACCACGATATCGGCCTTGGTCGCATTGACGAAGGGCACGTCCAGCGCGACATCGGCATAGCCCTCCAGCGCGGCCTTCTGCATGGCGGCAAAGGCATCGGTAAAGGCCGGGCGGCAGTCGGGATAGATGAAGTGATCGCCCCCATGCACGGCCGCCGCCACCGCGTCGTCACTGTTCGCGACCGCGATCCCGAAGGCCACCGTCAGCATGATCGCGTTGCGGTTGGGCACCACGGTGACGCGCATCGTGTCCTCGGCGTAATGGCCGTCGGGCACGTCGATGTCGTCGGTCAGGGCCGAACCGGTCAACGCGGCGCCCAAGCCCGACAAGTCCACCAGGTGATGCGGCACGCCCAGCCGGCGTGCGCAGGCCAGCGCAAAATCCAGTTCCTTGCGGTGGCGCTGGCCGTAATTAAAGCTGACCAGCCGCGACAGGCGCCCCTGCGCGGCCAGCACATGGGCGAGCGATACGGAATCAAGCCCGCCCGAACAGACGAGAGTGGTTTTCATTCTGTGACCCTTGTTTTTGTGACCCGGGTAGGCTGCGACCGGAAAGCGCCCGGTTATCACTGCCGGCGCGGCTTGTGAAGGCGCGGCATGCCGGTGACGCCGGGTCAGGCCAGCCAGCCGCCGTCCGAATCGTCGCCCGATTCTTCGACCAGGCGCGCAAAGTCAGGCAGAATCACGCCGCGCTTGCCGACCAGTTCGATCACGCCGTCGCGCTTGAGCGCACCGACCTGGCGGCTGACTGTTTCGATGGTCAGGCCCAGGTAATCGGCCATCGCCTCGCGGGTCAGTGGCAGGTCCAGCTCCATCCGCCCGCCGGGGCGGCGCTTGTGCAGCGCGGCTTCGCGGCGCGCGATGATTGCAATGAACGAGGCGATCTTTTCGCGCGCCGTCTTGCGGCCCAGAAGCAGCATCCATTCCCGCGCCGCGTCCAGTTCGTCCAGGGTCATCTCCAGCAGGCGGTGCGCCAGGTGCGGCGTGTGCTGCATCATCTGGTCAAAGGGCTTGCGGCGAAAGCAGCACAGCACGACCTTGGTCGCGGCGGTGGCGTTATAGGCGGCCGTTTCGCGCCCCGGCCGTCCCAGAAAATCGCTTGGCAGCAGAAGGCCTACCATCTGCGTCCGGCCATCCTCCAGGGTCTGGGTCAGCGTGGCGACACCAGTGACCACCGAGGCCACGAAATCCATCCGGTCGCCTTCCCACAGGATCGGCTGGCCGGCCTCAAAGCTGCGATAGAACTTGATCTGCTCCAGCTGCGTCAGCTCATCGCCCTCGCAATGGGCGCAGACGGCACGATATCGAATCGGACAATCCGTGCAGCGCACGTCCTCGGGCGCGGCACTGCCCGTCTTGGCGGGCTTGATCTGGGTCAAGGCAGGGGTTCGCATGATGCTTTTATTGTAGGCACATGGAACATCTTTCGCAACTCAGACGCGCCGGCCTGTTCGAGGCGCGTGCCCC
Organism: Paracoccus saliphilus; assembly: GCA_003255745.1. Taxonomy (GTDB): domain Bacteria; phylum Pseudomonadota; class Alphaproteobacteria; order Rhodobacterales; family Rhodobacteraceae; genus Paracoccus; species Paracoccus saliphilus_A. The sequence continues at coordinate 96,180 of QKYL01000110.1, forward strand.
CCGCTATACCAGCTATCCGCCCGCGACCCAGTTCGTGCCGTCGGTGGACGGTGACTTGGTCGGCGGCTGGATGGCTGCCGTACCCGAAGGGTCGCGGATCTCGCTTTATGTCCACATTCCCTTTTGCCGCCGCCTGTGCTGGTTCTGCGCCTGCCGCACGCAGGGAACGCAAAGCATGGACCCGGTGCGAAGCTATGTGCAGACCCTGCAGGTCGAGCTGCAGGCGCTGCGCCGACGCTTGGCGCCGGGCATCGGCCTGTCGCGCCTGCACTGGGGCGGCGGCACGCCCACCCTGCTGTCACCGGACCTGATCTGCCAGCTGGCGGGGGCGGTCTTCAACGCCTTCCCAATGGAGGAAGGCGGCGAATTCTCGGTCGAGATCGATCCGTCGGAAATCGACGCCCCGCGCATGGCCGCGCTGGCGGCGGCGGGAATGACGCGCGCTTCGATCGGGGTGCAGGATTTCAACCCTCGGATCCAGGAGGCCATCGGTCGCCCCCAGAGCTTCGAGATTACCGCCCAAGCGGCGGCACTGATCAGGCAGCACGACATCGCCAGCCTGAACGTCGATATCCTTTACGGCCTGCCCTATCAGACCGGGCAACGGATCGCGGACACGGTGCAGAAGGTCTTGGCCCTGGCGCCGGACCGGGTGGCGCTTTACGGCTATGCCCATGTCCCCTGGATGTCGAAACGCCAGGTGATGATCCCCAATGAAACGCTGCCGGATGGAGAGGCACGCTTGGCGCTGTTCGAAACAGCAGCCGAACTGTTTCTGGCCGACGGCTTCCAACAGATCGGGATCGACCATTTCGCCCGCCCCGGCGACGGGCTGGCACAGGCCGCGGCGCACGGACGTCTGCGGCGCAACTTCCAGGGCTATACCGACGATCCGGCCCAGGTGCTGATCGGCCTGGGCGCCTCGTCCATCTCGCGCTATCCGCAGGGTTATGCGCAGAATGCGCCGGCCACCGGCGCCTATACGGCCGCTATCCGCGACGGGCGCATCCCGGTGACGCGGGGCCATATCTTCACACCCGACGACCGCTGGCGGGGTCGGCTGATCGAGGCGCTGATGTGCGATTTCCGGATCGACCTGGCCGCCCTCCGGGCCGAGGTCGGCCCCCTGCCCCACAGTATCTTCACGCCGCTGCTGGAGCGTTTCGACGGTGCCGTGCGCCTGACGGACGACGCGTTCGAGATCCTGCCCCAAGGGCGCCCCCTGACGCGCCTGATCGCGCAGGCGCTGGACGCCTATGCCGCCCCGCAGGGCAGCCATTCTGTCGCGGTGTGACCAGCCGGGGCGCTAATGCGCCTCGGCCCAGTTCAGCCCATGCCCCGCATCGACCACCAGGGGCACCGACAGCCGGACCGAGGGTTCGGCCGCATTTTCCATGATATCGCGGGCACGGGCGATCAGGTCGTCGACCGCATCCTCGCGCACCTCGAAGACCAGTTCGTCATGCACCTGCAGCAGCATCCGCGCCGGAAGGTCGGCGATGGCGTCGGGCATGCGGATCATGGCGCGGCGGATGATGTCGGCCGCCGCCCCCTGGATCGGCGCGTTGATCGCGGCCCGTCGGGCGCCGCCGGCGGCAGGCCCCGACTGGTTGATGCCGGGCGTGTTGATGCGCCGCCCGAACAGCGTGCGCACGAACCCGTCGGCCTTGGCCTCGGCCACGGTGCGGTCCATGTAGGCGCGAATTTCGGGGAAACGTTCGAAATAGGTGTCGATGAAGCTTTGCGCCTCGGCGCGCGGGATGCGCAGGTTGCGCGACAGGCCAAAGCCCGAGATGCCGTAGATCACGCCAAAGTTGATCGCCTTGGCGCGGCGCCGGATCATGGGGTCCATCCCCTCGACCGGGACGCCGAACATCTGGCTTGCGGTCATGGCGTGGATGTCGATGCCGTCGCGGAAGGCCTGCTTCAGCGCGGGGATGTCGGCCACGTGGGCCAAGATGCGCAGCTCGATCTGGCTGTAGTCCAGGCTGACCAGCCGATAGCCCTCGGGCGCGACGAAGGCCTGGCGGATGCGCCGCCCCTCGTCGCTGCGGATCGGGATGTTCTGCAGGTTCGGATCGGTCGATGACAGCCGCCCGGTCTGCGCGCCGGTGATGGAATAGCAGGTATGGACGCGGCCGCTTTCAGAATTCACATAAGTCGGCAGCGCGTCAGTGTAGGTCGATTTCAGCTTGCTGATCTGGCGCCAGTCCAGCACGCGGGCCGGCAGGTCGTGACCTTCGGCCGCCAGGTCCTCCAGCACGTCGGCGCTGGTGGAAAATGCCCCGGTCTTGCCCTGCTTGCCCCCGGCCAGCCCCATCTTGTCGAACAGGATCTCGCCCAGCTGCTTGGGGCTGCCGATGTTGAAGCTCTGGCCGGCAAGGCCGTAGATCTCGTCCTCCAGTCCGGCCATCTTCTGAGAGAAGGCGTTCGACATGCGCTTCAGCACGTCCGTGTCGATGCGCACGCCCGTCATTTCCATTTGCGCCAAAACCGGGATCATCGGCCGTTCCAGCGTGTGATAGACGGTTGACACCTTTTCCACCGGCAGCATGGGCGCGAAATGCTGATAAAGGCGCAGCGTGACATCGGCATCCTCGGCCGCATAGGGCGCGGCCTTGTCGATGCTGACCTGGCCGAAGTTGATCTGGCTTTTCCCCGACCCGATCAGGTCCTTGATCGGGATGCACTTGTGGCCCAGGTAACGCTCGGCCAGTTCGTCCATGCCATGGTTGTGGGTGCCCGCGTTCAGGGCATAGGACATCAGCATCGTGTCAGCCAGTGGCGTCATTTGGATGCCGTGGCGGGCCAGCATCTTCCAGTCATATTTCAGGTTCTGGCCGATCTTCAGGATCGACCCATCCTCCAGCACGGGCTTCAGCGCAGCCAGGACAGTCCGGGGGTCCATCTGACCCGCCACGCGCGCGGATTGCCCAAACAGGTCGTCGCCCCCCGCGACATGGCCAAAGGGGATATAGCAGGCCCGCCCCGGCGCCACAGCCAGCGAAATGCCCACCAATTCGGCCTGCATCTCGTCCAGGGCGGTCGTCTCGGTGTCGACGGCGACCTGGCCCGCTTCGCGAATCGCGGCAATCCAGCCCTCCAGCGCAACCATATCGGTTATGGTCTCGTAGGCCGCGATGTCGATCGCTGGCTGCTCGGGCGCGGCGGGCGCATCGCTGAGGGGGGCAGCCTGGATCACCGGCGCCTTGGTTCCCAGCCTTTCGGCCACGCGGTTCGTCAGCGTGCGGAACTCCATCTCGGACAGGAAGGCCAACAGGCGCTCGGGCTCGGGCGCCCGGACCTCCAGGCTCTCCAGCGTAAAGTCCAGGGGCGTGTTGCAGTCCAGCTCGACCAGCTGCTTGGACACGCGGATCTGCTCGGCATGCTCAATCAGGGTCTGGCGGCGCTTGGGCTGCTTGATCTCGCCCGCGCGCTCCAGCAGCGTCTCAAGATCCCCGTACTCTTGGATCAGCAGGGCGGCAGTCTTGATGCCGATGCCCGGCGCGCCCGGCACGTTGTCCACCGCATCACCCGCCAGCGCCTGCACGTCCACCACGCGATCGGGACCGACGCCGAACTTCTCCATCACCTCGTCGGGTCCGATCAGCTTGTTCTTGATCGGGTCCAGCATGTCGACGCCGTCGCCGATCAGCTGCATCAGGTCCTTGTCGCTGCTGATGATCGTGGCGGTCCCGCCCGCCTCGCGCGCCCGGCAGGCCAGGGCCGCGATGATGTCGTCGGCCTCGTAGCCCTTGGTCTCGATGCAGGCGATGTTGAAGGCGCGGGTCGCGTCACGGGTCAGCGGGAACTGCGGGCGCAGGTCCTCGGGCGGTTCGGGACGGTTGGCCTTGTAGGCAGAATAGATCTCGTTGCGGAAGGTCTTGGATGAATGATCAAAGATCACCGCCGCATGGGTCGGCGCGGTATGCCCGTCATCGGTCTCGACATAGCGCCACAGCATGTTGCAGAAACCGGCCACCGCACCCACCGGCAGCCCGTCGGACTTGCGCGTCAAGGGGGGCAGCGCGTGATAGGCGCGGAAGATGAAGGCCGATCCGTCGATCAGATGCAGATGACAGCCCTTGCCGAATGCGTCGCCCATGATCACCTATCCTTGCTGCTTCGGCCCGTCTTTTGACATGATGGACCGGATTCTTCCACCCGCCGCAAGGAGGCCCAGATGCCGCGCATGCGCCGCAAGTCAGACCTGCCGACCAAGACATGCCTTGCCTGCGGGCTGCCTTTCAGCTGGCGCAAGAAATGGGAACGGGACTGGGATCAGGTGCGCTACTGCTCGGACCGGTGCCGGGGGAGCAAGGCGACGCGGTCGGATGGGGCCAAGGGTGGCGCAGCCACCTCGCCTTGACGGCCCCCTCGATGGGGGCGGTCAAGGCGCGCCGGTCCGTGTGGTCCGATGCGCGCGATATCAGTGGTCGTCGTCGTGGGCGTGATCGCGGTCGATCACGAAGCGCTTGTCGCAATAGCCGCAATCGACATAGCCCGCCTCGGGCGCGATCGCCAGCCAGACGCGCGGATGGCCCATGCCCACCGCGTCGTCGCCGTCGCAGCTGACGCGCCAGCGGGTCACGATTTCGGTGACGGGCGCCGGGCGGTTCAGCGCTTCCGGGCCGGTTTCGGTCGACAGCGGGGTTTCGGGCGTCACGTGCTGCGTCATGGCTGGCCTTCTTGTGGCGGCTTGCATCATCTGGTCTAACCCCCATTAGCGCAGCGCCGCCTGCCTTCGCAAGCTCTGCAAGGATTGCCCCATGTCCGACGCCATCCAGATTACCGGTCTTCGCAAGACCTATGCCGCCCAGGGCAACGCCCCGGCCAAGGATGCGCTGAAGGGCATCGACCTGACGATCCGCGCCGGCAGCATCTTCGGGCTTCTGGGGCCGAACGGGGCGGGCAAGTCCACAATGATCAACATCCTGGCGGGCCTCGTGAACAAGACCGCGGGCCAGGTCACGATCTGGGGCTTTGACCAGGACCGCAACCCGCGCCAGTCCCGCGCAGCCATCGGCGTGATGCCGCAGGAACTGAACATGGACCCCTTCTTCACCCCCCGCGCCAGCCTCGAGGTGCAGGCCGGGCTCTACGGCGTGCCGAAATCTGAACGCTGGACGGACGAGCTGCTGGAGCTGGTGGGCCTGACCGGCCAGGCCAATGCCTATGCCCGCAGCCTGTCGGGGGGGATGAAGCGGCGCCTGCTGCTGGCCAAGGCGCTGGTCCACCGCCCCCAGATCCTGGTGCTGGACGAACCCACCGCGGGCGTGGACATCACGCTGCGCGAGATGCTGTGGACGAATGTCCGCAAGCTGAACCAGCAGGGCATGACGATCATCCTGACCACGCATTACCTCGAAGAGGCCGAGCAGATGTGCGACGAGATCGCCATCATCAACCACGGCGAGGTCGTCATCCGCCAGAGCACCCGCGACCTGCTTGCCCGCACCGATGGCAAGACGCTGGTTCTGGACACGGGTGGAGAGATCCCCCTGCCCGACCTGCCCCAAGGGACGCGGGCGGAACGGCGGCCGGACGGGCGGCTGGCGATCACATATCCGCCCTCGCGCCTGCGCGCGGACCAGGTTCTTGACGCACTGCGCGCCGCCGGGGTTCCTATCCTGGATGTCGCGACCGAGCAGCCGGACCTCGAGGATGTCTTTGTTGAACTGACCCGCGGCTGAGGGTCGGGGGTCTTGCCGACCCCCGGCCGGTGCTGCACTCAGCGGGTGCCGATCATCGGGCCCATGACGGCTCCGCCCATGATATGCAGATGGAAATGCGGCACCTCCTGCACGCCGTGGGCGCCGGCATTGGTGATCGCGCGAAAGCCGTCGCCCCCTTTCTCCAGCCCCACGCTCTCGGACGCGCAGACCTGGGCGCACAGGCGCATGAAGCCCGCAATCTCGGCCTCGGAGGCATTGGCCGCAAAGTCGTCGAAGCTGACATAGCGTCCCTTGGGGATGACCAGCACATGGCTGGGCGCCTTGGGCGAGATGTCGCGGAAGGCCAGCGCGTGGTCATTTTCGGCCACGGTATCGTTGGGGATTTCGCCCCGCAGGATGCGGGCAAAGATGTTGCTGTCGTCATAGGCAAAGGACATATGGCTACCTTTCTAGTCGGCAAAGAGAGAGGGGATTTCGGCCAGCGCCCGGCCTTCTTCCGGGCTGAGGCCCAGGAAGGATGCGATTGCCAGGGCGTTGCGTTCAGTCGGGGCCGCGTCCGAGATTGCGGTGAACCGGGCAAAGCCCGCTTCTTTCAGGCGGTCGGCCTCGTGCTCCAGGTCGCTGCGCATGATCGGCAGCAGCCGGTCGGCCAGCTCGGCGGGCGCATCGCGGCTGACCAGCCCGACCCGCTCCATGTGGCCGCGGATGTAATCGTCATCGAACCGGCTGTCCACGAACAGGATCCGCGTCTCGGCTCGGTCGCCGTCGAAATCGGCGATGAGACTAAGGGCCGAGGGGTCGACGCAGAACACCAGATGATTGGATTCGAACTGGTCGAACAGCAGCTTGACCAGCGCCCGGCGATGCCGCTCGCGCTTGCCCAGGGACGACTCGACGCCACCCATGTCCGGCAGGTTGGCCTCGGATTCGTTGAAGATGTAATCCACGGCAGGAATATCGGACCGCGCCCGGATCGCGGCGGTCAGGCGCTTGGCCACGTGCCATTTCTTGGCCACCAGGATGTGAACCACGCGCTGGTGACCCAAACTGCCGTCGGTTTCCCAAAAGCGCGGCGCGAAACGCCGGCCAATCCGCCCGCGACCCGTCAGGAAGGCAAACAGCCGCCGCCCTTCGGAGACCAGGGGAAAATCCAGCCCCTTGCTTTGCCACAGCGCGCCAAGCCAGTCCCGCAGCTCCAGCGCCTCGGGACTGATCTTGCGGGCGAACAGGTAATCCTGGCGCAGCAGCAGGTCATAATGGTCGTTGTAGAAGGTCAGCGGCATTCCGTAATCGGTGAAGATCAGGAAGGTCAGCGTCCGCGTCTTGATCTGTGTGCGCGGAACCAGATGGGCGACCAGCGTCTGGAAGAAGGTCTCGTCCGGGATCCAGGTCGTGCTGAAAAAGCGCATGACTTCGGGACGCACCTGGATCAGCGCAAAGACGGCCTCGACCGTCTGGCGGCGCAGGCACCACCATTGCGACCCGATCATGACCTGCAGGTCGGGGGGCACCTCGCGTCGCAGGCCAAGGCGCTGCTGCAGGTTGAAGCTGGCATAGAACAGCCGGCGCTGCTTGCGTTCGTTGAACCAGTGCCGATAGATCAGGCGCTCCTGTTTGAAGCCGGTCTTGATCCAGTCGCTTTGGAAGAAATCAAAGCTTTCGATATAGTCGCAATCCTCGGCATCAAGAAAGGACCGCGCAAATTCGGCCGATTTGATGGGCATGCAGTCGCCCGACAGCATGTAGAAATGGGTGGCTTGGGGAAAGGCCGCCTCGGCCGCGCGCAGGGCCTCGATCGTGGCGGCAACAAGCGACCATTCGCCCCACCCGCACCTGATGCGCCTTGCGGCAAATGTCACGCGCGGATGGTCCCCAAGCGCGTCGCAGATCTGCTGGAACATGGGCAACGGCGCTCGCCGGTCGAAATGGATCGCGACGAAATCGCCTGTGGCCGTCAGGCGTCGCGCCTGGTCGATCACCCCCTGCGGGTCCTTGTGCGCCAGAAGGATAAAGGCAATGCGGGCCATGTCGTCCTGTTGTTCCTTGGAATGATGGCAATCCGCCCATGTCGGGCGTTGAAAATTCCGCCTCGTTTTGATTTGTGTGTGTAACCATTTTTACTGTTGGGACAAGCAGCCCGGCCCGTCGCGGCCCAAGTGCGGCCGCCCGGGATTGATCGGAGAAATTGAAGCATGGGTTTTCCCGGCGTCTGGATGACGGAAAGCGAAAGCATGATCTATCGGGTCGTGCCGAAATGCGCCTGCTCGACCATCGGCCAGATCATGTATTACTCGGACCACGGCTGTTTCTTCGACGGCGACATTCATGACGCGAACGAGGGCATGCACAAGTGGTCCCAGGACCACAGCCAGAACCCGATCGAACGCGCGGTGCGGGCCCGCGACGCCGTGACATTTACGTGCGTGCGAAACCCCTATGCGCGGATCCTGTCCTCGTTCTTCGACAAGATTGCTGGAATCCAGCGCAACGGCCGGCGCTATCGCGGCAACCTGGTCCCGCAGCTGGTCCAACGCTATGGCATTGACGTGGGCAGCCCGGAAAATGGGTTCGAATTTGACCAGGTCGCCAGCTTTCGCCGCTTTCTGCTGTTCGCGCGCGACACCATCCGGTTCCGCAAGCCGATGGAACCCGACATCCACTGGTCGGCCATGTCGGGACATATTTCGACGTTTATCGTGAACGGCGGCCGCTACGACCGCATCTTCTTCACCGAGACATTCAACAATGGCATGCAGAAGGTGCTGGACGAGGCTGAGACTCCGGTTCCGCTGGACCTGGCCAACGTGCCCCGGTTCAACGAATCAGAAGGGCACGGCCCCAAGCGCGCCCATAAGGTCAGCGACTATTTCGACGACCTGTCGCGGCACCTGGTCTGGGAAATCTACAAGGACGATTTCCAGTTGTTCCGATATGACTTCGACAATCCCGACAACAAGATGCCCTTGGGCGAGGTCGATCTGGACGAGGTTCACGCCAAGCTGGGCCGCTGAACGCAAACGGGCGCCCGAAGGCGCCCGCCGGCCGACCGCCGGTTATTCCAGGTGGCTTTCCAGGAACCACAGGTCCTTGTCCAGTTCGCGCGAAATGCCGGTCAGCAGATCAGCGGTATCGGCGTCGCCGGCCTCGTCCGTGCTGTCAATGGCGGCGCGCACGTTGGCACCATGGTCGCGGATGCGGGCGCACAATTCGTTCAGGTGATCCTGCACCTTTGTCACGTCGGTCGGATAGGGTTTCAGCGTGGTCGAATCCTTCACCACCTCGGCCGTGCCCATGGCGCGCCCGTCCAGGACCTGCACCCGCTCGGCCATCACGTCGGTATGGTCCAGAACGCGGGCATAAACGGCATCCAGGAATTCATGAACGGCGATGAAGTTCGGCCCCTTCATGTTCCAATGCGCCTGCTTGACCGCAAGGCCCAGGGCAATGCTGTCGGCGACACGGGCGTTCAGGGTTTCGATGGATGTCTTGCGGGCGTTGTCTTCAAGCCCCTTCACGTTCACGGCCATGATAGCCTCCTGTGTTCGGATGTTTCGCCGCCACAACAAGGTGCCTGTCCCCGAGGTTCCGTCGCGTGCGATATAAACCGCCCCTTGCGACGAAAGGTCATGGCCATGAAAAACGGCGCCTCCCTTTCAGGGGGCGCCGTCTGGCCGCCGCGACGGATGCGCGGCCCAAAGGTGACGGATCAGACCGCGCCCTTGATGAAGTTCACCGCATCGCCGACGGTCTGGATGGTCTCGGCGGCGTCATCGGGGATCTCGATCCCGAACTCTTCCTCGAAAGCCATGACCAGCTCGACGGTGTCGAGGCTGTCGGCGCCCAGATCGTCGATGAACGAAGCGGACTCGACCACCTTGTCCTCGTCGACACCCAGATGCTCGACCACGATCTTCTTCACGCGATCAGCGATATCGCTCATGTCATATCCTCATTCTCGCGGGCATCCGCCCAAGTTTTGCACGGACCTGGCGGCCCGGTTCAGCACAGGGCGGTTCCCCTGCTGCTAAAGCGGGGGATATAGCACCCATGAACCTTCATGCAACCGCTTTCGCAAGGATTCCTGCGGGGCGTTGCGGCGGCGCAAGACCCTCAGATCATCGCCATGCCGCCGTTCACATGCAAGGTGGCGCCGGTGACATAGCCGGCATCGGGGCTGGCCAGGTACAGGACCGCCGCGGCGATCTCCTGCGCGCTGCCCATGCGGCCGGCGGGGATCTGGGTCAAGATCTTGCCCTTCTGGTCGTCGGTCAGCTTGGCGGTCATCGGCGTCTCGATGAAACCGGGTGCCACGCAGTTCACGGTAATCCCGCGGCTGGCGACCTCGTAGGCCAAAGACTTTGACATGCCGACCAGGCCCGCCTTGGCGGCGGCATAGTTGCCCTGCCCCGGATTGCCTGTCGCCCCCACGACCGAGGTGATGTTGACGATCCGCCCCCACCGCGCCTTCATCATGCCGCGCAACACCGCACGCGACAGCTTGAAGACGCTGGTCAGGTTGACGTCCAGAACCTGCGCCCACTCCTCATCGGACATGCGCATGAACAGGTTGTCGCGCGTGATGCCCGCATTGTTGATCAAGATGTCCACCGACCCCATTGCCTCGGCCGCGGCCTTCGGCAGCGCCGCCAGCGACTCCGCATCGCCCAGGTTTGCCGTCACCACATGCGCACGTTCGCCCAACTTGCCTGCCAGCTCGTGCAGCGGTGCCTCGCGCGTACCCGACAGGGCAACGGTCGCGCCAGCCGCGTGCAGCGCCTCGGCAATCGCGCCGCCGATACCGCCCGACGCGCCCGTCACCAGCGCGGTCTTTCCCGTCAGATCGAACATCCCAAGCCTCTTCTTCGTTGTTCAAATACCCCGGGGTCCGGGGCCTGGCCCCGGTCCGCCCGTCAACCCTTCAGCGCCGCCAGATCGGCCGGGGCACCCACATTGCGCACCACCGCGTCCTTGGCGATGCGCTTGATCATCCCGGACAGCGCCTTGCCCGCGCCAATTTCCCAGAACTCGGTCACGCCGGCCTCGGCCATGTTCGCGATGGATTCGCGCCATCGCACGGTGCCGGTCACCTGCTCGACCAGCAGGCGGCGGATGGCACCGGGCTCGGTCACGGCCTCGGCGCGTACATTGGCAATCACCGGAACGGCAGGCACCTGGATGTCCACACCCGCCAGCGCATCGGCCATCGCCGCCGCGGCAGGCTGCATCAACACCGAATGAAAGGGCGCCGACACCGGCAGCATCAGGGCGCGCTTGGCGCCTGCGGCCTTCATCGCTTCGGCCGCAGCCTCGACCGCGCCCTTGTGCCCCGAGATCACGACCTGCGCCGGATCGTTGTCATTCGCGGCCTGCACGACCTCGTCGCCGCCCACCTCGCGGCAGATGCGGTCCACGGTTTCGAAATCCAGACCCAGAATGGCGGCCATGGCGCCCAGCCCCACCGGCACGGCCTCCTGCATGGCCTGGCCGCGCAGGCGCAGCAGGCGCGCCGTGTCCGACAGGGTCAGGGACCCGGCCGCACAAAGCGCCGAATATTCGCCAAGCGAATGGCCTGCCACGAAATCCGCATCCGCGATGCCAAAGCCCTCGGCCTCCAGCGCACGGAAGGCCGCGATGGATGTCGCCATCAGCGCGGGCTGGGCGTTCTGCGTCAGGGTCAGCGTCTCGGCGTCGCCTTCCCAGATCAGTGCCGACAGCTTTTCGCCAAGCGCCTCGTCCACCTCGTCAAAGACAGCGCGCGCGGCGGGATAAGCCTGGGCCAGATCGCGCCCCATCCCGACCGTCTGCGCACCCTGCCCCGGAAACACGAATGCCCGCATGGAGTCCCCCTGAAATCATTGCCCTGGAAAAGGGCATAGCCTCTGCGCGCGGGTGCCGCAACCAAGGGCACCGAACGGGCAGGCAAAGAAAAAGGGGCCACAGGGGCCCCTTTCCGCAATCCAGCGATCAGATCAGCCTCAGCCGACCAGTTCAAGACCCGAGAAGAAGAAGGCGATCTCTTCCTTGGCGGTGTCCGCGGCGTCCGAACCGTGGACCGAGTTTTCGCCCATGGACAGCGCGAACTCCTTGCGGATGGTGCCCTCGTCGGCATTGGCCGGGTTGGTGGCACCCATCACTTCGCGGTTCTTGGCGATGGCGTTCTCGCCTTCCAGGACCTGCACGACGACCGGCTCGGATGCCATGAACTCGACCAGTTCGCCATAGAAGGGACGGTCCTTGTGAACCTCGTAGAACTTGCCGGCCTGCTCGGCCGACAGCTTGACGCGCTTTTGCGCGACGATGCGCAGGCCGGCATCCTCGAACTTGGCGTTGATCTTGCCGGTCAGGTTGCGGCGGGTCGCGTCGGGCTTGATGATGGAAAGCGTGCGTTCGATGGCCATGGGTCTTTACCTTGTCTGATCTGCGGGACACGCCCGCGCCTTGCGGAAGTCCGCGCCCGGTTAGCAGGCTTGGCCGCCCCCGACAAGGTCGGCCCGCGCGCGTTGCATGGAACCGGCGCGGGCGGCGGATGCTTGATTGACCGGCCACCGAAGGATTTCCCATGATCGACCTTGCCCCGCCTGCATACAGCCCTAAGGCGCCCGCCCCGCCCGCAGGCAAGGAAAGGGCGCTGACCCTGGGAACGCTGGCCGCAGGGGCCGCGATCCTGCTGCTGCTGGGCGCCATGTGGTTCTGGTCGGACGTGCTGCTGCTGATCTTCGCAGCCCTGCTGATCGCCATTGCGCTGCGGGCCGGGGCACGCGGACTGAACCGGCTGATGGGGCTGAACATCAAGCTGGGCGTCTTTGTGGTGCTGCTGGCGGTGATCGGCCTTGTGGTCGGGGCGGGCTGGCTGACGGGACCTGCCGTCCTGGCCCAGTTCCAGGACCTGATGGAGGCCCTGCCGCAATCATGGGAGGCCCTGAACGCCTGGTTGCCTGGCGACCTGGGCCAGACGATCATGGGTCAGGTCGAAGAAAATGGCGGTGAAAACGCGGCCCAGATCGCCCAACGCCTTCCCGATCTTCTGGGCGTCATGTCGGGCGCGCTCAATTCCGTGCTGGGCAGCCTTTCGTCCGTCTTCCTTGTTCTGATCGTCGCCCTTTATGTCGCGGTCGAGGCTCCGCTGTACCACCGTGGGGCACTGCGCCTGGTGCCCTTGCGCCGGCGCAGCCGGGCTGCCCGGATCATGGACGAACTTGGCAGCAAGCTTGCCGCGTGGATGGCGGGACAGGCGGTCGACATGGTGGTCGTCGCGATCCTGGCTTGGATCGGCCTTTGGCTTCTTGGGGTTCCGCTTGCCTTTCTTCTTGCGCTGATCGCCGGACTGACCAACATCGTGCCGATCGTCGGGCCGTTCTTTTCAGGCGCAATCGCGGTTCTGTTCTCGCTGTCCCAGGGACCCGAAACGGCGCTTTACGTCGCAATCCTGTTCTTTGTGATCCAGATGTTCGAGGGGGAGGTCCTGATGCCCCTGATCCAGCGATATGCCGTTGAACTGCCCCCCGCCCTGACCATCATTGCCATTGTGGCCTTTGGCGCGCTGTTCGGATTTGTGGGCGTGCTGCTGGGAACGCCGCTGTTGATCGTGGCGATGCTGCTGATCCAGCGGATCTACATCGAGGATGTTCTGGGCGACCCCATCGAGGGGCAGGACTGACTGCCGCGCAGTCGTGCAGTCCGCCGAAACTTGCCCTTTGGTTGCGGGACTTCGTGATTCCGACACACGGCGGGTGTATACTGAACCCGTCTTCAGCGAAGGTCGCGCCATGCAGCCGCTTGTCAAAGGCCATTACCGCGCCCGTCTGGCCGAGACGCCAGAGGATCTGCGCATGTCGCAGAGGTTGCGCTGGCTGTGCTTCATTGCGCGGGCCGGCCAGCGGGATGACGGGATCCATGTCGAGGCCGACGAACTGGATCCGGAATGCCGGCACATGCTGATCGAGGATGTCGCTTCGAACCAGCTGGTCTGCAGCTTCCGCTTTCTGCCGCTGACAAACGGATCGCAGATCAGGCGCAGCTATTCGGCCCGTTATTACAACCTTGATGCCTTGGGCAGCTTCGACGGCCCCATGGTCGAACTGGGGCGTTTCTGCATTCATCCCGACCGGCAGGACCCGGACATTGTGCGCATCGCCTGGGCCGCCCTGACCCGGTTCGTGGATGAAACCGGGGTCGAGATGCTGTTCGGCTGCTCCAGCTTCACCGGCTGCGAACCCGAGCCCCATGCCGAGGCTTTCGCGATGCTCAAGGAACGCCACCTGGCGCCCCGCCGCTGGTGGCCGCGCGTCAAGGCGCCCAAGGTGTTTCGCTTTGCCCGCGCGCTGCGTTTGCGCCAGCCGGACCCAAAACGTGCCATGGCGGCCATGCCGCCGTTGCTGCGCAGTTACCTTGCGATGGGCGGTTGGGTCAGCGATCATGCGGTGGTGGATCCCGTTCTGCGCACCATGCACGTCTTTACAGGGGTCGAGATCCGCGCCATTCCCCCCGCGCGAAAGCGCCTGCTGCACGCGCTGCTGGACCCCCCGGCCTGAGGCCGGACGTGAAGCGCCGCCCGCGCAGGCATCTTGCCCATTCCATAGGCAGAAGCATGCCAAATGCTTGCCGGACAAGCACCCGGCGCCGCGCCCGTCGTTGACCTTGCCCCCGGTCCGGCGCCCCTTGCCTTCATGTTCGTCAGCACCGCCCCCCTGACCACGATGCAGCGCAGCCAAGGGGCGGCGCGGGTGGTCATGGGGCCGCGCGGGCTGATCGACCTGGCGCAGCAGGGCTCGGCCAAGGCAATGCTGCCGCGCATGACGGCCGGACTGCCCGAGATCGTCTTTCTGAACACCTCCGGGGGTCTGGCTTCGGGCGACAGGCTGTCCTTTGCGGTCGATCTGCGCGCTGGAACGCGGGCGCTGGCCACGACGCAGACAGCGGAACGCGCGTATCGCGCCACCGCCGCGCCGGCCCAGGCCCGGGTCGATCTGTCGGTGGGCGCGGGCGGATGGCTGGACTGGCTGCCGCAGGAAACCATCCTTTATGACGCGGCGCGGCTGCAGCGGCAGACCACGGTCGATCTGGCGGCAGATGCCGGCTGCCTGCTGCTGGAGATGATGGTGCTGGGGCGGCTTGCGATGGGCGAACGCCCCACGCGCCTGTTCCTGCACGACCGCCGCATCGTGCGCCGCGAGGGCCGGGTCGTCCATCACGACGCGCTGGCGCTGGACGATGCCGCGTTGGCGCGGATGCACGGCCCCGCGCTGACCGGCGGCCGGCCGGCGATGGCGACCTTGGCCATGATCGCCCCCCATGCGCCCGACCTGCTGCAGGCGGCCCGCGCCGTGCTGGACGAACCCGGCGTCACCTCGGCTGCCAGCGCGCCCCTTGGCCGTCTGGTCCTGCGCCTGCTGGCGGTCGACGGCTGGCCCCTGCGACGGCAGATCAACCGCCTTCTTCGGGTGCTGCGTCCCGATCCCCTTCCCCGCATCTGGCAGGTCTGACATGAACCTTTCCCCCCGCGAACGCGAAAAGCTGCTGATCTCGGTCGCCGCAATGGTCGCGCGCGGCCGGCTGGCACGCGGCGTCAAGCTGAACCACCCCGAGGCCATCGCCCTGATCACCGATTACGTGGTCGAGGGTGCCCGCGACGGCAGATCGGTCGCCGACCTGATGCAGGCAGGCGCGCATGTGATCACCGCCGACCAATGCATGCCCGGCGTGCCTCAGATGATCGAATCGGTGCAGGTCGAGGCCACCTTTCCCGACGGCACCAAGCTGGTCACCGTCCACCACCCGATCCGCCAGGAGGCCTGAATGATCCGATTTTCCATCACCGCGACAGCCCTGCTTCTGCCCCAGCTGGCCCAGGCCCATCCTGGCCACCATGCCGAGGCCTCGGCCCTGCACCTGCTGACGCAGCCCGACCACCTGGCGACCATCGCGCTGATCACCGCGCTTGGGGTCGCGGCGTGGTTCCTGCTTCGGGGTCGCTCGTGACAGGCCCGATCATCCCGGGCGAAGTCATCGCGGCCGAGGGGGACATCCTGCTGAACCAAGGCCGCGCCACCCTGACCGTCATGGTCGCGAATACCGGCGACCGGCCGATCCAGGTCGGCAGCCATTACCATTTCGCCGAAACCAACCCGGCACTGGATTTCGACCGCGCCGCCGCGCGCGGGATGCGCCTTGCGATCCCTGCGGGCACCGCCGTGCGGTTCGAACCTGGCCAGTCGCGGCAGGTGACGCTGGTGGGCTATGCGGGCCAACGAAGGGTTCACGGCTTTCGCGGCCAGATCGGCGGTGCGCTGTGACGACCCTGTCGCGCGCCGATTACGCGGCGCTTTACGGTCCCACGACCGGCGACCGCATCCGCCTGGCCGACACGGAGATCATCATCGAGGTCGAGCGCGACCTGACCACCCCCGGTGAAGAGGTCAAGTTCGGCGGCGGCAAGGTCGTCCGCGACGGCATGGGACAGTCCCAGGTGACCCGCGCGGGCGGCGCGATGGACACCGTCATCACCGGCGTCGTGGTCTTTGACCACCAGGGCATCGTCAAGGCAGACGTCGGCATCCGCGACGGCCTGATCGCGGGCATCGGCAAGGCCGGCAACCCCGACACCCAGCCCGGCGTGACCCTGATCATCGGTCCGGGAACCGAGATCATCGCTGGCGAAGGCCGCATCCTGACGCCCGGCGGCTTCGACTGCCACATCCACTACATCTGCCCGCAGCAGGTGGATCATGCCCTACATTCCGGCGTCACAACCCTGCTGGGCGGCGGCACCGGCCCCGCGCATGGCACGCTGGCCACCACCTGCACGCCCGGCCCCTGGCACATCGCCCGCATGCTAGAGGCCTGCGCCGACCTGCCCGTCAACATCGGCATTGCGGGCAAGGGGAACGCGTCGCTGGCGGCGCCGCTGGAGGAACAGGTCCGCGCCGGCGCCTGCGCACTGAAGCTGCACGAGGATTGGGGCACCACGCCCAAGGCCATCGACACCTGCCTGACCGTGGCGGACGCAATGGACGTGCAGGTGATGATCCACACCGACACGCTGAACGAATCAGGCTTTGTCGAGGATACGATGGCCGCGATCGGCGGCCGCACAATCCACGCCTATCACACCGAAGGCGCGGGCGGCGGGCATGCCCCCGACATCATCCGCATGGTCGGCATGACCAACGTGCTGCCGTCGTCCACGAACCCCACGCGCCCCTACACGGCCAACACGGTCGAGGAGCATCTCGACATGCTGATGGTGTGCCACCACCTGGACCGCCGGGTGCCCGAGGACGTGGCCTTTGCCGAGAGCCGCATCCGCAAGGAGACCATCGCGGCCGAGGATATCCTGCACGACCTGGGCGCATTCAGCGTGATCTCGTCCGACAGCCAGGCGATGGGCCGGATCGGAGAGGTGATCATCCGGACCTGGCAGACCGCGTCCAAGATGCGCCAGCAGCGCGGCCGCCTTGAGGGCGAACAGGGGCAGAACGACAACATCCGCGCCCGCCGCTATATCGCGAAATACACGATCAATCCGGCCATTGCGCATGGGGTCGGCGGCCATATCGGCAGCATCACGCCGGGCAAACGCGCCGACCTGGTCCTGTGGTCGCCCGCCTTCTTTGCCGTCAAGCCGGAAATGGTGCTGGTCGGCGGCC
Source organism: Paracoccus saliphilus (assembly GCA_003255745.1). Classification (GTDB taxonomy): domain Bacteria; phylum Pseudomonadota; class Alphaproteobacteria; order Rhodobacterales; family Rhodobacteraceae; genus Paracoccus; species Paracoccus saliphilus_A. Next base: position 113,500 of record QKYL01000110.1, read on the forward strand.
AGATCAGCGTGGCGCAGATGGGCGATCCGAACGGATCGATCCCGGTGCAGCCGATCTTTTCGCGGCCCATGTGGGGGCACAACCGCCGCGCGTCGGCGCTGTTCCTGTCCCGCGCGGGGCTGGAGGCCGGGGCCGGAGAGGCACTGTCCAAGACTCTGATCGCGGTTGAACATACCCGCAGCATCGGCAAGGCCGACATGGTGCTGAACGCCGCCATACCCGAAATAGAGGTCGATCCCGAAACCTACGAAGTGCGGGCCGATGGCGAATTGCTGACCTGCGAGCCGGCAGCGGAACTGCCGCTGGCACAACGCTATTTCCTCTTTTGAGGGAGGACCAATCATGATTGTGACCGCCTATTCCATCATCCGCAACGCCCCCGGACCCTTTGACGCCGAGGTGGCGCTGGACTATGAAGGCCGCCTCTTGCGCCGCAAGCGCCTGTCCTGCGAGGGAGGCGACTTCATGGTCGACCTGCCCGAGGTCACCAGCCTGGACGATGGCGACGCGTTTGAGTTGTCGGACGGGCGCCGCGTCGTTGTGCGCGCTGCGCCGGAACCCGTGATCGTCATTCGCGGCAACCTGCCTCGCCTCGCCTGGCATATCGGCAATCGCCATACCCCCTGCCGGATCGAGGCGGACCGGCTGATCATCCGTCAGGATCATGTGCTGGAAGCCATGCTGGCCCAGCTGGGCGCCAAGATCAGCCGCAAGGACATCCCCTTCCGTCCCGAAGGCGGCGCCTATGGCCATGGCCGCACCTTCGGCCACGATCACGGTCCGGCCCACGCCCATGAGCACGCCCATGACCATCAATCCGGCCACCCCGAAGGCGCGGGAGAAACGCGACGCCACGCCCATCCCCATGACCACGGCTGAGGCCGCCCGGCTGCAGTTGTCGCAGATGCTGTCGCCCGCCTTTCCGGTGGGCGGCTTTGCCTGGTCGCAGGGGCTGGAATACGCGATGGATGCGGGGTGGGTAACGCGCGCGACCCTGCCTTGCTGGCTGGAGGATTGGCTGGATCACGGGCAGGGCTGGTGCGACGCGGTGCTGCTGTCGTTGGCCCTGCGCGATGGCGCCGACCACGCCGCGCTGGACGATCTGGCCCGCGCCGCCTGCATGTCCAGCCAGCGCCTGACCGAGACCGTCGAACAGGGCGCAGCCTATGCCGCCAACATGGCTGCCCTGACGGGCCGGCCCCAGACCCCCGCCGCCCTGCCCATTGCAATGGGTCGCGCCTGCGCCGCGATGCCGCTGCCCGCCCCTGAAATTATCGCGGCCTTCCTGCAGGCTCAGGCCGCAGCCCTGATCAGCGCCGCCGTGCGCTTTCTGCCTTTGGGCCCGGTCCAGGGGCAGCAGATGCTGGCCGCGCTGCAACCGCGCATCCTGGACCGCGCCAGCCGGGCCGCCGCAGCCACGTCGGACGATCTGGTCAGCGCCACCTGGGGCGCGGACATGGCCGCGATGAACCACGAAACCATGACCACGAGGATCTTTCGATCATGAGCCAGAACGGCCCCCTCCGCGTCGGCATCGGCGGTCCCGTCGGTGCCGGCAAGACGACGCTGACCGAACAGGTCGCCCGTGCGCTGGCCCCCCGCCTGTCGATGGCGGTGATCACCAACGACATCTATACCCGCGAGGATGCCGAGGCGCTGATGCGCGCCCAGGTCCTGCCCGCCGAACGCATCCGGGGCGTGGAGACCGGCGGCTGCCCCCATACCGCGATCCGCGAGGATGCCAGCATCAATCTGGCCGCAATCGCCGACCTGAACGCGGCATTCCCGGACTTGGATCTGATCCTGATCGAATCGGGGGGCGACAACCTGGCCGCGACCTTCAGCCCCGAACTGGCCGACCTGACGATCTATGTGATCGACACGGCGGCGGGACAGGACATCCCGAGGAAGCGCGGGCCGGGGCTGGCGCGGTCCGACCTGCTGGTCGTGAACAAGACCGACCTGGCCCCGCATGTCGGTGTGGACGCGGCGCTGCTGGAAAAGGATGCACATGAGGCACGGGGGACGCGCCCCGTGGTCATGGCCCAGCTGCGCCACGGCCACGGCGTGCAGGCCATCGTCGATTTCCTGGTCGAACAGGGCGGTCTGACGCCCCGCGCGGCCTGACTCTGCCCGGCGGGCGGGCATCTGCCCCGCCCGCTGCCCAGCCTCGCGCCACTGCCTGCGCGGGGCGGGCGGGGACTGCTGAAAACCTGTCCAACTGCCCGATTTTCCCCTCTTTCTGCGAATGCGAAGGCGCCGCGCCTTCTCAAGGACAACAGGGACACCGGCCAACGTGCCGGGGGGAAAAGGGTAACGATGACCAAGCTGACCAAGATCCTGATGCTGACCAGCGCCCTGACGCTGGCCCATGCCGCCCACGCCCAGGAAGGCGAGCCGATCAAGATCGGCGTGCTGCATTCGCTGTCGGGCACCATGGCAATTTCGGAAACGACGCTGAAGGACACGGTCCTGATGCTGGTCGAACAGCAGAACGCCAAGGGCGGCGTGCTGGGCCGCCCGCTGGAGGCGGTGGTGGTCGATCCGGCCTCCGACTGGCCGCTGTTCGCGGAAAAGGCGCGCGAGCTGCTGACCGTGTCGGACGTGGACGCGATCTTCGGCTGCTGGACCAGCGTCAGCCGCAAGTCGGTCCTGCCGGTGATCGAGGAGCTGAACGGCCTGCTGTTCTATCCCGTGCAATACGAGGGCGAGGAATCCTCGAAGAACGTCATCTATACCGGCGCCGCCCCGAACCAGCAGGCCATCCCCGCCGTGGATTACATGACCGAGGAACTGGGCGTCGAGAAATGGGCGCTGCTGGGCACCGACTATGTCTATCCCCGCACCACGAACAACATCCTGGATGCCTATCTGAAATCCAAGGGCGTGGCCGAGGAGGACATCTTCGTGAACTACACGCCCTTTGGCCATTCCGACTGGTCCAAGATCGTTGCCGATGTCGTGGCCCTTGGCGCGGACGGCAAGAAGGTGGGCGTGGTGTCGACCATCAACGGTGACGCCAACGTCGGCTTCTACAAGGAACTGGCCGCGGCGGGCGTGTCGGCCGACGACATTCCCGTAATGGCCTTTTCGGTCGGGGAGGAGGAGCTGTCGGGTTTGGATACCGCCAACCTGGTCGGTCACCTGGCTGCCTGGAATTACTTCCAGACCGCGGAAAGCGACCAGAACACAGCCTTTATCGAGGGCTGGCACGAATTCACGGGTGACACCAACCGTGTGACGAACGACCCGATGGAGGCCACGATGATCGGCTTCAATGCCTGGGTCGCGGCGGTCGAGAAGGCCGGCACCACCGATGTCGATCCCGTGCTGGATGCCATCGTCGGCATCGAGGTGCCGAACCTGACCGGCGGCACCGCCACCGTGCTGCCCAACCACCACCTGACCAAGCCCGTCCTGATCGGAGAGATCCGCGAGGATGGTCAGTTCGACATCGTCAGCCAGACCGAACCTGTGCCGGGCGACGCCTGGACCGACTACCTGCCCGAATCGGCGGTGCTGGACGCCGACTGGCCGGGCAAGGATTGCGGCATGTTCAACACCCAGACGAACAGCTGCGTCCAGGTTCAGTCGAATTACTGACATCGCGGGCGGGCGGTTCCTGCCGCCCGCCCTGCCCACATGCAAAGGATATCCCGCGTGACCCGGTTCCGCCTGCTTGCCGCCTGCGTGATGGCGCTGTTCCTGCCGATGGCTGCGCTGGCCAATCCCGCGCTCGATGCGGTGATTTCGGACAATCTTGGCCAGATCGAAAAGCCCTCGCGGCGGAGCGTCCAGCCTCTGGTCGAGCAGATCGCGGCCACCGGACCCGAGGGTCTGGCGCTGCTGCGGGCATGGTCCGATCGCAGGCTTGGCCTGACCGCGGAAGGGCGCGCGGTGATCGTCGACGGTAGCAGTGTTCTGGATGCGGTGACCGGTCAGCCGGTGTTCGGCGTGGAGCCCCGGATGCTGCGCCCCAATTCGGGCGTGCGGGGCGTGATTGATTCCGCGATGGTGGCCGGCGCGCTGAACGATCCCGACGCCCGCCGCCGCTCGGCCGCGCTGGATGCCCTGGCGCGCGGCGGCACGCCGGAACAGCTGGCCGCCCTGCGCGCAGCCCTTGACGACCCCGACCCGGTGCTGGTCGCGCGCAAGGCCCGGCTGGAACGCCTGCTGACCATCCAGCTGGACAAGGATACACAGGCGCGGGTGGCGGCGATCAGGGACATGGCCGGCGATGTCAGCCTGGACTTTCGCGCCGCGCTGAACCCGCTGCTGGCCATGCAACGGGTCGTCTCGGCCGGCCAGCCGCAGGGCAATGTCGCGCGCGAGCTGGAGGTCGGCAGCGACGCCCTGCCGCGCGACGCGGCCCTTGCCCTGCTGGTCGACGCGGGCGTGCTGCAGCCCCGCCTGACATCGGCCGAACAGCGCGGGGCGTTGGCCGCGAACCTGCGGAACGGCCAGGTGGGCGGAATCCCGGTCGAGCAGCTGTCGGACCCCGCCGCCCGCGACCGCGCCTATGACGCGCTGGAGGCCGCCGGCGCAGTTCCCCCTGCGGCCACCGAGGCCGAGGCCGAGGCCGCCTTGGCCGCTCACCGCTTTTTCGACCTTTACGCCGAACCCAGCCCCGAGGTCACCGACGCCGCCCGCGCGGCCCAGATCCGGGCGCAGCTGCGGCTTGGGGCCATGACCGGGATCGACCTGGGACTGGACGCGCTGTCGCTGGCCTCGATCTATTTCTTGGCGGCGATCGGGCTGGCCGTCACCTTTGGGGTCATGCGGGTCATCAACATGGCGCATGGCGAATTCATCATGATGGGCGCCTATACCGGCTACACGGTGCAGACGCTGATCGCGGACCGGACCCTGTCGCTGGTCGTCGCGCTGCCGCTGGCCTTCGCGGTCACCTTTGCGGCGGGGGTGGTCCTCTACCGTTTGGTAATCCGCCACCTGGCGCATCGCCCGCTGGAAACGCTTCTGGCCACCTTCGGCGTGTCCATCGCGCTGCAGCAGCTGGCAAAGAACATCTTCGGCACGCAGGCCCGCCCGCTGACCGCCCCTGCCTGGCTGGAAGGGTCGGTCACGGTCAACGACGTCATCTCGATCAGCTCGATCCGGGTGGCGATCTTTGTTCTGGCGCTGCTGTTCCTGGGCCTGTTCCTGTTCATAATGAAGCGCACAAGACTTGGGCTGGAGGTCCGCGCCGTCACCCAGAACCCCGGCATGGCGGCCAGCATGGGCATCAACCCCGACCGTATCGCGATGATGACCTTTGGCCTTGGCTCGGGCATCGCAGGGATCGCGGGGGTCGCCATTGGCCTTTTCGCACAGGTCACGTCCGAACTGGGCCAGGGCTATATCGTGCAAAGCTTCATGACCGTGGTCGTGGGCGGCGTGGGCAACATCTGGGGCACGCTGGCCGGCGCCACGCTGATCGGCGGGCTGTCCAAGGTCATCGAATCGCTGAACCCCGGCAACACGCTGGCGGCGCAGACCTTCATGATCCTGTTCATCATCATATTCATCCAGTTCCGGCCCCGCGGGATCATCCCGCAGCGCGGCCGCGCGGCGGAGGCGTGACATGACCCGCAAGCCATTCATCCTGCAGAATCCGTCGGTCCTGATCGTGCTTGCGGTGCTTGCGGTCTTCACGCTGGCGGTCACGCTGCTCAGCCAAGCCTATGGAACAGGCGCGCTGCCGACTTCCACTGTCAAGGTATTGGGCAAGACGCTGTGCCTGGCCTTGGCCGCCGTGGCAATGGATTTGGTCTGGGGCTATCTGGGCATCCTGTCCCTGGGCCAGATGGCGTTCTTTGCGCTTGGCGGCTACATGATCGGCCAGTGGCTGATGTATGCCCGGACCGAGGTTATCGTCGCCGAGGCGCTGGCGCAGAACCCCATCCCCCCCACCCCGCAGGAATTGCGCGACGGCGTCACCAACCAGATCTTTGGCGTCGTGGGCAGCGCCGACCTGCCGCTGGTTTGGAGCTTTGCCCATTCGCTGAGCCTGCAGCTGATGCTGGTCCTGGCGGTTCCGGGGCTATTGGCGCTGGTCTTCGGCTGGCTGGCCTTCCGCAGCCGGGTGAACGGGGTCTATCTGTCGATCCTGACGCAGGCCATGACGCTGGCTTTGGCGCTGTGGCTGTTCCAGAACGACAGCGGGTTCCGGGGCAACAACGGGCTGTCGGGGCTGCAGAACATCCCCGGCCTCGACGATGTCAGCCAGGCGCGGCTGTCCGTCTGGTTCCTTTGGGCCTCGGCTGGCACGCTTGGGCTGTTCTATGTCCTGGCGGCGTGGCTGGTCAGCGGCAAGTTCGGCAGCGTGATCCGCGCCATCCGCGACGACGAAACCCGCGTGCGGTTCCTGGGATACCCGGTCGAGGGGTTCAAGCTGGTCGTCTTTACCCTGGCGGCGATGATCACGGCGGTCGCGGGGGCGCTGTACTATCCCCAGGCCGGGATCATCAATCCGGCCGAAATGATGCCCATCGCCTCGATCTATCTGGCAGTCTGGGTGGCGATTGGCGGGCGCGGGCGGCTGTATGGCGCGGTCATCGGCGCGGTGGTCGTGTCGCTGCTGTCCAGCTGGTTCACGGGCGGGCGGGCGCCGTCGGTCCACCTGCCGGGATATGTGGTGAACTGGGTGGACTGGTGGCAGGTGGCGCTTGGCCTGTCATTCGTGCTGGTCACGCTGTTCGCGCCCAAGGGCATTGCCGGGATCTTTGACCGCATCGGTGGGCTTGCCCGGCCCCGCCGGCACGGCCGCGACCTGGGCCCCGACCAGGGCGCTTTGCAGGAACGCGAGGCCAAGGCATGAGCGCGCTTCTGGAAGTCAGCGGGATTTCAAAAACCTTCGACGGGTTCAAGGCGATCAACAACCTGTCCTTTACCATCAACGCGGTCGAGCTGCGCGCCGTGATCGGCCCGAACGGTGCCGGCAAGACCACCTTCATGGATATCGTGACCGGCAAGACCCGCCCTGATGTCGGCGAGGTGCGGTGGGGCGCGACATCCAAGTCGCTGCTGAAGATGAACGAGGCGCAGATCGCCCGCGAAGGCATCGGCCGCAAGTTCCAGCGCCCGACGGTCTTCGAGGATCAGACGGTGGCCGACAACCTGACCATGGCGCTGAAGGCCGCGCGCGGGCCTTTTGCGGTGCTGGCCTGGCGCGCCTCGGCGGCTTCGGCCCGACGCGTGGCCGAGCTGGCGGCCGAGGTCGGGCTGTCGGACCACACCCATCGCAAGGCCGGAGAGCTGAGCCACGGGCAGAAACAGTGGCTGGAGATCGGGATGCTGCTGGCGCAGGAGCCGCGCCTGCTGCTGGTCGACGAACCCGCTGCCGGCATGACCCTGGCCGAGCGCGAGCAGACCACCGCGCTGCTGTGCCGCCTGGCCGAAAACCGCGCGGTGGTGGTGGTGGAACACGACATGGACTTCGTGCGCCGCCTGAACTGCAAGGTGACGGTCCTGCATCAGGGGTCCGTCCTGGCCGAGGGGTCGCTGGACCACGTCACCCGCAATCCCGACGTCATCGACGTCTATCTGGGGAGATAGGACATGCTGGAGGCGAAGGGCCTGATCCTGCATTACGGCAGCAGCCAGATCCTGCACGGCATCGACATTGCGGCGCGGCCCGGCGAGGTCACCTGCGTGATGGGCAATAACGGCGTCGGCAAGACCAGCCTGATGAACCTGCTGGCCGGGCGGCATCCGCGGTCCGGGGGCGAGATGTCCTTTGGCGGCAGGACCTTGGCTCGGGTCAGTGCACAGGAGATGGCGCGGCTTGGCGTGGGCTATGTTCCGCAGGGGCGCGCGATATTCCCGATGCTGACCGTGCGCGAGAACATGGAGACGGGCTTTGCTTGCCTGCCGCGGGCCGAACGCCATATCCCCAACGAGATCTTTGACAGCTTTCCGGTGCTGGCGGAAATGTCCCACCGGCGCGGGGGCGACCTGTCGGGCGGGCAGCAGCAGCAGCTGGCCATCGCGCGGGCGCTGATCACCCGGCCCCGCGTGCTGTTGCTGGACGAACCGACCGAGGGCATCCAGCCCAACATCATTGCCCAGATCGGCCGCGTCATCGCCGCGCTGCGCGACCGGGGCGACATGGCCATTGTCCTGGTCGAGCAGTTCTTTGATTTCGCCTGGGACCTGGGCGACAGCTTCCTTGTGATGGAGCGCGGCCGCGCGGTGATGCAGGGTCCCAAGGCGCTGCTGCGGCGGGAGGATCTGCATGCGCGGCTGGCAGGGCATGCGGCCGCCTGAGGGGCGGCTAGCGCTTGCGCTCCCACCGGCCCGATTCCTCGGACCAGTATTCGGCCTCGACCCCGGCGCCGGTCAGCGCGCGCCACTGGTCGCGGGCGCGCGACATGGCGGTGTCGTCGCCGCCGTCGAAAAGGATGCAGGCGCGGTCCAGGCGGGTAGCCTCCGCCGGGGCGACCTCGACCCCGTCCAGCGCCATCAGGCAGGCGGGATCGTTGCCCGGGGCCTGGCCGGACACGGTCAGCAGCACCGGCTGGCGGGTATCATGCGGGCCGCCGGCCAGGCCGTGGGGCAGGAACCCTTCGGCCTGCCAAAGCTGCTGGTCCAGCCGTTCCATGCGGTCGGCTTCGGCGCCACGCAGTTCGACCCGCCAGCCAGCCGACAGCGCCTTGCCCAGCAGGACCGGCAGCAGCGCCTCGGCCGGCGAGCGGGTCAGGTGATAAAAGAGCACCTTGCCCATGCCGCCCGCCTAACCGTTGCGCCCGCGCGCAACGGCTGCGCACGTTGCAGGCGGCACCGGTGCGGACGGCCGGCGCCGGATCTCCAGCAACTGCTGAAGATCCGGGTGCACCGCGCATGCACCAGCGGTGCACGACCCATACACGGCGCGTACACCGCCTGCGGGCGTTGCGCGGCTCATTTGCCCTCGAAGCGGTCGCGCACCAGCCGGTCCAGCGTCATGACGCCCCAGCCGGTCGCGCCCTTGGGGGCCAGGTCGGTGGCGCTGGGCGGCAGGGTCACGCCGGCGATGTCGATATGCGCCCAGGGCTGGCCTTCCTTGATGAATCGCTGGATGAACTGCGCCGCGGTGATCGAGCCCGCCGCGCGCCCGCCAGTGTTCTTCATGTCGGCCAAACGCGACTTGATCAGGCTGTCGTAGGACGGGCCCAACGGCAGACGCCAGGCGCCCTCGCCCTCCGCTTTCGCGGCGGCCAGGATGCCATCGGCCAGGGCGTCGTCATTGGCAAAGACCCCGGCATTGTCATGACCCAGCGCGATGATCACCGCGCCGGTCAGCGTGGCCAAGTCGATGATCGCGCGCGGCTTGAAGCGTTCCTGCGCGTACCACAGGACGTCGGCCAGCACCAGGCGGCCTTCGGCATCGGTGTTGATCACCTCGATCGTGTCGCCCTTCATGGATTTCACGATGTCGCCGGGGCGCTGGGCGCGGCCGTCGGGCATGTTCTCGACCAGACCCACCAGGCCCACGACATTGGCCTTGGCGCGCCGCAAGGCCAGCGTGCGCATCACGCCCGCCACGACGCCCGCGCCGCCCATGTCCATCGTCATCTCCTCCATGCCGGCGCCCGGCTTGATCGAGATGCCGCCGCTGTCGAAGACGACGCCCTTGCCGACCAGCGCCAGGGGCTGTTCGTCCCCGCCGCCCTTCCAGCGCATCACCACGACCTTGGAAGGGGTCTCGCTGCCCATGCCCACGGCCAGAAGGGCGCGCATGCCCAGTTCGGCCAGCTGATCCTCGTCCAGAACCTCGACGGTCAGGCCGATCTCCTCCATCGCCTGCAGGCGGTCGGCGAAATCGCTGGTGGTCAGGACGTTGGCGGGTTCATTCACCAGGTCGCGGGTGAAGAACACGCCCTCGGCCAGGGCGGCGGCGTCGCCGGCCGATTTCGCCAGCGCCTCGGGGTCGCGGACCATGAAGGTCACCCGCGGGCGTTCGGCCGGGGCGTCGGGGTCGGCGGCGGCATCCGCATCGCCGTCGGTCTTGTCCCCGATCTTGGTCTTGTAGGCGTCGAAGTCGTAGCCGCGCAGCGCCAGGCCCAGCGCGACTTCGCCCGCCAGCTTCTGCACGCCGGCCAGGACCAGGGTATGGCCACGGCCCAGCCGGGCGCCGATGGCCGCGCCGGCGCGGCGGGCCTCGGCCACGGTCGAGGCCAGGGGCAGCATCACCAGGACCAGCGCCTCGGCGGCCATGCCGGCGGGAAAGGCCAGTTCCAGCGCCTGGCCGGGCTTGAGCGCCTGGCCCGCCTTTGAGGTCAGCGCGCGCATCGCGGCCTCGCGCGTGGCGCGGGGCAGACGGCCGGGCAGCTTGTCCGGCGCGGTCAGGATCAGCGCCACGCGCCCCTGGTGATCGGCCAGCTTCTCGGGCGCGATCTCGGTGAAGTTGATTTCGACAGGCTGCGTCATGGTCAAGCGTCCTCACGTCTGGTTGGGTCAGACCCTAGACGCCCGCCCGGCCCTTTTCCAGAGCCGCCCTTGCCGCTAAGCAGGACCGAACGTCACGCGTCAAGAAGGCCGCCCATGCCCCGGATCGACCGATACATCCTTGGACAGCTGCTGACGCTGTTCGGGTTCTTCGCGCTGGTCCTGGTGGCGGTCTACTGGATCAACCGCGCGGTCAGCCTGTTCGACGACCTGCTGAACGACGGCCAGACGGCGCTGGTGGTGCTGGAATTCACCGCGCTGACGCTGCCCCTGGTGATTTCGGTCGTGCTGCCGGTGGCGGGTTTTGCGGCCGCAGCCTATGGCACGAACCGCCTGTCAGGAGAATCCGAGCTGGTGGCGATGCAGGCCGCGGGCCTGTCGCCCTGGCGGCTGGCGCGGCCGGTTCTGGTCTTTGGCGTGTTCGTGGGGGTGATGGTGGCGGTGCTGGTCCACGGGCTGGTACCGATGGCGCGGGCGCGGCTGGCCGAGCGGTCGGCCGAGATTGCCGAAAACGTGACCGCGCAGTTCCTGCGCCCCGGCGCCTTTCAGTATCCGGCCAGCGGGGTGACGCTGTTCATCCGCGACATCGCCGCCGATGGACGCCTTCTGGACCTGTTCATCGAGGATGGCCGCAACCCCGCCGAGCGGCTGACCTATACCGCCCAGGAGGCGCTGGTGGTGCGGACAGACACGGGTCCGGTTCTGGTCCTGCTGGAGGGCATGGCCCAGAGCCTGCAGGGCGACGGCGGCGCGCCGCGCCTGTCGGTAACCCGCTTCGACGAGTTCAGTTATGACGTGGGCGAGATGTTCCAGGGCGGGGGGCCGCGCGGGCGGGACCTGCGCGACTATGGCACGCTGCGGCTGCTGGACCCGGACCCCGACCTGCTGACCGCCACCGGGGCCAGTCCTGATGCCGCCCGGCGCGAGGCGCATGAGCGGATCGCCCAGCCCCTGCTGGCGCCGATCGCGGCAATGATCGGCTTTGCCACGCTGCTGATCGGGGGGTTTTCGCGCTTTGGCGTCTGGCGGCAGGTGGGCTGGGCGATCGGGGGACTGATCCTGGTGCAGTTCCTGTCCAATGCCGCCGCCAACCAGGTGGGACGCGACGCGGCGCTGTGGCCAATCCTGTACCTGCCGGCGCTGGTCGGGGCGGGTCTGTGCGGGGGGCTGTTGTGGCTGGCCGCGCGTCCCCGCGGCCCGCGCAGGGGGGCCGCATGATCCTGGCCTTCTATGTGGCGCGGCGGTTCCTGCGCAGCTTCCTGCTGATCGCGGGGGTGTTCCTGCTGATCCTGTTCCTGATCGACATGATCGAGATGATCCGCCGCTTTTCCAGCCGCGACATCGGGATGGGGGGCGCGGCGCGGCTGGCGGCGCTGAATATCGCGGGCAGCTTTTATTCCATCCTGCCGCTGATGACGGTGCTGTCGGCCATTGCGCTGTTCCTGGGCCTGGCGCGCACATCCGAGATGGTGGCGATCCGCGCCTCGGGGCGCTCGGCGCTGCGTGTGGTGGCGGCGCCGGTGGCGGCGGCGGTGCTGCTGGGGGCGCTGACGGTTGCGCTGTTGAACCCGCTGGTCGCGGCGACGGGGCAGATCTATGACCAGGCCGTGGCCGAGATCGACCGCGCCGGGCGGCAGACCGTCAGCCTGGGCGCCAGCGCCGTCTGGCTGCGCCAGGCCGTGCAGGAAGACGGTGAGGAGGCCGGCCAGATCGTCATCCGCGCCAGCCGCGCCAGCCCGGATGCGGTGACGCTGTACGATGCGACGTTTCTGGTCTTTACCCAAGACGGGCCGGTGCGCCGGATCGAGGCGCGCGAGGCCCGCCTTACGCCCGGGGCCTGGGACCTGCGCGACGTGGCTGATTACCCGCTGGAGCACGCCAATCCCCAGGCCAATGTGGCGCGCCACGACAGCCTGCGCCTGGCCTCGGACCTGACGGCGCAGCGCATCCGCGAGGGGTTCGGCCGCCCCGAAGCGGTGCCGGTCTGGCAACTGCCGACTTTTATCGCCGGGCTGGAGCGGGCGGGTTTTTCCGCCGCGCGCCACAAGGTCTGGTTCCAGATGGAGTTGGCGCGGCCCTTCCTGATGGCGGCGATGGTGGTCATCGCGGCGGCCTTCACCATGCAGCATGTGCGGGGCCGCAACACCGGCGCGGCGGTGCTTTTGGCCTTTGGCGCGGGGATCGCGCTGTTCTTCCTGCGCAACCTGGCGCAGGTTCTGGGGGATAACGGGCAGATCACCCCGGCCATGGCGGCCTGGACGCCGCCGCTGGTAGGGGCGCTGCTGGCCCTGGCACTGATCCTGAGACGGGAGGACGGATGAACGCGCGCAAGCAAGCCTTCGGGATCGCGTGCAGGGCGACGGCCCTGGCGCTGATGGGCGCTACGGTCCTGGCCGGGCCGCTGGCGGCGCAGTCGCTGTTCGATGCCACCCCCGGCATCGCCGGCATTCCCGACATGCCGGGCGCGACCTTATCAGGCGGCGGCGTTTCGGCACTGGCGCCGGCGGCGCCGGAACTGGGCAGCGACCCGGTCGGCGACCGCACGCCCGCGACGGGCGCGCCTGAAAGCGTGGCGCCCACGACGGATGTCGTGCTGCCGGGCCGGGCCGCACCTGCCACTGGGTCGGAAGGCGCTGCCACGGTGTTGGCCGACAACGTCGTGCTGCAGGGTGACCGGACGCTGATCGCGGCGGGCGGGGTGGTTGTCTGGTATCAGGGGACGCAGCTGGTCGCATCGCGCATCGTCGTCGATGGGTCCAGCGGCGACCTGACCATCGAGGGCCCGATCCACCTGTCCCGCCCTGCCGCCGAAGTCGGGGACGCCGACGCGATCCTGATTGCCGAATCGGCGCAACTGGACCGCGAGTTGCAGGACGGGATCATCAACGGCGCCCGCATGGTCATCGCCCGAGAGCTGCAGCTGGCCGCCACCCGGCTGGAGCGGCGCGAGGACGGGCGCATCAGCGAACTGACGCAGGTCGTGGCGTCGTCCTGCCAGATCTGCGCCGAGGACCCGACCCCCTTGTGGGAAATCCGCGCCCGCCGCATCACCCATGATGCCGAGACGCGGCTGATCACCTTTGACCATCCGCAGCTGCGCGCCCTGGGCATCCCGCTGGCCTATGCGCCTTTCGCGATCACCGCCCCCGACCCCACGGTCGAGCGGCGGTCGGGTTTTCTGCGGCCGCTGATCCGCACGACTTCGGGGCTGGGGTTCGGGGTCAAGCTGCCCTATTTCCGCACCTTGGGCAATCACGCCGACCTGACGCTGACGCCCTATCTGTCGCTGGATCGCACCCGCACGCTGGAGCTGCGCTATCGCCAGGCCTTTGCGCGCGGCGCGACGGAATGGAACGCCGCGATCAGCCGCGACGACCTGCTGCCCGGCGAGACGCGTGGCTATGTCTTTGGCACGGCGCGGTTCGACCTGCCGCGCGACTATCGGCTTGGGGTGCAGATCCAGGCTGCTTCGGACCGGGCCTATCTGCTGGATTACGGCGTCACCAATGCCGACCGGCTGTGGAGCGGCGTGACCCTGGAACGGGTGCGGCGCGACAAGCTGGTCTGGGGCCGGGTCGGCAATTACCATTCGCTGCGCGAGGACGAGGACAACGCGACCTCGCCCGCGCAGGTGGCCGACGTGATCTGGATGCGGCGCATGACCCCGCCGCTGATCGGCGGCGAGGCGCTGCTGGAATGGTCGGCCCATGCGCATCGACGACCCTCGGACCTGGATGAGCTGGGGCGGGACGTGGCCCGCGCCTCGGTCGGGATCGATTGGCGGCGCAGCCGGATCCTGCCGGGGGGCGTGGTGGCCGCGGCGCTGGCCGGGCTGGACGCCGATGTTTATCGCATTGCGCAGGACGACCGCTTTGACGCGGTGGAAACCCGCGTCGACCCGCGGATCGGGACCGAGCTGCGCTGGCCGCTGGCGACCTATCGCGGCGGCGCGACTCACATGGTCGAACCGGTGGTCCAGGTCTTGTATTCCCCGCGCAGCGCGGATGACGACATCCCCAACGAAGATAGCCGCCTGATCGAGTTCGATGAGGGCAACCTGTTTTCGGACAATCGCTTTCCGGGCTGGGACAAGCGCGAGACCGGGCTGCGCGCCAATATCGGCGCGACCTGGACGCGCATCGACCCCACGGGCTGGTCGCTTGGCGTGACCGGCGGCCGCGTGTTGCGCGCCCGCGAGGCGCAGAGCGTGGCGGCCACCACGCCCCTGGGCGGGCGCAGCAGCGACTGGCTGCTGGCGGCGCATTACGACAGCGGCACGGGACTGGCCGTCGCCAACCGGGCGTTGTTCGACGACCGCTTCGCCATCTCGCGCAACGAGTTGCGCGTGGGCTGGCTGCGCAGCGACTTGCAGATGTCGGTGGGCTATCTGTGGATCGATCGCGACGAGGGCGAGGGTCGGGCGGATGATGCCAGCGAACTGGCTGCCAACCTGGGCTGGCAGATCGCCCCCGGCTGGTGGGGCACGGCCGAGACGCGATACGATTTTGCCGCCGACCGGGCGCAGCGCGCGTCGCTGGAATTGGCCTATCGCAACGAATGCATCACGGTGGAAACCGGCCTGTCGCGGCGCTTTACCAGTTCGGACCTGGTGCGGCCGGAAACCAGCCTGGACCTGTCGGTTCGTCTGGGCGGCTTCGGGCGGCAAGAAGACGGGCCGGGCACAGTGGCGCGGCGCAGCTGCATGCGCTAGTCTGCCGTCCAGAACCAAGATGAGGGCAGCAGATGCGGCATTTCCTTTCGGGTATCGCCCTGGCGGCGTTAATGGCCATGGGCACGGTCGGCCCTGCCGCGGCGCAGAACCTGTTCGCGCCGGTCGTCTATGTAAACGACAGCGCCGTCACCCGTTACGAGGTGGACCAGCGGATGCGTTTCATGCAGGTCCTTGGCACCCCCGATGCCGATGCCCAAACCGCCGAGGATGCGCTGATAGACGACCGCCTGCGTGTGCAGGCCGCCCGGCAACTGGGCGTCGAGATCACCCCCGAAGGGCTGCAGGCGGGGCTTGAGGAATTTGCCGGCCGCGCCGGGCTGGACGCCGCCGCCTTTATCGCCCAGCTGGAGAGCGCGGGCGTCGAGGCCGGCGTCTTTCGCGACTTCGTCGAGGCGGGAACGGTCTGGCGCGAGGTCGTGCGCGCCCGCCTGCTGGGCCAGATCAGCATCTCCGACGCCGAGGTCGACCAGGCGCTGCGCCGCGTGATCGAGACCCCGATCATCGACCGCGTGGCCCTGTCGGAGCTGATCATCCCCGCCCCTCCGGGCCAGGAGGCGCAGGCACTGGCACTGGCCGAGCGCATCTCGGCCGCGCGCCCGACCGAAGCTCAGTTCGCCGAGGCCGCACGCCAGTATTCGGCCGTGCCTTCCGCCGAGGCGGGTGGGCGGCTGGAGATGATGGCGCTGGACAACCTGCCGCCCAGCCTGCGGCCGATCATCACGGCGCTGCAACCGGGCCAGACAACGGCGCCGCTGCCGGTCGAGGGGGCGGTCGTGCTGTTCCACCTGCGTGATGCCCAAGGCACCCTGCGCCCCGGTGCGCGCGAGCAGGTGCTGGACTATCTGGTTCTGCCCATGGCCTCGGCCGCCGATGCGGCGGCGCTGGCGGCGCGGACGCGCAGTTGCGACGATCTTTACGTGCAGGCGGGTCCCCAGGTCGCGCCTCAGGTGCAGCGCCAGACCGCACCGCAGGGCCAGATCCCGACGCTGATCGCGACCCGGCTGGCCTCGCTGGACCCGGACGAGGCCGGGCTGGTCCCCTCGGGCGCGGGTGCGGACCTGGTGATGCTGTGTTCGCGCCAGCCGGCCCTGGCGGCCCAGGGCGGCGACGAGGCCAGCGGTCTGCCCGACCGCCAGGCGGTGCGCGACGAACTGTTCAACCGCAAGATCAACGCCGCCGCTGACGGGCTGCTGGCCGACCTGC
This sequence comes from Paracoccus saliphilus, assembly GCA_003255745.1. Classification (GTDB taxonomy): domain Bacteria; phylum Pseudomonadota; class Alphaproteobacteria; order Rhodobacterales; family Rhodobacteraceae; genus Paracoccus; species Paracoccus saliphilus_A. Next base: position 129,860 of record QKYL01000110.1, read on the forward strand.
GCGCCGATGCCGTGATCCGGCGGCCCTGATGGCGCGCATCCTGCTGACCTGCGGCGAACCTGCAGGGATCGGGCCGGAACTGGCGCCCCTGGCGCTGGCCTCGGGTGTGGATCTGGTCTGGATGGGGGATCCGCGCCACCTGCCCGATGGTGCGGCTTTCACCGAGGTTCAGGCCCCCGACGATCCCGTGCCGCCCGGCCACCTGCCGGTCCTGCGCCACGATTTCGCCGCACCCGCCACGCCCGGCCGTCCCGACCCCGCCAATGCGCAAGGCGTGGTCGATGTCATCGCCCGCGCCGTCGCGCTGGCCCTGGAGGGCAAGGTCGCGGGCATCACCACCGCGCCGATCAGCAAGCAGGCGCTGAAGGAAGGTGCGGGCTTTGCCTTCCCTGGCCATACGGAATACCTGGCGCATCTGGCAGGCGACGTGCCGGTGGTGATGATGCTGGCTTCCACCACGGTGACGCCGCCCTGCCGGGTGGTGCCTGCGACGATCCACATCCCGCTGCAGGACGTGCCCGCCGCCCTGACGCCGCAACTGCTGGAACAGGCGATCCGCATTACGCATCAGGGGCTGATCCGCGACTTGGGCCTGACCGCCCCACGCATCGCGGTGGCGGGGCTCAACCCCCATGCGGGCGAGGGTGGCACGATGGGCCGGCAGGAACGCGACATGATCGCGCCGCTGATCGCACGGCTGCGAGCCGAAGGACTGCACCTTTCCGGCCCGCTGCCCGCCGACACGATGTTCCACGCCCTGGCCCGCGCCCACTATGACGCCGCGGTCTGCACCTATCACGACCAGGCACTGATCCCCATCAAGACGCTGGATTTCGCGGGCGGCGTGAACGTGACGCTTGGCTTGCCTTTCATCCGCACCTCGCCCGACCACGGCACCGCCTTCGACATCGCGGGGCGCGGCTTGGCCGACCCTTCCTCGACCATCGCCGCGCTGCGCCTTGCGCACCAGATGGCCGAAAGCCGCGCCTGATGCTTCTTCGTTGTTCAAATACCCACTGGCGCAACCTCGCCCCCGGAACCCCGCGATGATCGACAACCTGCCCCCCCTGCGCGATGTGATCGCCACCCATGACCTGCGCGCGAAAAAGCAGCTGGGCCAGAACTTCCTTCTGGACCTGAACCTGACGCACAAGATCGCGCGGCAGGCGGGCGACCTGACCGGCTGCGACGTGCTGGAGGTCGGGCCCGGCCCCGGCGGGCTGACCCGCGGGCTGCTGGCTTGCGGGGCGCGGCATGTGCTGGCCATCGAAAAGGATCCCCGCGCCCTGCCCGCGTTGGAGGAAATCGCCGCCGCCTATCCCGGCCGCCTGACGATCATCAACGGCGACGCGCTGCAGGTGGACCCGCTGGCGCATCTGACGCCGCCGATCCGCATTGCCGCCAACCTGCCCTATAACGTGGGCACGGAATTGCTGATCCGCTGGCTGACGCCCCGCGAATGGCCGCCCTTCTGGCAGTCCCTGACGCTGATGTTCCAGAAAGAGGTGGCCGAGCGGATCGTGGCGCAGCCCGGATCCAAGGCCTATGGCCGGCTGGCGCTGCTGGCGCAGTGGCGGGCGGATGCGCGCATTGTCATGTCCCTGCCGCCCGAAGCCTTCGTGCCCGCGCCCAAGGTCCATTCCGCCGTGGTCCACCTGACCGCGCTGCCCGAACCGCGCTATCCGGCCGATCCGGCGGTGCTGTCGCAGGTGACGGGCGCGGCCTTCAACCAGCGGCGCAAGATGCTGCGCGCCAGCCTCAAGGGCCTGCACCCGCAGATCGAGGCGCTGCTGGAGGCGTCGGGCATCCCGCCCACCGCCCGCGCCGAGGAGATCGACCTGCAGCGGTTCTGCACCCTTGCCCGGGCATTGGCCGAGGCCCGCACCGCCTGAGGGTCGGCTCCACCTTTCGGACATGAAAAAGCCGCGGCTCTCACCGCGGCTTCATTTATTCAACAACCCCGTTCAGCTCTGGTCAGAGCCTTCGGGGGCCGGAGTATCGGCAGCCTCGCCGCCCTCGCCCTTGGCGACGGGCTTGCGGCGGCTGCGGGCGGGCGTGGCGGGGGCGCCGCCCTCGGCACTGCCGGCAGAGTTGCGGGGGGTCCGGGCGCGAGGCGTTCGGGCACGCGTCGGCTTGGGTTCGGTTTCGGGCGTCGGAACCGGGCCGTGGCTGCCCTCGCCGGAATTGACGGCATCGGGAAGGCCAAGGCTTTCCTGCGTCTCGGGCGCCGGTGCGGCCTGCGGCTTGGGCGCCTGATCCCGGACGGGCTGCTCGGTCACGGCAGCCTCGGGGGCTTCGGGCTCGCGCTGCACCTGCTCACGCAGAGCATGATCGCGGGGCGCCTGATCGCGTGGGGCATGATTGCGGTCGGATGAGCCACGATCGGCCTGCACCCGATCCTGCTGGCCGCGTTCGGATTGCTGACGGTCGGAAGAATTGCGCTCGGACTGGCTGCGGTCCGCCTGGCTGCGGTCCGACTGGCCTCGGTCCGACTGGCCTCGGTCCGACTGGCCCCGATCCGATTGGCCCCGATCCGATTGGCCCCGATCCGATTGATTGCGGTCGTGCTGGCGATCATGGTCGCGACCACCGGACTGCCCACCTTGGTGATGGCCGTTCTGATTGCCCCCGCCTTGGTGCCCGCCGTTCTGGTAACCCTGATCCTCGTCGCCGTTCTGGCGATGACCCTGACCTTGGCGCTCGTTCATCTCGCGCTGCGCCTCGCCCAGCATGCGGGTGTAATGCTCAGCATGCTGCAGAAAGCTCTGCTCGGCTACGCGGTCATTGGACAGCTGCGCGTCGCGCGCCAGCTGCAGGTATTTCTCGATGATCTGCTGGGGGGTGCCGCGCACCTTGCCTTCAGGACCCGAGCTGTCGAAGACACGGTTGACGACGTTCCCCAGCGAGCGCTGACGGTTCGATTTGCTTCGCGAGCGGGATTTGGATGATCTCATCAGTCTGTCTGTCATGTTTCTGATATTCAGGGGTGCCAGAATGAACTGGACGGCGTTGTCGGACGGCTACGGGGGCGTGCAGGACCTCTCCGTTCAGCCCTGCCTCGCCCCGGTCACGACGCATCTCGCGCGCTTTGGAATCGGCAGTGTCAGGCTGACCCATGCGCTGGCAATGGGCCTGTCGCACGCCGTCGACTAACCATGCCAGCGCATCCGAGACAAGCAAAAACTGCCCCAAATCCGCGTGATCGCGCCGCAAACCGCCTAGAGGGTCGCGAAATCGGCCAGCACGACCCGGTCGCGCCCGTCCAGATCAGGCAGGACGCGGGCGGCCGCCCCCTGGGCCGCGAACATCTCCGCGACCGCCGCCCCCTGCGTCGGCCCGATCTCGACCAGTACCAGCCCCTGCGGCGACAGCATCACGCGCGCCCCGGCCGCGATGGCGCGATAGGCGGTCAGGCCGTCAGCCCCGTCGGTCAGGGCCTGGCGCGGCTCCCAGTTTCGGACATCGGGCGACAGGCCCTCCATTTCGTCGGCGGCGATATAGGGCGGGTTAGAGACGATCAGGTCGAAGGGGCCAGAAAGGCCCTCATACCAGTCGGCGCGGCGAAAGCGGGCATCTACGCCGATCTTGCGGGCGTTGAAGCGCGCCACCTCCAGTGCGGCTTCCGAGATGTCGGTGCCGATCCCCTGCGCCCCCGGCCGCGCCGCCAGAAGTGAGATCAGGATGGCCCCCGTCCCGGTGCCCAGGTCCAGGACCGAGCTCCAGGGCCGGGCCAAGGCGGCTTCGACCAGAGCTTCGGTTTCCGGGCGCGGGTCCAGCGTGTCACGGGTGACCTTGAAACGATGCGCCCAGAAATCGCGAAAGCCTACGACCTGCGAAACCGGCTGGTGCAGGGCGCGCGCCGCGATGCCGCGGTTGAAGCGCGCCGCCTCGTCAGGCGTCAGCGGGCGGTCGTCGGTGATGCGCAGCTGGCCCGGCTCGATCTCCAGCACGGCGGCCAGGATGCGATCGGAATCGCGCGCGGCACCTTCGATCCCGGCGGCCTGCAGCAGGGCCGTTCCCTCGGCCTGGGCGCCCGACAGCTTCATTCCGCCTCGGCCAGGCGCGCGGCCTGGTCATGCGCGGTCAGCGCGTCGATGATCTCGGTCAGGTCGCCCGCCATGATGCGGTCCAAAGCGTAAAGCGTCAGGTTGATGCGGTGATCGGTCATTCGGCCCTGCGGAAAGTTGTAGGTGCGGATGCGTTCCGACCGGTCGCCGCTGCCCACCTGGCTGCGCCGGTCGGCGGCGCGTTCGGCATCGGCGCGCTGGCGCTCCATGTCGTAAAGTCGCGCGCGCAATACGGCCATGGCGTTGGCACGGTTCTGGTGCTGCGATTTTTCGCTGCTGGTGACGACGATGCCGGTGGGTAGGTGGGTGATGCGCACGGCCGAATCGGTGGTGTTCACGTGCTGGCCGCCGGCCCCGCTGGCGCGCATCGTGTCGATGCGGATGTCGCCCGCGGGGATGTCGATATCCACGTCCTCGGCCGCCTCGGGCAGGACCGCGACGGTGGCGGCGCTTGTGTGGATGCGCCCGCCGGATTCCGTTTCCGGAACGCGCTGCACGCGATGGACGCCGGATTCGTATTTCAGCCGGGCAAAGACGCCCTCGCCCTCAATCCGGGCAACGGCTTCCTTGACGCCGCCCAGCTCGGTCTGGGTCAGCTCCAGCATCTGAAAGCTCCAGCCCTGGCCCTCCGCATGTCGACGATACATCGACAGCAAGTTACCCGCGAACAGCGCAGCTTCATCACCACCCGTTCCTGGGCGGATCTCCAGGATGGCCGGACGCGCATCGGCGGCATCTTTGGGCAGCAGCGCGATGCGCAGGTCCTGCTCCAGCGCGGGCAGCGTCTCCTCCAGGCGGCGCAGTTCCTCCTGGGCCAGGTCGCGCATCTCTGGGTCGGCCAGCATGACCCGGGCTTCGGCGATGCCGTCCTGCGCGGCACGCCAGCGGGCGATCTGCTCGACCACGGGCTTAAGTTCGGCGTATTCCCGGCTGATCCGGGCGATCTGGTCGGGGGCGGCGCCCGCGTTCAGCTGCGCCTCGAGAAACTCGAAACGCTGCGTGATCTGGGCAAGGCGGTCCTGGGGCAACATGCCTTGCACTTAGCGCCCCCCCGGGGCTGCGACAAGCGGCTGCGGCAGGCAAGGTCCGCACAGGCCACGGACCGCCCCAGGGGGGGGGCGGGGGGCAGGATGCCCCCCGCCGTCGCGGGACGCAATTCACCGCCGGTTCCAGCCGTAAAGCGCGATCAGCTCCATCGCGACATGGGCCCCCGCGATGGCCGTGGCCCCGGTCGTGTCATAGGGAGGCGAAACCTCGACCACGTCGCCGCCGATCAGGTCGATCCCCGCCAATCCGCGCAGCAGCGCCGCCGCCTGCCAGCTGGCCAGCCCGCCCCAGACCGGCGTCCCGGTGCCGGGCGCGAAGGCCGGGTCCAGCGCGTCGATGTCAAAGGTGACATAGCAGGGCCGGTCCCCCACCACCGCCCGGATGCGCGCCAACGTGGCCTCGACCCCGTCGCGATGAACCCCGGCCGCGTCCAGGATCGTCACGCCCATCGTGTCGGGATTGTCGGTGCGGATGCCCACGCTGACGCTGGCCGACGGGTCCACCAGCCCCTGCCGGATCGCCTTGTAGAGGAAGGTGCCGTGGTCGATCCGGTCCATGTCGTCATCGGCCCAGGTGTCGGAATGGGCATCGAACTGGAGCAGCGCCACCGGCCCCCGCCGCGCCGCCACCGCGCGCAGGATCGGCAGGGTGATGAAGTGATCGCCCCCCAGGGTGATCGGCGCCGCGCCCGCGTCCAGGATCGTGCCCAGATGCGCCTCGATCCGCGCAGGGACGCTGCGGGTGTCGGCATAGTCAAAGGCCATGTCGCCGTGATCCACCACGTTCAGCAGCGACAGCGGATCATAGCCCCAGCCATAGGGCGCGTCGAAGGCCTGCAGGGTCGAGGCCTCGCGGATCGCGCGCGGCCCGAAACGGGTGCCCGGCCGGTGCGTCACCGCCTGGTCAAAGCAGATGCCCGTAACCGCCACGTCCACGCCCGCCAGGTCCTTGGTATAGCGCCGCCGCAGAAAGCTGGTCGCACCGCCAAAGGCGTTCTCGAAGGACAGGCCGCGCAGATCGCTGCGGGTAAAGGCCTGATCCACCTGGTTCTTCGCGTCTTCCAGCGCCATCGCCCGTCCGCCCCCGCCTGCGTCCCTTATTTCGAAGGCAGCCTGCCCCGCGGCCGCTTCAGCCGCAAGAGGCCACCGCCGGATCCCGCCATCTTCCCGCCGGGGGGCATCCAGGCAGCCCGCGAATCACCTTGCGTCCACAGCATTTGCTGATATGAAGCCGCATCCTTCCGCCTGCTTTCCTGAACCGGCGCAGCCTCTCGTGACGGGTGCGGAAGGGACGACCCGTCGATGAAATGCGCACCAACACCGAAAGGATCGCCATGCCTCTGTATGAGCATGTGCTGATCGCCCGCCAGGACCTGTCGAACACGCAGGCCGAAGGGCTGATCGAACACTTCTCGACCGTACTCGCCGACAATGGCGGCAAGGTGGTCGAGCATGAATACTGGGGTGTCCGCACCCTGGCCTACAAGATCAACAAGAACCGCAAGGGCCACTATGCCTTCCTGCGCACCGACGCCCCCTCGGACGCCGTGCTGGAAATGGAACGCCTGGCCCGCCTGCATGATGACGTGATGCGCGTGATGACCATCCGCGTGGACGAGCATCAGGAAGGCCCCTCGGTCCAGATGCAGAAGCGCGAAGAGCGCGGCGAGCGTGGCGACCGCGGCGACCGTCCCCGTGGCGACCGTCCGGACCGGGGCGATCGCGGCGACCGTGGTGATCGCGGCGAACGCCGCGAGCGGAACTGAGAGGATCTGAGACATGGCGAACAAACCGTTCTTCCGCCGCCGCAAGGTCTGCCCGTTCTCGGGCGAGAATGCCCCGGCGATCGACTACAAGGACACGCGTCTGCTGCAGCGCTACATCAGCGAGCGCGGCAAGATCGTGCCGTCGCGCATCACCGCAGTCTCGGCCAAGAAGCAGCGTGAGCTGGCCCGCGCCATCAAGCGCGCCCGCTTCCTTGCCCTGCTGCCCTATGTCGTGAAGTAAGGAGACCTGAAAGATGCAAGTCATCCTGCTGGAACGCGTGGCCAAGCTTGGCCAGATGGGCGAAGTCGTCAACGTCAAGCAAGGCTACGCCCGCAACTACCTCTTGCCGCAGGGCAAGGCGCTGCGCGCGTCGGAGGCCAATATCAAGGCTTTCGAAGGCCAGAAGGCCCAGCTTGAGGTCCGCAACGCCGAATCCAAGGCCGAAGCCCAGAGCTTTGCCGAGAAACTGGACGGGCAGACCTTTGTGGTCATCCGTTCGGCATCCGATTCGGGTGCGCTTTACGGTTCGGTCACGACCCGTGACGCCGCCGAGGCCGCAACCGAGGCCGGGTTCACCGTCGACCGCAAGCAGGTCACCCTGCGCGCGCCGATCAAGGACCTGGGCCTGCATGACGTCACCGTCGTGCTGCATCCGGAAGTCGAGGCGACGATCACCCTGAACGTCGCCCGTTCGGCCGAAGAAGCCGAGCTGCAGGCACAGGGCAAGTCGATCCGCGACCTGGCCGACGAGGCCGATGCCGAAGCCGAGTTCGAGATCGCCGAGCTGTTCGACGATATCGGCGGTGCCGATGACGGCGAAAGCGACGACCGCAACTGATCTGCTAAAATTGTGCAGATGAATTTGACCGCGCCGGGAAACCGGCGCGGTTTTTCGTTCGTTCATGGGGAAATTGTTTCCCCCGGACGGCGCGAACTGGCATGGACTTGATGATTGGAACCCCCGACGCGGGCCCTGCGGCCCCGCGAGGCAAGGATATGACAATGACGGACGCGCTCAGTCGGATGCTCCAGACGCGGCCCCATGTGCTGGCCGACGGCGCGACGGGAACGACGCTGCTGAACATGGGTCTGGACGCGGCCACCCCTGCCGAACTGTGGAACGCCACCCATCCCGACCGCATCGCCCAGTTGCACCGGGGCGCGGTCGAGGCCGGGTCCGACCTGTTCCTGACCAACAGCTTTGGCGCCAATGCCAGCCGGTTGCGCCTGCACAACCTGCAGGGTCGCGTGGCCGAACTGAACCGCTTGGCCGCCGAGATCGGCCGCGATCAGGCCGACCGCGCCAGCCGCCCGGTGGTCGTCGCCGGAAGCATGGGCCCTATCGGCGAGATCATGGCCCCAATGGGCAGCCTGACCCATGCCCGCGCGGTCGAGATGTTCCACGAACAGGCCGAGGCGCTGCGGGATGGTGGGGCCGACATCCTATGGGTTGAAACCCTGTCCTCGTTGGAGGAGCTGAAGGCCGCGGCCGAGGCGGCGCGGCTGGCAGGCATGGCCTGGTGCGGATCTTTGTCCTTTGACACGGTCGGCCGGACGATCATGGGCGTGACGCCGGGGCAGCTGTCCTCCACGGTCGAGCGGCTGCCGAATCCGCCGGTGGCTTATGGTGCTAATTGCGGCGTCGGCGCCTCGGATCTGCTGCGCACGGTGACAAGCTTTGTCGCATCCGGGAACGAACGCCCGATCATCGCCAAGGGAAATGCGGGCGTTCCGCATCTTCAGGACGGTCATATCCATTATGACGGCACGCCGGACCTGATGGCCGATTACGCCTGCCTGGCGCGTGACTTGGGCGTGCGGGTGATCGGCGGCTGTTGCGGCACCCTGCCCGAGCATCTGCGCGCCATGCGCGAGGCGCTGGAAACGCGACCGGCCGGACCGCGCCCCAGCCTGGACCAGATTACCGACCAGCTTGGCGCCTTCAGCAGCGCGGGGGACGGCACTGGCGGCCTGACCATCGGGCGGCGCCACTAGAACAGCGACAGCTGGTCCCCGGCCCTTGGCGGCGGTCCGAAGCGGCTGCAATCCAAGGGCGGGCTGCCCGTCCGATAGCCAAGGCGCGTGCGGGCCAGGCGGAAGCGCTGCAGGGCCAGCTGCGCCTCGACCCCCTCGCCCTTGAAGCGATGCCCAAACCGCGGGTCGTTGTCGCGCCCGCCGCGCATCGCCTGCACGCGGTTCATCACATGCGTGGCCATACCCGGACGATGGCGAACCAGCCAATCGCGGAACAAGGGTGCGACCTCGTGCGGCAGGCGCAGGGGGATCATGCTTGCTGTGGTCGCGCCTGCCTCGCGCGCGGCGGTCAGGATGCCTTCGATCTCCGGTTCGGTCAGCACCGGAATAAGAGGGGCAACCATCACGCGGACGGGGATGCCCGCGCGGGAAAGGTCGCGGATCATCCGCAGGCGGGTCGCCGGAGCCGGGGCGCGTGGTTCCAGGATCCGGGACAGGTCGGCATTCAGCGTGGTGACGCTGACGCCGATGGCCGCCTGGTCGCGGGCCGCCATCTCGGCCCACAGATCCAGGTCGCGCAACACGATTGAGCCGCGCGTCACCAGTGTCGCCGGGTGGTTCCAGTCCCGCAGCACCCGCAGGATGCTAGGCATGATTGCCAGACGCGCCTCGACCGGCTGATAAGGGTCGGTATTGGTGCCCAGGGCGATGGGCGCAGCCCGATAGCCGGGTCGGGCCAGTTCATGCGCCAGCAGTTCGGCCGCGTCTGGCTTGGCGGTGATCTTCGTCTCGAAATCCAGACCGGGCGACAGGCCCAGAAAGGCATGGCTGGGCCGGGCATAGCAATAGATGCAGCCATGTTCGCAGCCCCGATAGGGATTGATCGACCGGTCAAAGCCGATATCGGGCGACGTGTTGCGGGTAATGATGCTGCGCGGGCGCTCGGTCGTGACCTCGGTCCGCAGCAGCTGCTGATCCTCGGCCAGATCCCAGCCGTCGCTTTCCCGCTGCCGGGACTGCGCCTCGAACCTTCCGGCCGGACGGGTTTCGGTGCCTCGAGCCTTGAGGCGCTGATCAGGATCGCGGGGCGGCAGCATCGGCATATTATAGAACATAAACAGAACATCGCAAGACTGCGGTTGATGTCCCGCATGGCCGGCCACATCTTCTGCCCAACGCAATCAAAGGACATCCCGATGAGCGACGACTATATCCCGCCCAAGATCTGGACACCCGGTAAGGAAAATGGCGGAAAATTTGCCAGCATCAACAAGCCCACCGCCGGCGCCCAGTTCGACCGCGACCTTCCTGTGGGCCAGCATCCCCTGCAGCTTTATTCGCTGGCCACGCCCAACGGGCAGAAGGTCACGATCATGCTGGAGGAGCTGCTGGAGGCCGGGCATGACGCTGAATACGATGCTTGGTTGATCAAGATCAGCGATGGCGACCAGTTCGGCAGCGGCTTTGTGGGGGTAAACCCAAACAGCAAGATCCCGGCGCTGATGGACCATTCGGTCACCCCGCCGCTGCGGGTCTTTGAATCGGGCTCAATCCTGCTGTACCTGGCGGAAAAATACGGCGCCTTCCTGCCCACCGCCCCGGCGGAGCGGACCGAGACGCTGAACTGGCTGTTCTGGCAGATGGGTGCGGGCCCCTATCTGGGTGGCGGCTTCGGGCATTTTTATGCCTATGCGCCCACCAAGATCGAATACGCGATCGACCGCTTTACGATGGAGGTGAAGCGCCAGCTGGACCTGCTGGACAAGCGCCTGGCCGAGACGCGCTTTGTTGCGGGACCCGACTATACCATCGCCGATATGGCTATTTGGCCATGGTACGGCCGCGTGATTACGGGCGGCGCCTATGGCGATGCAGCGACCTTCCTGGACGCGGACAGCTATCGCAACCTGCACCGCTGGCAGGCCGAGATCGCGGCACGCCCGGCGGTCCAGCGCGGGATCATGGTCAACAACGTGTCCGGCGATCCGTCCAAGCAGCTTCACGAACGTCACGATGCGTCCGATTTCCAGACGCGCACCCAGGACAAGCTGGAGGCGTGAGGAAGGGGGGCCTTGCCCCCCGACCTGCGCATTTCCTGAAGGTATTTGGACAGCAGAGAAGGATTTCTTCGTTGCTCAAATACCCCACGAGGGGCCCGGGGGTCCGGGGGTATGAAACCCCCGGCCTTGCGCCGGATCAGTTGCGGGCGCGGTCGACCATCTTACCCTTGGAGATCCAGGGCATCATCTCGCGCAGCTTGGCGCCGACCTGCTCGATCTGATGCTCGTCATTGGCGCGGCGCGAGGCTTTCAGCGTCGGCTGGCCCACGGCGTTCTCCAGCATGAAGTCGCGGACGAACTTGCCCTGCTGAATGTCCTGCAGCACCGCCTTCATGCGGGCCTTGGTCTCCTCGTAGGGCAGGATGCGCGGGCCGGTGACGTATTGGCCGTATTCTGCCGTGTTCGAGATCGAGTAGTCCATGTTGGCGATGCCGCCTTCATAGATCAAGTCGACGATCAGCTTCACCTCGTGGAGGCATTCGAAATATGCCATTTCGGGGGCATAGCCCGCCTCAACCAGCGTCTCGAAGCCGCAGCGGATCAGCTCAACCAGACCGCCGCAGAGAACGGCCTGCTCGCCGAACAGGTCGGTCTCGCATTCTTCGCGGAAGTTCGTCTCGATGACACCCGAGCGCCCGCCCCCGATGGCCGAGCAATAGGACAGCCCGATGTCCATGGCCTTGCCCGACGCATCCTGGTGCACCGCGACCAGGCAGGGCACGCCGCCTCCCTTGGTGTATTCGCCGCGAACCGTATGGCCAGGACCCTTGGGTGCCATCATGATGACGTCCACGCCCGGCTTGGGCTGGATCAGGCCGAAATGAACATTCAGGCCGTGGGCAAAGGCGATCGCCGCGCCTTCGCGCAGGTTGTCATGGACGTATTTCTTGTAGGTTTCGGCCTGCAACTCGTCCGGCATGGTGAACATGATCACGTCGCACCAAGCGGCAGCCTCGGCGATGCCCATGACCTTCAAGCCTTCACCTTCGGCCTTTTTGGCCGAGGGGCTACCCTCGCGCAGGGCGACAACCAGGTTCTTGGCGCCGCTGTCGCGCAGGTTCAGGGCATGGGCGTGGCCTTGGCTGCCATAGCCCAGGATCGCGACCTTCTTGTCCTTGATCAGGTTCACGTCGCAGTCGCGGTCATAGTAAACGCGCATGATGCAGTCCTTTCCGAATGATGCCCTGTTCTATGTCAAAACCCAAGGATGCATCCTTCAATCGTCGTGAATATGTTCCCCTTTCCGAAAGGATCATGCAGGAGTAATACCCATCTGATGATATTCATGCCGGACAATACAGATCGCCGCATACTTCGCCAGCTTCTGGCAGACCCTTTGGCGCCAAATGCCGCCTTGGCCGAACGTGCGGGTGTCACCGCTGCCAGTCTTTGGCGACGGATAGAGCGGATGCGGGAGGCGGGCGTCCTGAAGGGGGTGCAGGCGCGGATCGACTGGCGCGCCCTTGGCTGGGAGGTCGAGGTCAGCCTGCGATTTACCTTGGACAAGACCAACCCGCGGGCTTTCGATGAATTCCTGTCCGCCCTGCGCCAGGTGCCCGAAGTGACCGAGATCCAGTCATTTCTGGGCAGCGTCGACTGGCGCGCCTCGGTCATTGCGCGGGACATGACACATTGGCAGCAGGTTTATCGTGACCGCATCCTGACGCTGCCCCACATCGCGGAACTGGATGCGCTGATGCTGGTCGCGACCATCAAGGACAGCGGGGAACTGGCGCTGTGACCGATACCGATGCAACGGACCTGGCAATCTTGCGGCTTCTGTCGGCCGATGCGACCCGAAGCGCGGCCGAGATCGGCCGCGCGGTGGGCCTGGGGCAGCCGGCCGCCTGGCGGCGCATCCGGCGCCTGACCGAACAGGGGGTCATCTCTGGCCGCCGGGTAATGCTGGACAACGCCGCCCTGGGCTTTGGCGTGACGGTCTTTCTGGGCATCCGTCTGGCCACCAAGGGACGGACCAGCCTTGAGGATTTCGAACGCGCGGTGACTGCCATCCCAGAAGTGCAGCTGGTCCAGCATGTTTTGGGGCAGTTCGACTATCGTCTGCGAATCACCGCGCGCGACATCAGCGATTTCGAACGCATTCTGCGCCGCCGTATCATGACGCTGCCAGGCGTGGGCCAGGTCGAGGCAAACGTCATGCTGTCCGAGGAGCGGCGCCCCGGTCCCCTTGGCCCGATCTGATCACGGCCGAGACTGCGTGTCCGCCAGACGCCGCGCCCGACAGGAGATTCTGCCGGGACGCCGGCCACAGACCGGCGTCCCGGCAGATCATTCCGGAATAACGCGCACTGCCCCGCGGGCGGCACTGGTCGTCATCGCCGCATAGGCGCGCAGGGCGGTCGAAACCTTGCGCTGGCGCGGCTTGGCAGGCTTCCAGCCCAAGGCTTCGCGCTGTTCGCGGCGGGCGGCAAGAATGGCATCGTCCACCACCAGTTCGATCCGGCGGTTCGGGATGTCGATGCGAATCGTGTCACCCTGCTCCACCAGGCCGATGGTGCCGCCTTCGGCCGCCTCGGGCGAAACATGGCCGATCGACAGCCCCGAGGACCCGCCCGAGAAACGCCCGTCGGTCACCAGCGCGCAGGCTTTTCCCAAGCCCTTGGACTTGAGGTAGCTGGTCGGATACAGCATTTCCTGCATGCCCGGCCCGCCGCGCGGACCTTCGTAGCGGATCAGCACAACCTCTCCGGGCTTGACCTTGCCGGTCAGGATGGCGCTGACGCTGTCGTCCTGGCTTTCGAAAATATGCGCCGGGCCTTCGAAGGTCAGGATCGATTCGTCGACGCCCGCGGTCTTCACAATGCAGCCGTCCTCGGCCAGGTTGCCATAAAGGACGGCAAGGCCGCCATCCTGGCTGAAGGCGTGTTCGGGCGCGCGGATCACACCCTTTTCGCGGTCCAGGTCCAGGTCGTCATAGCGGCGGTCCTGCGAAAACGCGACCTGGGTCGGCACGCCGCCGGGGGCCGCGCGGAAGAAGTCGTGGACGCTGGCCGCATCGGTGCGCGACACGTCCCACCGGTCCAGCGCCTGCGCCAGCGTGCCGGAATGGACGCTGCCGACCGATGTGTCCAGCAGCCCCGCACGGTCCAGCTGGCCCAGGATGGCCATGATGCCGCCGGCGCGGTGGACATCCTCCATGTGGACGTCGTCCTTGGCGGGCGCGACCTTGCACAGGACCGGCACCTTGCGAGACAGGCGGTCGATGTCGGACATGGTGAAGTCGATCCCGGCCTCATGCGCGGCGGCCAGCAGGTGCAGGACGGTGTTGGTCGAACCGCCCATGGCGATGTCCAGCGTCATCGCGTTCTCAAAGGCGGCAAAGCTGGCGACGTTGCGCGGCAGGACGCTGGCATCCTCGCCCTCGTAGTAACGCTTGGCCAGGTCCACGACCAGGTGGCCCGCCTCGACGAACAGGCGCTTGCGGTCGGCATGGGTGGCCAGGGTCGATCCGTTACCCGGCAGCGACAGGCCCAGGGCCTCGGTCAGGCAGTTCATCGAATTGGCGGTGAACATGCCGGAACAGGACCCGCAGGTCGGGCAGGCCGCCTGCTCGATCGACTGCAGATCGGCTTCCGAAACCGAATCATCGGCCGCCGCCACCATGGCATCGACCAGGTCCAGCGCCTTGACGCGGCCGTCCTGCAGCACGACCTTGCCCGCCTCCATCGGTCCGCCGGACACGAAGACGGTGGGGATGTTCAGCCGCAGCGAGGCCATCAGCATGCCCGGCGTGATCTTGTCGCAGTTGCTGATGCAGACCATCGCGTCGGCGCAATGGGCGTTGACCATGTATTCGACGCTGTCCGCGATCACCTCGCGCGAGGGCAGCGAATAGAGCATCCCGTCATGGCCCATGGCGATGCCGTCATCGACCGCGATGGTGTTGAATTCCTTGGCGATGCCACCCGCCGCCTCGACCTCGCGCGCGACCAGCTGGCCCAGGTCCTTCAGGTGGACGTGGCCGGGCACGAACTGGGTGAAGCTGTTGACGATGGCGATGATGGGCTTGCCGAAGTCGCTGTCCTTCACCCCGGTCGCACGCCACAGGCCACGCGCGCCTGCCATGTTGCGGCCATGGGTGGTGGTGCGGGAACGATAGGCGGGCATGGCTGATCTCCTTTGGCTGGGTCCGCGTTTAGCATCCCTGCCGCCAGAAGGAAATTACCGGCGCAGGGGTGGGGGCGTGGTTTTCTGTCCGAAAAGGGCAAAACAACTCGCCGCACCCCCCTCCGGCGGTGGCCGACCGATTATCCGCGCCCTGCCCGTCAGGCCCCGTGCGGCAAATCCGCCCGGCCGGACCTTTAACACGGCTAAAACTGGCGCGCATTTTCACGTCGGCCTTTTCAAGCCTTCATGTCACCCTCATATTACTGGGGAGGAGAGGAGTGTCCCATGCCGCTGACCCATTTCCTGACGCTGATCGCGTTTGTTATCCTGGGCGCTGCCCTGACGCTGTGGGTTGGATTTTCCGCCGGCATTCCGCCCGTGGCGATCCTGCTGGTCGCCCTCAGCGCGGCGCTGCTGCTGCATCTGGGCCACCGCGAGGGGCAGGACCCCGAAAGCTGACCACTGGCACGTTCAGCTTTCCAGTTCGGCGTCCCAGTACAGGAAATCCATCCAGCTGTCGTGCAGGTGATTCGGCGGAAAGCGCCGGCCGATCGCGTGCATTTCATCCGACGAGGGCTGGCGAGGCGGCTTGCGCAGATGCATCCCCGAATGGCGCAGGCTGCGATTGGCCTTTTTCAGGTTGCAGGGCGAACAGGCGGCCACCACGTTTTCCCAGCTGGTGACGCCGCCGCGCGACCGCGGCACCACATGGTCAAAGGTCAGATCGCCCTTCGCCCCGCAATACTGGCAGGCGAATTCATCCCTCAGAAAAAGATTGAAGCGCGTGAATGCCACGCGCTTCTGGGGTCTGACATAATCTTTGAGGACGACGACCGAGGGGATCCGGAAGGCCTGTCGCTGACTTCGGACCACCTCGTCATATTCGGCCAGGATGCTGACCCGGTCCAGGAAGACCGCCTTGATCGCCTCCTGCCAGGGCCAAAGCGACAGGGGGTAGTAGCTGAGCGGTCGAAAGTCCGCATTCAGCACCAGCGCGGGGTGATGACGCAGGCTTGCCGGCTCGCGCACGAACTGGGTCCGGAATTCCGTCTGGTGTTGCTCGTCCAGCATATCGCCTTCCCGCCTGCCCCGTGGGGTGACCGGGGCGCCCGTCAGATCCATAACCCGACTATATATCGCGTCGGGCATCTGGCAAGTCCCCGCATCTATTCGGGACATGGCAAGACATAATGGGCCGCGGTGACAGCAGCATGACACCCCTTAGCGGGGTGCTGCCGGGGCGGACGAAAAAACGGGTTCAGGCGCCTAGTTGCTCGCGCAGGAAGGCCAGCGCAACCGACAGCCCGTCCGGGGAAATCCCGTGCCCGGTGCCCTTCATCACATGGCCATAGACGGTGAACCCCGCCGCCTGCAGGGCCTGCCCCGCCAGGCCCATTTCTTCGAACGGGACCATCTGGTCGTCGTCGCCGTGGATCAGCAGGACCGGAGGCTTGACCCGCGCCTCGGCGGCCAGAGCCTCAGGTTCCAGCAGGCGACCAGAAAAGCCCACGATGCCGGCCACGGCCTTGGCCCGGCGCGGCGCCACGTGCAGCGCCATCATCGTCCCTTGGGAAAAGCCGACCAGCACCATCCGGTCCGCCGCCAGCCCCTCATCCGCCAGCACCTTGTCCAGAAAGCTGTCCAGAGCCGTGATCGACTGCCCCATGCTGGAGCGCGCGTCGGCCTCGGACGAGCCGTCCAGCCAGGGGATCGGAAACCACTGAAAGCCCATCGGATTATTGCGGCAGGGCTCTGGCGCGTCGGGCGCATAAAAGGCCGTGTCCGGCAGATGGGCGGCAAGCGGATCGGCCAGGCCCAGAAGGTCGGTCCCGTCGGCGCCATAGCCGTGCAGGAAGACGACGACCGAACTGGCCTTCGCGGGTCCCTTGCGGGCGGATGTCAGCGGTGCGGTCATGTGGTTCCCTCGCGTCCCTTGGCCAGCCGGTAATAGGCCCACAGCCCGCGCGCCGCAACCGCGCGCCAGGGCTGCCAAGGTTCGGCCAACGCGCGCAGCGCTTTGGGACCGGGCCGTTCGGGCAGGTCGTACATCACCCGCGCCGCCTCCTGCAGCGCCAGATCGCCAGCCGCGAAGACGTCGGCGCGGCCCAAGGCGAATTTCAGATAGATCTCGGCCGTCCAGACGCCGATGCCGGGCAGCGCCACCAGTTGCGCGATGGCCTGATCGTCGGGCAGATCCCGCAGCCCATTCCAGTCCAGCCGCGCCTCGGCAATGCCGCGCAGATAGCGCGCCTTGGGACGCGACAGCCCCACCGCCCGCAGCGTGTCGTCATCAGCCGCCCGCAGCGCCGCCTGATCGGTCAGGCCCGCCGCCTCCAGCCGGGCCCAGATCGAGGCCGCCGCCGCGACCGAGATCTGCTGGCCCACGATGGCGCTGGCCATGGCGGCAAAGCCGTCCGGGCGCCGGCGCAGCGGCAGGGGGCCCAGCTGCGGCAGGACCCGCGCCCAGACCGGGCAGACGGCCGCTAGATGGGCGCAGCCCTCGGCGATGTCCTCGGCGGTCAGGATCAGGCGCGGCAGATCAGCCACCGGCCTTGGCCTCCAGCTTCAGCCGCGTTTCCCAAGCCATCGAGATATGCTGCCGCAGCGCCCGGTCCGCCGCCGCCCCGTCGCCCGCCGCGATCGCGTCCACGATGCGCGCATGTTCGGCCAGGGCCGTCTCGCTGCGCCCTTCCGCCGCGAGCGAGGTGCGTGCCATCAGCGCCATTGTGCGATGCACCAGGTCCAGCTGCTGGACCAGGTAACGGTTGTGCGAGGCCAGGTGGATCTGCCGGTGGAACCGCTTGTTGCTGCGCGCCAGGACCTCGGGGTCGCCCTTGGCCTGGCGGTCCTCCTCGACCATCTGGGCCAAAACGCGCACCTCCTCGGGAGTCGCATGGCGCGCGGCCAGCCGTCCGGCCAGCGCCTCCAGCTCGGCCCGGACGGTGTAAAGCTCGGCCAGCTGGTTGTGATCCAGGGAGGCCACGATCAGGCTGCGCCCGTCGCGCACCAGCATGGCTTGCGTCTCCAGCCGCTGCAGCGCCTCGCGCACGGGTGTGCGGCTGACGCCGAATCGCTCGGCCAGCTCGGATTCGACCAGACGGTCACCGGGACGATAAGTGCCGCCCTCGATGGCGGTCAGGATCAGGGAATAGGCGTCCTTCATGGCCGCACGATTGGACGGCCCGCGCCGAATTGCAAGCGCGCCCGGCGCAAGCTATGCCACCGACATGGATTTTTCGCATGTACGCGTCTGGATCTTCGACCTGGACAACACGCTCTATCCGCCCGAGGCGCAGCTGTTCGCGCAGATCGAGACGCGGATGACGCAATGGATGATGCGCGCCCTGGGCGTGCCGCAGGATGACGCCAACCGGCTGCGCGCCGAATATTGGCGGCTGCACGGGACGACCTTGGCGGGGCTGATGGCCGAACATGCCGTGGACCCTGCCGTGTATCTGGCCGACGTGCATGACATCGACTTCTCGGTCTTGGACCCGGCGCCGGATCTGGCGCAGGCCATTGCCGCCCTGCCCGGCCGCCGGATCATCCACACCAATGGCGACGCCCGCTATGCCCGCAAGGTGCTGGCCGGGCGCGGCCTGCATGGAGAGGACCTGTTCGAGGCGGTCTATGGCATCGAGGAGACCGGCTTTCACCCCAAGCCCGCCCGCGAAGCCTTTGACCGCGTCTTGGCCCAGGCCCGGATCGACCCGCGCAAGGCCGCCTTTTTCGAGGACGATCCCCGCAACCTGCTGGTCCCGCACCAGCTGGGCATGCGCACGGTGCTGGTCGGTCAGGGCCGCCACGGGCCCGACAATCTGGACCCCGATGCCGATCTCGGTGTGCATGTGCAGCACCGCACCGACGATCTGGCTGCGTTCCTGCGTCGCATTGCACCCCGTGCCGCAGGCGAATAGCCGTATCCGCGAACGCGCGCCACCAAAGGGGATCCGACCCATGAACCAGATCGCGAAATCGCGCCACCTTTTCCACGTCATCGTTCTGGCCGTGGCCGCCGTGCTGGCGGCGGGCGTGCTGCTGGCCACCAACTTCGGCCTGCCTGTTCTGGGGCTGCTGGGGCTTGCGCTGACGATTGCGGTCTTCACCATCATGCTGGCCTTCACCGCCGGAAACTGACCGGCTGCGACAGCACCGCCCCTTCCCTCCGGCGGCGCCGGGGGGCAGGATGGAAGGCCAAGAACCAAGGGGCTGTTCCATGACAGGCACGAAGATCGACGATATCGACATCCTGATCTCGGGCGGGGGGATCGCCGGGCTGATCGCCGCAGCGGCCTTCGGGGCCGAGGGATTTTCGGTTCTTTGCGTCGATCCCGCCCCGCCCGTCACCGACGAAGGCAACGAGGGCGCCGACCTGCGCTCGACCGCCTTCCTGACGCCTTCGGTCACGCTGTTGGAACGCATCGGCTTGTGGGAACCCTTGGCCCCGCATGCCACGGCGCTGCAGGTGATGCGCATCGTCGATGCCGGCGGAGCAGAGCTGCAGCCCAGGCTGGTGCGCGACTTCGACGCGGCCGAGATCGGCGGCCAGCCCTTCGGCTGGAACCTCCCCAACTGGCTTTTGCGCCGAGAGATCGCGGCCCGGCTGGACAACCTTCAGACCGTCCGGTTCCGCCCCGGCACGGGCACGGCCACGGTCGTGGCCCGCGACGAAGGCGCCGTCGTCGGCCTGACCGATGGCAGCCGGGTGCGCGCGCGCCTGCTGATCGGCGCCGACGGCCGCAATTCGCCGGTGCGTCAGGCGCTTGGCATCGGGGTCCGCACGCTGCGCTATGGGCAAAAGGCATTGGCCTTTGCCGTCACGCATGATCAGCCCCACAACAATATCTCAACCGAGGTGCACCGCTCCGGCGGCCCCTTCACGCTGGTGCCGCTGCCCGACCGGGACGGCACGCCCTCCTCGGCTGTGGTCTGGATGGAAGGCGGCCGTGAGACTGCACGGCTGAAGGCCCTGCCACGCGCTGCGTTCGAGGCCGAATTGAACGCCCGCTCGGCCGGTGTCCTAGGCCATCTGACGCAAGCCACGCGGCTGACCGAGTGGCCGATCATCAGCCAGATCGCCGACCGTTTCACCGGCCCCCGCACCGCCCTGATCGCCGAGGCCGCGCATGTGCTGCCCCCGATCGGCGCGCAGGGCCTGAACATGAGCCTGGCCGACCTCGGCGCGCTGCTGGACCTCAGCCGGGCCGATCCGGGCAGTGCCGCATCGCTGGCGCGCTACGACCGCACCCGCCGGCCCGAGGCCTATGCGCGGCTTCTAGGCATCGATGCGCTGAACCGCGCCAGCCAGGCCAAGGCGCGGCCGCTACGCGACCTGCGTGCAGCGGCCTTGGGCGGGCTCTATGGCGTGGCGCCGGTGCGGCGTCTGATGATGCGCACGGGCCTGGGACTGCGCTGATATCTCTTCTTTGCCCAAATACCCAAAACGCGACCGCGGCACGTGATGAGGGCAGTGCCCCCGCCAACCCCCGCGCGTCAGATCAGCCCGGCATGCTCCAGCGCCGCATCGATCAGGCGGCGCGTCGGCTCGGTCAGCGGTGTCAGGGGCAGACGCACGCGGTCATTGCACATACCAAGGCGCGACATCGCGTATTTGGCCCCGACCAGACCCGGTTCGACAAAGATCGCCAGATGCAGCGGCATCAGCCGGTCCTGGAACTCCAGCGCCGCGGCGTAATCGCCGCGCAGCGTCGCCTCCTGGAACTGCGCGCACAGGCGGGGCGCCACGTTGGCCGTCACGCTGATGCAGCCGACACCGCCATGGGCGTTGAAGCCAAGCGCCGTCGCGTCCTCTCCGGACAGCTGGACGAAATCCGGGCCGCAGGTCAGGCGCTGGCAGCTGACCCGCTCCAGCTTGCCGGTCGCGTCCTTGACCCCGATGATCGAGGGGATCCTGGCCAGCACGCCCATCGTTTCAGGCGTCATGTCGATCACCGAACGGCCGGGAATGTTGTAGATGATGATCGGCAGGTCGCAGGCGTCGGTCAGCGCGGTGTAATGCGCGATCAGCCCGGCCTGGGTCGGCTTGTTGTAATAGGGCGTCACCACCAGGCCCGCATCCGCGCCGACGCTGGCGGCATGCTGCAGCAGGCCGATCCCCTCGCGGGTCGAGTTCGACCCCGCGCCCGCGATAACGGGGATGCGGCCATTGACGGCCTTGACGACCTCCTCGATGACCAGCCGATGCTCGTCATGGGTCAGGGTGGGGCTTTCGCCGGTGGTGCCGACCGGGACCAGGCCGTGGCTGCCCTGCTCCACATGCCATTCGACCAGCTTCTTCAGCGTGTCCAGATCCAGCTCGCCGTTCTGGGTGAACGGCGTGACGAGGGCTGGCAGGGACCCTTTGAACATGACACGCTCCTTGGTGGTCTGGGTGGATTTCTGCGGCCTCACTACCGCCGGCTGCGGAACTTGCCAAGGTTGTGTCTTGCGTCGAAAGGTTTTGGTTGTGACACAGGGCGGTGATGCGACTTCTGCGTGACATACTGTGTGGGGGGCTGGTTCTGGCCCTTTCCCTTGCCCTGCCCGCGCGGGCCGAGGAGCCGGGTGCGATGGCGCTGGCCCTTGCGGCCGCCGACGTGTCGGACTGGGTGACCGCCCGCGACGCCGCGCGGCGCGCGGGTCCCTTGGCCGAGGCGATGGTCGGCTGGCAATCGCTGCGCGCGGGCCATGGCGAGTTTGCCGACTATGCGAATTTCCTGCGCGAAAATCCCGACTGGCCGGGGCTGGACCTGCTGATCCAGCGCGGGGATGCCAAGCTGGGGCCCGACGTCCGCCCAGATGACCTCAGGCTGTGGTTCCAGGATCGCATGCCAGCCACGCAGGGCGCGCTGGAGGCACTGGCCGCCGTCCTGCCCGCGGCAGAGGCCCAAACCCTGCGCGAGCGCTTTTTCACCAGCAGCCCGATGCCCGCCCGTGACGAGGCTGCCCTGCTGCAAAGCCATCCCCGGCTGCAGGACCTGATTCCCGCCCGCGCGATAGCCCTGCTGGACGCGCAGGAATGGGCCGGGGCAGAACGCCTGCTGGACCGCCTGCCCGAAGATCGGCGCCCGCTGGCCCGCGCCCGGATCGCGCTCCAGTCAGGGCGCGCGGGGGTCGACGACCTGATCCTGGCCCTGCCGCCGGACCAGCGCGCCGATCCGGGCCTGACCATGGACCGCTTTTTGTGGCGCGTGAAGGCCAAGCAGCACGATGGTGCCCAGGCCCTGATGCTGGAAGCCTCGACCAGTGCCGAGGCGCTGCGCGATCCCGCCGCATGGGCGCCGATGCGTGTCGATTATGCGCGGCTGGCCATGCGCAACGGCGACTGGCCGCGCGCGCTGCGGCTGGCACGGCCGCATTTCCTGCCGCCCGAAGATCGCCATTACGCCGATCTGGAATGGTTGGCGGGCTTTGCGGCGCTGAAGACGGACGATCCGACCGCTGCGCTGAAACATTTCCTGCATCTGGAAACCGTCGTCGGCGCGGCGATCAGCAAGGCCCGTGCCTTTTATTGGCAGGGCCGCGCGCACGAGGCATTGGGAAATGCCCGCGCCGCCCGCACCGCCTACCATGCCGCCGCCGGATTTCCGGGCGTTTATTATGGGCAGCTGGCAATGGAAAAGGTGGGCGCGTCCCTGCCACCGGATTATGCGGTGGCAGGCGCCGCCCTTAATACGCTGCCCGACTGGCGCGGCAGCGCGTTGCGGAACAACGGGCTGTTCCGGGCCGGGCTGTGGCTGATCTCGTCTGGCCGGCGGGACGAGGCGCAGCGGTTCTTCCTGCAACTGGCCCGCACCGCCGCCCCCGAGGACATCGCCCGCATGGCCCGCGTGATGTTCGAGGCGGGCGCCCCCTGGCACGGGCTGCGGCTGGCCAAACAATCCGCCAACCAGGGCGTGATCTGGCCCGCTGCCCATTTCCCGCTGACCGGGCTTGAGACCCAGGATCTGGGTCCTCCGCCCGAACTGGTCATGGCCATCGCGCGGCAGGAATCCGAATTCAACCATACCGCCGCCAGCCCCGTCGGCGCACGGGGCCTGATGCAGGTCATGCCCGCCACGGCCGAGCAGACGGCCCGCCAGTTGCGCCTGCCCTATGACGAGGCGCGGCTGTCGCGCGACGCCGCCTATAATGCCCGGATCGGGGCGGCCTATCTGTCGGGGCTTTCGGACCGTTTCGGCCCGTCCGTTGCGCTGATCGCCTCGGGCTACAATGCCGGGCCGGGGCGGCCGGCGCGCTGGCTGGGGGATTTCGGCGACCTGCGCCGCGACGCGGACCCGGTCGAATGGGTCGAGCTGATCCCCTTTGACGAGACCCGCAACTATGTCATGCGCGTGGCCGAGGCGCTGCCCGTCTATCGCGCGCGCATCCACGGCAAGCCCGCACCCGTGGTCACCCGGTGGGACCTGTCAGGCGGGGGTCAGGTGCCGCCGCCGCCCGCACGCCTGACCCTGGCGCTGTCGGCCCGGCCAAACCCCAAGCCCTTCATCGGCCCCCGCCTGCCGGA
Organism: Paracoccus saliphilus; assembly: GCA_003255745.1. Classification (GTDB taxonomy): domain Bacteria; phylum Pseudomonadota; class Alphaproteobacteria; order Rhodobacterales; family Rhodobacteraceae; genus Paracoccus; species Paracoccus saliphilus_A. The sequence continues at coordinate 153,408 of QKYL01000110.1, forward strand.
GGGCTGGCCAAGGATTTCCGCCTCTGTCGCAGCAGAGTGAAGATGCCCGCGCCCACGACGATCGCGCCGCCGATCACGACATTGGCGCGCAGCGTTTCGTCGAACAGCCAGACGCCGATGAAGCTGACCCAGACCAGCTGCGTATAGGCAAAGGGCTGCAGTGCCGAGGCCTCGGCCATCTCGTAGCTGCGGATCATCAGGTAATGCGAGGACATGCCGCAGATGCACAGGCACCCCATCCAGATCCAGTCCATCGGCGCCAGCCATTGCCAGTCCCAGATGCCCACCAGCGTGATCGCCACGGCACCTGAAATCCCGGTCCAGAAAAAGCTGACCATTGCCGGATCGTCGCGCGATACATGCCGCGTCAGCAGCCCATAAAGCGCGAACAGCAGCGCCGAGGCAAAGGGCAGCAGCGCGGTGGTGCTGACGACCCCGCCGCCGGGGTTCAGGATCACCAGGATGCCCGAAAAGCCCACGCCGATCGCGGTCCAGCGCCGCCAGCCAACCTTTTCCCCCAAAAGCGGCCCGCTGAGCGCGGCCACCATCAGCGGATAGACGGAAAAGACCGCATGCGTCTCGATCAGGCCAAGGCGCACGAAAGCCTCGACCATCAGCATCACCTCCAGCGCCAGGATGGCGCCGCGGGCGATCTGGGTCAGGGGACGCTTGGTGCGGATCGCGCGCCTGAGGCCGCCGGGCTGGCGTGACACCAGCACGACCGCAAAAGCGGCAAAGACCCAATAGCGCAGCATGACGATCAGCGAGGCAGGGTACTGGCTGCCCAGCACCCGCGAAAACGCGTCCTGGAAGGCAAAGATCAGGCTGACCGCGCACATCAGGAAGATCGCCAGCCCCGTGCGGTCGCGGCCGGGACCCTTGGTCACCGGCGGCAGGGGCGGCGGCGCGGATGCCGTGGCGGCAGAGGCGGCATAGGGCGGGTGGGACTGATCGTCAGGCATGGACACGCTTTCAGGGTCACGGCCCTGTTGCGCCCCGCCCGAGGCGAGGTCAAGCGATGGCAGGGTTGCACGTCGCGCAATCCCACCACCGTGTCACCGGTGCGTCAGTCGCGGTTGCGGATGATCTTGGCGAAGGGGTCCAGAAGGGTGGGGTTGGCGGCAATGATGCGGCCCGATTCCAGTGGGCTGTCATCAGGGCGGATGCCTTCCACGAAACCGCCGGCCTCGCGCACCATCAGGATGCCCGCAGCGACGTCCCAAGGCTTGTTGCCCCGTTCCCAGTAGCCGTCAAAGCGGCCCGCCGCGACATAGGCCAAGTCCAGCGCCGCGGCGCCAAAGCGGCGCACGCCCGCGCAGACCGGCATCAGCTGCGCCAGGTCCTGCAGCGCGGCAGGCAGCGGCCCCCGACCGGCAAAGGGAATGCCCGTCGCAAAGACCGAATCGGCCAGCCGGGTGCGGCCCGACACGCGCAGGCGCTGGTCGTTCATGAAGGCGCCGCCGCCCTTTTCCGCCACGAACAGCTCGTCCTTGGCCGCGTCGAAGATCACGGCGGCGACGATTTCGCCCTTGTGCTCCAGCCCGATGCTGACCGCCCAGTGCGGCAGGCCGTGGAGGAAGTTCGTGGTCCCGTCCAGCGGGTCGACGATCCAGCGGCGGGTCGGGTCGTCGCCGGCATCCTCGCCGGTCTCCTCGCCCAGCCAGCCATAGGAGGGGCGGGCGTTCATCAGTTCTTCCTTGATGACCCGTTCGGCCTCGCGGTCGGCGCGGGTCACGAAATCGCCGGCGCCCTTGACGCTGACCTGAAGGTTCTCGACCTCGCGGAAATCCTTGACAAGGCCGCGCCCGGCCTTGCGGGCGGCCTTGATCATGACGTTCAGATTGGCGCTTGCCATCACATGCTCCGGGAAATGGGGTTGGGCGGGTCATAGGGCAGACGCGCCGGAAAGCCAAGCGTCAGGCCGCAGGTCAACCTGGGGCGCCGCGCAGCATCCGCAGGGGTTCGGTGCGCGACAGCCGCAGCACATGCGCCATGTAGGGCTGCGACAGGTCGCCGGTGCGCACCGCCGCATACAGCCGCCGCCGGATGCCCTGGGGCCCCAGGGGCAGCAGGACCAGTTCGGGATTGGCGGCTTCCCGGCGCAGCACCCAGTCCGGCATGACCGCAACCCCGCGTCCCGATGCCACCAGCATCAGCGCCACGGCGGTCAACTCGACCGTGCGCTGGCGGGCGGGTTCGATCCCGGCGGGCGTCAGGAACTGGCTGAACACGTCCAGCCGCGCGCGGTCCATCGGATAGGTGATCAGCGTCTCGGCGGCCAGATCGGCAGGGTCGGCATGGCCCTTGGCGACCAGCGGATGGCCGGCGGGCACGACCATCGTCGGCGCATAATCGAACAGCGGCTGAAAGGTCACGCCCGCCAGATCCTCGGGGTCGGACGATATCACCAGGTCCACCTCCTCGCGCACCAGCGCGGGCAGCGCCCCAAAGGCCAGCCGCTGGCGGATGTCCACGTCCACGTCGGCCCAGGCGCGACGGAAGATGTCCAGGACCGGCAGCAGCCAGTCGAAACAGGCGTGGCATTCCATCGCGATGTGCAGGCGGCCGATGCGACCGGCCTCGACGCCCTTGAACTCAGCCTCGGTCGCGGCGACCAGGGGCAGCACCTGCTCGGCCAGGCGCAGCAGGCGCATCCCTGCGGCCGACAGGCGCATGGGCTTGGCGCGACGGACGAACAGCTCGACGCCCGCCTGCTCCTCCAGTGCCTTGACCTGATGGGACAGCGCGCTTTGCGTGATGTTCAGAACCTCCGCAGCGCGGGCCAGGCCGCCCTGCGCGTGGATGGCGTGGACGGTCCGCAGGTGGCGCAGTTCCAGGTTCATGATGAGCCGGCCTCACATTGATCTTGAAGATTATGAATTTGTCTCACGCAGAGGGGCGTGGCACAAGAGGCGCCAACAGAAAGGATTCGCCATGACCCCGCCGAAGATCAGCTTCGAGTTCTTCCCGCCCAAGACGCTGGAGGCCTCGTTCCGGCTGTGGGAGACGGCGCGGGCGCTGGCACCGCTGGCCCCGGAATTCGTCTCGGTGACCTATGGCGCGGGCGGCACCACGCGCAAGCTGACGCATGAGGCGGTGACCACCATCAACCGCCAGTTCGGGCTTGAGGTCGCGGCGCACCTGACCTGCGTCGAGGCCACGCGCGCCGAAACAATGGAGATCGTTCAGTCCTATGCCGATGCCGGCATTAGCGAGATTGTGGCCCTGCGCGGTGACGCACCCCAAGGCGCCGCACGGTTTACCCCGCATGCCGACGGCTTTGCCAATTCGGTTGAACTGATCGAGGCAATCGCCGCGCGCGGCGACATGACCATCCGCGTCGGCGCCTACCCCGAGCCGCACCCGGAAAGTGCCAGCAGCGATGCCGATGTGGCTTGGCTGAAACGCAAGATCGATGCCGGTGCCTCCAGCGCGATCACGCAGTTCTTCTTTGAACCCGAGACGTTTTTCCGCTTTCGCGACAAATGCGCGGCGGCGGGGATCGACGCGCCGATCATCCCCGGTATCCTGCCGATCCAAAGCTGGGCCGGCACCAAGCGTTTTGCGGCCAGCTGCAACACCACTGTTCCGGACTGGGCCGAGGAGGCGTTCCAGCTGGCGTCGCTGGACGGGCCAGAGGCCGAGCGCGCCCTGGCCACCAGTCTGTGCGTGGACCTGTGCGAAAATCTGATCGCAGGCGGCGTGGACCGGCTGCATTTCTACACGCTGAACCGGCCCGAGCTGACGCACGACGTCTGCACCGCCCTGGGCATCCGGCCCGCCCCTGGCGTCGAGGCGGTAGCCTGACCGCCAAAGACGCGCTCCGTCACGGGCGCGCCCTGTCAGGCCATGCGCGACGGAGGTTCGGGCGACGGCGCCTCGGTTGCGGCCCTTGCCTTGCGCCGCCGCCGCAGGGGGGCCGCCGCAAGGGGTGACAGTGCACCGGTCAGCAGGGCAGGCCCCGGATAAGGACGCGGGACTGTGTCATGCAGTGCCTCGGTCGCGTATTGACCCGCCAGGCGCGGGGCCCGCATCAGGAACAGCTTGCCCCAGTGGCGCCAGGACCCGATCGACGGGGCCGTGGCGTCGCAGGGGAACAGGTCCCTCCAACCCTGCGGCAGGGCCAGCCCCGATGCTTCGGCGCGGTCCAGCATCCACACCAGAGGGACATTCGCCAGCGGGCGCGCGAACTCGAAACCGCTCAACTGGCCACCGATATCGGCATGGGCGCCGCGGAACCACATCTGCTCGATCCGTCCGGCGGCGTGGTCGTCGTCCCACAGCAGGGGCGCAAAGGCAGCGCGGGTTTCGTCCAGTGCCAGGGCCTGATAGCCCCGCTCGATCCCCTGCCCCAGATGCGCGTCATGAAAGCGAAAGCGTGGTTCGGTCAGCATCCACAGGACCGGCAGCCGCACCCCCAGGGCCGTCACCGTGTCAAAGCACCCGACCATGCGGATCGGCGCCGAAACGTGGCAGCGGCGGCGGCGGAACAGATCCAGGGTCTGCGGCGCGGCGCCCTGCTGGTAGTACCGCCAGGCCAGTCGGATATGACGCTCGGTCGCACCATCGGCGCGCAGCAGGCCGACGCGGCTGATCATGCCTGCCAGACTGCGCACGGCAAAGGCCCCGCGCGAATAGCCCAGCATGAAGATGCGGTCGCCCGGTTGATAGCCCGAGGCCAGCCAGCCATAAGCCTCGGTGATCCGCAATTCCAGGATCCGGCCCATTGCCAGGTCGGGCAAGGTTTGCCAACGGTTCCACTGCTGGCCCATGCCGTAATGGACCCGCATCCTGACCTTGGGAATTGGCCCCAGCCGCCCCGACAAAAGCCGATAAATCCGCCCGATCGAACTGCGCCGCCCATCCGCAAGCGAGGCGAAAGTGCCATCCATCAGCACGACATGGGTGGTAGGCGGGCGAATCGCTGTCATGCCCCCAAGACTAGCATGGGGGCATGAGCGAATCGTTAGAACAGATGCATCACCGTCGCGTGGGACATTGCGCCGAAGCCATTGAATCTTGTGTTGGTCACGGTCGAATAGGCGCCCGCCCCGTGGAAGATCACATAGTCGCCTTCGGCGACATCCTCGGGCAGGGTCAGTTCTCCGGGAAGGCGGTCCACCGAATCGCAGGTGGGACCAAAGATCACCCTGCCCCCGGCCTCGCCGCCGCGCGGCTGGCCCTGCGGGGTCAGCACCTCGATGCGGTCGATGTTGCCGATGATGGGCAGTTCGGCCAAGCCACCATAGACACCATCGTTCAGGAAGACATGACCGCCGTCACGGACCCCTTTGACGCGGGTGATCAGCGAATAGGCATCGCCGACCAGCCCCCGGCCCGGTTCGCAGACCAGCGCCGGAGCATCCGCGCCGAACATCTCGGTCGTGGTGTCACCAATTTCCTGAAAGATCGAGGCCAGGTCGGGCTCGACACCCACGACACGGTGCGACGGGAAGCCGCCGCCAACATTCAAACGCTGCGCCCGCACCCCTGCCATGTCGCAGATGTCTTTCGCCACGCGGATATAGCTTTCCCAGGCAATCGGGTCGGTGCATTGCGTCCCCGGATGGAAGGTCAGCGAGGCGACATAGCCGCGCCGCGCCACCTCGGCCAGCAGTTCGGCCGCAAGTTCCGGCGATGCGCCGAACTTAGAACCGAAGTCATAGGCAGCACCCAGAACCGGCAGCTTGAAGCGCGGAGAAATCTCGACCCCTTCGCCCGCCATGCTGGTCGGCACCTGTTCGAACAGCTTGTCCAGTTCAGACCGGCTGTCCACGGACCAGGCGCGGATGCCGGCGGCGACGGCATGGGCGATCTCGGACCGCGACCGCACCGGGTTGTGATAATGCCGTGCCGCCCGCGGGGCCATGCGCCCGATCAAATCGATCTCGAAGGGCGAAGCGACGTCAAAACCCCGGATGCCGGCGGACACCAGGTTCTGGATCACGGCTTCTTCGGGGTTGGACTTCACCGCATAGGTAACAAGTCCCGGAAATCCTTCAATGAACTGCCGCGCGCGGGCCTGAAGCACCGTCGGCGCGAAGACCATGACCGGATGTTCCGGGGCGAGATGGCGAATAACCTCGGCCGGATTGTCCCAGACGGTCTTCTGTTGTCCCATTGCGGTTCCTTTCGAACAGGCAGTGCGGATAAGGGGCATGAACTCAGAATGGCGCTTTTGGGTTCCGATTTCACCGATGAAAAGGGTAGATTCGCACCTTATCCCGGTTATTATGCCATTGATCATGTCATTTTGACGAAATTCGACCGGCAGGGCACCTTGGACGATCTGGATCGCAACATTTTGTCGCAGTTGTCGGGTGACGCGCGCATGTCGGTGGCGGTCCTGGCGCGGCGGCTGCGCGTGGCGCGGTCCACGGTGCAGGCGCGGCTGGAGCGGCTGGAAGGGACCGGCGCCATTGCCGGATATACGCTGCGCCTTGGCGAAGCGGCGCAGGGGGCACGCATCCGCGCCTCGGTCCTGGTGGGGATCGAACCGCGCAGCCTGCCCGCCGTCCTGTCGCGGCTGAAGGTCATGCCGCAGGTCGAGCGGATCCACACCACCAGCGGCCGGATCGACCTGCTGGTGCAGCTGGCCGCGGGATCTACCGCCGAACTGGACGATACGCTGGACCGGATCGGCGGGATCGAGGGCGTCCGCTCGTCGGAAAGCCTGATCCACCTGTCCACCAAGCTGGACCGCGCCGTTTAGCGCAGCCGGAACAAGTCCAAGAACCGCTGCGCCAGCGCATCGTCGCCGCGCACCGTCACATCGCCCTGCGCCGACAGGGGCTGCGCACCATAGACCGCACGCGCCAAGGCATTGCCGTCCCCCTCCAGCACGAAATCGGCATGGGGATCGTCCTGCGCCTCCACATCCAGGATGCCGTCGCCGGTCAGCCGCTGCACAAAGCCCTCGCGCCCGATCAGGAAGCCTGCGCGCAGCGACAGGCCCTGCGCCGCCTGCGCATCGATCATTGCCGTCATCGAGATCATCAGCGCGGTCGGGCTGATGAAGCGGCCGGGATCATGGCCCCGATGCAAGGCCCCCCACCGGCACAGGGCCTGCAGGACCGGCAGCAGCCCCCGCCCCGAGGGCGTCGCACCATAGAGGCCAAGCCGCGCGTCGTGCCGAACCACACCCGCGCCGATCAGCTGCGTCAGGCGCTGCGTCAACACCGCCGCCGTGATCCCCGGCAGTCCGGCGCGGATCTGCTGGAACCGCTTGTCCGCCAACATCAGCTCTCGCAGCACCAGCAGCGCCCATCGGTCCCCCACCAGGTTCAGGGCATGGGCCGCAAGGCAGCCTTCGTCATATCGCAGCCGGGATTGATCGGTCATAAAAAGATACTAACAGTTGCTTTTAAATATCTCAAGGCGCACCCTTCCTGCGGGGAATCACAGGAGGATCAGATGACCTATTATTCCGGTTTCGTGCTGGCCGTGCCTGCGGAGCAGAAGGATGCCTATGCCGATCACGCCCGGGCCGCCTGGCCCATGTTCAAGCGCTTCGGCGCGCTGCGGATGGTCGAGGCCTGGGGCGAGGATGTTCCCCACGGCCAGCAGACCGACTTCTACCGCGCCACGCAGGCCGTGGAGGGCGAGGTGCCGGTCTTTTCCTGGATCGAATGGCCCGACCGCGCCACCGCGGATGCGGCCTGGGCAACCATGATGGCCGAACCGCAGCCCGAGATGTCGTCCATGTCCGACATGCCCTTTGACGGCAAACGGATGTTCTGGGGCGGTTTCGCGCCGGTGGTCGACCTGACCTAAGACGCAGCGACCGGTATGGCCCCTGCCGGCATGGCTTGGCCTTTGCCCCTGCATTCGCTAATCCGTCCCCAGGCAAGGGGATATGCAGCGATGACGATGGACAAGAGCTTTGACGCCAAGGCCGCCGAGGCCCGGATCAGCGCCGGATGGGAAAAGGCGAATGCCTTCGCGGCCGGGGCCAATGCCTCGCGAAGCGAAACCTTTACCGTGATGATTCCGCCGCCCAACGTCACCGGCAGCCTGCATATCGGCCACGCCTTCAACAACACCCTGCAGGACATCCTGGTCCGCTGGCACCGGATGCGCGGGTTCGACACGCTGTGGCAGCCGGGCCAGGATCACGCGGGCATCGCCACCCAGATGGTCGTCGAGCGCCAGATGGCGCAGCGGGACGAGCCGAACCGCCGCGAGATCGGCCGCGACGCCTTTGTTCAGAAAATCTGGGACTGGAAGCGTGAATCCGGCGACACGATCATGGGCCAGCTGAAGCGCCTTGGCGCCAGCTGCGACTGGTCGCGCAACGCCTTTACCATGTCGGGCGCCCCAGGCGCGCCTGCGGGCGAGGAAGGGAATTTCCACGATGCGGTGATCCGGGTCTTTGTCGACCTTTACAACAAGGGCATCATCTATCGCGGCAAGCGGCTGGTGAACTGGGACCCGCATTTTGAAACCGCGATCAGCGATCTTGAGGTCGAGAACCGCGAGGTTCCGGGCCATATGTGGCACTTCAAGTACCCGCTGGCCGGCGGCGAGACATATGAATATGTCGAACGCGACGCGGACGGCAACGTCACCCTGCGCGAGACGCGCAATTATATCAGCATAGCGACCACGCGGCCTGAAACCATGCTGGGCGACGGCGCGGTTGCGGTTCATCCATCGGATGCGCGCTACGCCCCCATCGTCGGCAAGCTGGTGGAAATTCCGGTCGGGCCCAAGGAACACCGCCGCCTGATCCCGATCATTAGCGACGAATATCCCGATCCCGATTTTGGGTCCGGCGCGGTCAAGATCACCGGCGCGCATGACTTCAACGACTATGGCGTGGCGATGCGCAACAACATCCCGCTCTATGCGCTGATGGACACCAAGGGCGCGATGCGCAGCGACGGCCTGTCCTATGCTGAAAGTGCCGCCATCGCATCACGCGCCGCACGGGGTGAGGATGTGGGCGAGATCTCGACCGTGAACCTGGTTCCCGAGGACCTGCGCGGGCTGGACCGGATGGAGGCGCGCAAGCGCGTGGTCGATGCGATCACCGCCGAGGGCCTGGCGGTCACCTACCTGCACAAGGAGATCGACAAGGAAACCGGCGCCGAGCATCTGGAACGCCGCCCCGTGGTCGACGCCAAGCCGATCATGCAGCCCTTTGGCGACCGCTCTGGCGTGGTGATCGAGCCGATGCTGACCGACCAGTGGTTTGTGGACACCCAACGCATCGTCGGCCCCGCGCTGGAGGCTGTCCGGACCGGGCGCACCCAGATCCTGCCCGAGCAGCACAAAAAAGTCTATTTCAACTGGCTGGAGAACATCGAGCCTTGGACCATCAGCCGCCAGCTGTGGTGGGGCCACCAGATCCCGGTTTGGTACGGGCTTGAAAAAGATGAGGCTGGCAAGCTCAGCTGGCGGATGAATATGAAGCCAACTCAGCAGTTTTGCGCCCAGAACGCCGAAGCTGCACGCTTGCAAGCTGAAGCCTTCTACGGACGGCAGGTTGTTGTTGTGGAAAACCGCGCGCAAGCAGCAGATCTGTTCTTGGACGCCTTTGAAGGTAAGGATCAACCCTTGCCGATATACCGCGACCCCGACGTTATGGACACTTGGTTCAGTTCGGGCCTGTGGCCCATCGGGACGCTCGGCTGGCCCGAACCGACCGAGGAACTGAAGAAGTATTTCCCGACCGACGTGCTGGTCACGGGCTTCGACATCATCTTCTTCTGGGTGGCCCGGATGATGATGATGCAGCTGGAGGTGGTGGGCGACGTGCCCTTCCACACCGTTTATGTCCACGGACTGGTGCGCGACGAAAAGGGTGCCAAGATGTCCAAGTCCAAGGGCAACGTGATCGACCCGCTGACGCTGGTGGACGAATACGGCGCGGATGCGCTGCGCTTTACCCTGACGTCGATGGCGGCGATGGGCCGCGATCCCAAGCTGGGGCCGAAGCATGTCGAGGTGAACCGCAACTTTGTCACCAAGATCTGGAACGCTGCCCGCTTTGCCGAGATGAACGGCGTGCGCGGCGGCGGGCAGCGGCCCGCACCCGCCCATACGGTCAACCGCTGGATCATCGGCGAGACGGCGCGGACGCTGATGGATGTGGACCAGGCGCTGGCCTCCTATCGCTTCAACGATGCGGCGGCGGGGCTTTACGGCTTTGTCTGGGGTAAAGTCTGCGACTGGTATGTGGAATTCGCCAAGCCGCTGTTCGACGGCGACCATGCCGAGGAGACGCGGGCGACGATGGGCTGGGTGCTGGACCAGTGCTATCTTATGCTGCACCCGATCATGCCCTTTGTGACCGAGGAGTTGTGGGCAACGACCGGGGATCGCGACCGCATGCTGGTCCATGGCGACTGGCCGCAGCTGGGAACGGACCTGATCGACGCGGATGCCGACCGGCAGATGAACTGGGTCATCGCGCTGATCGAGGCGGTGCGGTCGGCCCGCGCGCAGATGGGCGTGCCGGCGGGCGCCAGGCTGGACCTGGTTGTGACCGAGGCGGACGCGGCGGCCCGCGCGGCGCTGGCCGCGAACGGCCCGCTGATCGAGCGCCTGGCGCGGGTGAACGCCCCCGCCGACGGCGCGGCGGGCAAGGGGATGATCGCGGTTTCGGTCCAGGGAGCCAGCTTTGCGCTGCCCATCGGCGACGTGATTGACGTGGCGGCGGAGATGGCACGCCTGCAGAAGGCAGAAGGCAAGGCCCGCAAGGATGCCGACGGCTTGCAGAAGCGCCTGTCCAACCCGAAATTTGTCGAAAATGCCGAACCCGAGGTAATCGAGGAAACCCGCGACAAGCTGGCGGCGCTGGAGGATGACATCGCGCGCCTGCATGCGGCGCTGACGCAGTTGGCGGCAATGTGAGCCTGGTCGGCCGAAGGTCCCGGCGGGGGCCTTCGGAGATGGGTATTTGGGCAACGAAGAAGCGCAAGCGGAGGCGCGCAAGGGCTGGCTGGAGCGGGTCGCGGAGCGGATGATGCTGAAGGCTTGGGCTGAGGGAAAGCTGTCTGGGCTGGTGGGCGAGGGGCGAACCCTCCCGCGCCGGCCTGTCGAGGCAAATGCGACGACCGCAGGTTCCCGGATCATGGCACAGGCCGCGTTCTGCCCGAAGAGATCGTCCTGAAAAAGCAGGTGATCGCGGCGCAGTCCCGTTTGTCGGAGGGTCCCGCGCGTGCGGCGCGGCCGACGGAAACCGCGCGGCTGCAGATGCGTCAGGCGATCGCCGAAGAGGCGCGGCGGCGCTTCATGTGGGCCTTAGCTGTGCCAGCGCCCGGGGCAGGACGTCGGCCAGCACGTCAAGCTGCGTCGCAGGCGCGCAGCTGACCCGAATGCATCGATCCAGGGGGGCGGTACCGGGCATTCGCACAAAGACGCCCTGCTCCTCCAGTGCCGCGACCAGCGCGCGGGCGAAGGCGCCGTCGCGGCCGGTATCAAGCGCTACGAAGTTGGTGGCGGACGGCAGCGGGGTCAGGCCGCTCTCTGCTCCGATTTGCGCGATCTGGTCGCGTGCGGTTTCGACCTGGGCCACCACATGCGCCAGCCACCCCTGGTCGGCCAGCGCCGCCAGGGCGCCGGCCTGGGCGATGCGGTTCACGCCGAAATGGTTGCGGATGCGGTCAAAGCCCGCGATCAGGTCCGGTGCACCAATCGCATAGCCGATCCGTGCGCCGGCCAGGCCATAAGCCTTGGAAAAGGTCCGCATGCGGATGACGCGCGGGTCGTCGGCCGCAATGTCCGGGATGGCTTCGGCGGGGGCGAATTCCGCATAGGCCTCGTCCAGAACCAGCAGGCAGTCGGCCGGCAGGTCCTCCAGCATCGCCTGGATCACCGAGCCCTTGTGCCAGCTGCCCATCGGATTGTCGGGATTGGCCAGATAGACCAGCCGTGCACCGACCTGCCGGGCCCGCGCCAGCAGGGCCTGCGGATCCTCGGCGTCATCGCGATAGGGGACCTTGTGCAACGCGCCGCCGAAGCCCGTCACGTGATAGTTGAAGGTGGGATAGGCGCCCTCGGACGTCACCACCGCATCGCCCGGGCTGACCATCAGCCGCACCAGGTTGCCCAGAAGCCCGTCGATCCCCTCGCCCACCATGATGTTGGACGGCTGGACCTGAAGATGCGCGGCCAGCGCCCGGGTCAGGTGGTGACTGGGGCCATCGCCGTATTTCCAGATCTCGTTCACCGCCTCGCGCATGGCCCGCGCGGCCAAGGGGCTGGGGCCAAGGGCGCTTTCGTTCGCACCCAGACGGGCCAGGAATGGGGCTTGGCGGCGACGCTCCAGCGTCTCGGGACCGACAAAGGGGACGGTGGCGGGAAGGCCCGCAGGCAGGGGCGCGAACCGCATCAGAAGGCGCGGAAGGTCATGGTTGTCAGGGTCCGGCTGATATGAGGGATGTCGAACAGCCGGTCGGACAGAAAGCGGCCGACATCCTCGTCCTCGGGGATATAGACCTTGGCGATCAGGTCGTAATCGCCCGAGGTGGAGTAAAGCTCGCTGACGACCTCGCGGTCATAGATCGCCTCGGCCACCTGATAGGTCTTGCCGGGTTCGCAGCGGAACTGGACGAAAACAGGGCGCATCTGGATCTCCTTCCGGGCGCAGGTTAGACTGCGGCAGGGACGCGGGTCCAGTCCCCGCGCGCGTGGCCGCGCCAGAAGCGGCGCATCAGCAGGACCGCCGCGAAGGTCAGCCCGACGCAGAGGCCCAGCCACAGGCCGGCGGGTCCAAAGCCCAAGGGAAAAGCCAGCGCCCAAGCCACCGGCATGCCCACGACCCAGTAGCTGAAGCCCGCGATCCACATCGGCACCTGCGTGTCCTGGACGCCGCGCAGGAAGCCAAGGGCGATGACCTGGAAGGCGTCGGTCAGCTGGAACAGCGCCGCGTACATCAGAAGCATCGAGCCCAGGATGACAATGTCGGGCGCCTGCGGGTCGGTCGGGTCCAGGTAGAGCCGCACCAGCTGTTCAGAGAACAGCAGGTAGAGGGCAATGAAGATCATCGAGAAGGCCAGCGACATCCAGACAACCGTCAGCGCCGCGTCCCGCATCCAGGTGCGGTCGCCGCGGCCTTTGGCCTGCCCCACCCGAACGGTTGCCGCGTTGGACAGCCCCAGATGAGCCATGAAGGTGATCGAGGTGATCTGCAGCGCGATCCCGTGGGCGGCCAGCTGCGGCGTGCCGATCCAGCCCATCATGATGTTCGAGGCGACGAACAGCCCACCTTCGGCCACCATGGTCAGCCCGATCGGCCAGCCGATCAGGGCCACCTGGCGCATCGCCTGCCAGTCCGGGCGCCAGAACCGCTGGAACAGGTTGTATTGGCGCGCCATCGGCAGCCAGGCCGCATAGATCACCAGCAGCAGCAGCTGAAACACCTGCACCGTGACGCTGGCGATGGCGGCGCCCCGGACGCCCAGTTCGGGCGCGCCGAGGTTTCCGAAGATCAGCACCCAGTTCAGCGCAAGATTCAGCGGAAGGCCGGCCAGCGTGACCCACATCACCACCTGCGTCCGCTCCAACGCCGCCAGGTAGGATGCCAGCGTTAGCTGTCCCAGCACGACGCCCAAGCCCCAACCCGCGATGCGCAGGTAGTCCTGCGACAGCGAGGCCACCGTCGCGGTCTGCCCCAGGGCCAGCAGGATCGGCTCGGAATACCACATCAGGGGCATCACGATCAGCGCAAAGGCCGAGGACAGCCACAGCGCCATGCGCGTCCCGCGCCGGACTTCGGTTTCGTCGCCCGAGGCGATGTTGCTGGCGATCAGCCCCATCACGCCGGTGCCGAAGCCCATGCCCAGGAAGAACAGGATGTGGAAGAAGGATGTCGCGATCACCAGCGCGGCCAGCGGCTCGACCCCGTACCAGCCGATCATCACCGTATCGCCAATGCCGATGGCCATGCGCGCAAGGTGGCTGCCGATCAACGGCAGCCCCAACGACAGGGTCGCAAGGAGATGAGGGCGATACCGGCTCATTTGCATAATTGCGCCATAGCCCGACACCCGCGACGCGGCAAGAGGGGGCTTGCATGACATGCAAGAATCCGCGCTTGATCAGCCACGCTGCAAAACGGCCACCGGACGGCGGCGGCCAAAGGGCGGGTGTCCCTGCCGGCTTGCTGCAATCTTCGCCATCTGCAATAGAACCCTCATCCCCGACCATGAGGCCGCACATGAGCTTTCGCGCCCGCCACCTTCTGGGCATCGACCATCTCAAGCCCGACGAAATCACGTCGCTGCTGGATCTGGCCGAAGACTACGTCGCCCTCAACCGCCGCACGGTCAAGCATTCCGATGCGCTGGAGGGGCTGACCCAGATCAACATGTTCTTTGAAAACTCGACCCGTACCCAAGCCAGCTTCGAATTGGCCGGCAAGCGGCTTGGCGCGGACGTGATGAACATGGCGGTCAGCCAGTCGTCGGTGAAGAAGGGCGAGACCCTGATCGACACGGCGCTGACGCTGAACGCGATGCAACCCGACCTGCTGGTGGTACGGCATCCCCATTCGGGCGCGGTGAACCTGCTGGCGGAAAAGGTGAACTGCGCGGTCATCAACGCAGGCGACGGGCGGCACGAACATCCCACGCAGGCGTTGCTGGACGCCTTGACGATTCGCAGGGCCAAGGGGCGGCTGCACCGCCTGACCGTCGCCATCTGCGGCGACATCGCGCATAGCCGGGTCGCGCGGTCGAACCTTATCCTGCTGGGCAAGATGGAAAACCGCATCCGCCTGATCGGACCTGCGACCCTGATGCCCTCGGGCGTGGCCGAGATGGGCGTCGAACTTTACGAGGACATGCGAGAGGGGCTGAAGGGCGCGGATGTCGTCATGATGCTGCGGCTTCAGCGGGAACGCATGGATGGCGGCTTTATCCCGTCCGAGCGTGAATATTTTCACCGGTGGGGGCTGGATGCGGAAAAGCTGGCGCTGGCCGCGCCCGACGCGATCGTCATGCATCCCGGCCCGATGAACCGCGGGGTCGAGATCGACGGCACCATCGCCGACGACATCAACCGCAGCGTGATCCAGGACCAGGTCGAGATGGGCGTGGCCGTGCGCATGGCCGCGCTGGACCTGCTGGCCCGCAACCTGCGGGCCGAACGCGGCCGGGCCGCCACGGGCGAGGTATGACCATGGACCTGATCTTTGCCAATGCGCGCCTGATCGACCCCGAGACGCAAGAGGATGCCCCCGGCAGCCTGCGCGTCACCAACGGCCGCATCAGCGGCCGTGGTGCGCCCGACGAACCCGCGCCCGAAGGCGGCACCGTCATCGACTGCGGCGGGCGTGCGCTTGCCCCCGGCCTGATCGACTGGGGCGTCAAGATCGGCGAACCGGGCGAACGGCACAAGGAAAGCTTCCGCAGCGCGGGCCGCGCGGCTGCGGCGGGCGGGGTCACGACAATGATCGCCCGCCCCGACACGATCCCCCCCATCGACACGCCCGAGGCGCTGGAGTTCGTGGCCCGGCGCGCGTTGGACGCACCCGTCAACATCCACCACATGGCCGCCCTGACCAAGTCCCGCGAAGGCCGCGAGATGGTCGAGATCGGGTTCCTGACCGACCTTGGCGCGGTCGCCTTTACCGATGGCGTGCGCGTGGTTCGGGACACCAAGCTTCTGTCGCGCTGCATGACCTATGCGCGGGGCTTGGACGCGCTGATCGTGGGCCACCCGCAGGACCCCGGCCTGTCGCAGGGCGCCGCGGCGACCAGCGGCAAGTTCGCGTCGCTTTACGGGATTCCCTCGGTCTCGCCCATGGCCGAGGTCATTGGCCTGGACCGCGACCTGGCGCTGGTGGCGATGACCCGCTGCCGCTGGCATGCCGACCAGATCACCACCGCCGGCGCCCTGCCCGCCCTGGGCCGCGCCCGCCAGGCCGGGCTGGACATCACCGCCGGGATCTCGATCCACCACCTGACGCTGAACGAATTCGACGTTGGCGATTACCGCACCTTCTTCCGCTTTACCCCGCCGCTCCGGTCCGAGGATGACCGCCAGGCGATGGTGCAGGCGGTGGCCGATGGGCTGATCGACGTGATCGCCAGCTTCCACACGCCGCAGGACGAGGAATCCAAGCGCCTGCCCTTCGAAGCGGCCGCCCCCGGCGCCGTCGGGCTGCAGACCCTGCTGCCGGCGGCGTTGCGGCTTTATCATCAGGGCGGGCTGACCCTGCCGCAGCTGTGGCGGGCGATGTCGCTGAACCCGGCCCGGCGGATGAAGCTGCCCTCGGGCCGGCTGTCGACCGGGGCGCCCGCGGACCTGGTGCTGTTCGATCCCGACGCGCCCTTCCTGATGGACCGCTTCACGCTGCTGTCGAAATCCAAGAACACGCCTTTTGACGGCGCACGCATGCAGGGGCGCGTGCTGGGCACCTGGGTCGCGGGCCGCCGTGTCCACGGAGACGACGCATGAGCCTGATCCTCTGGACGCTGTTCGGCTATCTGCTGGGCTCGGTGCCGTTCGGCCTGGTGATCGCCCGTGCGGCGGGACTGGGCGACCTGCGCAAGATCGGCTCGGGGAATATCGGGGCAACCAACGTGCTGCGGACCGGCAACAAGCCGGCCGCGCTGGCCACGCTGCTGCTGGATTCGGGCAAGGGCGCCATCGCGGTCCTGATCGCCCGCCAGTTCGGGGGCGAGGCCGCGGCTATCCTGGCGGGCGGCGCGGCCTTTCTGGGCCATTGCTTCCCGGTCTGGTTGGGCTTCAAGGGCGGCAAGGGGGTCGCGACCTTCCTGGGTACGCTGCTGGCGCTGCACTGGCCGCTTGGCCTGATCGCCTGCGCCACCTGGGGGCTGACCGCGCTGGTCAGCCGCATCAGCAGCCTCAGCGCGCTGCTGGCCGCCGCCCTTGCCCCGGTCTTTGCCTGGGGCATGGGCCGGCCTGACATTGCGGCGGTGGCGGCCTTCATGGCGGTGCTGATCTTCATCCGGCACCACGCGAACATCAGCCGCCTTCTGGCGGGCACCGAACCGCGCATCGGGCGCAGACAGGCCTAGCGTTCGGCGACCAGGATACGGCGCGAGGGGCGTGAGGGGGCCACTGCGGCGCCCCGCAGCCCGTTGGAGGTAAAAGGCCCCTGCATCTCGGGCTGGGGCGCGGCGGGTGCCGGGGTCTCATCCTCATCCGGCAGGAACTCGGCCAGCGCCTCGGGCGCGGACAGGCGCCGCAGCGCCTCCACCCCGCGCCGGGCCGAAACGGCGATCGAGATCAGGGCAAGGCAAGCCCCCGCCAGCAGGATCAGGACCGCCAGCCCCAGCAGGGCCAGAAAGATCGGCATTGGCGGCACGCCCTCGGCCTGCCGCACCAAGGTCACCACCGCGCCCAGCACGGCCAGCACACCCAAGCCAAAGACGACCGCGACCAGCCGCCCGACCCACTGCATCACATCCCCACGCATGATTTGTCCCCGCATGTTTTGCGCGTGGGGTGCCACCAGAAGCGCCCCGGATCAAGCACTGCATCCTCACCTTCGCGTGCGGCCCCCCATAAAGGGAGGCCCGCCTGGATCAATAGGAATACTCGTCATAGATGCGGTTCAGATCGCCACCCCAAGAGCCGTGGTATTTCTCCAGCAGCTCGTCCGCCGGGACTTTGCCGCTGTCCACGCTTTCCTTCAGCGCATTCAGGAAGTGCGTCTCGTCCGGGACCAGCCCATCATTGCCCGACCGGCCCCGCGCCTTCAGCCCGCCTTCGGCGATCGCCAGCACCTCGCGCGCCAGGTCGTGCATCCTGACACCGCCCGCCTGCGCCTGCAGCCCGTCGCGGCCCGCCGCGATGCGCAGACCTTCGCGCGTCTCCGCGTCCCAGCCCTTGACCAGATCCCAGGCCGCATCCAGCGCGCCCTGGTCATAGGTCAGCCCGACCCACAGGGCCGGCAGCGCGCACAGACGCCGCCACGGACCACCATCGGCACCGCGCATCTCGATGTACTTCTTGACGCGGGCTTCCGGAAAAACGGTGGTCATGTGGTCGGCCCAGTCCGACAGTGTCGGCACCTCGCCCGGCAGGGCAGGCAGGCGACCATCCAGAAAATCCTTGAAGCTCTGGCCCAGGGCGTCGATGTATTTCCCGTCGCGATAAACGAAATACATCGGCACGTTCAGGACGTAATCGACCCAAGCCTCATAGCCGAACCCGTCTTCGAAAACGAAGGGCAGCATGCCGGTCCGCGCCGCATCCAGGTTCTGCCAGATATGCGCGCGCCAGGACTTCATCCCGTTGGGCTTGTTGTCCAGGAAGGGAGAATTGGCGAACAGTGCGGTGGCTACCGGTTGCAGCGCCAGCGCCACGCGCATCTTTTGGACCATGTCAGCTTCGCTGGCGAAATCCAGGTTCACCTGCACCGTGCAGGTCCGGTACATCATCTGCGTACCAAGCGTGCCCACCCGGCCCATGTAATCGGTCATCAGCCGATAGCGCCCCTTGGGCATCATCGGCATGTCGTCCTGACCCCAGATGGGGGCGGCGCCCAGTCCGATGAAGCCCGCGCCGATGTCCTTGGCCACGGCCTCGACCTCGGCCAGATGCTGGTTCACCTCGTTGCAGGTCTGGTGGATCGTCTCCAGCGGCGCGCCGGACAGTTCCAGCTGGCCGCCGGGCTCCAGGCTGACATTGGCCCCGTCACGCTCCAGCCCGATCAGCTTGCCGGCTTCCAGGACGGGGGACCAGTTGAACCGGTCGCGAAGCCCCTCCAGCATCGCGGTGATCGAGGCCGGCCCCTCGTAGGGCAGCGGCATGCGGTGGGCCAGGTCATAGCCGAACTTTTCGTGCTCGGTGCCGATGCGCCAGTCCGCCTTGGGCTTTTCGCCGCTGGCAATATATTCGGCAAGCTGGTCGCGATTCTCGATGGGGCCTCCGCCCTGCTGGGGTATGGACATGCGGTCGAGGCCTCTCAAGGTTTCAAGTCGATCACAGGTGGCAAGGCCGGCCAGCCGAGTCAAGCCGCCTCAGCCCTGTCTCCGCCAAACGGTGCGAATGGCGTCACGCTGATCCGCCACATGCGCCAGCGCCGCCGAGACGGCCCGCATGTCAAGCCCCGGCAGGGCGGTGAAGGCGTCGGCCAGCGCCTCGGCCCCGGCGGCATCGGCGGGAACCAGCAGCGCCTCGCCCGTGTGGCTGCGCAGTCGCCAATGGGCGCGGGCGCGCACGCGCAGCAGGCGGATCTCGGTCAGGTCACGCAGGGCGATCTCTCCACCCAGTTCGGTGGCGCCGTAATATCGGATCGCCCCCTCGACCACCTCGACGACGCCGGGCGCGGCCACGGGGCGGCGGAAGGCACCGCGCCGCAGCGCGCCTAGGGCCAGCGCCGCCCCGACCAAAGCCACGGCACCGCCAACCAAGGCCAGGAACCAGCCGCCGCGAAAGGCCAGCCACAGGCCGAGGCCCGTCAGGCCGACGAAGACAATGAGTTCGGCATGTCGACCAAAGCTTTGGCGCAGTTCAGGGCGGATCATCGGGCAACCCCGACGGGCGCCCGGGCGCAGGACCGGCCTACCACCGCAACAACGCGTCCTCGTCGCTGTTCTTGGCCTGAACCCAGGTGGCGCTGCCGTCGCGGGCGATCTCCTGCTTCCAGAAAGGGGCGCGGGATTTCAGCCAGTCCATCAGATAGTCGGCGCCCTCGAAGGCGGCGCGGCGGTGACGGGCGGCGGTGGCGACCATCATGATCGGCGCCCCGACTTCGATCCGTCCGTGACGGTGGATGATGCGCCAATCGCTCAGTTGAAAGCGGCGGGCAGCCTCGGCGCCATAATCGCTCAGCGCGCGTTCGGTCATGCCGGGGTAATGTTCGATCTGCAGCGCCGCCATCAGGCCGGTGTCGTCCCGCACGAGGCCGGTGAAGGTCACCACCGCGCCGGCCCCGGTGCCAAAGCCGGACAGCTCGGCCGCAAGATCGAAGGGTTCGGCCTGGACACGCGCCGACATGGATCAGCCGCCCGTCATGGGCGGAAAGAACGCGACCTCGCGCACCCCCGCAAGCGGCGCGTCCAGATCGGCCAGTTGCTGGTCCACCGCGCAGCGCAGGGTGCCCAGATCGGCGAAGGCCGCCGCATGACCATCTGAACGGGCAACCAGTTGCGACACCAGGTCGCGCACCGTCGCGGCATCGGTGGACACGGTTTCCCGCGGCTGGCCCACGCGTTCGCGCAGCCAGGCGAAATAGAGGATCTCAAGGGTCACGCGGCGGCTCCTTCAGATAGGGCAGCGCCTTGATGAAATAATCCCACCCCGTCACGGCGGTCAGCACCGCGGCCAGCCAGATCAGGACCAACCCTGCATGGGTGGCCAGCGCCGCCCAGCTGCCCGACCAGACCAGGCCGGTTTCGCCCACGCGGGGCGGCCGGCCGTCGGTGACATAGGCCAAGCCCGTGCCAAGGAACAGCACCGCGATGGCGACCATCTGCAGCGTCGTCTTCCATTTGGCCAGCTTGGTGACCGCCAGGGTGCGCGACTTGTCGCCCAGGAATTCCCGCAGGCCAGAGACAAAGACCTCGCGGAACAGGATCACCGTCACCGGCAGGATCAGCCAGGGGTTCATGCCCGAATAGCCGGTGATAACGACCAGCGCGATCACCACCATCGCCTTGTCGGCGATCGGGTCCATCGCGGCGCCAAAGCGGCTTTCCTGCTTCCAGGCGCGTGCCAGGTAGCCGTCGAACCAGTCCGTCACCGCCGCCAGCATGAACAGCGTCAGCGCCGCCCAGTCAGCCCAGGGCCGATGAAAATACAGAAACATCAGCGGGACGGCAGGTGCCGCCAAAAGCCGAAGCAGGGTCAGGATATTGGGCAGGTTCCAGCGCATGCAGGTACGCTAGTCGGTGCTGCGCCGGTTGGAAAGGGGCAAGGCGCCATGCCCCCTGCCCCGGCCAAGGCGTCAAGCCGCCTTGTTGGTGTTGTCGTCCAGATCAAAACGCTGCTGCCCGATCGTCAGGTGCAGGGCCTTGATGCGCGTCTCGCCCAGAAAATGCGTTGGGCGGCCGGTAACCCGCACCGCATCGCCCGGCAGCAGGGCCAGCCCCTCCAGCCCGATGGCGCGGTTGCGGGCATGGCTGCCCAGTTCGATGGTCCAGTTCATCCCGTCGGGCGCCCGGACCTGCAGCGTCGGATCGCTGCCCTTGATGTTGATGTCGGTGATGGTTGCGTCAAGGCAGGTCAGGTCGTCGTCATCCAGTGGCATTGGCATTGCGGCATCGGCATCGTGGGGCGCGCGCAGAACGGCGCGATACGCGAGCGGTCCGAAGAACCCGGCAAAGGGCATGGCAGCCTCCTTTGTCATCTGCGAGGAAGATCGAAGCCTAACTCGAATCGCCCGCGTCAGGGCGGTATGTTCCTACCGGACCACCGAACCCTTGCTTTTGCCGCTCATCCTTTCGGATGAAAATGGTCATGTACCTTCTGCGCCATTGCGGCCGATATGCCCTCGACCGCCTGCAGATCGGGCAATCCGGCGCGGCTGACGGCCTTTGCGCTGCCGAAATGCGTCAGCAGTGCCCGCTTGCGCGCGGCGCCGATGCCCGCAATCTCGTCCAGGGGGTTCGACATCTGTGCCTTGGCGCGTTTGGCCCGGTGGGTGCCGATGGCCCACCGGTGCGCCTCGTCGCGCAGGCGCTGGACGAAGTACAGGACCGGATCGTTCATGCGCAGCGCAAAGGGACGGCGGCCGGGGCGGTGGAACTCCTCCTTGCCGTGGTCGCGGTCTTGGCCCTTGGCGACCCCGATCATCGGGATGTCCTCGACCCCCAGCTCGGCCATGATTTCTTCCACGGCCGACACCTGCCCTGCGCCGCCGTCAATCAGCAGAAGGTCCGGCCACGCCTCGGTCTGGCGGTCTGGGTCCTCTTTCAGCAGGCGGGTGAAGCGGCGGGTCAGCACCTCCTTCATCATGCCGAAGTCGTCGCCCGGCGTGATCTCGGTCCCCTTGATGTTGAACTTGCGGTACTGGTTCTTGATCCAGCCGTCCGGCCCCGCCACGATCATGCCGCCCACCGCGTTGGTGCCCATGATGTGGCTGTTGTCATAAACCTCGATCCGGCGCGGGGGGGCGGGCAATTCAAAGGCCTCGGCCAGCCCCTCCAGCAGGCGCAGCTGGGTCGCGCTTTCCGACATCCGGCGCGCCAGGCTTTCGCGCGCATTGCGCAAGGCGTTGGTTACCAGGTCGGACTTTTCGCCCCGCAGTGGCACGGCCACTTCGACCTTGCGGTGGGCGCGTTCGGACAGGACCTCGGCGGTCAGGTCCGGGTCCTCGGGCGGGTGCGACAGCAGGATCTGCCGCGGCGGCGGCTTGTCATCATAGAATTGCAGCAGAAAGGCCTGCATGACCTCGTCCGGGCTCTCGGCCCCGCCAAGGCGCGGATAGAAGTCGCGGTTGCCCCAGCTTTGGTTGCCGCGGATGAAGAAGACCTGCACGCACGCCTGGCCGCTTTCCATGTGCAACGCCACGATATCGGCCTCGGCCACGCCCTTGGGGTTGATGGCCTGCACGGACTGAACGGCGGTCAGCGCCTTGATCCGGTCGCGCAGCGCGGCGGCGCGTTCGTATTCCATGTTCTCGGCCGCCTTGGCCATTTCGGCTGCCAGATTGGACTGGATCGTCGTCGTCTTGCCCTGCAGAAAGCGTTCGGCATCGCTGACCAGCGCGCCATAATCCTGCTCGCTGATCCGGCCCACGCAGGGCGCGCTGCACCGCTTGATCTGGAACAGCAGGCAGGGGCGCGTGCGGCTTTCAAACGTGCTGTCGGTGCAGTTCCTCAGCAGGAAGACGCGCTGCAACTGCGTCAACGTACGGTTCACCGCGCCTGCGCTGGCAAAAGGGCCGTAATAGTCGCCCTTTTCCGATTTCGCTCCGCGATGCTTCTTGATCTGCGGAAAGCCGTGGGACTTGGCCACCAGGATGTTCGGAAAGGATTTGTCGTCGCGCAGCAGCACGTTATAGCGCGGCTTCAACTGCTTGATCAGGTTCTGCTCCAGCAGCAGCGCCTCGGTTTCCGTGTTCGTCGTCAGGAACATCATGCTGGCCGTCTCGCGGATCATCCGCGCGATGCGGCCCGAATGGCCCGAGGGCCGGGCATAATTCGACACCCGCGCCTTCAGGTCGCGGGCCTTGCCGACATAAAGCACCTCTTGCTGGGCGTTCAGCATCCGGTAGACGCCGGGGCTGCCGTCAAGCGTGCGAAGGTAATCCTGGATCAGCGCGTGGCCGGTTTTATGGGTCATGATGTCAGACTGGTGATTCTGGGGCCCGCTGCAAGTTCCGGAACCCGAGTGCAAGCAGGAAGCTTTCCACGGAATCTGTGGACAACTCTGTGGGCGAGCTGTGAGGATGGATCGAAGGGACCAGCAATCGTTACACCTTCGTGAACTTGCCGATAAATTAGGCAGTTTTCAACCCAACTGATATCATTGGAAAATTTTATCCCCCACCCTGCGGCAGGGGAAAAAGCATGAAGATTCCAAGACATAGGCCCAGTCCCCCGACCCAAGTGGACAAAATGTGGCCACAGGTCCGGATCGGGCCTATTCCGGGCCCTGAACATCCGGTGTCCGCCAGCCCAGGTGCTGTCCTCCGTCGACGCAGATCAGCTGCCCGGTGACCGCCCGCGCCTCCAGCAGATAGACCAGCGCCTGCGTGATCCCCTGCGGGTCGGCGCCGCGGTTCAAAACCGTGCCGGCACGCTGGCCCGCGAAATGCGCGGGCGATTGGCGGGCGCCGATCATGGTGGGGCCGGGCCCGATGGCATTGACGCGGATATCGGGCGCCAAGGCCTGCGCGGCGGTCCGGGTCAGCGACCACAACCCCGCCTTGGCGATGGAATAGGTCATGAACTCGGGCGTGGGCTTCAAAACCCGCTGATCGACCATGTTGATGACCACAGCCTGAGCCTGCGGCTCTCCATTCTCGTCGGGAACGGCCTTGGGGGCCTGCGCCGCGAAGGCTTGGATCAACTGGAAGGGCGCGCGCAGGTTCGAGCCGATGTGGCGGTCCCAGCCCTCCATTGTGGCGCTATGAATATTGTCATAGTCGAAGATCGAGGCGTTGTTCACCAGCACCGTCAGCGGCCCCATGGCCTGCGCCACGTCGGGAACCAGGCGCGCCGTCGCCTCGGGGTCCAGAAGATCGGTTTGGAAGGTCTGGGCCCGCACGCCCAGGGCGCGCGCCTCGGCGGCGGTGTTCTGGGCTTCGGTTTCGGACCCGGCATAGTGGATGGCCACGTCATGGCCATGCCGCGCCAGCTCCAGCGCCATGGCGCGGCCCAGCCTGCGGGCGGCGCCGGTGACAAGCGCGACGCCTTTCACAGCAGCACCCAAGCATAGGCCGCATAGCCCGCCAGAAGAACCCCACCCACCGGACGCGTGAGGCTGATGCCGCGGAACAGGAAGGGCGCCAGCAGCAGCGACGTGGCCAGCATCACCCACAGGTCCAGGCGCAGCATCTCGGGCGGGATTGGCAGGGGCGACACGATGGAGGTGATCCCGAGGATCGCCAGAATGTTGAAGATGTTCGACCCCACCACGTTGCCAAGCGCCATGTCCGCTCGCCCCCGCATGGCCGAGGCGACCGAAGCCGCCAGTTCCGGCAGCGAGGTTCCAACCGCAACCAGCGTCAGCCCGATGACCACCTCGCTGATGCCGAAGACGCGCGCGATGTCGGTGGCGCCGCCCACCAGAAGGTTCGCACCGATGGGCAGCGCGATCAGGCCGCCGGCAAGCCACAGCACGATCTTGCTCCAGGTGGCGCCCAGTTCCGCGCCCTCGATCTCGGCCGCATCCGCCCGGCCGGTGGACAGCTGGCGCCACAGAACCGCGCCCAGGGCCAGCAGCAGGATGACACCCTCCAGCCGGCCGATCTCTCCGGTAAAAGCCAGGACGATCAGCAGGATCGAGGCGCCGATCATCATCGCCCAGCTTTCGCGCAAATCATGGCCCTTGGTGACGATGACCGAAACCAGCGCGGTAAAGCCCAGGATCACCAGTACGTTCGCGATGTTCGAGCCGACGACGTTGCCCATGGCAATGGCGCTGGACCCCTTCAGCGCGGCCGACAGCGACACGATCAGTTCGGGCGCCGAGGTGCCGAAGGCCACCACGGTCAGGCCCACGACCAGGGGCGTCATGCCGAGGCGCAGGGCCAGGTTGACGGCCCCCTTCACCAGCAGGTCGCCGCCCAGAACAAGCAGGGCCAACCCGCCCAGCACAAGCAATATGTCAACGATCACGTCGTCCAATCCCCAGTATTTTTTTCAATGTGCGGCGAAAGGCGGGGCCCCCGACAAGGGCCATCACCACCATGACAAGCAGGAACAGGACAACGACGCGCAGGCTCATCCACGGGTCCCGAAGCGTTGAAAGGCGGCGCGATCCTCGGCCGCGTCGATCAGCGCCTCGGCCGACAGGCCAAGCCGGCGCAGCAGCGGGCGGCGCATTCCATGCACCTCGAACCGCAGCCTGTCGCCGTAAAGCGCCTTCATCTTGGGGACCAGGTGCCCGATTCCGTCGGCCAGCCCAAGGCGCACGGCCTCTCGGCCGGCCCAGAATTCTCCGGTGAACAGGTCGCGCACCTCGGACAAACGGGTGCCGCGACGTGCGCGCACGTGGTCCTTGAAGGCCTGGTGGATCGGCTCCAGGATCGTATGCAGGCGCGCGACATCCTCAGGGTTTTCGGGGCGGAACGGGTCCATGGTCGATTTCGACCGCCCGGCCGTGTGGACGCGACGCTCGATCCCCCATCGGTCGATCAGCTGGTGAAAGCCGAAGCCCGCCGAAATCACGCCGATCGAGCCCAGGATCGAGCTTTCATCGGCCCAGATCCGGTCAGCCGCACAGGCCAGCCAGTACCCGCCAGAGGCGGCGACATCCTCGACAAAGGCATGAACCGGAACGTCCGTCTCATCCGCCAGGCGGCGAATGCGAGCGGCAATCAGCGATGACTGAACCGGAGAACCGCCGGGCGAATTGACGGCCAACGCGACGGCCACAGGCTTGCCGCGGCGGAACGCGCGCTCGATCAGCGGCGCCAGGGCGGCGTCGTTCAGCCCCCCGCCCCGACCGGCCCCGCCAATGGTGCCCGACAAGCGGATGACCGCGACGCGCGGCCTGCGGGACAGAAGACGGTTGTTGAAAACGATACCCATGACCCCACAGATAGGCGCAAGCGGCACCACCCACAAGGCAGCCCCCGGACGACGGGAAATGCTAGCCCGGCAGACCCGTGGCGGCCGCCTGGTCCGGCACGGCGCGGATCGTGTCACCGGGCATGAAAGTGGGCGTCAGCGCGATGATCCGGTTGTCGGGGATGGGGTCCTTGCCCGACACCAGCCGCGCGGCGCGGCGGCCGACATCTACGCGGCGGGCATCCGTCGTGGCCAGCCGCACCGGCAGGCCGTCCAGCAGGTCCACCCCATTGAAGCCCGCCAGCCCGATGCGGCCGGGAATGTCATACCCCTTGTCGATACAGTGAAGCAGCCCGCCCGCCCCGATCATGTCGTTCGAGAAATAGAGGAAATCCAGGTCCGGCGCACGGGTCAGGATCCGTTCGGTCAACTCGCGCCCCTTCAGCAGGGATGAACCGCCCTGATAATATTCGCGCGCCTCCAGCTGGACCCCGGCCAGGGCCAGGCCCTCCTCGAAGCCCAAGAGGCGCTTTCTGGCGCGGTGGTCTTCGGGCATGTGGGTGCCGACAAAGCCGATGCGCCGATAGCCGGCCGCCAGGATGCGCGCCGCCATTTCACGGCCCGCGCGGATGTGGGAAATGCCGACCAGGGTGTCGATGCCCTCGCCGTCCACGTCCATGATCTCGACCACCGGGATGCCCGAGTTCTGCAGCATCGCCCGCGACGCCTTGCTGTGCTCCAGCCCCGCCAGGATTACCCCCGAAGGCCGCCAGGAGAGCATGTCGTAAAGAACCATCTCCTCGCGTGCTGGGGAATAGTTGGTGACGCCGATCACCGGCTGCAGCCCCGTGTCGTCCAGTTCGGCCGAGATGCCCCCCAGCACATCGGGAAAGACCAGATTCGACAGCGACGGGATCACCACGGCGACCAGGTTCACTCGCTGGCTGGCCAGACCTCCGGCGATCTTGTTGGGCACATATCCCAAGGCCTTGGCGGCGGTCAGCACCTTTTCGCGCGTGGCCGCCGAAACATCGCCCCGGTTGCGCAACACGCGGCTGACGGTCATCTCGGACACACCCGAGGCCTCGGACACGTCTCGAAGGGTCAGAGGGCGGCGGGATCGTGTGGGGATCATGGGGCGACTTCTCGATCTGCGTCGGACGATGTTAGCGAAGGACAGAAGTGGCGACAACCGCCCCTTGATCAGCCAAAGCTTGCCAAGGCGGGCAAGGCGCAGTTAAAGGTCAAAGCGTCGGCCCCGTGGCTCAACTGGATAGAGCAGCCCCCTCCTAAGGGGCAGGTTACAGGTTCAAGTCCTGTCGGGGTCACCAACGTATACGAACTGCCGATAAAGCATAAGAGTGCACGTTTTGCGGCTTCTGTGCACACCCTGCGTCAAGAGATTTCTGACGCAAGACGCTTCGATGCTTACAAGTCATTGTCGGAGAACGGTTTATTTTTATGGAAGCCGCGGCGCTTGGTCGATGGCCTGACCACGAGGTCAACTTGCTGTCCGGCCCTCGCCCGCGATTGCTCAGCAGCAGGAACTGCCGCGGCCTCTACTCGATTGCCCCGAACTCGCTCCGGCAGACCTTGAAGCCATGATAGGACGTGTTGCCTGGCAGGGCATGGACGCGGATCTGCCGCGCCCGGATGGCAGCGATGATGCGTCCCACGGAGACCTTGCTGTTGGCCTGTGCTGTCTGGATAGTTTCCCATTTGGCGGTCCCAAGGTTCGCGTGGGCCAGCGCGTTCAGCTCGTCAACGAGCGCCTGGCCATCCGCCTCCAGCCAGCGAAGCCGCGCGCCGGGCAGGCGCGTCCGCGGCTGCAGGACGCCGTCCTGCTCCAGGGCGCGCAGCTCCACCTCGGTGATGCCGACAGTGCGGCGCATCTGCGGGTCCGTCACCAGCGATCCGATCGCGCGGAGCGCCCCGCCATGCGCCTGCGCGTCGAAGACGGCGCGGCTGTCCGGCCGCGGATCGTCAGCAGAGATGACACCGGCTTCGACCAGCAACGGACGCAGCCGCCGCTCGGTGACGCGCAGTGCCATCGCAGCGGTTCTGACCGAATGAAGCCTCCGCTGCGAGACCTCCTGTCCCAGCAGAACGGCGCCTTCCGCGATGGGCCAAATGTCCAGAACCACGGCTAGAACAATGTCCGCGAACGTCTTGAAGGCTTCATTGTCCTGATGGACGTCCCGCATATCCTTCCAGACTGATCCGAACGCCTTCTGCGGCTCGTCCAGAAAGCCGTCCGCCTCGGCGGCCAGGTCGTGCAGGGCGCGTCGGATGGCATCGGGACCACGCCGCACGACATCGAACCCCGCAGCCAGCGAGGCATGCCGAAAGGCCTGCGGATCAGCCTCGTCATGCCCGTTGACCCGCAGCAGCTCGCCTCCGAGCAAGCGACAGAAGGTCGTCGCGGCATGAAGGCTTTGGCCCGAGAGCCAGGTCGTATCCTCGCCCCCGTCCAGCCGCTGTTCCAGCCACCGATCATATCCGGTTGGAACGGCCACCGGACCGTCGAGGGCGCGTGAGAGAATGTTCGGCAGGATCTCGGTCAGCCGGGCCGTCAGATCGTTTCGGCCTGTCGGATGCTGCGCCGTCCAGAGAGGCACCAGCAGCGCGCCATGCGTGGCGCAGATCACCATCTCGCGCATCTGCCAATGCCCCCGCATAGCCATCGCGGCCAATGGATCTTCCGGAGCTGACAGGGCATCGTCCCGCAGGCACTGGGGGCATCCTTGCACGACCGGGTTCCGCAGCGCCCGCGAGACGAATATCTCGCCCCGAAAACGCATCCGGACATCGCCGATCGGCTCTCCCGTCCATGACAACAGCTCTTCCAGTTGCGCATCCTCAAGCCCGGCCCAAGCCGCGAGGTTCTCGAGCACCACGCGGTCCTGATTGACCAAACGCTTCAACGAGCCGCCGAGATCGAGCGCCAGTTGATACAGCGTCACGCCCTTCGACGCGGCCAGCCTGGCCACGAGCGAAGGGACCGTTTCACGGGCCACCGGCGCGATACCGTGCAGCAAGGTCAAGGTGCGGTTACTCCCTTCGGTCGGAAGGGAATCCTGTGCATCAGCGGGTGTCGGAAAATCAAGTGGTAGGCATGGTGTCCGCACATAGCCTGGGCCGACGCAATGGGCGGAAAGCAGCCCGACGGTGGTGCAATTAGGAACCTGTGGCATCTGCCCACAGCGGACACTCACGTATCCCCGAGGCCAGGTGAACGCCTTCGTCGACACAAGGTTCAGCCGTCGCAGCTTCGACATCAGGGGAACCCATCATTGGCTACCGCCACAATTCGCCTTCGAGCGCGTTCCTACGAATAGAAAGGTCACACCTAGTATGATGCCCGGCGAAATCATTCCACAAGCTGCGTTGGCGAGCAAACACCAGTTTTTTAGAGCCACAGACCATCGCGACGTCGAGGTCTTTCATATTCTTAACTTCATCACGGTCGAAGTCACTAGCATCTAGCACCGCAATATTGCCATCAAAACCCTCGAGCAGGAGTTGGCTTCCCACGGCTTTTTTTGGCGGCTGCCGCCCGAGCCCTTGCTTGGCTTAGTCGACCAGCAGAATCACAGATCCCGCCGCCGCTTCCCTTAAAACTACTTACTGGTCAGAAGGGGATGCTTATAGTCTTTTTTTGCAATGATCGCCTTTGCCTCAGCTGCCTTGGACATATTTGGCTCAACGATATCTACACCACCCCGGCGGCTCAAGGTGACCCATCCTTCTTTTTCCATGACGCCCAAGACATAATCTATATGCGCCCGTCGCGTCTCCCAGCGACCCCGAAAAACAGCTGTAAGTTGCCGGCCTTTTTTTGACTGTATGAACACTTTATCAATGATCGATACTAGGTCTAGGTAGTCCTCTGGAGCGCCTTCATTTCTCAACGCCTCATAACTTACATCTTGAAAATCCAAGCTATCGATCTGATTATGCGGGACAACGCGCTGACTAAAATATTCAGACATAGCCGCTGGGGCTCTGACATGTGCAATCTGACAGTTCTGGAAGATAGGCATATCGTCCGCACTGATCACATCAGCTTCAACTGTATGAAAGGCACAAGTGTCAAAGATGAATCGGGAAAAATTGGTTCCTTCCTCAATTCGCAAGGAGTCTAAATAGAGATTCGAGAGAAAAATTTCGCTTGTGATACTAGCAAAATTCGAAAAAACTACACCTACAAGATCAGCGCAAACGTTCCGTGCACCGGCGGAGTTCTGTTCAGAGAAATGTCTGAGAGATGCACTTAAAGCCACATCTGCATTCTCACCGAGGCGGCAATATACCACACTTCGCCCCAACTCACCCAAGGCATGAACAACCCCTAAATGGGTGGTAGGCTGATAATTATATGGAAGGAGAATCGCTGCTTCCACATCCCCTGCGCTTAGGCAGTCAGCCAAGTCGGGATCCACGAAGAAGCGAGACCCTCTTTCCAATTCGGACGCTTCGACTCCTATTAAGCTTCCGGATAGCCTTGGGAGACGAAGAATTGCGGTGACGCTTCGCTCCTCTGGTTCGACACCTGTGACCTCTACAAACGCGCGCCGGCAATCAGCAAACGCTAAGGGGCCTCGACGGTCGACACGGCAGCGTGCAAACGTGGCTAAACGGCTGTAAATCTGCCTCAGCTCAACGGCCTCGAGCGCAACGTAAACTTGATTAACTTCACGTTCACAAATCTTATCAATGAGAAAGTTCCATCCGGAAGCGGGGTCGGAAATGCTTGCTTCGGCTTCAGCACCTGAGGTTTCCACAAGACCGTTCTGCTTAACGTATGAAATTAAGAGTGGCTTCTTGGGGACCCAACTCGGAATACCACCCGCCCAGCCATGATCCTTAATGAAGCGAGCCAAATCCTCATCGTCGAGATCGTGTATCTCAAAAACTTTCCAAGACTTATTAATGCCAACTGCGGAGTGAAGTTCCGCGTCAGTGTCGAAGTAGTTGTTTCTTCCTGCGAGGACAATGCTTCCTTCCTCGGGCGTTTCGTCGGTTAAGCGCCGAACCAAGGCTATTGCCGAATTTCTTGAATCTTGCGCCCGCTTTCTCGAACTAGTCGCGATTCGCGGTGCAAGTTCGTCAAAACCATCGAGAATGAGATAGACTAACCCAGAACGCCACGCTCTGATCAGCTTTTCTGGCTTTTCCATACCGACGCTAGACGCGTGACGCCTAAGGCATTCATCAGGATCATATTGCTCAACGTGATCCCGCAAGTTAATGTATACTGGAAACTGAGAGTCGGACCCGTTCTGATATTGTTTTGAGAGTTTTTTGAAATATGTCGCGCAATGCCATACTTTTTCCAGCGCCATATTCACCGACAATGAGCGCTCGCATCGCCGACCTCGAAATGTCTCGAGCAATACCTCCCGTATGGTGATAGTCGCCCGTCCGAGTGTTCAAGATTTTCGTTGGCGTATACTTTAATGCAGCATCGAACCTCCCATCTCCCGGACTTCTAATACTTCCGAAAGGTTTCTTTTCCCTTTCGTGCAAGTAGTCTTTTGCGTCGACCATTGATGCATAAAAAGCGGCGTAGGTTCGATGATTGATAATATTTTTATATCTTGATAGTATGGCGCCTTGATCGCCCGTTGGCTCATGCCTTGTGATATACCAACCAGTAACACCTTTATCAGGATGAAGGCTCCGCAGACGCCTAACTAGGGAATCAAGCTTTTTACAGCTTTCCGCAGTGTGCCTTGCATTCTTGGCGACAGTGATTTCTATACAGTAGATGCGATCTTCGCTTTCTAAAATTCCGTCGCGCTCTTTTCCATCTACTGTGATAGCTCCGACGTAGCCGGTTGCACCCCAGCATTCTTTGGCAATCCTCCGAACAAAAGCCTCAAATTCAAAGTTGTCAGTAAAATTGAACTTCATTTTATACCTTCAGGCGCTCTGCTTTGATGGGTAACCGCGTCGCAAGCACAAATTGCTTAGCTTTCCCAGCTTCTGTCCTTTATAGCAGAGATGCTAGTGCGGCCCAATGTCAAGGTGGCTGCATTACTTCGGTGCTGTAGGTGAGCTTTCAAGGGCTTAGCAGCAATTCAAGGAGCTGGCAGCTCTAGGTTAGAAATGGATGTTTGGCTAGCGCTCCCTTTCCCGTTGCCGATATGCTCGGGAGAGTTGGTAGCGTTGCGAAGGGCGCAGCGAGGGTCCTTAATGATGCCTTCGAGAACGTTCCGCTTGACCTCCTCCCGTGCGTGGCCAAGGTCCATAATTGGAAGCAGACGCTGCCCGATCAATGTCTCTGTGCGTCGCAGAATGTCTGCTCTTAGTTGCTGCACTGCAGCGCGTGAATATCGCCGACC
>QKYL01000111.1 GCA_003255745.1 Paracoccus saliphilus
ACCACGCGGCAGCCAAAGCCCAGTGGCGCCTGGTAGCGGACCAGATGCGGCCCAAGCTACCCAAGCTCGCTACGCTCATGGACACAGCGGAGGAGGACGTGCTGGCCTACATGACCTTCCCAGTCCAGCACCGCGCGAAATTACACAGCACGAACCCAATTGAGCGCCTGAATGGCGAGATCAAGCGACGCACAGATGTCGTCGGGATCTTCCCCAACGAAGCTTCGATCCGGAGACTGGTCGGCGCAATCCTGATGGAGCAGACCGAGGAATGGACCGTCCAGCGCGGTCGTTACATGACGCTGGAAACGCTCACGCCAGTCTGCGATGATGTCATGGTCAGCCTGCCTGCTGCACAGACCAGCTGACCAGTTC
>QKYL01000112.1 GCA_003255745.1 Paracoccus saliphilus
AATGCGTCTATCTGCACGCTTGGGAAACCGGATCACAGGCCCGCGCAGGCGTCGGACGCTGGATCACCTTCTACAACCATCTGCGGCCCCACACCGCCCATGGCGGTCAAACGCCTGCCATGGTCTACGTCAACAGCATTGCAACCGATCAGCAGGCGCAGATAGTAGCTTAAATCAGCCGGAAATCTGTCCGAGGAACGGGGAGTAGCTCACTATTCGGTCAGCGTAGATCTGCGGGCAGCAGCGCCTCGGGCAGGTTCTGATAGCAGACCGGCCGCAGGAAGCGGCGGATCGACAGGGTCCCTACGCTGGTCGCGCCGAAATTGGTGCTGGCAGGATAGGGACCGCCATGAACCATGCTGTCCGCCACCTCGA
>QKYL01000113.1 GCA_003255745.1 Paracoccus saliphilus
CGTCGGTGTCGCGAAAGCTGGTGTAGATATCGTGCAGTTCGGCTGGCGGCTCGGCGTCGAACCGCGCGAACAGTGGTGCCGCCCGCGCGATCCAGGCGGCTTCGACCGCCGGGTCGCGCCTGGGTCTCTTGTGGCAGAAGAAATTCACGTTGAAAGGTGCCGCTGTCCGCTGTTGCACCTCCTCAATGGCCATTCGCGCCGCCTCCGGGCGTGCGGCGCAGAGACCCAGCCCGCCCAATCCGCCTGCGTTCGAAACGGCAGCAGCCATGGCCGGCGTGGCCACACCTGCCATAGCTGGCTGCAGGATTGTGGTCCAGGCCTGCATCGTGCATCTGGTCTGCCACAGCCTGAACTTCTGTTCCTGGAAGGA
>QKYL01000114.1 GCA_003255745.1 Paracoccus saliphilus
TTCGCGAACAGGACGGCATCGCCAGTGTCCCCGGTGCGGAAGGCCAGTTCATGTGGGCCGGCTACGGCGGCACCTATTTCTGGGTCGACCCGGAGTACGATCTGGTGGCCGTGCTGATGTCTCAACGCGCTGGTCCAAGCCGTGCGTATTACCGGCGCCACCTGATGCAGCTCGTCTACCAGGCGGTCACCGAGGCAGCGCCAGGTGAAGGGCAGGAGGCCACCGTTCAATAGGAACTTCACGCTCCGACCTCAGCGGCCAGATTGGCAGATCATTTGCTGAGGTCGCGCGCTCCGCTGGTTTATGAGAGATCAACGATCTTCAGGCTACCTTTGCCGTAAGCGGTGTCCTCGCCCCACCTTCCTGC